>JAQWQD010000021.1 GCA_029244985.1 Gammaproteobacteria bacterium | reverse complement strand
ACAATCATTGCTGCATCCGCCTTACCAGCTGTGTTGTATTTTCTAACCGTGTCTTACTTTGTTCGTATTGAAGCAAAACGCTTAGGTCTAAACCCCACTCACACGGCAGATTCCGAAAGCATGTCTGACGTCTTAAAAGAAGGCTGGCATTTCATCATCCCAATGGCAATTTTGGTTGGCTTTCTAGTATCTGGCAGAACACCCACAACATCAGCAGCCTTTGCCATTCTGAGTGTTATAGGTGCATCTTGGATTTCTTCCAAGCCAATGAAGCCTTGGGACATATTCGATGCTGTTGTGGATGGAGTAAAAACCATGGTTTCCACTGCACTTTTGCTCGTAGCGGTAGGAATCATAATCAATGTGGTAACAACCACTGGAGTAGGCAATGCCTTCTCATTAATGATTGTGGAATGGGCCCAGGGGAGTTTATTGATTACTTTGATCCTAGTGGCACTCGCATCTCTAGTGCTAGGTATGGGATTGCCCGTGACCGCGTCCTACATTGTATTAGCCACACTTTCCGCACCACTGATATTTGATTTAATCAGTCAAACTCAATTACTCGAAGCCCTGCAGGCCGGCGACCTGCCTAGCAATGTTGCAGCAACTCTCGGATTGTTCGGCGGCGATCCGGTTATCGCATTGCAGGAAATGCCCCTGGAAATGAAACAATTAATTCGCCAGGAAATGATCGAACCGGAAATGCTCACCGGCATGCTCCTCAGTGCGCATCTAATTATTTTTTGGTTGTCACAAGACAGCAATGTAACTCCACCAGTGTGCTTGGCCTCATTTGCCGCTGCTGGCATTGCAGGTACTCGCCCAATCGCGACAGGGCTAACCAGTTGGAAAGTGGCCAAAGGGTTATACCTAGTTCCTGTGCTTTTTGCTTATTCGCCACTAATATCAGGGACCTGGCCGGAGCGAATCGAAGTTTTCCTCTGGTCCTGTCTCGGCTTGTATGCCATGGCCGGACTGTTGCAATGGCATTTAGAATCCAAGATTAATCTATTTATAGCTGGCCTGTTAGTCGTGTGTGCTGTGCTACTGATGTGGACTCCCTTCCCCATTCATTATCACATTGCGGGCGCAGCTATATTGGTGAGCATTGTATTTTTCCAAGGTCGAAGCCAGAAATTAGCTAATCAAGCAGGTTACTTAATCAAAAAACGGATCAAAAGGAATCAATAGATCAGCATGACTAATCACACCGCAAAACAAATTCACATGTTAAGTCGCCCTGAGGGCACACCGAGCCAGGAACATTTCGCAATCGTAGAAGTTGATTTACCAGCACCAGGAGAAGGACAAGTGCTGGTTAAAAACCACTACATGTCTGTTGACCCCTACATGCGCGGACGTATGCGCGCAGAAGGAGTTTATGCTGAGCCCTATGCACTTAATAAAGCAATGTGGGGTGGCGCTGTAGGTGAAGTTGTCGAATCTAATGCGGAAGGTCTGCGAGCAGGCGATACAGTATTAAGCGGCGGCGCATGGCAGGACAAGTTTGTTGCCGATGGCTCTACCATAAGTAAATTTACACCTTTTAATAAAGATAAATTATCCCTCTACCTCGGTACTTTAGGTATGCCCGGCATGACAGCCTATGTAGGTCTGTTTCGTTTTGGTGAGCCCAAAGCAGGAGAAACAGTATTCGTCTCTGCAGCTTCTGGTGCTGTAGGAGCCAATGTCTGTCAAATTGCCAAAAAGCATGGATGCCGAGTAATCGGCTCAGTAGGCAGCAATGCGAAAGCTCAATGGTTATTGGATGAGTGCGGCGTAGATGAAGTTATTAACTACAAAACCTGCGGAGATCTTACTAAAGCGCTCGCCGAAGCTGCACCGGATGGTATAGACGTTTACTTTGAAAATGTCGGTGGAGAGCATTTACAAGCGGCTATTAATGTCATGAACCCCTTTGGGCGTATCGCCGCCTGCGGAATGATTAGTTCTTATAATAATGCCCAACCTGTTCCTGGCCCCAACAATCTCATGTTAATAGTTGGGAAGAAAATCCGTATCAATGGGTTCATTGTATTTGACCACAATGACATGCGTGCTCAATTTTTGGCAGACATGGAATCTTGGGTCAGTGAAGGCAAGATCAAAACCAAAGAAACTATTGTTGAAGGATTGGATAACGCTGTAGATGCTTTTCTAGCTTTATTCACCGGCGACAACTTCGGAAAAATGATTGTTAAATTCTGAACTCATTCATGAGTTAGTTGGAGGAGGACATTATTTAATTCTTCTTCAACTCACCAGGAGCTAGCGTAGATCCTCAACTGCCTGGTTTTGACTTAAATAATTATTTCCAGTGAGCTCCTTAAAGAAGTTTGTTTTGGCTAGTTTACCTATAATGGGATCTTTTACTTCCGACAGGTGCAACTTAACTCCCAATTCCCTTAAGGTCTCATTGATCTTTTCAAGGGTTTCCAGCGCACTCATATCTATTTTATTTACCGCAGTACACATAAGGATTACATGTTCCAGCTTCGGTTTATCGGAAATTAAATTAAGGATGAGTTCTTCCAGATAACGGGTATTTGCGAAATATAAACTCTCATCAATGCGTATCGAAAGTTGATTCTCAAACGTTTCAACAGTGTGCCGGTCAACACTGCGAAAATGCTCAGTACCCATTACTCTTCCAATCACAGCCACATGGGGCTGGGAGGTTTTGTATAGGTGAATCAATACCGATACCAGCACACCGGAACCTATCCCAACTTCAACACCAATTAATAAAGTTAGCACTAACGTGATAAACACCGCTGCAAAATCTGCTTTGGAATAAACCCACGCTTTTCTGAGCACGGAAAAATCAATTAGGCCGTACACCGCCACAATAATTATGGCGGCAAGCGAAACCCTGGGTAGCCAAAACAAAGCTGGCGTGAAAAACAAAGCTACCACCGCAATCAAAATAGCGGTAAACAAACCAGCTGCGGGAGTTGCTGCACCTGCTTCAAAATTTACGACAGAGCGGGAAAACCCGCCGCTGACAGGAAATCCGCCACCGAATGAAGTTGCGAGATTAGAAGCTCCCAGCCCAACTAGTTCTTGGTTCAGATCGACTCTTTCCCTTCTCCGAGCCGCCAAGGTCTGAGCCACAGAAATAGATTCAACAAAACCAATAATCGAAATTAATAGTGCCGAGCCAATAAGGCTATTTAATAAGCCTATCGAGAAACCAGGTAACCCAAAATCGGGCAATCCTCGCGGCACTTCACCCAGCAACTGCACACCTTGCTGGTCCAGGCGAAAAATATAAGCTAATAAGCCAGTTATCAATGCTACCAACAGCGGCCCAGAGCGTGAAAGAGTAGTTGCAATATGAGCATCGGCACCAATTTTTAAGAACAAATTTTTAATGACGGACTTACTAAAGATAATGAACCCGATTGAACCTGCGCCTATGGAGAAGGTGACGAAATTGATACTTCCTAATTGATCAAGCAGAGAACCAAGTAAGCCCAAGAAGTTCTGGCCATTGGCAGACACGCCGAATACATGTTGCATTTGACTAAGACCAATAATCAAAGCAGACGCTGTTACAAAAGCACTAATTACCGGGTGGGATAAAAAATTCGCCATAAACCCCAAGCGCAACAGTCCAAGCAACAACAAAAATAAACCAGACAGAAAGGTGAGAAACAGGGCTGCAGCAAGCGTTTCTTCTGGGGTAGCCAAAGATAATTTCGCCAAGGCTGTAGCGGTCATCAGTGAAATAACAGCAACTGGAGCGACTGACAAGGTATTACTGGTACCAAATAGAGTATAAACCGTTAAACCGACCATACTTGCATAAAGACCAGTTTCAGCAGGGAGCCCTGCCAACAAAGCATAGGCGAGGGCTTGCGGGATTAACATTGTCGCTACAATCAAAGCGGCAATTGTGTCATCAAAAAATTTTGAATTTGTATAGTTGGGAGCCCAAACAAAAATTGGAAAATAACGTTTATATGAAAATCCTTTATTCAAAACAATACCCTTATCTAATTAACAAACATTCCAGATTTCCTGCGATTGACTAGCTTATAAAATCTCTTGCAACCAAAATATGATAAGTCGATTATCAACATAGAGAAAATGGCGAGAGCTAATCCCCATTCTATCGCGATCGAATTCAAAGGCACTGTATAAGTGTATTGATCTAAAGTCTCCTGA
>JAQWQD010000003.1 GCA_029244985.1 Gammaproteobacteria bacterium | reverse complement strand
TCACCTGCGTTGCAAAGGTAATCAGAACATTGATTCTTTGTAGGGCGTAAGCGTGACTATTTACCTTAGGCGAACAATAACGCATTTCATGACGATTGGTCGCCGGTCGTTATACCGAGATGATCATGAATATCTTGGCTTCTCAGTGCGCATACATATTCTACCTGTTTTGATGCTCTGGACTATATTCATAAAGGCCTCTATGCTCCTTGTTCTTTATCAATTGCCGTTTCTTTGCGATGCGAAATAGTGAAACCAGAAATCCGCCGGATTCAGAACTTACTGAGCTTTCCGGCCTCTATGACATTCAAGATTATATTGGTACGGAGAAACTTTGTAGAAATCTGCTTACAACTTACCCAGATTCTGCAGTTGTTTTAAATATCTTCGGTGTTGTGCTCGAAGCTCAGGGGAAATCGAAAGAGGCGCAGGAGGCCTATGAAAATACGATTCGAAGAAATCCTGACTATCCAGTTGCTTACAATAACTTAGGTTTCTTGCTGAATTCTCTCGGTCGTCTTGAAGAAGCAATCGAAAAATTTAAGAAGGCGGTTGAATTAGACCCTGGAGACGGCGATGCGCACAATAATATAGGTGTAATATTTCAAAACCTTAATCAACATGAACAGGCTCTGACTCATCTGGTGAAAGCAGTAGCGCTTGATCCAAATAATCCCGCAGCATACTTTAATTACGCAAATTCCCTGAAAGCCACTGGTAAAAATGATGAAGCCTTAGAAAAATATAATCAGGCCATAAAATTGCACCCATCTTTTTCACTAGCATTTAATAATCGAGGCAACCTTTTAGAGAGCATGGAGAGATTTGAAGAAGCTAAGAGAAGTTATTCAAGGGCAATCGAATTAGATCGAGGTTATAGCCGCGCATACAGCAATCGGGGTATCGTCGAAAAAAAGCTAGGCAATTACTCGGGAGCTCTTGGAGATTTTGTCAAAGCTGTCGAGCTTGACCCTTGGCACCCAGAGAATCCAACTGAAGACACTAATTTTAAATTTAGGCTGTATATCAATCTAGGAGATATACAACTGTACTTTAAAAAATATGACAAGGCGCTGGAATCTTACAATCGCGCAGCAGAAATTGAACCCAATAATTCAGATGTAGCGGCATTCAAAGGCAATGCTGTTATGGGGCTAGGGGACTTAAGCAAAGGCCTTCAGCTTAGACAGGAGGCATTTGGTTTTGTCTCTTTTGATTTGTCGAAAGGTCTTTCGATTATTCATGGGCTGAACGGTTGAACCGTAAACGCCGCCTCTTTTACAGGCATTGATGCTCTGATTTTAGGCTTTTCTACTCAAGCCTCTGGACATAGTGGGGGTAGTCCCAAGTACCTGACCCAGAAAATGCTTCCGCAAACCCCTAAAAATAGAATACAGTGTGCTTTTATCCAGTTGGAGGAATCTCCCATGAAGCGCCTTGCTATCGCGTTCCTTTCAATGGCTATCCTGCTCCCAGTGCAGGTTTTAGCTCAACAAGAAGAATCCTATGACTATTGGCAGCACCAGCGAGAAATGGTGCGTCGCGGGCAACATGCCATATTCATGTGTAATGGCCTGTTTACTTCAGAGAGGAGCCTTGAACAACTTTATGATTGGGAACTGGAATTCTTTCGTGATCCTATTGGCGACCCTGCTGGTGGTGACTATAGCGTAGACTGGGACAAGCAGGCCGTTGAAATAGGTGCGCCCGGGGCGGTACCTATTATGCGTGCTGCGTTTAGGGAGGGTATTGGTTGTGTCATTATGCCGCCGGATCAGAATTTAGATGATATTGATCGTCTGCCCGAGTTAACGCTTCCTTATCCTCCTGGTGATGCCTCTAGAATACCTTGGCCAGATGGAGATCTGGTTGAAGATTCTTCGCTTCCTGCAAATATTGATCAATCGATTTTGCAAGCCGCATCTAATTGGGCTTTTGAGCGCCCGTCCGATGAACAACAAACAGTAAGTCTATTAGTAGTTTATAAAGGGCAAATTTTGCATGAACGTTATGCTGAAGGGTTCGATATGACTACCCGCACTCGGACTTGGTCGACTGCTAAAAGTATTGCTTCGACCCTCATTGGAATGTTGGTTGATGACGGCAGGCTCGAACTTGATGCGCCTCTCGGCTTCGATTGGCTTCCCGAGAGCCGTTCACCGGAAACAGACCCCAGAAATGATATCACTCTGCGGCATGTTCTAAATATGAGTAGCGGATTAGAAACTGTAGATAATCGTGGCATGGAATACGCTACAGGATCAGGCCTCTCCTACTGGGCAGGAGCAAGTTCAGTTGAGGGCGCACGCAGCCGTGCGGTTATTCGCGAGCCCGGAACGCATTGGGATTATGAGAATTACGATACCTTGCTTGGGGTTTATGCCATGAAATTGGCGCTGGGCGGTGAGCGTGAATATGCAGAATTCCCTCGCAAGGCTTTGCTCGATAGAATTGGAATGCGCAATACATTGGTAAGTACTGATAGATTTGGAGACTTTGTTTTAAGTAGTCAGGTTTACACCAATGCAAGAGACTTGGCACGTTTTGGATTGTTATATCTACAAGGTGGGATCTGGAACGGAGAAAGACTCATCTCTGAAGACTGGATTGACTTTTCACGAACTCCCGCTCCTGCAACCGCTGAGATAGGCAATATATATGGTGGTCAATGGTGGCTTGTTCCTGATAATCGAGAGGATGTTCCGAAGGATGCCTATTCTACCTCAGGCAATCGAGGCCAGTACACAATAGTGGTTCCGACTCACGATCTTGTTATTGTGCGCAGAGGTCTTGATTATGGGCGGCAAGGGTTTGATCGATGGGGACTGACTAGAGAAGTATTAAAAGCTATCAATTAATTACTGAGCGAAGATAAAGAGTGGAGGTGAGTTAACCGTGAACCAACTAAGTAGTGCCCTCAGCTTTCTGGCGATCATTTCGAGTATCGCTCTAATCACATCGAGTACAGCTGCACAGGAAACTGCAACTCCTCCGCTCGAGGTTCCTAGAATCGATAGAGTTCAAAAGCCATGGACTGCTGCTGAGGCATCAATTCTCTCGCCAAGGGAGCGCAACGGCAGCGTCCTGGGCGTGTGGTCAACCTGCGCAAATGCGCCTGCGCTATGCAATGCCTGGTTAGAATTTACTGACTATTTGTTGCAGGAATCTACCTTACCCATTCGCGACCGAGAGTTATTAATTCTCAGAATTGGTTACTTAAACCAGGGTGCCTATGAATGGGCAGCGCATAGAGGTCTGGCATTATCAGTAGGGATTAGCGAAGAAGAGCTAATAGGCATAGCCGAAGGGTCTTCTGCAACAGGCTGGAGTGAGTGGGATGCAACTTTACTTCGTGCTGCTGAAGAGCTGCATGAAAGTGCTCTTGTTTCCGATGCAACATGGGATGTTCTCGCAGAGCGCTATACCAAACGACAGATGATGGAGGCAGTATTTACTGTAGGCCAATACAATATGGTAGCTATGTATCTCAACAGTTTGGGAGTCCAGTTTGAAGAGGGGTGGATTGGCCCCCCAATACCATAACTAAACTCTGAGTCGAGGAATTACCACAGGTCGATCGATATCTAGGCGTTTGTGATCAGTGATCAATAAAGGTTAATGATTTTATGAGTATGCTCATGACCGCTTTAATTCTGAGAGAGGTTGGCAAATATTCCTAGAAACGGTTTGATCAGCTTAAGGTTGGTGCAGAATCTAAAAATAAATAGTTGTATGATCACTCCACGTAATTACTTAAGAGCAATTAACTATGAAAAACCTGATTAAAATGTTTGCCGCTTCTACCTTCTTAACTATGTCGATCATTTTTTCTTATGCGGCTAGCAATGATTGGGTAACGCTAATCGATGGAACGGAGGGGATGGAAAATTTTAATATCGTTGGTGATGCTAATTGGCAGACAGATACGGCTTCGGTTCGTGCAACCAAAGGTAGTGGAGCCTCATGGTTAGTAACAAAAGAAAGTTTCAGTGACTTTGTTATACGGGTTGAATTCTGGGCCAGCCATGATGCAAATAGCGGTATTTATATGCGTTGCGCAAATCCAGATCGTATAACCGATCGTGATTGCTATGAGGCGAATATTTTTGATCAACGACCTGACGCATCATTTGGTACTGGTGGCATTGTACATGTAGCCCCAGTTGATGAGCCCCGTCCGACAGCTGGGGATAAATGGAATACTTATAAAATCACAATGAATGGTGATCATTTAGTCGTAGAACTTAATGGAAAAATTACTGCTGATGTAAGAGACAGCAAACTTTCTGCAGGGCCCATTGGGTTGCAATGGGGAAGAGGAGAACTGCGTTTTCGAAAAGTTGAAATAATGGAGCTGTAATATATTGCAGTTAAACGAAAAAAGGCCAGGATGTTTCCACACCTGGCCTTTTTCTTTTGCCAAAAGATTAATTGCCTAGTATTCGTCGTATCCCTCAGTAAACTCTATGCGCACACCACGTGGGTCTATGATGTAAGCAATATTCAAATCGATCGCAGGTATTTCTCTATAAGGTACCTGAAATTCGATGCCAGCAGCTTCTAGCTTGCGACAAAACTCCTCAAGCCCATCAATTTCGAAACCAATATGATCAATCGCTGTGCCTTGGGTGGCCTGCCGGCCTGGGCGTGACCCACCGAATGACATGTTCATTCCTGGCACGTTTGTGGTGGTTCCTATTGCTCCCCGTGGTCTGACTTCTAAATTAAATATGTCTGTGTACCAGGCAAGTAATTCTTCATGACCTTCGAGGTTGAAATGAATGTGGTACCCAGTTACTTCTTGTTGCAAACCTTGGTCTTCTTGAAGTTCTACACGTGCGCCATTAGGAAAATCTATAAATGCATTTATTTGTCCTTCGGCACCAACAAATGTATCTCCAGTGAATCCGTTGGGCTCACTACCGAGAGCCGCAGCCCACTGAGTAGTAGTGACTGGGAGGCCATCTGCTCTCCATTTGTCGAGGAATCTTTCCATGTTGCGTACTTTGAAACCAAAATGATCCATGACAGTTTCACTTGAAGGCATGGAAGGGTCGCTGGGAGATAACGCGACAAGCGTGTTGTTGAGAACGATAGCAGTAAGCAAAGGTTCGCCTTGTGCGTTGCTACCCTTTCTTACCGTACGGCCACCGAAATGGTCTTCCAGGATTTGTATGTGTCGGTCCATATCTGACACGTTAAGGTGAACATGGCCGTAGGTCAGACCGTCTTCGTTGAAGCTAGCCAGCATCTGGCTATGAGCTGGGACTGAGAGCAGGCAAAGTAAAGCTATCGCTGAGAAAATTCGCATAATATTCCTCCTTTATTATTAGTGTTATCCGCAATTGACCTGAGCATAAAGCTATTGGAGCCCGGAGTCTATTAAAGGGCATGGTGAAGCTGTAATCAGGCCATTGTCGGCATAGTAAAAGCTCCGTAAACTCTGTCATTTCTGGAATTGGAAATAAATTGTGTCAAACCAGCGCAATCGCCCACACAAGCGTTAAACACTACTCATGGTCGCTTCGATGAAATCAAGAATTCAGGCTTCTCTTCTTACTTTGGTGCTCAATATCAGTGGAATTTCTATAGCTCAAGAGGCGCTCGAGCGAGTTAGCGTTCAACCTTTTGGCACGCTGCAAGATGGTAGAAATGTACAATTGTTTACACTGGTAAATGAACAAGGAATGTCAGTTCGGATTCTCGATTTGGGAGGAATTATCGTCGGTTTGACCGCGGCGGATTTTGATGGGAATTTCGTTGATGTCACTACAGGATTTGATAACCCACAGCCCTATGCTAATGGCGCAGGGTTTATGGGAGCGATTGTAGGAAGATATGCAAACCGTATCGCTAATGGAAAATTTTCACTCGATGGCGCTCAATATTCCTTGGCACAAAACAATGGTGACAATGCCATTCACGGCGGGCTGGTTGGTTTTGATAAAAAGGTTTGGGAATCCGAATTTTTTTCTAACAATAACGAAGCTCAATTAGTTTTAAAAACAGTGAGCGATGATGGGGAAGAGGGCTTCCCCGGCCGAGTTGAAGTCAGTGTCGTCTACAAGCTGACGGATCAGAATCAACTATCCATCGACTACTACGCGACAACAGACAAGGCAACCGTAATCAATCTCACCAATCATGCTTACTTTAATTTGGACGGCCATGATTCAGGCTCTATAAGCAATCATGAAATCATGATAAATGCTAATCGCTACACGCCGGTAGACAATGAATCTATACCCACTGGTGAGATTGCAGAAGTTGCAAATACCCCTTTGGACTTTCGAGCGGCAAAATTAATTGGTAAAGATATTGAATCACCCCACCAGCAAATTCAATTTGGCTCAGGGTTTGATCACAATTTTATTATCAATCACGATGAACCTGGCCAGATGACGTTGGCAGCTTCAGTTTATTCATCAAAGTCAGGGCGAATCATGAATGTCTATACTGATCAGCCTGGTATTCAGTTCTACACGGGCAATTTTCTGAATGGTCAACTAGTAGGAAAAGCGGGAGCGGTCTATGGGCGTCGCAGTGCTTTTTGTCTGGAGACACAACACTACCCTGACAGTCCCAACAAGCCTGGATTTCCATCCACAATACTGCGTCCAGGGGATCAATACGAAACCCGCACGATTTTCGAATTTTCCTCTAGTCCAGCACAAGATTAGCCATTTCTAAACTCCAGATTTCATTAGATTTTTGAACGTATTGCTCTTAATATACCCGTTGATCACAATGGGGCATCCAGGCGACTCAAAAGAAGGAATAGGTGGAGGCGCCGCAAGAATGCTAGCGTTTTGTGCTTTGATGCGCTTATTCTAATAATTAGATCAATACGAAGGAGCACCTCTCCACCATGAAATCAGGGAATTTGCTCAAGATTATTTCTACCCTGGCAGCAATGCTTGTTTCTGCAAATAGCGCAGCACAAGCTTCTGATTCGTTAAGCTATACAGAAGATATTCTTCCTCTTTTTGCCACCACCTGCTTAGATTGTCACGGCCCTGATGAAACTCGGCGCATGATGAATTTGCGTTTAGATACTCAGGAATTTTTATCCAGTCATATCGTACCGGGCAATCCTAGTGAAAGCTTAATTTATCAACGCATTACCCATGGTGATGCCGTAAGAAAGATGCCGCCGGTTTCCAGTGGCCGATCACTCACAGACGAGCAGATCGAAACAGTTCGTTCCTGGATTACTAGTGGTGCCGAGTGGGGTGCAGACCTTAGTGCTGCCGAGCAAGCGGATCTGTTGCTGGTTGCTGAACGTCAAGTAAATTTCACCAGAGAAGTGCGTCCGATTCTCTCTCGCAATTGTTTTCAATGTCATGGCCCTGACGACCAGAATAGGCAAATGGGATTGCGTTTGGATAGTCCGGAAGGCTTTTCAGGAGAACGAGGTGCTTTTGGTGGTCCGGTAGTGCTTCCGGGTAATGCTCAAGATAGCTTGTTGTTTCAACGCATTTCTGCTTCAGCTGAAAACATTCGAATGCCAAGAGACAGAGAGGCTCTAACTGAAGATGAAATCGAAACTCTAAGGTTATGGATCAATCAAGGAGCGCAGTGGGAAAGTCACTGGGCTTTCGTTCCACCTGAAAAACCAAACGTTCCAGCAGCCAGTGATGAAAGTTGGCCGATAAATTCACTAGATAATTTCGTGCTTCGGCGTCTTGATGAAGAAGGTTTAAGTCCTTCGAAAGAAGCGGACAAAGCTACACTTATAAGAAGAGTTACCCTGGACCTTACTGGTGTTCCACCTACCCTCGAGGAAGTGAATGAATTTTTGGCAGATAATTCACCTAATGCTTATGAAAAAGTTGTAGACCGTTTATTGCAATCACCACGTTTTGGCGAACGTATGGCAGTTGAGTGGTTAGATGCAGCTCGCTACGCAGATACAAATGGCTACCAAACTGACGGCGAACGTTCGATGTGGCGCTGGCGTGATTGGGTCATTAATGCCTATAACGATAACCTCCCTTTTGATCAATTTACTGTAGAGCAGCTTGCTGGAGATATGTTACCTAATGCGACTCTTGATCAACGCATTGCTACTGCTTTTAATCGCAATCACAGTTTAAGTGCCGAGGGTGGCATTGTTCCGGAGGAATTTCTTGTCGAGTATGCCGTCGATCGTGTCGCTACGACTTCGACAGTTTGGCTTGGATTAACTTTCGCCTGTGCCCGTTGTCATGATCATAAATTTGATCCTCTACAGCAAAGAGAGTTTTACGAATTTTCTGCGTTTTTTAATAATATCGATGAACGCGGCAAGGGATTTAAATATGTTAATTCACCCCCGTTTATTGCAGCTCCCACCCGTGATCAGCAGTCTGAGCTGAAGGAATTAGAGGAAAGATTAGCAAAAGCGAGACTAGCTTTTGCAGAGTTGGAGAATACGATTAATGCGGAACAAGAGCAGTGGGAGGATTCTGTTGTTGGCTCAAGTGACATCGATGCGGAAGTTGATTGGAATTTAAAAGAAGGGCTGTTAGTTCATCATGCTTTAGATGGAGATATTTCTGGAATTCAAGTTGGACAAATTGTCGAGGCGACACTTGAGAATGGCCTTCCGCATTTTGTCGATGGACGCATTGGAGCTGCAGCCAGTTTTGATGGGGATAGATTCATCACTGCTGGTAACTCTCCAAATTTGGGTTATGAGAATGAATTTACTCTGTCTGCTTGGGTGTATCCAACTGCTGATACTGGTGTAATTTTCTCTCGCGCTAGTGAAGGAGACCAGGGAGAAGTTGGTTGGGGACTTTATCTTGAGAACGGGAAAATTCGACTAAATTTATCAACGCGAACACTTGATGATGGAGTTGCCGCTGAAACTATTCAATCGATTCAGCTTAATCGCTGGCAACACATCACTGCGACTTATGATGGATCGAAGACGCCCGACGGTATACGGATTTATGTGAATGGAGATTCGCTTGAATTGGAAGGGTTGTTAGACCTTGTAGGAAATCGATTGCCTCAGCGCTACCCACTGCGTATCGGTGCAAGCGGCTCTTCGAAGCCTAATTTCCAAGGTAATCTAGATGATATCCGCATCTATGGCAGAGTGTTGCCTCCAGAAGATGTGGCAGTCGTGGCAACTGCCGAAACCATTACCGAAATCGCAGGTATGGATTCGAATAGCCGAAGCCCGGCGCAGTCTGACAAGCTAAGCTTAAGTTTTCTTAATCAATATGCCTCGCCAGAAATTCGCGCTTCTTATTCAAAGGTACAAGATCTAGAGAACCAGCGAGAAGAGCTTCGGGAAAGCTTTCCCACAGTTATGGTTATGGAAGAAATGACACCACGGCGCCCTACTTACCGACTAAATCGAGGTGTTTATGACAACCCCGGAGAGGAAGTATTTCCCAATACCCCCTCTATTCTCCCACCGTTGCCAGCCGGTGATAAAAACCGATTAACTTTTGCCAACTGGTTGGTAGATGTTGAAAACCCTTTGATGAGTCGGGTAACGGTTAATCGTTTTTGGCAAATGTACTTTGGTACGGGAATAGTTAAAACTGCTGATAATTTTGGCTCACAGGGTGAATACCCCTCTCATCCAGAGTTGCTTGATTGGTTAGCCACAAGTTTTGTTGATTCTGGTTGGGATATTAAGGAAATGCAGCACTTAATAGTGACAAGTGCTACCTATCGGCAGTCGTCAATGGTCTCTCCGGAAATGATAGAAAGAGATCCAGAAAATCGCTTGTTAGCTCGTGCTACTCGAATGCGTTTGCCTGCGCAAATGATTCGGGATCAGGCTCTCGCTATATCCGGCCTGCTAACTGAGAAAATTGGGGGCCCTTCAGTGGGCCCGTATCAGCCGGATGGTTTATGGGATGACATCGTTGAGCGTGGTCAAGAATACAGGCAATCAACCGGTGAAGATTTGTATCGACGCAGTCTTTATACTTTTTGGAAACGAACACGCCCAGCGCCAGCAATGATCACGTTTGATTCTTCTACTCGTGAGACTCACATTGTTGCGCCTACCCGAACCAATACGCCACTTCAAGCGCTGAACCTGATGAACGATGTTACTTATACCGAAGCTGCAAGAGCTTTGGCGCAAAGGGTTATGCAGCAAGGTCTTAACGTAGATGACAATCTGACTACCATGTATCGAATGGCCACTGCTCGTGAGCCCCAAGCTAGAGTGCATACTGTTCTGGCGGGTGCTTTTGATGAACATCTTCAAGAATACAGATCTGATAGAGCTTCCGCATTGCAGTTAGTAAGCGAAGGGGAGTCTGAGCGTGACGAAACCCTAGATATCGCTGAACTTGCTGCTTACCAAATGGTTGCCAGCTTAATCTTAAATTTGGATGGAACGATCACCAGGGATTAATGCAATGAATCCGATTGATGAACTCAAACAACAATTGACACGACGAAGTTTCTTAGGCCTCTCAAGTAGCTGCTTGGGTGCAGCTGCTCTTGATTCGCTTTTAAGTAAAGATGCTTTTGCACAAGCACCTGAAGCTTTTGGAGGTTTGCCAGGCTTGCCTCACTTCGCACCCAAAGCGAAGCGCGTGATCTATTTGTTCCAATCTGGAGGACCCTCTCAACACGAGCTATGGGATTACAAACCCAAACTTGCGCAGATGGTAGGTGATGATTTGCCGCCCTCGGTTCGTGGCAATCAG
>JAQWQD010000055.1 GCA_029244985.1 Gammaproteobacteria bacterium | reverse complement strand
GCGGCTTGCATGAAAGCATAGCAGATAGTGCTGCCAATGAACTTAAAGCCCCGTTTTTTTAAATCTTTAGACATAGCATCACTTTCCCTAGTTGTTGATGGCACTTGTTTGGAATTTTTGCGTTTTCCATCTAACACCTTTCCATCAACGAAAGACCAGATGTACTTTTCAAAACTACCGAATTCTTTTTGTACTGCTTGGAAAGCCTTTGCATTTGTTCGGATAGAATAAAGCTTTAACCGATTACGGATCAATCCAGTATTGAGTAATAGTTTCTCTATGGTTCGATCTGTTAGGTTGGCGCACTTACTAACGTCGAAGTTCTTGAAACTCTTTCGGTACTGCTCACGTTTCTTCAGTACTGTAATCCAACTTAATCCTGCCTGCTGACCTTCAAGGCAGATAAATTCGAAGAGCAATTGATCGTCTCTAATTGGAACTCCCCATTCTTCATCGTGGTAAGCGATATAGTCCGTATCTGTCCCTGACCACCAACAGCGCTCTGGCATAACGATTCCTTCTGTTTTGCTTTTCTAAAGATGAAACTAAATTACATCGATTCGGGTCTTTGCTTACACTTGCTAATCCTGAAAATAGCCTATGTTCACTAATACAGTATCCTTATCAAATATATTACTGAGTTTCTTTTGTGATTAAATTGAGTAAGAATCGCGACAGTTAACTATTTAGCCCAAGGAATTACAATGATTACACTAACTCGCTACCAATACGTAATCGCAGGCTTATTGCTTGCATTCACGTCAATCTTAAGTGCGCAGGATAAGTCTTACATTAATCCAAGTTCGGTCGACGGAGATGGCCCTGTATTCAGTGGCGCGGTTTTGGTAGACGATACTCTCTATTTATCTGGCATGATTGGGCTTGATAATGGGCAGGTTCCAGCAACCGCAGAAGAAGAAGCTAGGCTGCTGATGGAGCAATTCAAAGCGACACTGGAAGAAGCCGGTATGACTATGGATGATCTGGTAAGTGTCACTATCTATTGTTCAGATGTTGCGCATTATGATGCCTTTAATAGTGTCTACCGCACTTACTTCAGCGGCGTTTATCCTGCACGTGCTTTTATCGGTGCGGGGACGTTACTATTTGATGCGCGCTTTGAAATGCAAGGCATTGCCGTCAACTAACTGAAGGTAACTGCTTCCAGAGGGATTTGGCATACCCACTTTGTCTGATTGTTGCCAGTAACAAGCTATCACATTGCTTCCCTCGGGCTTGTCGCTAAGCGGTTGATATTAATCTTTGTTTCAACTACTGTACGCGGCTTTTCGGGGCTGTTCGACAGCATCTATGATGCCAAGTGCAGGATGTATATGGGCTACTTTAGTAGTAAAAGATTTAAACTCGAGTTGCTTGTCGCAACATTGTTGTTGTTTCCTTGTTTGTTATGGGCGCAAGAACTAACTACTCAATCTGTTACGCCATCTACCACGGCTTTCCCTTTAGATCGCAGTCCTGTAATTGACGGTGAAGTATTGGCAGACACTGCCTGGGGTGGCGTCAACCCAACAAGCGGATTCTCTCAAGTAAGACCCGACGAAGGGCAGCCGGCAACGCAAAAAACTGAAGTCTTTATTGGCTATACCGACGATTCTCTTTATATCGGCGTCGTTGCGTATGATGATGATCCAGAAGGTATTATTTTCGCGGACAGTCGTCGGGACTCACGTTTGGATGAAACTGATAGTTTTCAGGTCATTATTGACGGACTTCTTGATAGACAAAATGGTTACATTTTTGGAACTACACCGTCTGGGTTGGAATATGACGCGCAGGTAGTTAATGAGGCGACTGGACCGCGGTTTCGAGGTTCGAATGGTGCTGTAAATGTTAACTGGGATACTACCTGGGAGGTTGCGACGACAATCTCTAATATTGGATGGAGCGCTGAAATGGAAATTCCATTTACGGCCTTGCGTTATGGCAGTGACGATGTTCAGACTTGGGGGATCAACTTTCAGCGAAACATAAGGCGTAATAATGAAGAAGTTTATTGGGCCCCATTGGATAGGCAGTACAATTTGTATCGAGTTTCAGAAGCAGGTTTTCTTGAGGGGATTCGCGCGCCCAGACAGCGCAATCTTCAATTTACACCTTATGCATTAAGTTCTTCGTCTCGCGGCGGCAGTATCGTGTCGGGCACCGAAAACAATGAAGAGTATGGTTTTGATGTAAAGTATTCTGTAACACCGTCTCTGACCCTTGATGTCACTTATAATACTGATTTTGCACAAGTCGAGGCAGATGATTTACAAGTCAACCTCGATAGGTTCAGCTTATTTTTCCCAGAGAAGCGGCCATTTTTCTTGAAAACGCAGGGCAATTTGCTATCGGGGTCCCTCGTGAAGTGGAACTCTTTTTTAGTCGTCGCATCGGCGTTGGTGCCGGGGGCTCAGCTTCCTATTGAGGCCGGCGCGCGTCTTACAGGGAAAGTAGGTAGCAACACTAATATTGGCTTTATCGGTATGCGTACAGAAGGGCTTGAAGGGGTAGCATCTGGTAATGACTTTTCAGTTGCTCGAGTCAGTCAAGATCTTCCCAATCGTTCTTCTATTGGCTTTATGTTTGTAGAGCGCGATGGTGATGGCTCTGTGCTAAATAATAAAGGTGAAGACTATAATCGCACCTTTGCAGTAGATGGACGCTGGGGGATTGGAGATGAAGCTCTAGTAACAAGCTGGGCTGCAAGAACTGATACGCCGGGGGTTTCTGGAAGGGATTCCGCGGGCGGCTTGCGAGGGGCCTATCAATCTCCAGAGTGGGAATTTCGCGCGGGATACTCACAGGTGGGTGAAAACTTTAATCCCGAGGTAGGTTTTTTGCAACGTAAGGGATTCCGCAAAATTGAAGGCTACGTTGCTCGCACAATTAGACCAGACAACCTTTTTGGCATTCTTGAGCTTCACCCACATATAGATTATCGAGGCTATTGGGACTTTGATGGTTTCCAGGAATCTGGACGCTTGCACGTAGACAGTGCTTTGGAATGGGAATCAGGAACCCAACTTTCTACCGCAATAAACTTTACCCAAGAGGGAGTTAAAGAACCTTTTGACATCGTTAGAGGTGTAACAGTCCCCGTTGACGAGTACGAGCACGAAGAAATGTCTTTCAGGTTTTCGTCAGACCCTGGCGCTCCTCTTAGTCTCGGTTTAAGGGGTATTGTAGGTGGATTTTTTGGTGGCGATCGGGTGAATTTAGAGCCTACGCTTCGTTATAGAGCTGGAGAGAAATTCAGCACAGAATTATCTTGGAGCCATAGTGATATTGATTTACCTATCCCGGGAGGTGACTTTGAGGTAGATCTGGCACGCTTAAGATTGCGGGGTCACTGCAATTGGACATCACAATCATAATACTGAAAACCAGTAAATTTAATTAAAAATATCTAAAATTCGGCTGTACTTAATGATGAATTGCTGAGCATTT
>JAQWQD010000048.1 GCA_029244985.1 Gammaproteobacteria bacterium | reverse complement strand
GTGCTTCCCCTAGTGCGTCGCGACCGAATCAAGAGGCTTCCGCTGTGCGGAGTGCCGACTCAGTGGCATTGACTTCAACCAATCGAGATAGAGCAAGGAGTTCGGGCATGGAATTGAATCTCTCCGGGAAGAAAGCTGTTGTGACCGCCGCCAGTCGAGGAATTGGGCTGGCGATCGCTCAGGCATTGGCCGACGAGGGCGTCGACATCGCCCTTTGTGCGCGCAGCGAAGGCGGCCTGGAAACCGCCAAGAAGGATCTGGAGGCTCGAGGGGTTCGGGTTTTCAGTCAGGCGGTGGACGTGGGGGACGGGGATGCGTTGCGCGCCTTCGTGACGGCCTCGGCTGAATCATTGGGCGGCCTGGATATCCTGGTCTGCAACGCCAGTGGCGGCTCGGGGATGTTTCTTCTACTACTAAGCTCACTGATTGTGGTAACTCAATACCTAGAAGCTTGTCGTCCATAATTAGCGCAATGATTCCTTCTAGTTGTTCGACGAGGTAAGGCACTTGGTCTTCAATTTGTTCTCGATTTAATCCGTATTGGCTAAAATCCTCCATATTCATAAAGTAATATATATCTCCATCCAAGTAGGAATATTGCACTGGCGCGCGGATGCAATCGGCTTCCTTGAGCAGATCGTCACCTTTGAAAGAAGCATCGAGTTTTTGATGTGTTTGCAGATTGTTGAATCGAACTTTATAAAGTGTGGTGGCTCCTCTGGAAGAAGGAGATTTTGCTTCCAGTTGTTTGATGATATGTGGGACCCCATCCATATCGATAATCATGCCCCTTTTTAGATCACTTGCTTTTGGCATTCACTTCTCCCAAATTGAGTCGAAACGGCTACGTTCTAATTGCCGGAATGTAACTTAAGGCACTGTTGCTGGCAATGGTTGAGTTAGGCTAATGCAATGATTAAATCGGAGACTATATTACTTTGGACTTTGAGTTAACGGACTAAATACATCATAATTCTCCGTCCCGATAAATAAGACTGTACTTCCATGGCAAAACGACTCAAAGAAATTGATAATCTTCATATTACTGGCTACGAAGAGTTGCCTTCGCCTGGTGCTTTGAAAGATGAATTCGCACTTAGTGGTGACGTATTAAAAACCGTAAAACATGGTCATAGACAGGTCAAATCTGTGCTTAGTCGAGACGACTCGCGCCTAATTGTGGTGGTAGGGCCCTGTTCAATTCACAATCCAGAAGAGGCCATTGAGTACGCGAAACTACTAAAATCTTTAGCTGATGAATTGGCTGATGATTTGCTTATTTTGATGCGGGTTTATTTTGAAAAACCGCGGACATCAGTTGGTTGGGAAGGGCTCATCTATGACCCTCATCTAGATGGTTCTCATCGCATCGCTCATGGAATTCGAATTGGGCGGAAGCTCATGTTAGATATTGCGGAGATTGGGCTGCCTATTGCCATAGAGGCCCTGGATTTAATTTCCCCTCAATATTTACAAGATTTGGTAAGCTGGACTGCCATTGGGGCACGAACTACGGAGTCCCCAACTCATCGAAAATTAGCGAGCGGAATTTCATCTGCAATTGGATTTAAGAATAACGTGGATGGTGAGCTAATGGTTGCTATTAATGCGATTCGGTCTGCGTCTGCAAATAACAGCTTTATTTCAGTGACAGAAGAAGGGAAAGTGGCTGCATTTCGCACTGAAGGTAATCCTCACTGCCATATAATCCTCAGAGGGGGCAAGTCTCCTAATTATGACAGTGAAAGCGTCCAAGCTTGCGAAGAAGAGCTGCGAAAAGCTGGTCATAAAGAGAATATTATGATTGATTGTAGTCATGGAAACTCCCAGAAAGACCCCACGAAGCAATTGGATGTACTAAAAGAGATTGCAAGTCAATTGAAGAAAGGGAATAAATCTATAATCGGTGTAATGATTGAAAGTAATCTAGAAGAAGGGAATCAACCAATTCCTGATGATCTTGAGGAAATTCGTCCAGGTGTTTCAATTACAGATGCGTGTATCAGTTGGAAAGCCACTGAATTAATTTTACGTGATTTCGCAAAAGAAATTGGCCCTGTGCTAAAGAATAGATCTGCATAAGTTCATTTAAACACTAGCAGCGTTTTTCTTCGATGAGTTAATAGGAGCTACAAGATTCAAGTGCTTATACTGGTGCCTAACTAGCGAGTACTTCTTTGAGACTGTTAATTAAATAATCGATATTACTGTCATTGATGCTAGCAACGTTGATCCTGCTCGAATTCACTAAATAGATACTGTATTTTTTGATTAGCACTTTGATTTGATTTTCAGTAACACCAAGAAAGGAGAACATTCCTTTTTCGTTTTCTATAAAGCTGAAGTCTTGCTCAATGCTGGCGGCCCTGAGTCGTTGGACGAAAAGTGATCTTAAGCGATTAATGCGATTGCGGACTTCATTTAATTCATTGTTCCAAATTTCTCGCAGTTCGGGCGTATTCATAACAAGTTGAACTATTGCTGCGCCATGATCTGGAGGCATAGAATAGTTCGCTCTTGCTGCTGCCGCTAACAAAGTGCTGGAGGTCTCGCAGGACTCAGTGCTTTCGCAAATCAGAGTCACAGCGCCGGTCCGTTCTCTGTACAAACCGAAGTTTTTGGAGCAAGAGCTGACCACAATTAGTTCAGGTAAAGATTCTGCCAGCAAACGTACTCCGTAAACATCTTCTTCCAGCCCGGTACCCATTCCCTGATAAGCCAAGTCAATGAATACAGTAAAATTCTGTTTAATAGCAGCATCACGCACTTGTATCCATTGTTCTGGGCTTAGGTCTGCCCCACTTGGATTGTGGCAACAACCATGTAGGAGGACTAAATCACCTTCAGGTACCTGTTTTAAGCAAGCTAACATCCCCTCGAAATCTAAACTGTGAGTTGGATAATCATAGTATGGATATTGGTCAAATTTTAAACCTGCGGACCCCAGTAATGGTTTATGATTTGCCCAGGTTGGATTGCTGACCCAGATTGTTGTGTCAGCATTGGCTTTTGCAATGAAATCAGCAGCAAGTCGCAATCCACCGCATCCTCCAGGAGTTTGTATAGTCAAACGCCTCTTGCCGAGACTGCTCAAGAGTGTATCTCCGAGTACCATTCGTGCGATTGTTTCGTTGTAATCTGGTGCGCCGGTTGGGCCAACATAAGACTTTGTTGCTTGAGACCTCAATAGGGATTCTTCCGCTAATTTTACCGCTTTCATAATTGGCGTATTGCCGTGTTCATCTTTATAAACACCTATCCCAAGATCAACCTTTTCAGGATTTGAATCAGCTTTAAATGCAGCAGAAAGCCCTAGGATAGGGTCGGGGGGTAGTGGTTGAAGTGATTGAAACATGATGATTTCTCTATCTTCTTTGATGTGCTTTTAAGGTGTTTTGCAAAAGGGAGGCTCGAGTCATGGGACCGACACCACCAGTTACGTAAGTAATGTAAGAGCATTTGTCTTTGACGTTATCGAAATCGACATCGCCAACGTTACGAAATCCATTTTTCTTCGTGCTATCGGGAACACGAGTCTGACCTACATCAATGACTACGGCACCTTCTTTGACCATATCTGCGGTAACAAATTCGGTCTTGCCTATGGCGACAATCAGAATATCAGCGCTTAGGCAAAGTTCTTGCAGGCCCTTGGTGCGACTATGCGCAATTGTCACTGTGGCATTGCCAGGGTTGGTGTTCCTTGACATTAATATGGACATTGGTGTGCCGACGATATTACTTCTCCCTAAGACCACGCAATGTTTTCCGTCAGTTTCTATACTGTAGCGACGAAACAATTCCATTATCCCGTTAGGGGTTGCTGAGAGGAAAGTCGGCAGGCCTAGGCTCATATTGCCAACATTTTCGGGGCAAAACCCATCTACATCCTTTTTGGGGTCGATGGCCAAGATTACTTTATCTTCATCAATATGCGAGGGCAGAGGCAGTTGCACAATAAAACCATCGATCTTATCGTTTGAATTTAGTTCGGCAATTTTTTCTAATAAATTTTGCTCAGTCGCTGTTTCTTCCATGCGTATAACAGTCGAATTAAAGCCTACTTCATCACAGTCCTTTACTTTGAAAGCGACATAATTTTGGCTAGCGCCATCGTTACCAACCAGCACGGCAGCTAGATGTGGGG
Source organism: Gammaproteobacteria bacterium (assembly GCA_029244985.1). GTDB lineage: Bacteria > Pseudomonadota > Gammaproteobacteria > Pseudomonadales > Pseudohongiellaceae > UBA9145. Next base: position 5,917 of record JAQWQD010000048.1, on the reverse strand, counting down.
CGCGATCGCCATTGCTTTTGATTTCAGCGACTTCCTTGGCGATTTCTTGGCGAATTTTTTCAGAACATGACTTACCGTCAAGTAATTGCATCTTGGTTCATCCAATATTGTTCATTTTTTTAACTTAGAGCTTGACCGCTTTCGACTCCTACGGGAGGCAGAATCGAAGGAGCCGTATCATAAACGAGCATCTGAGGTAGCTCAAGAGCGAGCTACCAATTACCGATATTCTCCATGCTGGCCCAGGGTTCTTTTTGTGGCAGTGAGTCGCCGTTCTGCAACAATTCGATAGAAATATTGTCAGGAGAGCGGACAAAGGCCATGTGACCATCTCGTGGTGGGCGGTTTATAGTGACACCATTGTCTATTAGGTGCTGGCAAGTTTCATAAATATTCTCAACTGAGTAGGCAAGGTGACCAAAATTTCGTCCTTCTTCGTAGTTTTCTGGATCCCAGTTATAGGTGAGTTCAACTTGGGCTTCTTCATCGCTTGGCGCTGCGAGAAAAACTAGAGTGAATCTCCCTTCTTCACTCTCGTATCTATTAATTTCAGTCAGACCGAGTTTGTTGCAATAAAAATCGAGAGACTCTTCAATATTGGCTACTCTTACCATAGTATGTAAGTACTTCATAAATTATCCTAAAAATATAAGTTATTGATGTCAGGTATAACTCTTAATAAACCACAACTGACCGAATACTTGCGCCTTCATGCATTAAATCGAAAGCATTATTAATTTCTTCTAAAGGCATTGTATGTGTTATCAATGGATCAATTTGGATTTTCCCATCCATATACCATTCAACAATGCGTGGAACATCAGTTCTACCACGTGCTCCGCCAAAAGCAGTTCCTTTCCAAGAGCGCCCCGTAACTAATTGAAAAGGGCGTGTGGAAATTTCTTGGCCAGCACCAGCGACACCAATAATGAATGATTCACCCCAGCCTTTATGGCAGCACTCTAATGCCTGGCGCATTGTGTCTGTATTTCCAATGCACTCAAAACTATAATCCACACCCCCGCCCGTAATTTCAATTATTTCCTCAGTCACATTATCGTTATCTTTTGGGTTAACAAAATCAGTCAACCCAAATTTTCTACCTAATTCTTCTCTTGCGGGGTTGATATCGACACCAATGATTCGGTCTGCTCCAACCATTTTCGCACCCTGAATTACATTAAGACCAATGCCACCCAAACCGAAAACCGCCACTGTGCTACCTGGTTCTACTTTTGCGTCAAAAGCAACAGCTCCGACACCGGTAGTCACACCACAGCCGATGTAACAGACCTTATCGAATGGTGCATCCTCTCTAATTTTCGCGACAGCGATTTCTGGTAGTACAGTGAAGTTCGAGAAGGTTGAGCATCCCATATAATGTAAAATTGACTCACCATCCAATGAAAATCGGCTGCTGCCATCTGGCATTACTCCCCGACCCTGGGTAGATCTAATGGATTGGCACAAATTCGTCTTTGGGTGCAAGCAAAAATCACAATGTCTACATTCAGGCGTATACAAAGGAATCACTGTGTCACCGACTTTTACAGAGTTCACATCGGGACCAACTTCGCGAACAATTCCAGCGCCCTCATGACCTAGGATTGCTGGGAAAGCCCCTTCGGGATCATCTCCGGATAGTGTGAAAGCATCTGTGTGGCAAATACCCGTTGCCATAATTTCAACTAAGACTTCGCCAGACTTGGGCCCCTCGAGATCTACTTCTACGATTTCCAGCGGTTTGCCAGCGGTAAAGGCAACTGCGGCTCGTGATTTCATTCTACTGTCCTTTGTTTTGAACTAAAGAGCCCTATTGTAAAAGACCGCAGAGGAGTGCGGCAACAAACCACTGTCTTTTTTAGGAACTACTTCTGCTGGAGCTATCTCCCGGTAGAGAGTATGATCCCGCGCTAATTCCACTAACTCTCTAGTAACACCAGTTATTCTTATGGAAATAGTAATAGCGGTAGCTGTCATTTTTGTAGGATCTTATGTTCAGAGTTCAATCGGTTTCGGCCTGGCAATAATTGCAGCGCCGGTTTTATTCTTTATTGATCCGCTTTATGTGCCGGCACCAATAACAATTTCCGCATTTACCTTGTCCCTGGCTAATGCAGTAAAGCACTGGCATTCGATATCTTTTGAAGATTTAAAATTTGCGATTATCGGCCGTATACCTGGGACCGTAGCTGGAGGTTTGCTTCTATTTTGGATTGGTCAAGAACAGCTAGCGCTCTGGTTGGGAATTTCTGTCATCGTAGCTGTATTGCTGAGTTTGAGTAATGTAGTTCTCAAGCCTACCCCTAGCGCATTGCTCTCCGCGGGGTTTCTGTCAGGATTCATGGGTACAAGTACTTCTATCGGTGGGCCGCCAATGGCGTTGCTATATCAGCACGAAGAGAACGATTTTATTCGAGCAAATATGGCCGCATTTTTCTGTGTAAGCTGTCTAATGTCACTGATTATGCTGGCAACTATTGGTCAATTTGGCATGGAACATGTTCTGATCTCGTTGCCATTAATGCCTGCCACTCTTTTAGGGTATTGGGTGGCCATGAAAACTCTGCATAGGATATCACATCAAAATTTGCGCCACTTTTCGCTCCTAATTTGTGCGATTGCAGGCTCTGTTGCCATCACTTCCTATTGGTTCTAATACCTTAGTTATTTTACTTTGCTAAAATCATATGCGCGAAAGATAAGACAGTAATTAGTTGTATTCTCGACAAGGATCGAGCTATCGCTATTGATTTTGGTAAATGTGGATATTCTCTTGTAAATCATGAATATTCTTAGTGCTCATCTCAAAATACTTTGAGAGAGTCACTACAAGCCGCTTAACAGCTTATCTAATCCATAATACACTCTATTTGTTGTAACTATTATGATTCATTCAAAACAGGGATAGATAATGGCGGAGTGGCCCAATGACACCAGTATTGATGCTTTTCGGGAGCGCTGGACTCTAGAGGGCGAGCCTTTATGGCGGAGTGTTTTTGAAATGCATAGAGACAAGATGCAAATCAAAAATGCAAATGTGGCTATCACGAATCTGGAAAAGATATTTACTGTTACCTTCCGTTTAGCCAATAGTAAGGGTTTCCAGGCGATGAGCTTGCGCGATTTGAGCAGTGAAACTGGAATCAGTATGGGTGGTCTGTATGCTTATATTGGATCAAAAAATGACTTGGCCTCTGTAATTGAGGGAGTTCAGCGTCAATATATCGATCAAATAATTGGCGGTCTGACTGTCGAAGATTTAGAACCTGTTGCGTGTCTGCGTGCAATAATTTTTGGCGAAATCTACATGATGGAAATCATGAGTGATTGGTATTACTTCTGCTTTATGGAATTAAAAGGGTTACCTAAGGATCAACAACAATTTGCACTTGGTGTGGAATTGCGTTTTGAAGACATATTGATGGAGGCAATTAGAAGAGGAATTGATGATGGTCAATTTCGTTGCGAAAAACCAGAATTACTGGCATCACAAGTTACGGCGCAGCTACAGCAATGGCATTTAAAACCCTGGAAATTTAAGCTTCGAAAAGTAACAACCGAAGACTATGCTCAGTTTATTTTCGAAAGCTTAATGACTTGTCTAGGAGTTGAACATTCACAATCGAATTTGCGTTCGCAATTACGGCAAATCATTTAATCTTATTAAGAGTTTTCGGCGCGTAATCCTTTTTTCTGGGCATAAAATGCACGGATTTTCACCATATCTTTTTCTGCGTCGCCCGTCGGGCTAAAAAACTCAGCAATTCCGGCTTCCTTGATTTCTACATCGACGTAGCCTAATAGGATTGGTACTTCCGCTAAATTGGCTATGTGATAAAAGCCCGTTTTCCATTTTGTTACTCGCTTTCGAGTACCTTCAGGCGGAACTAGCACTACAAGCTCTTTGTTTTCACGATATTGTCGCACAGTCTCGCTGACCATATTGTGAGACGCCGATCTGTCAATTGGGATGCCCCCTAGCCACTTCATCAAGCCCCCAAAAGGAAATGCGAACAAAGTATGTTTGCCCATCCAGTAGACCCGAAGTCGAAGCTTGAGAACGACCATCAGCATGAGAGGGAAGTCCCAGTTGCTAGTATGCGGGGCGCCAATAAGAACAAACCTCTGGTGTTCTAGTTCTTTGCCGCGAGCTTTCCATCCCATGATTTTTAGCAAGAAAATGGAAATAGCCCGAAGTATCGGTGTGATGATCGGGGTTGAAAAAACCGTGGTACGCATGCTTTTCTACCGGTGCAAAGAGTTGCGGATTATAGCAGCAGGAAGAAAGATTGTAGTTTCTAATTCTAATATATATTTCTTCGAGGAACGCCAGCGGCTTTGATACTGTCAGAGTAGCGCTTAATCTAAATATATAGATGGTTTTTGAGTACTGGAAGTAGTATCAAAGGAGTTGGTTAGATAGTGCTTAGGATAGTGTAGATTATCTTTTTTCGAGTTGGTTATTACAAGCTCTAAAAAGTGTGATACTTGCTGCTATTCTATTTTTTGACGGTATTTTTTGGTTAGCCTTCATCGCCGAATAGGCGCTTAAGCTCTGCAAGTGCTTTATCACCTTCGCTGAGAGTAGAAGCTGCTCCTGAGCAGGTATCAGGCTCTGGTGGCTCTTCTCCAAAAAGCTCGGCTAATTTCGCCCGTGCAGCCGCAGCTTCGGCATTGTTTTGCTTTTGGTAAGCAGCGGTGTTTGCGTAGAAATATTCGCAAAAATTGGCTTTCTCTTTTTCTACAATCAAATCCGCTCGGTCTTCGTTGCATCCATTAGATACAGATAGGTTGAAGTTTTTACAGGCAATGCAAGCATGTAAATCTGCATTGCAGTTAATACATTCTTCGTAGCGGGAAAACGGAATTAACAAATTCTTTAGTGCCATTCCACATTTCCAGCATTGCATATCAATGCTGCTGCTCATATTCACCACTCTTTAAAGTATTCGTCGATGTTAGGTTCTGCAAGGTTTTTAAGAGGGCCTTGGATGCTACCTAAATAAAGAAAGCCGATAATTTTCTCTTTCTCTTTTAGCCCTAGCCCATTCTTTACCACGGAATCATATGCCATTGAGCCCGTGCGCCAAATGGCCCCTATACCTTGGGCATGGGCTGCTATCAGCATATTTTGATTGGCTGCTCCAGCGGACAAATCCTGCTCAAATTCTGGTACTTTTGGATGATCTTTGTAGCTCGAAATAGTTATGAGAATTAGTGGGGCACGCAGCGGTTTTTGCCGTATGCTGTTTTGTTTTTCTACTGGAATAGCAGGCTCATTTTCGAGTGCGGCTTTAAGGAACAGTTCGCCAAGTTTTTCTCTCGAGGAGCCCTTGACTATCAAAAACCGCCAGGGCCTAAGGAGGCCATGGTCTGCTGCCCGCAATGCTGCTCGGTAGATGTTTTCGATCACTTCTTCTTCTGGTAACGGTTCGCCTAATCGAGGCACTGAAATTCTAGTATGTAGGGCATCCAAAGCTTTCATGGTATTTAGATTCCAATTTGTCATAAAACCCACACAGGTTGGGAGTCAAAGAGATTATCCAACTTAGGGTCACGGATTGGTGTTTTTGCAATAATGCATTCAAAAGGCAGCATAATCCAATACACTTTAAGGGGGAATGTTGCTTCGCCAGATTTTCTGTAAAACCTCATAAAATCGATGGTTTCCTTTCGCGTTAGTTCATGATTATTAGAGGCCAATAATGATATACTTTCGACTCTTTCTGTCGATATTATTCCAGTGGTGTCGTTAATTGCGCAGTTGTGTCAATTGACTTGATTGATAAACTCATTAGGGCTCTTAATGAATTCGAAAGCCGATGTAATTGCAGTAAGCACCGATCGACCTGTCTACCCTCAAGAGAAGTCTCGTTACTTCGGGAGTGTAAAGAAGGAAAAATTGCGCCTGGTT
>JAQWQD010000046.1 GCA_029244985.1 Gammaproteobacteria bacterium | reverse complement strand
GGATTGAAGTTGCTTGATGACGGAATGACTTATGAGCAATTAATGAGTGCCGGACTTGATGTTGTTCTTGGAGCTAATGCAAGTTCATTATCAGTGATTGAGCTTATCTGGAATAATTTGATTGGCCCACCTACCCCAGCTGATAATATTAGCCAGTATTCTGCTCTTATTGATAATGGTACTTACACTTCGGCTGGGTTAGCCATCGTTGCAGCTGATCATAGTTTAAATACTACTGCGATTGATTTGGTAGGACTGGCACAAACAGGCGTTGAATATATTCTTTATGGTTAGGCTTACACTGGGTGCATGTCACACGCCCACCGAGAGTTGTGTAGTTAGTCATAAGGGTAAGCCTACCACCACGTGATCTATCTTGATGCAATCAGAAAGCTAGGTAGTGGTTAAGCCTTTGTGCAGGTTCCGATATAACTTGTGTGCGGCTATACGCAGAAGTATTACGGTTAACCTTGATAAATCTTCCCGCTAAAAATTAGTGTTTCTAAATCCATGGAACCTTCTGATCGATGCTTTTCTCCATTGGAAAGGTCTATATTCAAAACTAAATTCCATTTGTGATTATCACTCGATTTTTCCCATGTTCCACTACCAATTCCTCCGAGTTGTGAACCATCATCCAAAAATGCAGTCCCAACCCACTGACATTCTCCGGCTCGAGCATTGGTGTCAGTCAAGGGCTGAGAACTAATGAGCGTACCCCAGACTGGTCCGAAACCTGTAGCTTCTCCCACAAAGTTATTATTATTGACTATTTCACCCTTAGAATTAGTCCCAAACGTGCATCCAGTGTGCTTTAGTGTAAATTCACCAATTTGTTCCGACATAATATTCCGTTCCTAGTAAATTAATTAAAATAAGCATTGGGGTGGGGGTGAGCGGCATTGCCCTGCCCCCGACTTTATTTAGGAGCTGATTTACTCCCAGACCATGACCTGTTGGCTGACGGCAGTCCCAAGAACGGTCCTAATCCCTGAAACTTCCTCTAAAAATTCATCAAACCCAGGATTAGGAGAAGCGCCGAGCAGCTCCTCTAAACTATTCGCTGTTTGAGTCAAAACATGCGATGGACCATTCGGACCACCACCTCTAATTTGATAGAGATGAGCATAGATATTGCTGCTGTTGCCGGAATTCATCAATTTCCGAGAAGCTTCTGCATACGCTGTTGGGTCGTCTACTCGTAGTTGGATAAATAAAATATATGGATTAGCGGAAGTCACAACAGAAGCATTGCCGGAGTCAATTCCTGTTGAGCTAAATACATACTCCGCCACCGGGGTAGAAATATCATTAACGATAGATAGAAAATTGGCCCAGTCCTGAGATGTAGCATTCCTTATTCGGTTCATATCCATGCTACTAAACGAGTCGTACACAACTGCAATATTATGAGTTGAGTCCATTTCTCCGTTAGCAAGGCTAGCTCTTAAAAAAACTTGTGGGTTATTAGATTGACCACTAGCTGACGCATTCAAATTGTCCATAGCTTGGATAAATGCCAATGGATTAGTGATATTCAGCTCAAAGGCCTGTCCGACCTGACCATTCGCAATCTGAAAAGGTAGGCAAAGTAACGCACTTATTAATATTATTAAACGCTTCATGTTTAGCCTCTTTAAGGTTGTTCAAAATAACATGCTTCTTTTACGGAAGAGCATTTTATCATTTAGGAAAGGAAAGTATTATGTATAGGCTAAATACTGACAACTCATGAGGTAATTTTTTGTAGTGATTTAAAATTAAATATGCTGAGAAATAATTATGAGGTAAATCTTCTAACTATTCGCTAAACCTTCCTTTGATTTACGGCAATCATTCGTCGAGCTGGGACTAGATAGACCTCAATGCCCTGCATCTGGAAGCGATACGGTCACTGGCTAAGGGTTAATCACCACCACCTTAGCCGCCGCCACCACCACCTTAGCCGCCACCATCACCCCCGGGGCACCCCCATTGATCGTGACCCGCGCGGAAATATATAGCTAGAAATCGAAAGGCTCGAAGAGGAAGTAGATCAGCTCGCTACGGAGATACTCAGTGGGGTAGAATTCCCTTCGGACCTTGCCCCACAAGACAACAATTAACTAAATGATCTTTGATCAAAATCTACAGACAGGTTAAAAGGAAAACATTGAAAATCAAAATGCTTGTAGTAGTTATTTATTGTTCATTACTCATCGCGTGCTCCACTAGTATTGATCCACCAAATGGCATGGTTAGTTGGCAGCTCGCTAACACCACGGGCACGAACCTTCTAATGACGGTTTATGATAATGTTTGTCGTCGGAGCTATTTCCGAGTCGCTGTACAACGATCTCGAGAAACAACAATCGAAACCTGCGCCACACCGGAGGGTCAAGCTGATATTCGATACCGAAGACGAAGTCAAAAAATGAGCGAAGATAATCCATGGATTGAAGCCATGCTAAGTGCGAATCAAGCTTTATTAGTTCGATAGCCAGTAGCACCTTAAAGCGCATAAAAGGCAATTAAATAATGAATAACTACACAACTCTCGGTGGGCGTGTGACTTGCACCCAGTGTAACGCTAACTAGCAGAACCCACCCCCGGGATACCCCCCTTTGTGCAGTTAGGAGTCCCAACATATATATACATACTAATACGCTCAAAAGATTCTGATAGGATTAGGTTTCTGGACTCTATAAAAAGGACAATTACAATGAAAAGATTATGTCTATTGATTGCGTTAGTTGCGTCACCTGTCTTCGCACAGGAAGAAGGCATGCGGCGATCTTATATCGACTTAGAAGATCGTGCTTACAAGATGCAGGACGCCATCCAGACATTCCCAGGACGCCGTATGTCAGCTTCTCCAAATCCCTTGCCGATGCCAACCGCAGACTTACCAAGTGACTTCGAGATTCATTATGAATGGGAAGGAGAATCATATGGAATTGAGGATTTTAATGAGCGCACTAACAGCAATGCCTTATTAATCCTTAAAAATGGAGCCATCGTTAAGGAAATATACCGCAATGGTTCAGAGCCCGACACAAAGTTCATTTCTTGGTCAACAGCAAAGTCATTCACATCGACGATGGTTGGAATAGCTATCGAGGATGGTTATATCGACAGCGTTGAAGAGGCCTTGACCAGCTATCTTCCTGCATTACTTGGAAGCGCCTATGAAGGCGTCTCCATAAAGAATGCATTGCAGATGTCATCGGGAGTCGAATGGGATGAGTCGAGCTACGATTTTAGAGACTTAAGTAAGCCATTAGCTTACCAATGGGAGAATTCGATCGTCCAACATCGGTACCGATTTATTGAAGGCGCTAATAGCCTCTTACAAAGTAAAGAGCCGGGGTCAAAATTTAATTACAGCACCATGGATTCGAGCATTCTAGGCTGGTTGGTTGAAAATTCCACAGGTCAGAGGCTTGCAAGTTATATGGAGGAGCGAATCTGGCATCCGGCAGGCATGGAATTCGACGCCGTCTGGTTGTTAGATGGGCCAGAGGAAATTGGTCGAGAGATGGCTGGCGGCATGCTTGCCGCCTCGCTCAGAGACTTTGGCCGTTATGGCCTTTTGATGCTCAATAATGGGCGATCCGGTGAGCGACAAGTAATCTCTGAAAATTGGGTTCGAGAGGCCACTTCTGCCGATGAGGAAGCAGTGAGCTACGGTGCATTATACGAGGGTTACCCGCTTGGTTACGGTTATCAATGGTGGTTATTCCCTGACGGTAATTTTGAAGCACAAGGATTATTCGGACAGCTCCTGTACATTGCTCCTGCAGAAAATGTCGTTATCGTAAAACTTAGCGCATGGCCGGAAGGACTAGTCGAGGAAATGGAATTCGAAAGCTATGCTTTTTTTAACGCTGTAGTCAGTGCATTGGAAAATTTTTAATCCTTGCGCCTCCCCAATAGTCTGGAGCCCATTGCCCTTGGTAAAAATGAGGATGGTGATGAGACGGCTAACTAATCGTTAGGACCCCCTAATTTTTACTGCAAATCTATTTATGCAATCGAAGGAACTATTGATTGAACATTCATCTTGATTCACCTCTGATATGTATCAGAGATCACTTCATAAATATGCAGCAAGTCATCGATTCGAATCGAATAGACCTAGGGAATCTTGTCTGATGTTGCCCTTGGAAGGTGTCCGCATTCTTGCAGTCGAGCATTATGCAGCCGGGCCCTATGGAACTTTGCAATTGGCTAATTTAGGTGCCGAAGTCATTAAGATCGAAAACCGAGCTCATCAAGGTGATCCGATTCGACAGATGGGACCCGGGGGTGATTTAGGTGAGCTGGATAGCTTATCTTTCCAAGCATTTAATCGAAATAAACGTTCATTGACTCTGGACCTCAAGACTGAAAAGGGCAAAGAGATACTTGGCAAACTTGTGTCAACGGCAGATGCTTTGCTGTGTAACCTACGTGGAGACCAACCAGAAAAACTGGGACTGACTTATCATCAGCTCAAAGGCAACAACCTTAAAATTGTTTGTGGCTTTATATCCGCTTACGGTCGCGATGGACCAAGACGGGACTGGCCCGGCTTCGATTATTTGATGCAAGCAGAAACAGGCTACCTGTACATGTCTGGTGAACCAGATGGCCCCCCAGCGCGCATGGGTTTGGCGCTTATCGATCATCTCTCTGGGCTTACCACTTCACTGGCTCTAGTTTCGTCGATTATGAAAGCACGGGAAACTGGTGTGGGTCGCGATGTAGACGTTGCCTTGTTCGACGTCGCGGCCCATCAATTAAACTATGTCGGCGCTTGGTATCTGAACGAGGGTATTGAAACCACCCGTTCTCCGCGCTCGGCCCATCCCAGCGTAACTCCTTCCCAGTTATTCAAAACCTCTGATGGATGGCTATTTGTCATGGCGCAATCGGACCAGTTTTGGGAAATATTTTGTGACAGAATTGGTGCAAAGGAATTGGCAGCAAAGGAGTCGTTCCGAACGGGTCAAGCACGCCGGGAAAATCGAGATCTTTTAACGGAAATGCTCGACGCGTTTTTAACCAAACAGACTACAGCGCATTGGATGGATGCGCTGGGCGGCAATGTGCCGTGCGCACCTGTCTATGACATTGCAAAAGCACTGCAAAATCCCTTTTTACTTAACCGCGACGGTATTGTCACTACCGAACACCCCAATCGTCCTGCCCTTAGAAATCTCCAAAGCCCAGTGCGAATGACCGACCCTATACCCAACCAACCCGGCCCTACTCTAGGTGCCGACACAGAGGACATTTTGCGGGAGCTTGGGTATGACGCCGCTACTATTGAAAACCTTCGCCGAAGTGGTGTCACTTGATTCGCTAAGTATTGACTAAGGGCGGAAAGACCAAAAAGTTCTTCGGTTGAATCAAGAAATTTACTTATCGCCGTTATTTCAATTTGCCCTTGCGTTACATCCACTCGTATTCAGTTAGGAGCACCTATATTTGTATACTTACTAATCTGCAATTAAATCATGACTAAATACACAACTCTCGATGGGCGTGTTGAATGCACCCAGTGTAAGGCTACCTAACAGACCCCACCCCCGGGGCACCCCCATTTGTCCAAGTTGTTTCCATCGCGCCCCTATACATACTATATTGGACGAACGATTTGGTAAAATCTGGATTGCGCTACGCGCCTCTTGGGAACTGGTTCCGAGGGGCAAAATTTTTGTACAATTCAACATTAAATATCCATAAAAGTGATTAAACCACGTTAAGGTTTTTTAAAAATATCAAGGAATAAATAATGATTACTAAAGAGAACAATTCGTCTCTTCCTGGGAGGCTTGGTGACCCTAATTCTTCCCTCCGCGTGGATGAACGAGCGGACCCGCGATTAGTAAATGCTTTAGCTCCCTTCGGTCTTGATATCCACCCCGCAAAAGCACCTGTAGATGGTAATTCTAGTGCTACAGATTGCATAAATTGGGCTTCGGAAGCAGAGCTCAACTACGCTAGTGTTTTTAAAACTATATTTACTGACTTGACTCCAATATCAAGCGTTGAATCAAGTGAAGAAATAATAATTGGAATGGATGGAAATGAGATAAAAATCTACATACATAGGCCTACCAATGTAAAGGGTAAAATTCCCTGCCTTGTTCATATGCATGGAGGTGGCATGGTAATACTTAAGGCCAAGGACCCTAACTATGAAAGGTGGCGCCAAGAGATAGCAGCAAGAGGGCTATTAGTTATTGGAGTGGAATTCCGAAATGCAGGCGGGGCACTTGGCTGTCATCCATTTCCCGCTGGGTTGAATGATTGTGCGTCTGCAACCCGCTGGGCTTTTAAAAATAGAGACAAACTAAGAGCATCATCCATCGTAGTTTCAGGAGAGTCAGGCGGCGGCAATCTCTGTTTAGCTACAGCCCTTAAAGCGAACAGAGAAAACTGGATTAATGAAATTTCAGGGGTCTATGCCCAATGCCCTTATATTTCCGGACTTTATGCAGATCCGCCTTTAAACTTACCGTCTTTAAAGGAAAACGATGATTATTTTATTAGCAATGCAACAAGTGCAGCTCTAGCTAAAGCCTATGACCCACTTGGCGAGAATTCTATGAACCCACTAGCTTGGCCTTATCATGCTGTAAAAGAAGATATGGTCGGCCTACCACCACATGTAATTTCTGTGAATGAGTTAGATCCTCTAAGAGACGAGGGGTTAAACTATTTTCGCAAATTACTCTCTTCAGGAGTGCAAGCGCATGGCCGAACAGTGCATGGTACTTGTCACGCAGGGGACTGCTTATTTCCAAAAGAACTCCCTGACATATATTCGACCACAATCAATGATATTTATGGCTTTTGCAAATCTTTAAAATAATACGTAAATAAAAGAGGAGCCTTTCATCAAATAAGTGACCAACCAATGGGTTTTATTGAAGCTATAAAATCATGACACTCCAAAACCTGTCAGTATTCTGGAGGGTCATCTCGTTCTGAATCCAAGATATTAACACCCACCCCGGGGTGGGGTCTGCTAGTTCGCAGTTAATTCTTTATAGTCATCTAGCTTTAGAATTAGATTGTCTGCATCGATTTACTCATTGTCTCTCGGGTTCCGAGTTTACCAACATTGCATCAAGGACCTCTCTTGCCTCACGCCTTTACCAACTTCAACAACGAATCTGTCATCGTCTTTACTTATGCAAAGAAATGATTCTTCATTCTGAGCATTAGCAGCAACAGAAAAGCAGAATAGGGTTATTGTTGTTAGTAGTTTCGACGCTACTGAGTCTCCAAAATTGAATCCACCACAAAAATTTCGACAGTTCCATCTATGATTCCATCTTGCGACATAGCTTCAACAGTATCAGATGACTCTAAGATTTCCATAAAAGCATTCAAGTTAGTCGTCTCAAAACATGCTGCAACTTTATTGCCCTCGCCCACCCCATAGTAAGCAATTGTCACCCCTTGTTTTTTAAATAATTCTGAATGTGTCACGAAACCATTTTTCCATCTTTCTATATCTTCAACTTCTGCTCTTGCTACTACTTTAGTCATTTATTTCTCCTTTCTTTAACTGAATAACTTTCGCCTAAAACTCTTTCATTATCTACTATTTTCTACAAGTGTTAATCGGATCTCAATTTGCTCACCATCATTAGTTTCAATGCGTATAAAAAAGACGTTTTCCTCTGGGCGTTCGTAACTCAGACGGCGGTGAGAGCCGTCACTTATTCCTTTAAAGGCTACAAAGCTGCTACCAATTTCAGTTAATTCAAAGTTGTGAGCGTTAATATTTTCTGGCTCCAACGAATTGTTAAAAAGTTGTAGATTTAATTCTAAGCTGTCGTTGATTTCTGTGATGTGAATAATTTCAACAAATCTTGTTTCTGATTCTTCGCTAGAACGGACTAAAGCAGTAATCGTACCAGCGAGCGGGGGAAGCCATATTTCTTCTAGAACACCACCATCTCTTGGGCCTTTCCAGTTTCCAGTGAGCCAACTTAGACGGTCTATTGATAGTGTTTCATCGAGAGCCGACTCAGCCTGCCCGTAAGAAACACTGGTTAGCACCATCAGGAGGATTGAAGTTATTAGTTTCTTCATATTCATACTTGAACGATACTACAAATATCAGCTATCAGGGATACCAAAATAGGGGGTTTCAGGGCATAAGCCCCAGACAGATCTCAATGCCACGTATCCAAGCCAACTTTCTTCATAATAAATCCGCATTAACAGCAACAGAAAAGCAGAGTAAGGTTATTGTTGTTAGTAGTTTATTCATGATCTTGGTCTCTAGGTAAAACCTCATAGTCCATCAGCCACAGTCATGGCCAGCTGGGCTGCATATTGGCAAATCTCCATTTCTAATTGAAAATCTGGGTTGTTTTCAAAATATGAACCATTCAAGAGATAACTATGATTTAGCCATGCTTTATATTGCTCTAGAAGTAGGGTGATAGTTTCAAGGACTGAAGTCGATATTGCTTCTGTATCTTGCTGGCTTTGCGTTCTTTCAGTTGCCAACATGATCCTGGTTATCGCAGCAGCTTGAGCTAACGAAGCCGCAGTTCGGTCGTAGGTCTCAGCTAAATTTGTATTAGCTTCCTCTAGTAGGGTAGCCAAAGAAAGTTGCTGAGCTGCACATCTTTGATAAAGATATATTTGTTTCGATACTTCAGGGTTATCTTCATCGAAAGCTTCAATAAAAGTATCGGTGAGCGAGACCCAATTAGGTTGCTGTGCATTAACAGCAACAGAAAAGCAGAGTAGAGTTATTATTGTTAGTAGTTTGTTCATTTTAATTTC
>JAQWQD010000041.1 GCA_029244985.1 Gammaproteobacteria bacterium | reverse complement strand
GCAAGTATCATTAATGATGAGACTATGATAGTTCCGGGTCATGGCCAGTTATCTAATCGGGAAGACCTTCTGAATTATCGAGACATGTTGGTTACGATTCGTGGCAACCTTGCAAGGGCTAAGGTACAAGGCTTATCACCTGCAGAAATGCTAGAGACGGAGCCGGCAGACGGGTTTGCGCCAGGTGGTGATGGTACAAATGAATGGTTGCTTCGAGCTTATAATGAGTATCGCTAAATAATAGTGGAAAGTTAATTGTAACTGTGTAGTTTTGAAGGAGCTAAATGTGTCTGATAAAAGTGCTATTCAAGAAGTGATTCAAATGTATTTCGATTGTATGGACGTATCAAGTGCAGAGAAAGTAAAACAGGCATTTCATCCAAATGCAAAGATAACGGGATACTTACCGGACGGTTTTCACGAAATGAATGTAGATGATTTTGCGGGTTTCGTAGCGGCGCAAAGCCCTTCGCCTAAGGAGAGCGGTAGCCCTGTTATTGGAGAGACTCTATCGTTGGATATCGCTGGGAAAACAGCGGTTGCAAAAGTAAGAGACCAATATCTTGGCATGACATTTATCGATACCTTGTCGTTTTTAAAAGTCGATGAGGGTTGGTCTATTTATAATAAGCTGTTCCATGTAGAGTCATAGGCCTTATCAGTTTTCCGTCGGTTATTGAGATAGAGTCAAACGTTCAGCATTTCCTATTGCTAAAATACTAAAGTGAGAAAATAAAAATCATGGGTTCAGTAAAAAGCCGCCTAGGCGCAATGATGTTTCTTCAGTATGCAGTCTGGGGTGTTTGGCTTCCGGTTTTGGCAACCTATTTACAATCGCCTTCTGCGGAGGGCGGACTTGGCTTTACTTCCGGTCAGGTCGGTTGGATTATAGGGGTAGCGGCTTCAATGGGAGCAATATTTGCGCCCTTTATTGCAGGACAATTTTCTGATCGTTATTTTTCGACAGAGAAATTTCTTGCGTTACTTCTGCTTTTGGGTGGTATCGTAAAAATCACTCTATCCTTTCAGTCATCTTTCACTATGTGGCTTTTCTTGTCGATACTTTACAGTATCTTATACATGCCAACTTTATCTCTTACTAACTCTATGGCTTTTGCCCACTTGCGTAATCCCGATAGTGAATGGCCCCGTATCCGAGTGATGGGTACCTTAGGGTGGATTGCTGCAAGCTGGTTATTTCCAATGATTTGGTTGCAAACAAATCTTGAATTTCAAATTTTACCCCCATTTTTTGTAGGGGTTGAAGTCCAGGATGCGACTGCGCGATTAGGTGATACGCTTAAAGTGTCAGGAGTAATTTCTATACTGTATGCAGGTTATTGTCTTTTTCTACCGAATACTCCCCCTAAAAAGGAAGGAGTAGATAAATTGGCTTTTAAGAAGGCTTTTAATTTATTAAAAGATCGTTCTTTTGCAGTATTAGTATTAGCGAGCTTGCCGATCGCTGTCATTCATCAGATTTATTTTATGCAGACAGGACCGTTTTTTGAAAATCAACTAGGGCTTCTTGTTACCTATATTGCTCCCGCTATGACTGTGGGACAGTTTGCTGAAATTGCGGTCATGGCCTTTCTGGGATTATTTCTTGCTAGATTAGGTTTTCGTTGGACGATGACTATCGGCGCAGTTGCCTACTTTATTCGTTATGCTATTTGGGGATTGATTAGTTTACAAGAGCCTTCTGGACCATCAATTGACGCCGCAGGTCAATTTGTTTGGACAGGGCCATTGATGATTGGAATCTTTAGCCAATTGCTGCACGGAGCATGTTACGCATGTTTTTTTGCTTCAGCATACATTTATGTTGATCGTATAGCAGATGATGATATTCGAAATTCTGCTCAAACGGTTTTTGGAATAATTATTCTTGGCTTGGGGCCCATGTTGGCGGCTCCTTTCCTAGGAGTTCTAGGCAGTGTTTTTGGAGATGCCGGAGTTGTAACAAACTTTTCCGGGATGTGGTTCACTCTAGCGTTAATTGCATTGGTTACTGCGGTATCTTTTGCTTTTTTCTTTTCGGAAGAAAAATAACGAGCGTTTGATCGGTAATATAATTTCCCCCGTCATTTCATTTAGAAATTTAAATAGTTAACATATGTATTATTGCCCAAGAAATTAGGAGAGGCACTTTATGAAGAAAGAAACTATTGCAATCCACAGCGGTTACGAAACTGATCCGACCACAAATTCTGTTGCCGTTCCAATTTATCAAACTGTTGCTTACGAATTCGATGATGCGCAACATGGTGCAGACCTCTTTGATTTGGCTGTTCCGGGGAACATCTATACTCGGATTATGAATCCAACAAATGATGTGCTGGAGCAGCGAATTGCGGCAATGGAAGGCGGAATTGCAGCCTTAGCCGTTGCGTCAGGGATGGCAGCTATTAATTACTCAATTCTTACCGTGGCCCAAGCGGGCGATAACATAGTTTCGACACCTCAGCTTTACGGTGGAACTTACACGTTATTTGCACATATGTTACCTAGTCAGGGTATCGAAGTGCGCTTCGCAAAAAATGATTCGCCTGAAGAACTAGAAAAATTGATTGATGATAAGACCAAGGCGGTTTATTGCGAAACCATAGGAAATCCTGCGGGCAATATTATTGACCTTGAGCCTGTTTGTAAAATGGCACATGAGCATGGCGTTGCGGTAATAGTAGATAATACCGTTGCAACACCTATACTTTGTAATCCTATTCAGTTCGGTGCAGATATAGTAGTCCACTCGCTAACTAAATATATTGGTGGCCATGGCACGTCGATTGGTGGTGTCATTGTCGATTCAGGGAAGTTCCCGTGGCCTGAGAATAAAGAAAGGTACCCTCAGTTAAATGAGCCTGAACCTTCTTATCACGGCGTGGTATACACGGAAGCATTAGCGGAGGCTGCTTTTATTGGTCGTGCGAGAACGGTACCTCTTCGAAACACCGGGGCTGCGCTTTCTCCGATGAATGCGTTCCTTATTCTACAGGGGTTGGAAACTCTAGCAGTTCGGATGGAACGTCATTGCCAGAATGCACTTTCAGTTGCTGAATATTTAGCAGAGCATAAAAAGGTGAAGTGGGTAAATTTTGGGGGACTAAGTGAGGATGAAAATAATGGGCTGGCCAAAAAATATTGTGGCGGAGTGCCCGCTTCACTATTAACCTTTGGTATTGAAGGAGGCTTTGATGCTGGGGTGCGGTTTTACGATTCTCTTGAAATGATTAAACGGTTGGTAAATATAGGTGATGCCAAAACTCTTGCCTGTCATCCAGCTTCGACTACACATCGGCAATTAAGAGGTGAGGAACAAGAAGCAGCTGGAGTTACACCCGAAACTATGCGTATTTGTGTGGGAATAGAACACATTGATGACATAGTTGCCGACATCGCTCAGGCCTTAAATAAAGCTTAGTATTTTTATAGACAGTCAAAGTGCGCTTACTTTGTGCTTTCGCTATGATTTTCTGAAAAGTTTTACCAACAGGATAATTTCGCAGGAGAATAAGTAGTATGCGTAGTCCAAGTTACTTTGAGGATTTTAAGATTGGTGTCAGTGAGGAGTTTGGGGAATATACCGTAACTGAAGAAGAGATTTTGGAATTCGCCTCGAAGTATGATCCACAACCATTCCACTTATCTGAGGAGGCTGGTAAGTCTATGCATTTTGGTGGGTTGTGCGCCTCTGGATGGCACACATGTGCGATTGCCATGCGGATGATCGTCGACCATATGCCAAAAACAAACAAGGGCGCTTTGGGATCACCTGGGATAGACGAACTAAGATGGACAAAACCAGTGTTTCCAGGTGATTGTCTGCGGGTCAAGTCGACGATTTTAGATAAGAAGGCATCAAAGTCCCGGCCGAATATGGGGACCATATTTATGCAAAACGAGGTCTTCAATCAAAATGATGAACTGGTAATGAGCAACAAGCCCATAGTGATGGTAAAAAAAAATACTAGTTAATAATTTAAATCGAGAAGTGTGTTGGTAGTTTAATTACTCTCTGATTTATTGTCTGATGAAGTAAAGTAGTAAAATATTAATCCTGTAACAATTACTCCAAAGCTGAACAACACTTCTACCGGCCGGATTAGGAGAGTAAATATCAGAGTCCATCCTGTAAGCGCTAAAAAAATCAACGGAGGTATTGGAAACAAAAAGGCTCGATAAGGTCGCTCTAGGTTTGGTTGACGCCATCTTAGTATAAACAACCCTAGCACGCTGGCAAATGTGTTAAGAGCCATAGTGAAGCCCGCGAATACGAGGACAGACTCAAAAGTTGACGAAAGGATGAAGGCCATAGCAACGGCCGATTGTAAGTAAATTGATCTAGCAGGAATGCCAGATGAATTGGTCTGGCCTAAAAATTTTAGTCGAGGGAAATCTTCGCCGATAACTTGAATCACTCTGGGGCCCGCCATAGTCATTGCGCTGACGGTTGATATCAGAAGCAAAGCTAAGGCGACGCCGAATAACCCGCCTGCTAAATCTCCAAAAGCCATGCGCGCAGCTATTGCACCAACTTCTACCTCGCCAACCATTGCATCCATAGGGGTTGTGTAAAGGAAAACAAAATTTAATCCGAGATACAAAATAGTAACGATGGTGGTGCCTGTTATGAGGACCCAAGGTAATATTTTTTGAGGGTTTTCAATTTCGCTCGAGAGGTAAGTAGCAGCATTCCAGCCAGAATATGAGAAGCTTACGTAGATTAATGTGACGGCGAATGTGCCACTGGTTATTACTCCAAAATCATCAATAGCTGGTGAAAAAGAAATGGGTTGAGGGGTCTCAACCATTACGAAAGCAGCAAAAATAAAAACCAGGATTACAGCAATCTTTAGCGTTGTAAATACAACCTGAGTCCCACCACTATTTCGGTGATTAGTGGCATGTACTATAGCCAGGGAAGCTAAAAGTATTATTGCAAACGCTCGCTCAACTAATGGGGATACATCATTCATTAGAGATGATGTTAAGTAGGCCGAAAATGTCATGGCTGCCAAAGCGGTGGGCGCAGCAAACCCTACAGTTGTGGAAATCCACCCGGAAACGAACCCAGCAGCTGGATGATAGATACGAGAAAGGAAATTGTATTCTCCGCCTGATCGAGGCAATGTGGCGCCAAGCTCGGCATAGGAAATAGCGCCGCACAGTGCGGTTAATCCACCGACAACCCAGAGTAAAAGCAAGGCAAATCCAGAATTAATATCTACTAATTGAAAACCGAGGCTAGTAAAAACACCAGTGCCAATCATATTTGCGACAATTACGGCGGTTACAGTTGTAAATTTGAATTTTCTTTTAGACATGATTTCGTTACAGCCATAAAGAGGGGGTGTTTATTTTGAGTTAGGGTTGCATCTTACTGCGTATAAAAAGTTAATTAAATCAGGGATTATTACTTGGTAGGTTAGATTGATAGATAATTGCGGGTTTTCATTGGTTTTCGAGCCCTTTTCCCTGAAATTCTGGGATTTCGGTAGTTTGTTTAATATCTATAAGGGGTTCGCGATTAGTCATTTTTGGGCTCGGATCGAGCAGCCATTAGGCCATTTCATCTGTTATAGTAGTCGGGTGACTTAGTTCTTACTAATTGCTAAAAAGCGGCGGAGGCGAACAATGATAATAAATCCAGCTGAATTTGTTAGAGATACGATAATGAGAGGCATTGCGACAATTATTGCCTTTATTTTTGCGGTGAGCGGCAATGCTCAAGACTGGCAGCCAGAAAAGTTGCCAGATGGGCAGCCAAATATTACCGGCATGTGGAATAACGTAGGCGCTACGGCGACGCCGGTGGAAATGCCGGATGAGTTTGAAGGCAGAGTCCCTTCGGCTGATGAACTTGCAGAATTTATTGCTCGCAGGGATGAAGCGAGAAAGGGTAATGTATGGGATGGCTTTGAGAATAGCCAAGGAGTTGGTGCTTACGAGAATTATTGGTTTGATTGGTACTGGTCTGATGCAGTTGCAGACGCACCGGCCTTGGTGGTTGATCCGCCGAATGGGCGTATTCCTGCTTATACCGCTAATGCACAGGAAGCAATCCTGCTCAATGTGGTAGAAGAGCATGATTCTGCAGCTAATGTCGAATCTGGAGACCGGTGTTTATCGCGAGGAGTATTTGGCATGATGATGCCGACCGCCTATAACAACGGAAAACTGATTCTGCAATCTCCGGGTTATGTAATGATCCATAGCGAGATGATTCATAACGCTCGGATTATTCCAATCGATGCGGGTGATCATGTAGATGAAAATATAAAGCTGTGGGAAGGCGATGCGCGCGGTCGCTGGGAAGGAAATACTTTAATTATCGAATCAAGTAATTTTAAGTATGTAAGGAACATTCGTGCGCCAGGCAGAGGTAATCCTCCCCAACATGAAGGGCGCAAAATGATCGAGACATTTACAGTAGAAGATAAAAATACATTGCGCTATACGCTTACGGTAGATGACCCACTCACTTACGAAGCCCCTTGGACAGTAGCATTTCCCTACTTGAAAGATGATGAATACAAACAGTATGAGTACGCCTGTCACGAAGGAAACTATGCAATGGAAACACGATTGAGTGGTGCAAGAGTAGTAGAGAGAGGTATTACCGAAACTGGGAACCGTTAATTATTGAATATAAAAAAGGTCAGTGTAAAAACATAGTGTTGTGTTTTTACACTGACCTTTTTTGATTCTATAAGGGAAAAATTATGAAAAGAAAGTTTGCTGTAGTTCTACTAATAATGCCTTTGTTGTCTAGTTATCTCTTTGCACAATCGCTAGTTGGTGATTCGCCCACGCGCGCTCAAACGACGGATGGCTTATATATTAGTTGGAAAGAACATCTCATCGATGATCCTACTATCTCTGGTGTGCCCTTCAGTGGTAGTGATGGACTGGTGATGGCCGACTTGGATCGTGACGGGTTTGATGACATTGTTTCAGTGCATGAATCGGATTCAAGCTATGACTCTACTCGGCCTGGCGATACACCTCCAGCAATGGGTCACGTAAGAATAGCCTTTGGAACAGACGATCCTGATGAGTGGGTTAATGTCACCCTCGCTGAGGGAGCCGAGGCGTCCGCGGCTGAGGATGCGGCAATTGCTGACGTTAATGGCGACGGATTTCCGGACATAATGGTTGCAGCAGAATTGTCGCATCTTATTTACTTTCAAAACCCTGCGAGAGAGATTCGATCTAGGCCATGGGATCGAGTGATACTCCCTATGACACAAGGGCGGGGTTCTTACATTCGTGTATTTCTAGCAGATTTAAATGGTGATGGAAGGCCTGAGGTAATTGCGCCTAATAAAGGCGCGCAGCGTCCTACGATTGCTGACTATAGAAGATCAACGCCTGCTTCAATCTATGTTTTTTCAGGCGATCCATTAGACGGGTCAAGTTGGAAGGAAGTTGAGCTTGGGAGTTTTAGTAACCCTCGGAATTCTGAACCTGTAGATATTGATCAAGATGGAGATATGGACATTATTGTCGGAAGTAACGGAGAGAATAGAATCATTTTTTTTGAAAATGTCGACCCGGCTAATCTAATTTTCGAAGAACATGCAATTGGAGTTTATGGAGGAAGAACGAATGGTTTTAATATGGAATTTTACGATATAAACAAAGACGGTCGCTTGGACATAATAGGAGCCGCAGGTATAGGAGCGACAGGTCGAACTTTATCTTGGTTTGAGCAACCAGATAATATTGATCATGCTTGGATCTCTCGCACGATTGGTTCCTTCTCTCCAGACAGCATGACAGGATTTGAGATAGCAGACATCAATGAAGATGGTCTGATAGATATTATTGCTGGTAGTTATAGTCGAGGACCTAGAATGGGCGATGGAGACGTCACCAAAGACGATGCTCTCGGCCGGATTGGTTGGTTTGAGAATCCGGGAGAGTTAGAAAGCGAATGGATCCGGCATGATATATCTCGACGGAAACGTGGAATGTATGACAAATTTGTGGCGCGCGATATTGATAATGACGGAGACGTGGATTTTGTCGCGACTCGAGGTAACAGTTACCCTTTCGATGGGGTCATATGGTTAGAACAGGTCAGATCTATGACCCCGAAACCTGCTTTTGAGAGAGCGCGGGATATCGATAGCCCAGAAATGCCGCTCGCAGATGAGAAAGACTAGGTTGGTACTTTTCGTTGTAGCTCGATTAACTCATTAAAATTGGAGGAATAAAAATGAAGAAAATAGTTTTTGCTAGCGTTTTTTTTCTTTTTTCCTGTAATCCGGCCGAGGAAATGCCAGACACAAGTATCCTAGGTGAGTGGCATCATGCCGGTGGAAGTCATTTTTCTGAGAAATACTCTCCTCTGGATCAGATTACCGCGGAAAATTTTAATGAATTAGAAGTTGCTTGGCGCTGGCAGTCCATCGATGTAAATCTGCCGAGAAATCTTGCGTATGCCACTGGCCACTATAGGGCCATCCCTCTATTAATTGATGGAGTCATGTATACCAATACTAATCATGGTCAGGTGGTAGCATTGGATCCAGAGACAGGGAATCTTATTTGGAGTTTCGACCCGGAAAGCTATGCTCTTGGCAGGCCTGTGTTTTCTCCCGCACAGACTCGTGGTATCGAGTACTGGACTGATGGTGAGATTGAAAGAATTTTTATTGCGACTTTAGGCAAGCAATTGGTTTCCATTGATATAGCTAGCGGAGAGCCCGACCCCAATTTTGGTGAGGGTGGGTTTGTGGACCTTCGCGATAATTTTGGGAAGTTAGAATTTGAAATCGATAATATCACCCATGGCGCGCCACCCATTGCCGTTGGCTCGTCAGTGATCCTTGGGTCAAAGATTTTCGATTACACTCTTTTTAACCGCAGTCCGCCAGGTCATGTCCGGGCCTATGACGCGTATACGGGTGATTTCAAGTGGCGTTTTAATACTATTCCACAAAATGGTGAGGCTTTTACCGATACCTGGGAGAACGATTCTTGGCAAGAGGCTGGTAATACCAATGTTTGGACTTTTATGTCTGCAGACGATGAGGAAGGAATAGTTTATTTGCCTACATCTACACCAACAAATGACTATTGGGGTGGAAAGCGTCTAGGGGAAAACCTCTTTGCAGAATCGATTGTCGCGCTCGACGCGGATACCGGTGAGCGCCTCTGGCATTTTCAAACAGTCCATCATGGGCTATGGGATTATGACGTAGCTTCTGCTCCAAACTTGGTTAATATTGTTGTTGATGGGAAGCTAATTAAGGCTATCGCTCAGGTTTCTAAAACCGGTTTCACCTATGTATTTGACCGGATTACCGGGGAACCGGTCTGGCCCATCGAGGAAAGGGCAGTCCCGCCAAGTAATGTGCCCGGCGAACGCGCACATCCGACGCAACCATTTCCGACTAAGCCGGCACCTTTTGAAAGGCAGGGGATGACTGAGGAAGACCTGATCGATTTCACCCCAGAGATTCATTTAGCAGCGCAGGAAATAGCATCCAAGCTTGTGCTCGGCCCGATTTTTACGCCACCGATTGTCCAAGGCACTGACGGGAAGGAGGCGACGGTTTTCTTGCCTGGCGCTGGTGGGGGCGCGAACTTCCCTGGCGCGAATGTGGACCCGGAAACCGGCATTCTCTACGTGCCCTCTCACACTAGACCATACGCTATGTCACTGGTTGAGCCAGATGATCCGGATTCTGATTGGCCTTATGTCATTAATGTTCAGCGAAACATCGGGCCTATGGGCTTGCCTTTAACCAAGCCACCTTATAGACGCATAACTGCTATTGACCTGAATACGGGTGAACATGTCTGGCAAACTCCCTTTGGAAAAGGCCCCGCGAATCATCCTCTTCTTGAGCATCTAGATTTACCAGACCTTGGTAGTGTTTTTACGGATGTCTCTGCTGAGGGAGGAATTTTGGTCACTAAGGGTCTGGTTATTTCACACCTACCCCAAAAAGACGAAGTACATGAAGATGCGGACGGATCAGTGCTTGTCGCTTACGATAAATTCACGGGTAAAAAAGTCGGGGAGGTCTTGGTTGATCGCCGCCTGCATGGCCCTGTGATGTCGTATCTTTATAATGATCGGCAATACGTTGCTATCGCAGGTGGCCGCTTTGACACCGCGGAAATGATTTCCTTTGCTTTACCAAACTAATAAAGATCATTGTATGTTTAGGTCGGTTAAATATTTTAAGCTTTTCCTTATCGTAGCATTCATTAACTTTTTTGGAGCCACATCAATATTTTCTCAAATAGTGAATTTTTCTGAGGAACAAGTTTCTCGTGGCAAGCAACTTTATGAAATTAACTGTGCTACCTGCCACGGTATTAATCTAGAAGGCGCCGCCGTTATCCCAGGACTGGCTGATAGCACTTTTATAAACAAATGGAGCGGTGCTCCAGTTGGCAATCTTGCGATAGAGTTGCGTCAGATGCCCCCCGGCAATCAGTCCATGTTAAGTGAAGAAGATTACCAGTCTATAACGGCTTACATTTTGGCGTTTAATGGCGTGACCTATAGCGAGGCAGCCTCAATAGGAGGGTTGGATTTTGGTTCAGGGTTAACCCTCCCTGAATTTGTATCATCTACTCGCGTTATAGAGCAAAACATAGCGGAAGGTGCAGAACAAATTTTGCAACGTTATTCCTCTGTATCGGATGCCATGCTGATAGACCCTCCGGAGGAAGACTGGCTGATCTGGCAGGGTAGTTATGACAATCAAGGCTTCAGTACTCTTGATCAAATTAATCGAGAGAACGTTGGAGATTTGGCGCTTAGTTGGCGGATGCCCTTGCAAACTGGTGTAAATAATCCGGGGCCGCTGGTACATGATGGAATTATGTACCTTTTTACTTTCCCCGATACCGTTTTAGCAATTGATGCTGCTGATGGCGTTTTGCTTTGGCGTTATGAGCATGAGTCCGAGGTGCAGCCGAGCCAGAAGAAAGGCGTCGCTCTGCACGGAGATTTGGTTTACGTACCAACCTCCGATTTGCATGTGCTTGCGTTGAATGCTCGAACTGGGGCTCTTGTATGGGACCACAAAATTGAAACTAGTGACGAATACGAAGGATATCACTTAAGAATGTCTCCCTTTGTCGTTGGGGATACCGTCATCCAGGGGATTACTTCACTGCGAATTCCGGAAGGGGGTTGGATTGATGGGATAGATCGCGTAACGGGCGAACACAAGTGGCGTTTCTATACGATACCTCGACCGGGCGAGCCTGGTGGAAATACCTGGAATGGGATCCCAATAGAAGAAAGGAGTGGGGGCTCTGTATGGAATCCTGGCGCGTATGATCCAGAGCTTAACTTGGTTTACTTTGGAGTCGCGCCAACCTACAACACCGCACCTCTATTATATCCAGTTAATATTGATGGAATAACCAATGATGCTTTGTATACAAATGCGACAATCGCGCTTAGACCGGATACTGGAGAACTTGTATGGTACTACCAACATCTTGAAAATGATCAATGGGATTTAGACTGGGCGTTTGAGCGGCAGATAGTTGAAATAACGTTTGCAGGTGAACGACGCAAAGCTGTGATTAACATGGGTAAGTTAGGGATATTGGATGCCGTTGATGCAGCAACCGGCGAATACTTGTTTTCGATGGATGTGGGTTTGCAGAATGTTGTAACTGACATTGATCCAGTTTCAGGCAAAAAAAATATCAATCCCTATACTATTCCTCAGTTAGAAGAGCAGAGGTTAATTTGCTCCAATCACTATGGGGCTAAGAGTTGGCCTCCAGCTGCATTTAATCCGATTTCCAAGAAGCTTTACTTGCCGCTCAACGAAGGATGTTTGGAGACCGGGCCTGACGGGCGCTATCAGATCCTGACAACCAACATACAACTGCGGGAAGCTTTATTCCCGGGTAGCAATGGGAATATGGGTAGGGTACAAGCTCTAGATTTAGAAAATCAGGAGTTTGGTTGGACACATCGACAACCCAGTCCAGTAATAAGTTCTATTCTAGCTACTGCTGGAGGGATAGTTTTTGCCGGAGATTTAAATCGTCAATTTCGAGCGTTCCATGATGATACCGGGGAAATTCTTTGGGAAGGGATATTAGATGATGTGCCAAGCTCCACGATAATTACTTACGCTGTCGATGAAATCCAGTACGTCGCCATCGTTGCCGGCCAAACAGGCTATCACGTTAATGACTGGTCAAGGATGTACAGTATCTTCGCTGAACCGGAAGGGATGCCAGTAAATGATGCCCCAAAAGGTGGGGCGGCTATTTGGGTTTACGCGTTAGAGCAGTAATCGGAATCCGTGTCGTTATTCTCTTTTCATTTATTTTTACACTTTTTAGCCCCTGCCGCGATAGTTTTGTCGTTCTATCGACACTGCTGGCGAAAGGCCTATTCTTTTATGATCGGAGCGATGATAGTCGACCTCGATCATTTGTTAGCCGATCCTATTTTTGACCCTGACAGGTGCAGTATCGGGACCCATCCGGTTCATGAGCCTATCATTTTCCCAATCTTTATTTTACTAAGCGTCTTCCCAAAAAGTCGTTTCTTGGGAATTGGTTTGATAATACACATGATTCTGGACGGGGTAGATTGTCAATTTACAAACGGAATATGGTTTACATAGGAGTTAATTTCTATAAAGATTTACAGTCCTTGATGACTAAATTCCTGTAACCTAGAGCTATGAACAGCACAGGCCCGTGTAGGTTAAATTATTTCATTCGTCCTCAGGTATCTGAAATGTTATGTTCCACTTATGAGTAATCTAATTCGAAAAGGCCTCGCACTTATTGGCCAAATGGCAATCTTCCTTGCATTTGGCTTCTCAGCTGATGCTCAGGAAATAACTGCGGCCCAGTGTAATGGCGGTTGTCCCGCTTATGGCTCATCAATGGGCAAAAATCGGGCTAGTGTCATAATTCATCACGTATATGCTGTAGGTATGAACGGCGATACCGGTCTTGCGGACTGGGTCTCTTATCGGTTAACAAAAGATGCGGTCGGGGTGGCTTCACTTTTGCCTCGAGTATGGAACCCGGATCGATTGCTTGAATTTTCGGGCATTGAAGATGTGCTAGAGATAGGATCTTCCGAATTGCGGTTAGCTGAAATTGCTGTAGCCAATAGTCCCTATGGGGGTGCGGGTGAAATTCTAGAGCAGGAAGAAAGAAGCGCGAGATTAGCGCCGATGACCTCTTTCGCGAACACGCCTTATTGGACTGATTTAAACAACCTTTCTAATATGATCCCTATGCCGAAGTCTTTGCGATTAGGACCTTGGTTGCAACTAGAGCAGCGACTTAACGAGTTGGTTGCTATAAAAGGTGAGTTGCAAGTTATAACTGGCCCAATATTTCTGATTGATAATTTGAGCACAAGCCCAACAGCAATTTCGATAGAGCCGGCGGCATACTATAAGATAGTGGCAAGTCAAAATAGTTTCGTGGCATTTGTTTTACCCAAAGAGTTAGGTCAGTTTGACTCCTACTGCGAACATACAACTGATTTGAATCAGTTAGAACGCATGTTATCAGTAGAATTCTTTCCTGACCGTTCCGTAATTCATTCAGACCAGCTTCTTGCAGAACTAAACTGCACTAGATAAAAAATACCTAACTCTCGTGCCTATGCAATTTTTTAACTTGCGTATGGTTTGGTTAAAATCGTATAACCCTAGGATTGGTTAATACTAAAGTGAAATAAATTGCCAGGAGCGCAGCATAATGAACCTGAAAGACTGCACTAACATGAATAAACTATTGCTCGGGATAAGCATTTTTTTATTGTCATCCCAATTTGGATTCACGCAAGATAATCCATACCAGGTGACTTATCACTGGGGCGAGTTGCCAGGCGGTAGGCCAATGGGCGTGGTCACAGGGGTCCAGCCGGACCCTGACGGAGAGCATCTTTGGGTCGTGGAGCGTTGCAGTGCGAACCAGTGTGCCGGCTCTGATCACCACCCAATCCATAAGATAGATAAGGAAGGCAACACCGTTAAATCCATTGGCGGTGGGCTTTTTGCTTGGCCTCATGGTTTTGATATGGATGGGGATGGGAATTTTTGGGTGACCGAAGGAGCTCCAGAGGGTGATGCGCGAGCCGCACCCGGTGCCGAACGGGGGATGGGTCATCAGGTAATTAAAATAAACCAAGAAGGTGAGGTATTAATGCGACTTGGTGAGGCTGGAGTGCCAGGATATGACGAGGATCATTTTAATGGGCCCAGCGCAATTATCGTAGCGCAGAACGGGGATTTCTGGGTTGCTGATGGGCACAGAGGAGGAAACAATCGCATCATTAAATTTTCTAGCAGTGGCGAGTTACAATTTCAGTTAGGCGGCGGGGTTGATGGAACTAGTCGGGAAAGTGCTCGTTTTAACGATCCTCATGACTTAAAAATGGATTCTCTAGGGCGTCTGTTCGTCGCTGATCGTGGCAATAATCGTATCCAGATATTTGACCAGGATGGAAACCTTTTAGATATATGGACTCAGTTTGGTCGGCCCAGCGGGATTTGGATTGACGAGAATGACAAAATCTTCGTTGCTGACGGCATGTCTGGAGAGCAATGGAATCGTGGATGGGAGAGAGGTATCCGGATAGGTGATGCCAAGACCGGTTATGTCACGGAATTTATTCCTGATTACGAAATCCCTAACGGGAGTGGCATCGAATTTCTAGCGTCCGATAGGGAGGGCAACATCTTTGCCGGCCAAGTTGGTCGCCAACGCTTTGAAAAATATGAGAGGGTAAGGCCCTAGCAAGATTAAAAGAGGATTATTTTATGAGTTTTGCCCAAGGAATACTTAAGGGGAAAAGTGCTATTGTAACGGGTGGTGCGACTGGTATTGGTGCTTTTATTGTACGTAAATTAGGTGCGCTCGGAGCGAATGTCGGTATCGTTTCTCGAAAAGAAGAAAATCTAGTTGCCGCAGTTAAAGGCTTTAAAGAATCTGATGGTATTGATGTCGCATGGCGCACGGGTGACGTGCGAGACCCAGAAGGGATAAAGAAAGCTTTCGACCAATTGGCGGGCGATATTGGAGGCATTGATATACTTGTATGTAATGCTGCTGGCAATTTTATCTGTCCCACCGAAGATCTTTCCTGGAACGGATGGCGAACCGTTATTGAAATTGATTTAAATGGCACTTTCAATTGTTGTCAGGCAGCACTTATGCACTTAAAGGCGGCCACAGACGGAGGCCGAATTATTTCTATTAGCACGACGCAGGCAGATTTTGGGTGGCCTGGTGCTGCTCATGCGGGTGCAGCTAAGTCTGGAATACAAAACTTGATGAAGACGTTGGCAGCAGAGTGGGGTGGTTATGGCATCCGAGCGAATTGGATTTCACCAGGGCCGATTGAAGGGACCGAGGGCGTAGACCGTTTGATCATACAGCAAGGTCTTTCTGATGAGGTTTTAAAAAGAGTGCCATTAGGTACCTTTGGTCAGGGTGAAGATATCTCCAATGCTGTTGTATATTTATCGTCTGATACTGGCAGGTATGTCTCGGGTGCTGGTTTGGTAGTAGACGGTGGAAGTCAGTGGGCTCGCGGTCGTTAGGTCGATATTTAAGGGCATGCGTAATTATGTTGTTCTCTGAAAAATCTTGCTGTAAAGCGTTAATAATTAGCTTTTTCTTATTCCCGGTTTTTACAGTTGGGCAGTCTAACCCTTACCTTTTAGTTGAAGCGCCAAGTCCTCCTCCCCACTTAAACGACGGGAGGTGGGGGGAGATGATTCAGGTAAGGGTAGGGCCAGAGGAAAATGTCTACGTTTATCACCGCTGCTTTAAAGTAGTGTTGGGCGACCCCTTAGTGGCGCCCGGACATTCTGATGGTCTGACAGCAAATTGTTTAGGACGCTGGTCGGGTTATCCTCCGGTACTAAAGTTTTCCGCTGACGGGCAATTTTTGGACGGCTTTGGCGCAGAGTTAATCGGAAGGCCGCACGGGTTCAATATTGACGACGAAGGCAATCTTTGGATTACCGATGTGGCTCTCATTCCAGATGAGATGGGTGCGGTAGTCCATAAGTTGAGCCCAGAGGGCGAGCTGTTAATGACTTTAGGCAAGCCCGGCATTGTTGGCGAGGATCGAGAGACCTTTAATCGTCCTGCCAGCGTGATAGTTGCGGAAAGCGGTGAAATCTTTGTAGCGGATGGAGAGGGCCCAAATAATCGTATTGTTAGGTTCTCCTCTTCAGGCGAATATCAATTGGAGTGGGGCACAACCGGGTCGTCGCAGGGGGAGTTTAATACACCCCATGATCTTGCCATGGATTCCCGAGGCAGGTTATTCGTCGGTGATCGCGGGAATAATCGAATTCAAATTTTTGACCAAGATGGGACCTACATAGACGAGTGGACTCACTTCGGCAGACCGAGCGGAATCTACATCAACAAGTTTACGGATACACTTTATTCGACAGACTCCACTTCTAGTGCCACTAATAATCCGGGCATTAAGAGGGGGATATATATCGGTAATGCTCAAACAGGTGAGTTACAGCACTTTATACCCGATCCGGATCTGGAATTAGCGGACCAGACTAGGATCTCTGGCGCATCGGGTATTAGCTCAAATCATGATGACTCGATAGTTTATGCCGCTGACGTCGCTCCCTGGCGACTTCGCAAATATATAAAGCCGTAGTTATTTCTTTGTCATCTCTGTAAATACGTACCAGGGGACTTTCTTTTTGTCATCCTTGTCGCCCACATTTTCGAATTTCGTTAGGGTCAAACCGTGCTTGCCAGCTAGTTTTTCACACCCCTCGGATAGGGACCCCCCGGTCGGGATACCAAACATTATTTTCTCGCTATAGTACTTAATTGCAGCATGAACACGCTTACCCCAAGTTTCGTGTGGTGGATTACCCTTCACCATGTCTTCAGTAAAAAAATCTGCACCGATCACACTACCTTGGGGAAGTGTTGAGAAAATCGCTAACGTCGAATTTACTGCTTCGTCTGTCAGATACATAGTCACGCCCTCCCAAAGGATATAGGTTGTCTTGTTTAGGTCAAATCCGCTCGTTAAGAGGGCGTCCATCCAAGATTCTTGATTAAGGTCAGTCTCGACAAAAGTCACATGGTCATGAGGAATCCCGGCTTTTTCTATCGCTTGCTTTTTTATATTTAAGGTAGGCGCCATGTCTACCTCGAAACAATTGAGGTCTAATCCTTCTGGTAAATCATAGCAAGAAGTGTCCCAGCCTGATCCCAGAATGACAAGCTGTTCGACAGAATTTTCAGTTCTGGAAAATGCCTCACTCATAGAGCGGTCAAAAAAATGTGAGCGATGACTCATCATTGTAACCGTGTTTGAAGGGCGCGGCCCTGGGTACGCAAAAAAGAAGCCTCTGTATCCGCTTATTTTGAGGGCAAGCCATGCCGTGTGAAGCATCAGAGACTTAACTGGTTGGGCGTATAGGATCATGTGTTCCGCAATTTTATATGCGGCGTTATCAATGCGTGTCCCGGCTATGTGCAACGCAAGTCTTGCGCCGTAAGGCTCCGCTGCTGTTCCAGAAATATTCTGGGGAATAATTACCCGGCGTACCCTCCAAGTGTAAATAATAAGCGCAACGATAAGAAAAGGTATTATCGGTATCATTAAAATACTGAATATCAATCCACGCATAAGTAAATTTTCGCTTCTATTAGGGTAAGGTCAGTGTAACGACCGTGTTTGTAGACACCACGCTCACATATTGCTGCCCGCCTACAGCGTAGGTCAATGGGCTTGCACGTATCGTTCGTGGTGTTTGGTAGCTGAATAATGACTCTCCGGTTTCCGCATCCAGTGCGTGGAACTCACCATTCTCAAGACCCTGAAAAAGCAAATCCCCAGCAGTAACCAAATTTCCACTGGCGCCGATACCTGACTGTGCGGGTAACTCGGCTTGCCAGATTTGTTCACCATTCACAGGGCTGTACGCCGAAACGGTAAGTGATGGAGGGTAGGCTTCTGAAACCCTGTCTAGTTCAGAATAACTTTCCGTATGACCTCGGCTATCCGGTCCGGGAGTTAGTGAGTCACCGACAGGCTGCACGGTTAAGCTAATGGCGCCATTTTTTCCAGTTATGTAAACCAACTGAGTCCGCGGGCTGAAGGAAGCAGAGCCAAAACTCGAGCCCCCATGCGCGACTATGTAAGGTTCGGTTAAAGAGTAAGGGGTGTAGATTTGTTTGCTGCGCGCTGCGAGCTCTGGATCGTCAAAAGGAATGAACGTTGCGCAAAGCGGATCCATTGGAACTCCGCGTGCAGTGTGAGGAATCGGTTGAGTTGGGTAGACAACCTCACCTGGCACATCGGTAGCGGTTGGCATTGCAGTTTCCGGCATAGGGAAAAGAGGCTCCCCAGTTTCTCTATCCCACATATAAAACAAACAATTCTTGCCGCCGGCGGCTACGCCTTTAACAAGCTCCCCCGAATCATCAGTAACATCAAATAGCAGTGGGCCGGTTACATGATCCCAATCCCAAAGATCGTGATGCACGGCCTGAAAATACCAGGCAAGTTCGCCGGTATCGATGTCTAACGCCACAGTGGCGTTAGTAAATAGATTTGCACCTACGCGTGCTGAGCCATCGTAATCAGGCGAGGGATTGCCTGCATTGATATAGACTAGTCCAAAATCAGTATCTATCGCAGGTGGTGTCCAAACCCCGCCTCCAGCTCGCTGTCCAGTTCCCCAAGTTTCTTGAGCAATGTCCCAACCCGAATCTCTCGGTGTTTGCGGCACTGTATTAAAAACCCATTCCACCGCACCACTTATCGCGTCAATGCGAATCACTAAACCGCCTGGAATATGGCCTTCAGATAAGGCGGCAGCTACGTACATCTTGCCATTGTGAATAGTGGGAGGAGTCGTTAAGCGATAACCGAGATTGATGGGGTTGGTGTTGTTAGGATAAACATCAGGATACTTAAAATTCAGTGCATCAGTAATTACTTGGGATACACCTGTATCACCGAATGAGCGAATAATGTCACCGGTGTCCGCATCGAATGCATAAAGATCTGCTCCACGATAAGCATAGATGCGGCCGTCTGCATAAGTTGACCCACGAACGGGCCCGCCAGCTATCCCCGCATCCAGAGCTCGGCGCCAATGCTCTTCACCACTAGTGGCATCAAGAGCAAACAAAGTATTAGCTGAGTGTAAATACATAATGCCGTTTGCGACTAAAGGTGTTACCTGAGTAATGCTATCCTGTGGGCCAGGGGTAAATGTCCAAGATTCAGTGAGATTGTTAACATTTGATCGATTTACTTGATCTAAAACCGCGTAACGGCTGTTATGGATATTCAAATTCTGGCTTGGCCAATCATAAGAACTGGGTTGCGCTTGGGCATTAATACTTAATAAAAGCACACTGGCAATGACGCCACTAATAAAACGATGGGGATTCAGGGTAGGCTCTAAGTGCTTAATTACTAACTGTCGGCTTGTCATCGCTTTCTCCTTAAAGGATCGGTATTGTTCTTATTCTTATCTAAAAGGTTATTTTGACCCTTCTCAGGTGCTAGCTCTAAAATGAGAGAGGAATAATCATACAAAATAGAAAGATTTTTGAATATGTTATTAATTATTAATTTTTGGCGCGATTTGCTTTTGCACAATGTAGCAAAAAGGTACTAATACATGAAGACTATTGAACTAAAGGAACTATTAGCTTATCCGGCTCATGCCGTTTGGGAGATTATCAGCGATATAACCCGATCAGACTGGGTGCCATCGGTGGAAAACATTACAGAAAGTGGGGGTGTGCGCTCTTTTAGTATGGATGGCATCGGCGATATCCGAGAAAAAATTCTAGTTAATGATCCTGAGAACATGCGGCTTCAGTACTCGGCAATTACAACCCCCAACCCTATCGATCATCATTTAGCAACGATTAAACTTACTGAAAAGAACGGAAAATGCAATTTCACCTGGACCACAGAAATCGCTCCAGACCAAGTAGCACCGGCAGTAGAGCAAGGAATGAAGATTTCTCTGGATGGCCTAAAACAGGTTCTATCTAACGTCGTTTAGATGGTGTCCAAATAGTTAATGTGTTAAAAATTGAGTGAATAGCCGGCATGAATAAGCTATCGTATCGCCAATTAGAAAATCCAGATGACGGAGCATCCCATGAAAACAATTAGCTCATTGATTTCGCTTGTTTTAGTAAGCATTTTCCCCCTGGGCTCAGTCGCTCAAGATTATGAAGTGCCACGGACCGAGTGGGGTCAACCGGACTTGCAGGGAGTCTGGAATTTTTCGTCGAACGTCCCGATGCAACGGCCAAGCCGCTACGGCGATCGTCAATTCCTGACTCTGGAAGAAGTAGAAGAAGCTGCTCGCCGCAGAGCCGAGGCGGATGCAAATTCTGATGCTGCGTTAAATATTGAAGGTGTTGATGGATCCTACAATGATTTCTGGATTGAAAACGCCGGCATTGGCGGAAATGTAAGAACCTCGCACATTGTCTACCCCACAGATGGTCGAGTACCTGAGTTGCAGGAAGGCGTTGTCGCGCGACAGGGCGTCTATGGTGGTGTCACTACTAATGATACTCGCCCAGTGAGAATTTCGGCCGGAGGAATTGGCGCTGATGGTCCTGAAGATCGCGGCTTATCCGAACGCTGCATCATTGGCTTCAATGCTGGCCCTCCGATGATCCCAAGTCTTTACAACAATAATGTCCAAATATTTCAAAACAAAGACACTGCAGTATTAATGACTGAAATGATCCATGATGCCCGAATTGTGCCGCTTTATGATTCTGCAGAAGAATTGCAGGCTTTGAACGAAGACATTCGTTTTTATACTGGCGATTCTCGTGGTTATTGGGACGGCGATACCTTGGTTGTTGTTACGCAAAACTTCAATGGTTTGTCGTCAAGCTTTGGTCAGGCTGGTACATCATACGAAAAGCTATTAACAGAAAAATTTACACGGGTTGGACCCTATACTGTCGATTATGAATTCACTATTGATGACGCGGCTACTTATATGGATAAATTTACGGCTATAGTTTCTATGACGAAAGTAGCAGGCCTGCTTTATGAATATGGCTGCCATGAGGGAAATTATGGAATGGAAAATATTCTGCGTGGAGCGCGCGTGGAAGAAAGAATGGCTGCTGAAGGTGAGCTATAATTTTCATGCGAACAACACCCAGTAAAATTACCACTTCATTCCTGGTTGTATTTTACAGCCAGGCTGCGTTATTGATCTCATTCCTGCGTCTTAGAAATATTTATTGATACGCTCTCCATCGATATTAACACTCAATATGGATAGTAAACCTATAACATAACAACAGGTTTTCACTATGACTAACCAACTTAAAAATATCCTAACACTTATATTAGGATTTTATTTCGCCGGGTTTTTTGTAAATGCAGCCTCGGCTCAGTCTAGTTCTGCAGCGGAATTGCTCAAGAACAAAGAGCTTTCTCGGCGATCTAGCAGCACCATGGACAATCCCTATGAATTGATTGAAAACTGGCCGTCCCTCTTGCCAGGCCAGGAATGGGGAGCAGCTATAGGTTTAATCCCTGACGATACTGGTGGGCTCTGGATGATGTTCCGCTCTGAGCCGCCAATTAACTATATTAATGCGGACGGAGAGATAACCAGGAGTTTTGGTGACGGCATGATTGTGCAGGCCCATGGATTTTGCATGGACGATGATGGCAATCTTTGGGCCGGCGACAGTGGCCCTTTTGGCGACGACCCTTCCACTGCTGGAAGAGGATTTCAAATTCATAAATTTTCTCAAGATGGAGAGCATCTGCTTAGTCTCGGTGTGGCGGGTGAATCTCGAGCGAGTGAAACGACTTTCATTGGGCCGACAGCATGCGCGTTAATGCCTGATGGCAATATCGTGATTGCTGATGGACACTGGCCACGACCTTCCAACGCACAACAAGACGGCGATCGACTAGTCGTTATCACGCCGGAAGGGGATTTTGTTCGAGAAGTAGGAAGAATGGGATCAGGTCCAGGTGAGTTCATGGGCCCTCATACCCTAGCCTACGACGCAGAGGGTCGCCTGTTTGTTGGAGATCGGTCTAATAATCGCGTAGTGGTTTTGGATCAAGACTTAAACTTCCTTGACGACTGGCGCCATTTTGGTCGACCCAGTGGAATTACAGTTCTCGAAGACGGCACTCTCGTTGTTGCAGATTCTGAGTCCGGTGGTGATTTACCGGGGCCTGCTATTTCACCAGAGGGAGGTCCCGGTTCGGTTGCCCGTAACCCTGGTTTTCAAGTGGGAATTCGTATTGGCCAAGTAAACGGGTCTTTACAATATTTTGTGCCAGGCACGCGCCCAGAAGGAATGGCGGCAGATAATCTTGGCAATATTTTTGCCGGATTAACCGGGGGTTGTGATGTGAGCCCTTCCGGCGGTTGCCTGCAGAAATGGGTTAGAAAGTAGAACGTTGGGTGTTCAAAAAGGGATTGTGAAGTGTGGAAACTAAGATAAATACATCTAAGATATTTTCAATTATTTTATTCGTAATTGCTTTTCCTCTAGTGCTTGGAGGACTACAACTTTTATTCTTGGGAGGCTCTCTATACTACTTAGTAGCAGGTCTCGCGTTGGCTTATTCTGGTTGGTGCTTTTGGCATGAAGACCCGCAAGGGTCGCTTGTTTATGCGATCTTATTATTTTTGACCATAGCCTGGTCTTTTATGGAGGCAGGGACAAATCTCTGGGCCTTGGCACCGCGAATATTGCCTTTTGCTGTTCTGGGTAGTTGGCTTTTAACGCCTTGGCAAAGAAATTTACTTTATAGTGGTAATCCTCCCCCTCTTTTCGCATCTTCTATTGCGAAAGCAGCTGTTCCGCTATCGCTAGTTATCATTGTTTTCGCTTTTGTAGATGGCACTGGCTATGAAGTGAGCGAAATGTCCGCCCGTAGCGGCATTAACACAATTAACTCTGCTACCGATTGGCCTAGTTACGGCAATTCAGAAAAGGGTACCCGTTACTCGCCTTTAGATCAGATTAATACCGACAATGTGGAAGGTCTGGAGTTAGCTTGGACTTATCGTACGGGCGCAGGCGGTGCATTTAAGGCAACGCCCCTAATGGTGGGAGAGTTATTATTCATGTGTACAGGCGGCAACCGCATACTAGCATTGAATGCGGAGAGCGGAGAGCTCGCTTGGCAATTTGATCCTTTAATAGATTCAGAACATTTGTCTCAATCTCGGTATTTCACAACGGGTTGCCGAGGAGTTTCTTACTATGAAGCGCCACCTGAATATAATGGTGAATGCCAGGAGCGGATCCTAACTAATACAACCGATGCACGCTTAATTGCCGTGGATGCGCTTACTGGCGAGCGTTGCTCTAGTTTCGGTGATCAGGGAGAAGTTAATTTAACCATTGGTATGGGTAATGATCCGCGCATCGCAAACTTTCAAACTTCACCTCCAGGAATTGTGAGTGGTAATGCGGTAGTTGGTGGTTGGGTTCTAGATAATCGGTCCGTTGGTCCTCCATCCGGAGTAGTCCGAGCTTTCAATGCTATTAATGGAGAACTTGCCTGGGCTTGGGATATGGGTCGTCCCGGAATTACTACTGAACCTTTGCGGGGTGAAGTTTACACCCGAGGGACTCCTAATGTTTGGTCTCTTTTCAGTGTGGATGAAGATCTGGGTCTGATTTTTGCGCCAACTGGGAATGAAACTCCTGATTATTTTGGGGGCCTGCGGATGGAAGTCAGCGACCAGTACGCAAGCTCTGTAGTTGCGATTGATGGAGCCTCTGGAAACATTCGCTGGTCTTATCAGACGGTACATCATGATATCTGGGACTACGATGTACCTTCGCAACCTACGTTAATCGATTTGCCTGGCGAAAATGGCGAAAAAATTAAGGCGTTAGTGCAACCAACGAAGCGAGGGGAGATTTTCGTTTTAAATCGTGAAACCGGCGAACCGCTATTCGATATTGAGGAACTACCGGTTCCACAAACTGGAGGTGTGCCGGAAGATTATGTTGCCGCTACGCAGCCGTTCACAATGGACTTACCAATTTGGCGGATGCAATTGGATGAATCTAAGATGTGGGGAATTACTCCACTAGACCAGCTTTGGTGCCGCATTGAATATCGAAAGATGCGCTACGAAGGACATTTTACTGTGCCGGGCGTAGGCACAATTTTGCAAAACCCAGGCGCTACCGGTGGTTTTAACTGGGGCAGCATTAGTGTAGACGAGGCGAATAATCTTATGATTGTTAATCCGCTCTACATGGCAAATCAATTAACTTTGATTCCGAGAGACCAGTTGCCCGAAGGAGTCCTGGGTAGTCAGCTAGGGACGCCCTATAGCCACAGGACTCAGCGCTTTATGTCACCATTGCATGTACCTTGTATGCAACCACCTTACGGCACAATTGGCGTTGTGGATTTAGAAACTAAAGAACTTCTCTGGCAAAAGCCTATCGGAACCGCTAAGGAAACTGGCCCACTTAATATTCCAACTCGCCTCCCTCTAACTGTTGGAACACCGCAAACTGGCGGTACTGTAACCACGGCAGGCGGACTAATTTTTAGCGCAGGAGCATTCGATAATACTGTTCGAGCGACGGGGTTATTTGATGGGCAGGAATTATGGAACGAACCTATCCCTTTTACGGCTCAGGGGACACCAATGACTTATCTGTCGCCGGAAGGCAAGCAGACGCTAATTGTCGTGGTGCCGGTATTTAATTCAACAAGAGGTTCTGGTTACGAGCCTTTAGCGGCAGAAGATGAAGATCCCTTGGGTGGATATGTGTTCGCTTATCGATTGCCTGATTAGTTAGACGCGATTTACGATTTCAAACAACCACATAAACTCTTGCGTTACAGCCGCGTCAGAA
Organism: Gammaproteobacteria bacterium; assembly: GCA_029244985.1. Taxonomy (GTDB): domain Bacteria; phylum Pseudomonadota; class Gammaproteobacteria; order Pseudomonadales; family Pseudohongiellaceae; genus UBA9145. The sequence goes on along the minus strand of JAQWQD010000041.1, from coordinate 158,736 downwards.
GTCGGTTCTGACCCTCTTCCGTACTTGCGCCAAGATTCCCGTAAAACAGGCAATATAATTTCACCTTCTGTGATAGGCACCAGTCTCTGTTCGTAAAGCGTGTCATCTACTCTCAAGATAATTCGATCATCATCCGAGAGTCGCTTTGGCCATTGTTTCCAAAGCTGGCCATACCAAGTTTGTCGACGACCGCTTGCCACAAACATGCGTCCGTCAACAATAGAAATCCAAATAGTTTTGGTCGTCCCGAGATTAAGGGTTTCCATTTCAATCTCTTCTCTATCCTTAAGGAAAGCCCAATTGTCCGGAGATGCTGAGAGCTCGCCGCTACGAAAGGGACCACCGGTGCTAATAGTAAACCAAGGAATAAATTCAACTGGCCCATCATGGGATCGCATGTAGATAAAAAAAAGGCTTATGGCTAAAGCAACTGTTCCAATTGCAATGCAAATCGACTCCAGAACTTTTCTCATCAGCTTTTTCTCATTTGATAAAACAAATCAATTTATAACAAACTAATCTAAACAAAGATTTTCTTTTGCGATAGGTAGGAATCAATATGTTCGGGAAGCTCAATGCCTTCTTTAAGATCTGGACAATTTTCTACCTCAGCAATATGAGTCTCGAGATTAATAACCCCTGCCCAAACATCTGTTTCATAATCAGGTTCTTTGTCCAAAGGAGGCCCGGTTCGAATCTTCGCCGCCGCTTCATCGATAGGAATACGCAATACTAAAGTCGCATTTAGCTCTTGTGGCGTCGGTGGCCGGATCTGTGAAGCACGACCGGGCACCATATAGTCTACTAAGATATCCAATAGATCTTCTTTCTCGTCATCTGCAACTTTTTCGGCTTTACCGAACAATGTAACAGAACGAAAGTTCACCGAGTGTTTGAATCCGGATCTTGCTAGAACCAAACCATCTAGTAAAGTGACACAAATACTCGCAGTCTGACCATCCAGTAATGCATTCATCATCTGGTTTTTAAGATGCCCGTGCAGATAGACTGCATCGTCTACGCGTACATAAGCTGTTGGTATAACCCGGGCTTCACCATTCACAGTAAATCCAACGTGACAAAGGAAGCTTGAATCGAGAACTTGTGCTATCGATTCTTTTCCATATTCTGCACGATTGTCACCGCGCAAAATTCGTGTTTTAGCTTGAGGAGAAATTGGAGGCATTGTTCTTACCACTAATGTGATCTTTTTTTTAAGAAAAATTTAGAAATATAATTAGCTTAGAGGGAGTACTTCAATCCTGCTATCTATAACGAAGCATCGTCCTGTCAATCTGGGCAATATTTGTTACACCTAATAATTTCATATCACGTTCGATTTCAGTTCTAAGATTCTTTAGTGCTTTTTCTACTCCAGGTTGCCCTGCTGCAGCTAGAGAGTAGAGGTACATACGTCCGCCAGAACAAGCTTTTGCACCTGCAGCTATTGCTTTTAGTACATGAGTTCCGCGGCGTACGCCGCCATCAAGAATGACATCGATCTTGTCACCAACAGCGTCACTAATTTCACTGATTTGATCGAAGGGAGAACGAGAACCGTCTAGCTGTCTACCACCATGGTTGGACACCATGATTGCATCCGCGCCGATGTCGACAGCTTTTTTTGCATCGGCAACGCTCATCACGCCTTTTAAACAAAAAGGCCCATTCCATTTCGCACGCAATGCCTCAGCGTCTGCCCAGTTCATAGACTGATCTAGCATCTCGGCGAAGTAATCCCCTATTGATACTGCAACATTAGATCCCTGCTGGACAAAATCTTTTAACTCCGCTAATTCGAATGCTTCACGAAAGAAATAATTAAGTGCCCAACTCGGGTGAACAACAAAACTCATTAGGCTTCTTAAGCTTAAGCGGGGAGGGGAAGTGAACCCTGTATAAAGATCGCGTTCACGATTACCGCCAGTAATTGTGTCTACTGTTAAAGCAAGCGCATTAAATCCTGCTTCTTGTGCCCTCTCCACCATCGCATCATTCAGTCCGCGATCTTTGTGAAAGTAAAACTGAAAAAGCTTTGGTGTCGAAATCATATCGCCAATCTCTTTCAGAGCAACAGTGCCTAATGCAGATACTCCAAACATTGTTCCGAATTTCTCTGCTGCTCGTGCGACCGCTCTTTCCCCATCATGATGAAACAGTCTCTGTAAAGCAGTAGGCGAACAAAAAACTGGCATAGCTAGTTTCTGGCCCATAACCGTTACAGACATGTCAATATTTTCCACTCCGGCGAGCACATTCGGTACTAAGTCACAATCGTCAAAAGCAGAAGTGTTGCGACGATAAGTCACTTCGTCATCGGCAGCTCCGTCAATGTAGTGAAAAATGGGGCCTGGCAACCGTTGCTTTGCCAGTAGCCGAAGGTCTTCAACGTTGTGACAGTTCTTAAGACGTCTGAACATTTCTAAGCTCACTTTTCAGAGTAGGAGGCGATTCTATCCTTAATTTTCTACTACACAAAGAAACCAAAGGAAATTGTTGGAATTATTGACTTAGGGTAGTCTTCTCCGCGAGAACAAAACTAGAACCATGAAGAGGAGAATCGATTGGATGATTTATAATAATGTAATGCTAAAGGTTAAGAATGTAGAGGATGTAGAAACTGTAGTCGAACTGCTCTCAGAGCAAGCGAGACTGTCTAGCGAGGAACCCGGTTGTGCTCGCTTTGAGGTTTATCATTCACAGGCAGATCACCTTCAATTTCTGTTAGTAGAACAATGGAGCACAGAAGGCGATCTAGCGCGCCATAAAGAAGCCAAAGCATTTACTGAACTTTATTTGCCAAAGGTAATCCCACTTGTTGAAAGAGTCCCTCATTTATCTCATTTAGTTTGGCCATAGGAGTTCTACTGACTGCTTTTTTTCAGGTTTTTCCTATACACTCGGGGTTCGTAGTTGAAATTCTAGAACCATGAATCAGTTTTGTTATTGTTGAGCCGAAGAAGGCCGGAGTTTTGTATGAATATATTCAGAAAATTGCTGTGTACAGGCACAATTTTGAGCATTCTTATAGCGAGTGCAGTGACACAAGCACAGACTTCTGCTGACCTTGTCCAGGGTTCGCTTGACAGTGGAGATCGGCCTAGTGCAGATGCCGCTGACGATGCCCGTCGTATGCCGCTCGAAGTGCTCGCTTTTGCGGGAATCGAAGAAGGTATGACCATTTTGGAAATGGAAGCTGGAGGAGGTTATTACACCGAAATCATGAGTCGTGCCGTTGGTGCGAATGGCAATATCATCATGCAAAACCCTCCTGCATTTGATGGTTTTAACGGTGAAGCGGTTCAAGCACGTTTAGCCGACAATCGATTGTCGAATGTGACTTTTACCCGTGTAAATTTTGATGAGCTTGAAGCCCCTAATGGTTCAGTGGATATGGTTACCTGGATTCTTGGGCCTCACGAATTATGGTTCGAGCCTGGTGGACAGAATCTTGGAGACCCTGAAGATACTTTCTCAGAAATCGCACGCGTGCTAAAACCGGGTGGCGTATTTCTCGCGATTGATCATGACGCTCAGGCTGATGCGGGTACTGCTGTTGGTGGAACATTGCACCGAATCTACGAAGGTGTTGTTAGCGATTTAGCCGAAGGCGCAGGTCTAAGCTTGGTGCGCAGTTCCAATTTACACAGCAATGAAAATGACTCATTAGACATCGGTGTATTTGATCCTGCCATTCAGGGTAAGACCGACAAGTTCGCATTGCTTTATAGAAAATGAAATCAGTAATTTTGTTCAAGGAGATAATTATGAAAAAAATTCTAGCTACAGTTCTTTTAAGTATTGGACTTGTTGGATATACAAACGCTGGAGAAGCACCTCAGCCTTGTGGACCAGCTGCACATTTATCGGCTGAGTTTTCTAAGAATGTAGGTGCCGATGCACGTTGTTTTGAGCTTCGAATGTACACTGCTGAACCTGCTGTTGATGGTAAAGGTGGTATTGATGATTTGCATCAACGCTTCCGTGAAGAAGAAGTCGCAATTTTTGAAAAGCATGGGGCTGAAGTTGTGGCAGTATGGCAGCGCTTAGATGATCCAAATACTTTGGTTTGGATGCTTGCCTATCGAGATCGTGCACATCGAACAGAGGTATGGGCGGGTTTTGCTGCCGATCCGGCTTGGGCAGTATTAAGAGAGAAGTATGCAGTCCCTCTCTCTATTGAAGCCTACATGATGAGCACCACCGATTATTCAAACCTGAAGTAATAGCATGGCTTCGCCAGAGTGAATCTCTGGCGAAGCAGTCCCACCAATTTTCGTCTAAAACATTAAGAGCTAATTGAGGCGCTAAGCCAAAGGAATTCGTTGCGGCTTATTGCTAACGAAGCTTGGTTTTTGGCTCGACTGTGCTTAAACATGAGCAACAGTCGAACCTGTCAGTGAAAAAATATTTCGGCTTGAAAGAAGATAACTGATAAAACCGCGATTGTTGGCAGGCCGTCAATTTCTGCGCGATATTACTCCGTTCTGCCTGCTATGAATAAAACAGTACTTTTTTGTATATACACTTTTACTGAATTCAGAGAGCTGTATATTTAGCCTAAACGACTGGCGACATTCCCCCGTCCGCATTAATCGCTGTGCCAGTTACATAGCTTGCTGCACCTGAACAAAGAAATACGATGACATCGCCAGCTTCCTTTGCTTTTCCCACTCGGCCCATTGGAATTCTTGCATTGAACTGATCATAGAATTGATCGAGTGTTAATTCTGGGTTTTGCTTAGTTGCTTGCTCCCACCTGAGTTTATGTTGTCGACTGCGTAAAAATCCAACACAAACAGTATTTACGCGAATACCATCGGTCGCAAATTCGAAAGCCCAGGTCTTGGTTAACGAAATACCCGCAGCCCTAGAGAGAGCGGTGGGTTGTGTGCCCGCAGTAGGTGTTTTGCCACCGGGAGTTGTTGTATTACAAATGCATCCACGAGATTTTTTCAAATAAGGCAGTGCGTGTCTGGTACAAAAGATGGCACCTTTCACTTTCAGATTAAAATCTTCATCAACCTGTTCGTTAGTTAACTCTTCTAATCGTGAAGCCGATGATGTCCCGGCATTATTTACCAGTACATCGATTTTCCCCCATTTTTTCACTACCGCTTCAATAAGCGCTTTGACTGATTCTTCTTTTCGCACATCTGTTGCAATACCGATTACGGCATTACCACTAGTGGAAGCAATGTCATTCGCCACGTTATCAAGATCGTTTTGAGTGCGAGCAGCGAGTGCAACTAAAGCACCTTCCTGTGAGAATCGTTCAGCCGCAGCACGACCTATACCCTCGCTTGCACCGGTTACGATGACAACTTTGTTACTAAGTTGGAGATCCATAAAAGTTCTTTTTCGACATCATTTGTTAGTAAAAACAGCCTCCTAAACTAGTCAGGTAGGGCATAGGCGATAATATAACCACCTGCCACTTCTGCCTCATCCAAACTATTAATGGCTGACTCTAATTGAAGCCCGCCCCCGCTTCCGGGTACCGTAACAATTACATATTGCTTACCACTGATTGGAGATATATAGGACATTGGTGTTGCCCCAGAAGAACTGGGTAATGCCTCACTCCATACTTCTTTGCCATTATAAACATTAATAGCGCGCATTGTGCTGTCTGCAACACCTCCATTAAATATCAACCCGCCACCAGTGACCATCGAACCGGCGTTATAAAACATTCCCATTGGCAGGGGAAGCCCGCTTGGAATGCCAAGGGGGCCTTGGTCTTTTGCAGTACCTAGGCCTCGCTGCCAGAGTACTTCTTGAGACGCAAGGTCTACTACAGCCATTTCACCATAAGGCGGGCTCCAGCACGGTGTGAATATGGAGGACAAAAAGAAGAATGAGTAGGCCGCATAGGGTGTGCCTGATTGTGTGCCGCCAATGCCAAACTGCTCTTCGCCGGTTAGCTCATCCTGGGGATAAAGACGCACCACACTTGGGTTGTGCATAACATTAACCACCATTAAGTGATTAACTTCATCTATTGCAACACTACCCCAGTTCATGCCTCCACCAACGCCGGGATACAACAAACTACCACCCGTAGATGGCGGAGTCAGTGGCCCTTCATAACGTAAGTTCTGATACTGAATACGACAAAGAGCATGATCGAAAGGAGTGATTCCCCACATATCCGCTTCCCGAATATAGTCACGAGCAAACGATGGCATTCCAACTGAAAAAGGCTGAGTAGGGGATGATGTCTCGTCTGGTAAATCTGTTTGTGGAACTGGAATTTCTGCTATTTCCGTGAGCGGTTCGCCAGTTTCACGATCGAATACAAATACTTCAGCTCGCTTAGTGGGCACAATGACCGCCTTACGCACCTCACCATTTATTGGGATATCAACCAATGAAGGCTGCGAAGGCACATCGTAATCAAAGATATCGTGGTGAGTAGTTTGAAAGTGCCACCTGACCCTACCTGTTCTTGCATCTAAAGCAACAATAGAACTTGAATACTCTTCCATTGCTTCACTTCGATGCCCACCATAATAATCTGGAGTCGCATTACCTGTTGGCAAATAGATTAAACCAAGCTCTTCATCTGCACTGGTTAAACTCCAAACATTTGGGGTTCCCCTTGTATAGGTATCGCCTTCCGGGGGCAAGCCAGGGCGATCTTCTCGCCCCATATCCCAGGCCCAAACTAAATCTCCGCTAATAGGATCAAAGCCCCGCACCACGCCAGAAGGTTCTTCTGTTTCAACATTGTCGAATACCCAGCCACCAAGAACTAGTACATCATTGGCAATTGTCGGTGGTGAAGTTACGAAGTAGAAACCAGGTTTTACGTCCCCCATGCCAGGTAAAAGGCTTATTTCACCATCATTACCAAAATCGCTGCAGCGTTGCCCTGTGTTTTTGTTTACAGCAATTAGACGAGCATCGGTGGTTGCGGTAAAGATTCGTTCTTCACATTCACCTAATGACCGGAAATTCGGCGCTTCATAATAGGTTACGCCTCTGCAGGTATCCCAGAACCCTAGCTGTGGTGTATCGATTTCTGGATCAAAGCGCCAACGTTCTTCACCAGTATCAGGATCTAAAGACAAAATTATATTTTGACCCGTACAAAGATAAAGTCCATCTCCCACCTGAATGGGTGTGCCTTTAAATGCGCCCGGCACACCAGTGCGAATCTCCCATGCTCTTTCTAGTTGATCAATATTCTCAAGATTTATTTGATCGGTGGCTGCAAAGCGTGTGCCCTTCTTCGTGGCGCCATAATGATTCCATTCTCCATTCTCATTATTGACGATACCGGTACCTGCAGCACTCGGTATTCCGACATCATAGCTGACATTGCTTATATAGACGATAATAGCAAATACAGTGAGTGCGCCAGTTACTATTCGGGTTTCTTGTTTGCTGAACAGGGGTGAGGGTTGATCTTGCAATAAACCTCTTCTAACCTTTGGTAGAAGAAATAATAGACCCAGTACAGAGAACATTGCGACCCGCGGCATTAAGGCCCATGCATCGAATCCAACTTCAAAGACAGACCAGAGATACGTGACAATTAGAAAAATTCCGTAAAGGGGAGCGCCGCGGGGGTTACCTTTATAGAGCAATACGCCGCAGGCTGTAAGTGTTAAACCGGAAATCACATAGTAAGGTGACCCTCCTGCAACCATGAGAACATAGCCTAAATAAAGTAATAGCACTCCGCAAATACCAATGACGATAGCAAGTGCACGTGGTTTAGGATATTCCGATTTGGAAGTTGTCATACCAAACTCCTTAAAACTAAGAATGTAATTTTCTGAAGCATTTTAAATTAGAGAAAAACTCAAACATAGAACTTGATCCTATCATAGTGCATAGAATCGCAGGGAGTATGAATTACGATCTACGCGCTAATCTATATTTGGTGATATTTATGCCTATTTATTTCTTCAAAGAAGCTGAGAATTTTCTGGACAAGTTATGGAATATTTTTAGAGTGTGCGTGCAGGACTAATTATCACTTCCAAGATTTCTGTCATCAGATGATCTGCTTTAATTTCGCTGAAGATAGCAAGTATAGAATAGCTGAAGAATTGGTCGCGAGGATAAAAATTGGTTCACTTCACCAAAATGAGGCGCTTCTGGTGATTAGCACGAAAATGGGTGAGCATCCGGAACTTATTGGCGGTTACCGGTTACCGTAAAATTCCCTTGCTGGGTAAAAACTGTACCCGCGAGTCGATCACCGTCTACCGTGCCTCTGAAATTTACCCGCTGGGGGCTACCGGGTAAACCAAAGTCTAGGGCGTCGGTAGACCAGGTAATTCGACTTCCCGCCAAGTCTATTTCTGACACGTTTATTTCCGAGGTTCCAGAGATCAGCAAAGTGGGCCCGTCCTTTATAGTCCATTTGCCAGTGCTGGTCCCAGCGCTGGACTCAATAGTAATGTCCCAAGTTCCAACGCTTACCGGCACAATGTCGCAGGAAGATAGGAAAACCATCGCAAGCACACAGGCAGTGCAGAGCGGGTTGAACAAGAATGAATGCAGGCTTTGAATATTCATAGAAATCATGGGATCGTCAATTCTTATTATCGGCTAGTTTCAGCTAAGCAAAAGCTGGAATCTTGGAACTGCTCAGGCTAGGCTGGTGTTTTGATGTGACAAGTATAGGATAAGGATTGCGGGCTATCGTAGGGAAAAATTAAAAAAATAGACAAGGGGAAAAGTAATTAATTTGTTAGGAAAAAATAAGTAAAAATTAATTGAAGGTATTATGAGTTCCTCTGAGTAACCTTTGGTTTCTGCACTTGTCGGCTCGCTGACTAAAACTTCTCTTAGGCACTAGGTATGACTTGGGGTCCTCAGGCATAACAATAATTTTGGTTAGAAAAATATGGCGGTCCGGGTCGGCGGCGCTTCTTGGAAAGGGGTTATTAGCAGCCAAAAAATTTCAGATTGGCCAAGTGGAATTATATTATTTAAGAAAGGATTGAAGTAATGGAAAAGCGGAAACTAGGAGAATTAACAGTATCGGCGATTGGTCTCGGCTGTATGAGTATGTCTCAGGGTTATGGCGAAGCAGATCGCAGTGAATCTGAGCGTGCACTACATGGTGCACTTGATGCGGGATACACCTTTCTTGATACTGCGAGCGTCTATGGCGTCGGTCATAACGAAACTTTGATAGGTGAGGTTTTGAGATCGCGTCGTGATGAATATATTCTAGCCAGCAAATGCGGAATTATTAATAGAGACGGGAAAAGAGGGGTTGATGGCACACCCGAAAACATAAAACGAACGTTAGATGAGAGTCTGCAACGTTTAAAGATGGACTATATCGATCTTTATTATCTGCACCGACGAGATAAAAATGTACCAATTGAAGAGAGTGTTGGAGCCTTAGCCGACGCCTTAAAAGCTGGAAAGATCGGTCACATAGGATTATCAGAATGTTCTTCGAAAACAATAAACAGAGCGCACAAAGAGTATCCAATCTGTGCCGTACAATCGGAGTATTCCCTTTGGACCCGCGATCCGGAATATAAAGTATTAGATTGTTGTAGAGAATTGGGAATAGGGTTTGTGCCTTTCAGTCCATTGGGGCGCGCATTTTTATCCGGGGTCGTGCGTAATATTGATGGTCTGGAAGCTACTGATATGCGCAAAAATATGCCTCGGTTTGTGGGCGAAAATTTGGACAACAATTTAAAATTAGTTGATGCATTTATCGAGATCGCAAAAGGCTATGATTGCACACCGGCACAATTGGCACTGGCTTGGGTGCTTGCACAGGATCCTCATTTCGTGCCGATCCCAGGCACTAAACATCTGAAGTTTGCGGAAGAAAACGCAAAAGCCGCAGCGCTGGAAATTCGTGAAGAAGATCTTGCGAAAGCAGGACAAATATTTGGAGAAGGGGCTGTTCTTGGTGAGCGCTATCATCCAACGCAGATGATTTCGCTAGATCCTGATGATTAATTATGCTGGTCGATCTAGCGTAAATATCGAATCTATACTCACTTTGGCATAATCGTTATAACCAAGGCGGCCAATAGGTATCACTTTAGCAACATCGATTAGCCCTTCGTCAGTAATAAATTCATCCTTGATGTGAATACCTATGACTTCGCCAAAGATTACTTTGTAGAAATCAGATTCATTCCAGCCTGGCATCTCAACAGTCTTAATATATTTGCATTCTAGGTGCACCGGTGCTTCTTCAATTCGAGGCGCGCTTATTAGGCTTGAAGGTATAGGCGTTAGCTTAGTCAACTCTATTTCATCAGATTCAGGTGGCAGAGTTGCGGATGACTGATTCATTTGTTCGCGAGTTTCCCAGTTTGCGAGATTACAAACAAACTCCCCTGTACTTTCAACATTACGAGCGGAATCCTTCGTCCTGTCGTCATTGGGTCCCATGCCTGAAGAAAACATCACTGTAGGTGGTGAATAAGATACTGCATTAAAAAAGCTATAAGGTGCTAGATTAAATACACCAACTTTGTCGACTGAACTAATCCAGCCAATCGGCCTTGGAATAACGAGGCTGTTAAATGGATTTTTGGGCAGTCCGTGATTTTTCTTCTTGGGTTCGTAAAACATAGGCGCCTTTCTTTGCTATTTGGTTAGTCATTTTGAAGCAAGGGCGCATCATAATTGCTCGAGATATAAAGAGCAACGTACCATAAGTATTGCGTACAAGATTTACTGCTGTTCGTTTTCCAATCGTCTAGCACCTGCTAGGATGCCAGGAAGTGAATAGTTTCCCTCATGACAAGCGAATTCATAAACTTTTTCTTCCGGGGCATTGCGGGTTAGGATTCGTTCGCCAGTAAATGATGAGCTATAGGCTTGATCATCTGACACGGTAAAAGAATAGTGAATCTCATCATCACCAACGAGTGTATACCGTTCGATTAGTTCGAATTCTTCTGAAATTGTAACTGAGCGGATCGAGGATTGTTCGGGGCGAAAGTTTTTTGAGTGCACAACCAAAGTATCGCCTTCCCACTGTGCGACAGAATCTCCCATCCACTGTGGGGTGTTATGGACGTGATGTTCATCTCCAATGCGCACGATTCGCGCGTCATGAATCATTTCGGTCATGATCATTAGATAGTTTGCAGTCTGCACGATTTGTAGATTGGGATTCATCATCATGGGAGTTAGCGAGGGCACAGCAGCGCCGAACATCAAACATCGACCTGATAGTGGTTGACCCTCTGGGCCATCAGTAGCACTTAGGCCAGCGGCACGCTGCTTTGCATAAAAATCCTGAAAGCTCTCTCTTCGGGGGATGCGTCCATTACTCGGTTCAACAATGACAGAGGTTTTGTATTCGCCATTTACCTTAGCCAGCACTGGCGCTATATAGTGGCCGAGGAAAGCATCATCAGCTTCTTGTCCAATACGTGCCCCTTTTTCAGGAGCGTCTCTGTTCGGATCAAGAGGTGCATCCTGGCGGGCCAATCTGTCGCGCAAACTGAGTTCTATCGCTTGAGCCTCCTGTTCATCGTAGGTTTGTTTTTCTCCTAGGTTTTGTGGACGCTGCAGTGGGGTTCTCGAACCAAAAAACCAATTACCTTGAAAATCTGGCCGGCCGAATTCAGTTCTTGGCATGATCCAAGGGCTTGCCTCACTGCTTACAAAAGTGCCCTGAGCCGAATCATCGGATTGGCCGGAAGCAGCCGTTAATACAGTGGAGGAAAGAATAGTTACAAGCAACCTACAAAACATGGTTCACCTCATGACTAAGAATGGTGCGCATTATATTATTGTGATTCAGGATTAGCCTGAGGCACAATGTCGCAGATTCTTAGCTTAGATGTTAACTGAGGTTCTATTAGAGTAGTCGCGACTAAATTAATAAGGGGCCTGTTGAATGTGTTTACAAACTAAAGGTCTTGAAGACCCTATTAGATAAATAGCATAGTATGCCGTGGTCTCTTCTAATTAAACTACTAACTTACTATTTATAGATATGACAAAAGCTTCACCACAACGAATTCATAGCACCTGTCCCCACGATTGCCCAAGTGCCTGTGCTTTAGAAGTTGAAAAAATTGATGAGCGCACCATAGGTAGGATTTATGGGGCAAAAAATAATTCTTATACAGCTGGAACTCTTTGCGCGAAAGTTGGCAACTATGCCGAGCGGGTTCATCATCCAGATAGACTGCAGTCTCCACTAAGGCGTACTGGAAACAAGGGTGTCGGAATAAAAGCTTTTACTCCCATTACGTGGGGTGAAGCATTAGACGAAGTTGCACAGCGGTTTCAGCAGCAAAGTGAAAAGTATGGAAATGAGACCATTTGGCCCCATTTTTATGCGGGCACCATGGGCTTAGTGCAGCGTGATGGAATTGACCGCTTACGCCACGCCATGGGGTATTCCCGTCAGCATTCAACTATCTGTTCGGCTGCATCTGATGCTGGTTGGAAAGCAGGCGTTGGAGCTAAACGCGGTGTTGATGCCAGAGAGATTGGAGAGCATAGCGACGTCGTAGTGCTTTGGGGAACTAATGCAGTGCACACTCAGGTAAACCTAATGCACCATGTTTCCAAGGCGAGTAAGCGTGGTGCAAAGTTAATCGTAGTAGATCCTTATCGCAATGCCACGGCAAAAAAAGCTGATCTCCACATTATGCTACAGCCTGGTAGTGACGGAGCAGTAGCTTCCGCGCTAATGCATGTGCTACTTAAAGAAAATCTTGCAGACCGAGACTATTTAGCCGGCTACACAGATTTTAATAATGAGCTAGAAGATCACCTGGAAACCAAAACACCAGAATGGGCATCCGCTATTTCAGGTGTGTCCGCAGAAGAAATCATTGAATTCGCCCGCTTGATTGGATGCAATCCTAAAACCTATTATCGATTTGGTTATGGTTTCACTCGTAGTCGAAACGGTGCCTTTAATATGCATGCCGCTTCTTGCTTGCCGGCTATGACAGGCGCATGGAAATACAAAGGTGGTGGGGGTCTATATAGCAATTCAGAGCTCTGTAAACTCGATAAGACAATGATTGTCGGTTCAGATGTAGTTGATCCCGATACGCGCGTGCTCGATCAATCCAGAATTGGGGAGATCCTTTGTGGTAATCCTGTTGACTTGCAAGGGGGTCCGCCGATCACTGCGCTGCTGATCCAGAACACCAATCCAATGATGGTTTCGCCCTCGTCCGTTAAGGTCAAAAAAGGTTTCGAGAGAGATGATCTCTTTGTCTGCGTCCACGAGCAATTTTTGACTGAAACCGCAGCAATGGCGGACATCGTTTTACCAGCCACCACGTTTCTCGAGCATGAAGATATCTATGTCGCCGGTGGCCATACCTTTTTGCAAGTAACGAAACCGGTTATCCAACCCTATGCTGATGCAAAGCCTAACCACTTTGTAATTTGTGAGTTGGCAAAGCGCTTAGGCGCGCAGCATGCTGGCTTCAAAATGACTGCGTGGGAAATTATTGATGAAACACTAAAATTATCAGGTTTCCCTGATGCGGAAACCATTCACCAACAACACTGGCTGGATTGTGCAAGAGATTTCGATGAAGCACATTTTCTAACCGGCTTTGAAACTCCCGATAAGAAATTTCATTTTTCACCGAATTGGTCTCGCTCAGGCAAGATTAATGCGACTCTTCCAAAATTTCCTGACCATTATGCGGTCACCGATACCCGTTCTGATATAAAGCCATTCCGCTTGGTGACTGCACCAGCACGTCAATTTCTTAACAGTAGTTTTACTGAAACCGCAACGTCTAAGAAGAGAGAAGGCCGACCAACGGTAAAAATTCATTCGGATATCTGCGATCAGCTTCAGGTTAACGATGGTGACCTTGTGCGTATTGGCAATGATCAGGCATCGATTCTCTTGCATGTAGAAATCTATAATGAATTACAGAAAGATGTAGTAATAGTTGAAAGTATTTGGCCCAGCGAAAATTTTATTGAAGGCCTGGGTATCAATGCACTCGTAAGCAGCGATCCTGGTCATGGAATTGGTGGTGCAGTTTTTCATGATACTGCGATTTGGATAAAAACAGATAGCTAGTTTAACGCGGAGTTGCTAGTTGGTTTGTCATTAAAGGGCTGCGCCAGTGCAGGAAAAAATTCGATTGAACGCTGATCATTAAAACCTTCAATGCCTATCTGCATCGAATCGTGACCCATTGTTGGTTGTGCCTTATAAGTGCCGAATAGCCTATCCCACCATGGGAAATTGAATCCAAAATTGTTGCCGTGCTCATCAGGATTGGTTGAATGATGAACTCGATGTACATCGGGTGTAACTAGGATAAGTCGTAAGACTGCATCAAATCGCTTTGGTATATGCCAATTACTGTGGTTAAACATGGAAGTTGCATTCAACAATATTTCTGAAATTAAAACTGCGATCACGGGTGGCCCGAGTGCCAAAATCAGAATTAGTTTTATTAAACTAGAAATTAGAATAGACAAGGGATGAAAACGAATGCCCGTTGAAACATCATAATCTAAATCTGTGTGATGCATTCTGTGAAGTTTCCATAAAAAATCAACCTTATGAAAAATACGATGCTGAAAATAAATAATTAGGTCGAATAGCAATAAATACAAAGGAATACTAAACCAGTCGGCTAGATCTAATAGGTTAAATAACCCCCAGCCATTGTTTTGTATTATCATGGCAGCCCCGATACCAACAAAAGGTAAAAGCACACTCAAAATTATTGAGTTGCTGACACTCAGCGCAAAATTGGTTAGCCAGCGTCGTTTTTTAGAGTAATAAAGGCGACGTCTAGGGTTGACTATTTCAAAAATTAGTATCACCAGCAACACAAGCAGGAAGATCGCGAAGCGAATTATGGGTTCAAAGTTTGTTTCGAGTGCATTCAAGATTTAAGTGCTCGTATTAATTTGTCATGCAAAGCTGGTGTAATTAGCTTTGCAAATTTCTGTATTCTTAAGGCTGACCACCTATAACGTTGTTGGACCTAGCCAATGCTATGCCAATTTCAGCAAATACCGTTAGTATTCCATCAGCCCCTGATTTGTTTGCCCGTTGTCTTGGTTTCTTGGAAAAGCTCATGCTTCGGGTAATAAGCCATTGAAGTTTTCGATATAGGCTTGATTCAGAATCTCAACTACTTGAGAGGTAAAGAAGTGTTCATGGATAGAATGGATTATGGTCCACTGTTCGTCAATTTTTTCTCGCACTTCTGCCATTTCAGCACTATCAGCTGCTAAATAGGCAACATCATAGTTTGGTTGCAATTGTTCTAATCTTGTTCTACGTGATTCAATGTCGTTTCTGGCCTGATCGGGAAGCAGGTTGTAATAATTTGATATAATCATTGTGGCACTTGAGTTCTCGGCTAGTAATTCAAGCCGCTCGATTAGATTGCCTTGGATTGTCAGCAGAGTTGTTTCTTCTGCTGCTACCGCATTGATGGGGTTCCCCAAAATCAAAGCAAGCACAGAAACTTGAACTCGAGTTAGTAGTTTTTTATCGTTAACCATAAAGAAAAAATTTTGGCGTTGACTCTGGCAGTGATTGTTGTATCAACTTGCTTATCAGCTCTCA
Source organism: Gammaproteobacteria bacterium (assembly GCA_029244985.1). Lineage (GTDB taxonomy): Bacteria > Pseudomonadota > Gammaproteobacteria > Pseudomonadales > Pseudohongiellaceae > UBA9145. Next base: position 143,198 of record JAQWQD010000041.1, on the reverse strand, counting down.
TTTGATTTTTGGCTAACGACGATTGTGAATTTACATTGATTTAAGCTTAGGCGCGATTAAGTGCTTCTTCGTTAGCAGCTGTTTCGGTTGTTTCCTGATTCTGCAGTTGATATTCCTGAAGGCGCCTGGCCTGATCCACCACGAAAGCGCGAATAGATTCGAGTTGTTGTCCAGAGATTGCTTCTTCAAAATCTGGCATACCTTGTTGCGCTCGAGACCCCTCGATCACGATATTTTCCATGTCCGAGTGGGTATCTAGACTCATTAATCGTAGGTCTGGAGCCACAATGTCAACTTCATTGGGGACACCGATACCACCATGGCAGCTAGCGCACTGAGCATGATAAAGATTATCACCTTCACGGATTTGCTCTACACTGTAAATGTCATCCGGCAGGATCGGAATTTCCGCTTGCACGATCGCAGGTATAGGGAGAGAGAAGTCGCCATCGAGTTTAAAGACCAGCACGGTGCCGCCTAGGTCTATAGCGCGATTACCATTCATTAGAGTTGCTACATACTGAATACCATCAATTTGATAAGTCATAACTGAAGTAGAGCGAAAGGTGCCAGGTGCCTTGTAACTCCACAGTAGCTCTCCATCATTGGTGTCTCTTACAGAAAGTTTACCGGTACCTTCGGGCTGAAATAAGACGTTTCCACGAGTAGCAACAACACCGCCGTTGTATTCTGATTCTAAGGGCTGGCGCCACTTATATGTTCCGGTGATGGGATCGAATGCGCCGACGAAGGCTTGTGATTCTGGTCGTGGCCCGGCTTCTTCAATTAGTCGGCGGCGATAATCACCTTCTCCCCAGCCTAAGCTTAGTCCGCGCTCGCGAATTTCATATTCGCCAGTCTCTACAAAGCCTTCATCTAGGGAATAAAAATTTGCAATATCATGGTAATAAAAATACATGAGGCCCATTTCATTATCCCAAGACTGGGGCTCCCAGTTGTGTGCTCCTGAATTGGCCGGCATTATCCACTGGGGTTCAATTTCGTAAACCACATCAGGGTTTTCTACGGGCCTACCGGTTTCCATATCGACATGGGTTGCCCAGTCGATTCCATCGGTATAGGGTAGAGCGCGCAATAACTCGCCGGTTTCACGATCAAGTACATAGAAGAAGCCATTTTTCGGTGCTTGCAATACTACTTTGCGTATTTCTCCGCCGAATTCTATTTCACCCAACGCCATGTCCATGGCTGAGCTGTAATCCCAATTGTCACCGGGCGTTGTTTGGTAATACCAATTCATACGCCCTGTTTCGACATCGACTGAAACAATGGTCGAGAGGAACAGGTCGTCACCACCACCTGGTGAACGGATTTCTCGTGGCCATGGCGCACCATTTCCCACACCTATATATAAGCTGTTGAATTCTTCGTCATAGACTAGTGAATTCCAGGCAGTTCCGCCGCCGCCGTATTTCCACCATTCACCACCCCAGGTTTGTGCGGCAAGCTCCATTTCCGGGTGTTCAAATGGTTGATTTGGATCACCAGGTACTAGAAAGAAACGCCAATCAACTTCGCCAGTCTCCGCATCGTAGGCCGTAACATAACCACGGCGACGGCCAGATTCGCCACTGCCTTGACCAATATAGACTTTGCCAGCCGCAGCGCGCGGTGCTCCCGTGATATTGAATCTGCCCAGCCCAGCAGGAATCCAAGTATCAACGTCCCAGACTTCTTCCCCGGTGTTAGCGTCTACCGCCACTAACCGGCCATCAAAGGTGCCGACATAAACTTTGCCCTCATAAACAGCAGCGCCACGATTATGTGCGGGGCCGCAACAAGCTAATCGAATGTAGCTTCTGTCTACTTCAGGATCATAAGTCCAAATTTCTTCTCCAGTAGTGGCGTCTAATGCATGTATTACACTCCAGCCATTGGTGACATACATTACTCCATCGACCACCAGAGGTGTGCCTTGCATGCGCATGTTGTAGTCACCAATTTGCTTGGTCCAAGCCAGACCTAAGCGACCCACGGTGTCAGTATTTATTTGTGTCAGTTGCGAAAAACGCTGCTCTTTATATGTTTGGCCATAAGTGAGCCAACTGCCAGGTTCCACTTTGGGCGCTGCAATAACTCGGGCGTCAGTTACATTGCCGCGATCATTTTCCGCCGCCGAAGTAATTCCAGCTACAGAAGAGGCACCCATTAACAGAGCAAATGCTATGTTTCGAGAGCTAAAAGAAGAAAGCATGAGGATTACTCCGTTTTACTTTTATTATTGCTCGTTATCGAATTAATACTTTACCGTAATTTGACTGGCGCTTCTAATAGCTAAGTAATTAGACTAGCGAGTCAGAAAAAGCTTGCATTAAGTTTCGTGAGGAAGTGCGATTCCAAGTTTCGTTTACACTCAGAGTAAAACGTCCTTGCTCATTAGCCCGTCCAATTAATATGTCTTTCTCGGCGAGCTTAGCTCTGAACCTATCAAAGTCTGTGTCTGTTACAGTAACTCGGGTGAGGTTAGTGCCATTAGTGACGCGTGCCACCTCAAAGTTCTTGTGCTGACTTAAGGAATTGTAAAACTCTTCCGATACGGCAACGGCATTTTTTAGCCTGTTAACAAAGCCTTCCATAAAGTATCGCGCCACGATCGCTGCTGACCAGCCAGCATAGAGATTGCCTCCGAACATGCGTCGAGTATGATACATGTTTTCAAGTTCAGCTTTTGGTCCAGCTAGAATGGCACCAATTCCGCTGTTAAAACATTTCCATAAGGAGAAATATACTGTATCAAACGGTTCTGCATATTCTGCAGGTGAAACTCCGGTATAAGCGGATGCAATAAACATTCGTGCACCATCTAAATGAGTGCCGATATTATTCTCCCGAGCATAGTCTGCAATATCTTTAGTTTCTTCCCAATCAACCATTTCGCCGCTTAATCGCCTAACAGGACTTTCGATTAGTAATGCACCGACTTCTGCAGTCACTCTGCCTCCTGCAGTGCGATCAACTACGGATTTTACTTCTTCGCGGGTATAGGTTGCTCGATCTTGAGCTAGAGGGATCAAATTAAGATTAGAAAGATTTTGAGATGCATCACCGGTATCGTTATAAACATGACTTAGGTCAGGCACGATAACTCGACGCTTTGTGCCAGCTAACTGTCGCAATGCTAATTGATTCGCGAGCGTACCTGAGGGCATGAATACAGCCATTTCTTTGCCAAGCAATTCTGCACAAAAATTTTCAAATTCTTCAACCTCTCCCCCGATGAGATAATTATCGGTAGCAATGTCTTTGTTTTGGCATAAGGAATTGAGTAGGCCGGTGAATTCTTGTGGTGCTAACCCGACACCGTCTCCGCTGAGGCGGACTATTGCAGAAGTGCCGGGAGAAGCGAATAGCGTTTGGGATTGCGCGCAAGCGGATACAGTTAAGCCAAGCGCACTTGCAGCGCTAGCGGCATGGACTAATTCGCGTCTAGTGAGCATTTCGGGGACAGCTCCTGACTTCGTTGATCAGAGGAGACCTAATCTAACTCCGTAAATATAAGGAAGCAAAAGCTTTTTGCTTAAAATGCACGAGCGGTTCAGTACAGACCGAAACTATTGCACTAGTTGTCTAGACACCTTTTTATATTATTCAGACAACACTAAAATTAGGTCCTATAAAGAATAGAAAACCTACGAACACAAAGAAGGTTTGACTAGAGCGGTCTAGTTTCCTCGTTCCATCGACCAATCTGCAGTTGTCCCCATAGCCTCAGCGATGCCATCAATCGAATCACCGGAGACTTCCGCACTCATAACGTAAGTCATCGACGAACCATCTCGATTTATGTCAAAGCCAATTGTGCTGCCATCGACTGTGCCGTTTTCGATTATCCAGGTACGCCCTCCACCTAAATCAAACTCGCCAGTTAAGACGCCAGCATCTGTTTTCATTGTGACAACGGCGCTAACCGCGCCCATAGGGCTGCTCATCGAAAAATTCCAAACTCCATCAACTGGAGATTGTGCCGATAGAGAAAATGTTGCTAATGCGACTATTAATAGACCTAAAATTTTGTTTTTCACTAGAATTCTCCACTATGACCAAGCGATATTTTAAACACTCCATTCGATAACGCCAAAGAGAGTGATTTAGATCATACATCAGCCTTTAGCCTCTGCAAGATATTGAATCGAGTTATGGTCATGCGCAATTCTAGGGTTAATGAACATTTTAAAGTTAAATTAGGGCATAATTTCGGTTGTAAGCCAAAATAATAAAAAAAAGCTAACTTTGAGTTAAAGGTTAATAGAAGTGATTAGTAATAGTTCTGAGATCATCGGACCCTTTACCGAGATTGTTCAACAAGCCTCAAATTATCTCTGGGATGTTACGTCCGATAACATACCAAATGATCTGCACTGGGACCGACTATTTATTACTTTGTTTCTAGCGGTTTTGCTTTTCACAGTTTGTCGTGGACATGGTTCAAAGAACGCACAGGGGCAAGAACGGAAAACTGGCTTATTAGAGTATTTGCTCCCAAAAGATATTTACACCCACACATCAGCTAGAGTCGATATTTGGTTATGGATTCTTGAACGAATTTTGCGACCACTCTGGGTAGTTGCATTATTTTCAAGCGTTGGGCCGATTACTGAACAGACTACTATATCTGCATTGCAATGGCTTTTCGGGGCTACACCGGCAATAGACTCTAATTTCATCTGGATGCTGCTATATGCACTTGTAAGTTTATTGTGCTACGACTTCGTCTTTTATGTAATTCACTACACGATGCATAAAGTACCAGCTTTGTGGGCTATTCATAAGGTCCATCACTCGGCAGAGGTGTTGACGCCTCTCACCCGTTCTCGTGAGCATTTTCTAGCAGGTCCAATCTGGGCAGCAGGATCTGCATTTAGTTTCGCGTTTGCTGCAGGTATTTTTGCGTACATTTTTGACGGAGGGATTACTCAGGCAACTATTCTAGGAGCAGGGTTTTTCTCTTTTATTTTGGGATTAACCGGCGCCTTTCGACATTACCATGTACAACTTCGCTATCCCCGATGGTTGGAGAAATGGATTCAGAGCCCAGCGATGCACCATACACACCATAGTTATCTTAGAAAACACTGGGATACAAATATGGCAGCGGTTACAAGTATTTATGACCGCATGTTTGGCACTTTGTACATTCCTGAAAAAGACGAATACACACCTTGGGGAATCGGGCCAGAGACGCAAGATGAGTATCGCACTTTTTTACAGAATACCACTGGGCCTTTTCGCGACTGGTATAAGATGCTTTCACAAGGCAATTCACCCCAGGCTGGGGCTGCAGTTCCACCCGAAGAAATAACCTGAACTCGTCAATGCCGAACTAGTTTAGCGCTGGAACAGATAAGAAAACTTTACGAAGAATTGATCACCATCTCTGCGAAGATCGTTCGCAACGACAAGTTCACGCTCGCCTTCCATTTCCACAATATCAAAATTACTCTGATTGGAGTTGTAGCCAATATAAAAAGCTGACCAGGGGTTAATGACATAACGTAACAGTAAATCGAAATTTAAATTCTCATCATCTGCTAGACGAGTGGCCGGCCCTGTATCAGTTTTATCGTACTGGGCAATAAATCGTAGTGATAGTTCTTTTGTGAACTGGTAATTCCAATTACTGCGAAAAATTTCATTGCTTAATATTTTTGCGCCACCGCCACTATTTTTCAATTCTGTGAGAAAGTAAGTATTGTTAATACTAACTCTATCTATCGGGCGCCAAAGCAAAGTCAGATCGACGCGGTTAGTATCAGCAACGTAAGGAAGTGAGCCGACTTGTGGAACCAGATTCAGCGCTTTACCTTGTCGATAACTTGCCCTGAATGTAGCGGTTTGCAGGGAGCTGTTGAATACATTGACTTGCCAATTATCATAGTCATAGCGTGTATTGGTGAAGATGCCGGGAAAATCTTTTGGTCGAAGAATTTCAGTATAGTCAGTATAAGAAAATCCGACACCCGCAGTGTTCCAATTAAAATTCAGATTCGGCCCTAATTGGTGATAGATGCGGGTACCGTCAGTATCATTCAAATAAACGTCAAATAAGCCTGTAGTCCAACTATTGAGATTCGACCCGTCTGGATAGAAGTTTAAATTCAAACTGTTGTGTATGCCGGATGTGTCCGGTTTAAAAAAGCGATTTTGAAAACCAAGATCAGTCCGAAAATTATCAGTAGTTTCCACAAAATGCGTATGACTGCTAACAGTGCGCCCGGTGTGATTAATTTGAATATTGCGTTGGTAGCCAGTGGTGGCATCTCCCCCCAATGCAGGTTCACTGTCGCTGCCTACCAGCTGCATATTGGTGATCCAGTTATCGTTGAGTTTAATTCGAGCATCAACGCTAGCGACTCGATTGTAGCCATCGCCGAACTCTCGGTCACTGAGAAAGAATCCAACTCTGGATTGTTCAGAGATATCTCGAAATCCGCGCAAGATGCCTATGCTCGCTTTCTCGCCATTCAATGAATCATTGGCATCACGATTAAGGCCTGGGGCTTCGTCATTGATAAGTATGGTGCCGAAACCGTAGTCGCCAGAACGACCGGTAAAACGCACCCCACCTTCAGGGTCGACGATGCGCCGGGTAAATAGCAGAATGGAATCAGTAGCAAAGAAGTCAGCGTTTTCCACAAAGAAAGGCCGGCGTTCAGGAAACTGTACTTCGAAGCGTTCGTTAACAGTTACTTGAGGTTCATCAGATTCAACTTGGCTAAAGTCGGGATTAAGTGTGACATCCAGAACCATCGAATCATTGAATACAAACTTGGCATCTAGACCTATATCTTGTTCAGTGCTAGTGTCGAAACGTGGTCCTCCCAGCGCTGCTTTGTTGAGCGATTCGACGTCACGCGCAAAGAAAAACGGAATAAACTGCGAATTATTGCCTGGAGAAACATTTTCGATGCCACGTAACAGCGCAGTTTGATTAAGGCGGCCTTCGATCTCTATTGTGTATCTTGGCCAAAAGGAGAATTCACTTAAGCGGGGTATATTGCGTCCGAATTGTACCCTCCAAAGTTGTTGCTCTGCATCTGAGAAGCGAAGACTGCGCAGGGGGATCGCCATACGCACGATGTAGCCTTGATCAGTTAATTCTCCTTCGCTGTCCCACACTGCTTCGAATGTTGTATCGTATCCTGCGCGGAGCGATGACCCTTCAGTCCAACGAGCGTCCCACTGAATACCCAGTGGTGTTGCGTGAAATGAAAGCGCAGTTCGTTGGTCGTTAAAGGTATCGATAGTGAGGCCAACCCGATCGTCCCCGCCAATATTCTCTCGCGAAGATAAATTAGCACGGATTAGTTCAGGTTCGCTATCGAAGGCTAGCCAAATAGCATATAAGTGAGTTTGGTCATAGCCAATATAGACTTCTGTTCGCTGTTTCGATGGTTCTCCATCATCGGGATCTCGCTGAATGAAATTTTCAACCTTTGACATGGAGCGTGCAAGCTCAGTGCGCGGCACCATGCCCTCGAAATCTGTTAGTGAAGGTACGCTTTCGATACGGGGAATAAAAATATCTTCTTCAGCAGCAGATGCAAGGGTAGTTACATTTACAGTAATTGCGCAGAGTAGGAGTTTTAGTGATCTCATGGTAAATCTCATTCGAGAGCAATACAGCAATTTTATTCGACGCTGAATATTAGAGGTTCGAGGTCTAAGTGCAAGGGAATATTTCAATTTATTTCACATTCAATTATTAGAAAAATTCATCCTTACGGCTTAAAACTGCTAATCTCTTTAGGGTCTGACGTCATTAGAATTTGATTTCTTGAATGTGAGTAATAAGTGCAAGAGAGAAGGTGCGCAATGAGTAAGGTTTTCTTAATAGTCAAACGCGGGGTGTTGCTAGTTCTGATCTTTAGTGCGGCATCAATAAAAGCGCAAAGGATTAGCGATGATGAGGTTAGTGATAAAGAGAGTCCGACTGGCTATATACTTGCAACCGGCAGACGGCTGCCTTTTCTCTATGCCATTTCCCTAGACGAAGCGATCAACGTAGCTAACAATAATACTGCGAACGCAATTATCAGTCGTAACAAAGTCGCCTTGGATAGACTGGACGGCCAGCTCTTGGGGGACCCTGCAAATTTGCTGCTAAGTGAAGAAGGCGAGACAGTTTATGTAATTAATCATCACGGCAGTATCGATAATGGTGAATTCGGCCAACACGGTGGGCGGGGCCAGATTGCTGTACTCCAAGTCGATGCCTTGCTGGATTCAAGAAACGATAGAACAGCGAATGCCTTAATCAGGCTTATGGACTCAGGTGGATTTGGCGCAATCGGAGCCATACTTTTGCCAGATTTACTGGTGGTCAATAATGCCGAAAACAACCTCACAGAAGATGGTGGCAATCGTATTGCCTTTATCGATCGTCGTACCGGAAGTTTACGCAGTACAGTGGAACTGAGTTTAGGGTCTCCAGGATTCCAATGCCAGGATTACCCTGTGCCCTATGTTGCACCCTATGGTCCACCACGAAATTTAACTGTCTTGTCTTCAGATCCAAGTTTCGGCTGCTTTCCAAATCCAAATGGTTTAGCTATGGGAGTAAGCAGTGATGGAACCAGATACTTGTTTACGGCAAATGGCGGAACTGACGACGTTTCGGTTGTTGATTTGGAGCGGGCTTTAGCAGGAGATCGGGGCGCTGAGTTACACCGAATTCCAGATCAGCAAGGAGCGTGGGGAATTGCCGCAACGCCAGATGGAAAATTTATATTTGTTGCGAGTGGTGGAAGTCAGCGTGCTGCGACAGCAGGCAACACCATTTCGGTACTGGACGTTGATCGAGCAAGGAAGAGCGGCGATGCAGAAATTGCTAGGATTCTTGTAGGCACCGATGATCCTCAACAAGCAAGCCATCCGTTAATTCTTTCGGTTACGCCAGATGGTCGGGAATTGGTTGTACCGAATCTGCGAGGAGACAATGTCTCAATTATCGATATTGAATTAGCGGTTTCCGGTGATGCCACTGCGGAAGTGGCGAGAATTCCACTTACTCGACTAGACGGAAATCCAGCACGACCAAAAGGGTCAGCCATTTCGCCTGATGGCCGGTACGCGATTATCAGCGGGGGTTCTGGTTCTCAGCCATACTCTCAGGAGCTTGGTTATGTTTACATTATCGATCTACAAACACGCTCTCTCGTGGGCACTGTTGTTGGTGTTGGTAATGATCCTTATGGATTAGCAGTAGTCTATAGGTAGTCTAATATCGCTAGTTTGCTGCCATGAAGAGTTAAGAATTTATTAAGTAAAAGACCCTTCGGTAGCAATTACCAGAACTTTATCAGAGGCTGAAAGAGTGATATCGAGCTCTTCGTGTTTCAATACGGCGGCCAATCCTGCGGCGCCTGAAGTCGTTGTCTCAAGGTTTTGCTCTCGAAAATAATCTTTCGCCTGCTCAGCATCGTCTTCGCTAATAACTACAAATTTGTCAGCCAATTCCTTGAGAACATTAAAAGCGATAAGTGAGGGTCGTTTGCAATCCAATCGACCCATCACCGAAACTGGGCCCGTTACTGTGGTAATTTTGCCCTGTTGGATACTTGCATGAAGACAGGGTGCTGCAGCGGGTTCAACTACAATAACTTTAGGTTGTTGTGCCCATTTGTCGCGCATCTCAAAGGTCAATGCAGCAGCGATTCCACCCACTCCTGCTTGCAAAAACACATGTGTTGGCCAGTTCCCATTTTTGGCGAATTCTGCTCGCATCTCTTCCGCCATTACAGTATAGCCTTCCATGATAAGTGCTGGTAAGTGGAGGTATCCGGGCCATGAACTATCTGATAGGAGCACACTCGAGCTTTTAATTGCGTCTTGTTTAGCAATCTCCACACTTTCTTCATAAGTGGTTCCAGATTTAACTATCTCAGCCCCGAGAGAGACGAGTTGGTGCTCAAAATCTTTGGGAACTGACTGAGAGAGATGCACACGACATTTTGCACTAAAGAGTTGGGCGCCCTTTGCGACCGCAATGCCATGGTTTCCAGCGCTTGCACAAACGAAAGTCACAGCGCTGGTCCAAGCTTCAATGCTTTTATCAGTAAGATGCTCCGGGGACAGGCGCGACTGTTTTTCCTCAAACCATTTTTGAATCAGAAATTGAGCAACTGCGTAAATGCCACCTAATGCCTTAAATGAACCTAAGCCCATGCGTTCAGTTTCATCTTTCACAAGAATCCGAAAAGAGCCTGCTGACTTTATTTCCAGTATTGGGGTCGTCTCATAGGCTGGGCAATACTTGAGCATTGTCAGAGGGCGATCAACAGAAGGACTAAATTTTTGTTCCATATCAACTAGCGGAATTCTATTTCCATTATTTCAACAGCTTTCTCAAAATCTTTCTCTAAAGCAGATACAAATGCTCTCCTGACGAAAAAGCCGAGTAAGCGGGAGCTAGAGCGATAAACTACAGATATTTTTAGATTAGTGGTTTCATTAGTGGTGTTAGACAATTCATAGCGTGTAATTGAATAGTCCAAGGGTGCTTCTAGTGTCGACTTTTCCATATCGGTAAAGTAGGCATAGCTATAGGGCGGATCAAATTGAAGGAACCGTTGGACTAGCTTTTCACTATTTGCCAATGTGGTGATGCGCTCCGATCCGGAACCTAATTGGCCTCGAGTTTCTGAATTAGAGTGCTCGAATTCTACTCCAGTTGCATCGCTGACATATCGGTTGACACGACGAGAGAGAAAGTAGAATACAAATTCAGCAGGAGCGTTTACTGCAAAAGAAACTGAATGATCAGGGCTAGATTGCGCCCGCTGAAACTCTTGCAAAATAAAGTCTTTATCGATTTCAGCCGCGTAAATAAGAGATGTAAGAGGTAAAATTGCCCATGAAAACAGAATAATCTTAATAGGTTTTAACATTTTACGGTTTCTTTTTTTGATTCGTTGCAGCTCTGATTCGGGGCCAATTTAGAATTAATAAAATCAGTGATAATGAAAGCAATACGACAAATACCGTGTTTCGATTCACATCGGAGTTTTTCTGCAACGATTGATTGCCAATTAAGGTTAAAATATCAGGAGGCAGTTCATATTCTATTCCAACAAAATTGGTAAATTCCCCGCGTCGCTCGCCAGTATCATAAAGGACTGTGAAAGCCTGTGAAATGTCGATTGCAGCATCTATAAACAAGGCCACAGCGAACTGCGCTTGGCCTGCGATCTTGCCATCCTTAGCTGTGCCAGCGAAGACAACCCTATCTTCCTGGTTTGGGTAAAGTATACCGTTCTGCATTGCGCCAAATCTGAGTTGCTGCAATCTTGGCGTGTTTCCACGAAGGCCAATAAGTAGCATATGCCCATCTTCTATCAATCCACTAGCTGTTCGGTCTGCATTGGAATAGTCTTTATCTCCAATCAAGAGCTCGCCCAACCGATAGTGACCCATATAAGCAATGTCGAATTGCAAGTTTGCTTCACCTTCTATAGGTACAGCAAGTCCTTTTACGAACCCATTATAGGAATAGTCCTCCCAGCTTTGGGCCCGAAGAGTTTGTAACGCAGCAGAATCATTCGTTGCCTCAAGAGCATAGGCGGTGCCGGGTAAATACGATAAAGCAACGCGTTTTGCAGCATTGTGTAGCCCCCTGGATATTGCCCAGCTGGTAATAGTCGCTCGTGACATGCCATCTATGTCTCGACTAACACGAAATTCATCTTCAAGAGATTTGCCAATAAATTGATTGGCAAAATTCGAGTCGTCAATAAAATCGCCCCGCACATGTTTATAGGATTCCAGATAATGCAGCACCTTGACACCAGTAATTTGGCCTTGCAGATTCATACCAGCTAGCATGTCGATAGGGCCACTAAAGCCAACCTCTTCAGGTGGCAGATCCGGAGTAGTAAAAACATAACCTATGAGTTGAGAATTATTGTTTGCACTATCAGTTTGGTAGGCAAAAAATACTGGAGGATTTCCTTGCTTGACTGAAAATGAATCAGCTGATGGTAGAACTTCTCGGAGCCATCCTTCTTCAGGGTTCTCCCACTCATTTTGTGCATCCGAAGGAGTGCCGTCTAGCATCAATAATAAGCAGCAAGCTAAAGGAAACACCAATCTTGGAATTGCAGTACTAGAATTACTTGGAGACGCAGTTAACATTTTCATTTTTTCAAACTATACAGCCGTTGTTTCGACATGGTCGACCACGGCATCTTTCTGCATAGCCGCCACCAAACAACCACACACAATAAGTACTGTTCCAAAAACAGTTGTTAGTGTGACGGTTTCACCGAATACCAGCCAGCCTAAAATTGCCGCCCAAATAAATGCAGTATATTCGACTGGAATGAGCTTATTGGCTGGCGCTCTTGCGTAGGCCCACGACATCATTAACAAAGAAACTAAACCTAGAACAGCAGCTAGTGTGAATTGGGGAATATAGGCACTTGAAGGCACTACAGCGAAAAATGGAGACAGACAGCTAAACAAGAAGACAACGGTACTGTTATGAAAAAAGGCAATTTCCACTGGTTCCGCAACCAATGCTTGTTGTCTCTGCAAAATTAAGTTGTAAGCATAGAGTAGGGCAGACAAAAGTATTGCAGCAATTCCTTGACCAGTTTCTTCGTCGTATTCACCACCTAATTTGCCAAGGATAATTATGGTTGCGCCCACTAAACCAATGAATGAAGCCACCAAGGCTTGCCTGCTTATTTGTTCATTAAGTATTGCAGCTGCTAAATAAAGTGCGATTAGAGGTGCAATAAAGGACAGCCCTATTGCCTCAGCTACCGGTAAATACTTCAACCCCCAGAAGAACAGGAAAGCCATGACAGAGATAATTAAGCCACGCCAGACATGCAAACGAATGACTTTATTAGTAGGCCATTTTGGGCGATGCCAAAAATACAGAAGTCCGGCGAGAACTTCAGTGATCATGCTACGCCAGAGCATGGCGTTATAGGCCCCAAGCGAGAGTGCCAGACCCTTCATGGTCACGTCCATTCCAGCATAGGTCGCAATTCCAACAGTTGCTGCCATAAAAGCTAGGGAAGTGGTTCGAGCTGGACTATTCACTGCGATTTACTCTACTTGTTTTACTCTGTCACTATCAGTGATTCCACCAAGCTAAATCAGAGTAGGAGCGCAGATCCAGTTCGTGAGTCCAAACGGATCTGTGTTGTTGATGTAGGTGATAGTATGTTTCCGCAATCTTAACCGGTAACATCAAGCCATCATGTTCCATTCCTTTAGTTTTACGCAGTTCCTTAAATTTTTCTTCGCCCAACATTTTGCCAAGAGTATCTGGAGCATCGACAGAACCATCAATGACAATATGTGCGACATGGATACCTTTCGAAGAAAATTGTGCGCTTAGTGATTGACATAACATGCGTCTTCCGCCCATGGCAGCAGCATGTGAATGCTGACCTTTATTACCTCTGACGGCTGCAGTAGAAGAAGTAACAAGAATCGTACCTCTACCCCTTTCTTCCATTAAAGGACAAACTGTTGATGCAGTTCGGAAGAGAGCAAAGGTTGCCATTCTCCAGCCAAGCTCAAAAACTTTGTAACTTGTATCCTGCAAGGATCGATCGCCTACCTGAGCGCCTAGATTAAAGATAACAACTTCAATCGGTCCAATATCTGCTTCAACCTGCGCTATTCTCTCTTCTATTGCCTCGTCTTTAACTGCATTTACTAAAAAACCAGTGGCATCTCCTCCTTCGGATTCAATCTCGCTAACGAGTTTATTTAGTCCTTGCTCATCACTCCTGCGGCATAGCACTGTGTGATATCCCTCTTTGGCAAATTTCTTACCAACGGTTCCGCCAATGCCTGCACCAGCGCCAATTACTAAACATACCGGCTTCATGAGCAATTCCCCTTATTAGATTTAGGCCCTAGCAGTTGGGCGAGAGGAAACTCGGGCCCACCATTCGTTTAGATTAGTGAGCTCGTCTGGAATTCGAATACCGAGAGCTGCCTTGCCCATTACGAAAGCAGTTTGAGCAGTGATATCTGCCACTGTGTAATCTTCCCCTGCAATAAATTGCTTACCGGCTAATTCTTTGTCCAACCACTCCATCCGTGCTTTCACGTTTTTACCTTCAGCTTCCGCCATTTCAGGAATCTGTGTGATACGCCCTTTCCACATCTCACCGGTATGACGAAATATGCTAATCATAGGCAGTAGAAATTCAAACTCCATTCGCCGCTGCCACATTTCCACTAATGCTCTCTCAAGAGTATCTTTTCCTAGAAGTGGTGGCTCAGGATGTAATTCGTCTAGGTAGCGACAGATTGCCATCGATTCAGCAATGCAGGAGCCATCATCTAGCTCCAATAGTGGCATTCTTCCTAATGAATTTTTTGCCAAGTATTCATCGGAGCTGTTCTCGCCGGCCATCATGTTGACGGGGATCATTGGAATATCGATGCCTTTCTCTGCGATAAAAATTCTGACTCGGCGAGCGTTAGGAGAAGGGGGTAGGTCATAGAGCTTCAAGATTAATACCTCACTAGGTTCAACATTAAATAGTTAAGAAAACAATTAAATAAAAAGCATGGTTATAGTTGAGAATTGGGATCAATGATTGATCCCAATTCGTTCCTGAGGTTTTCTAATTATTAGCTGTGTTTTCTTCTATATCTAGCGGCGCGTAATAAGTTCCACCCGCGCTTTCAATAGAATCTCTCCTTGCACGCCACTCGGGGCCAGCAGAACCTCCTTGCTCATATTTCAGATCTTGGCGCAGATAATTCCAGCTTGTCGGGTCTAATTCTTGGGCAAGGCTCCAATATTGTTCTGCTTTTTCATCATTACCTTGAGCAAAAAAGAATGTTCCGAGCCTAAAAGTAGGCTGTGCCTTTTCTGCTTCAGTTGTACGTTGAAAAATCTTCTCAGTGACTTGTTCTTCATTCCACACGTAGGGACTGTCGGCACCGTTTTCTGCCCAGTCGCGCACAATTGGCAAATACTCATCAGTACCGAAAGCTCCATGGCTTTGTGCATAAGTTCCCTCGTTGATTCGCACAATCTTGCCTTCTTCATCCACCCAAACAGCCGATGGCACGTTAACAAGATTATAGAGCGCACTTATATGATGATTCGTATCAATCACTGAAGTGTAAGTAACATTCGCTGCATCTAAAATTGGCCCAGCATCTGCTTCACCACCACTGTCTTGAGCAAAGGAAATAATTTCAAAATTTGGGTTTACTTTTTTTAGTTCTTCATAGATAACTTGCCACACGGGCACGTCTAATCTGCATCCTCACCATGAGGCCCAAGTGAGTATTAAAACTTGTTTACCCCTGTAATCCGACAATCTAACTGGATTTCCCTCTCGGTCTGAAAGTGAGAAATTGGGTGCTTCAGCGGATTCGAAAAATGCACGGCGGTCTACTGGCATACCACCGAAACTCCAAACTCTGGCCCCATAATCTGTCGTCCAGGATTGTTGCAATATGTCAGCAAGCTCAGTGACATTAAACCAGCCTTGATTCTGCCTGGTAACGTAGAGATCGCTGTCGCGATCCTGCAAGACGGGGATACATAACTCTGCAAGGCAAGCGCCTTGTGGCTTTAATTCGAAATCATTAATGCGAGTCAAGTCAGCGGGTTTTACCCAAAGGTCAGAGGCATCTGGCAATGTTTGTTCGATTTCAACTACCCGTTCTTTGTAGAGGACAGTTGTGGTTTGTGCATTTGCAAGACTGCTTACAAAGGCAGTCGCCAGCAAAGCTAGGCAGAACCTAGACAATTCCATATAGTATCTCCTGATTGAAGTTAAGTAATAGACTAGCCCAAATAATACAGTGTAGTGGGTAGATAGTTGAGAGAAAAGCTTAAAGATAGAGCAAGACACTTTCTGTTATCGCTCGACAAGTATCAGTTACGTTCAGCCACCAAATATCGCTATTTTCTCCTGCAGTAAAATCATCCACGTGCACTCCTGTATGGATAGTGAAAATTGGGGTTGACGTAGCGGACTTGCTAATAAATGCATAAAGACGTTAAGCGTTAATCAACGCCCAAATCATCCATTTCCTGGCGGCGTTCACCCCGGAGTAGATTTGCCATACCGTAGTTGCCCTCATGACAAGAATACTCATATAGAAGCCCATCTATTTTGGTCATTGGAACCATGGCAGTAATTTTATCGGTAAAAGTGCTAGGGTCGTCAACAGTGAACTCGTATTCAAGAGTTGATTCATTGACGCGCGTAAAACGTTCGGTAAGAGATTTATCCATGGAATCCCCATAAGGCGAAGAAATAAAACTTTGAGTCATACCATTGAAGTTTTTAGTTTCTACAACGAGCGTATTGCCCTCCCAATAGCCTCGCGAATCACCAGACCACAAGCGAATGTCTTCACTTAATTCCTGGTTTCTATCGAGTGGCACAATTCGAGCGTCATGAATCATTTCTGTCATGATAACTATGTGATCACGATGCTGAATGAGTTGTACATTATTATTGTAGCTGCTGGGCATGAAGGGAGGGCCTGCATTGAAACCTGCTATGCAACGCTCTGATAAACCTCGGTCTTCTGGGCCATCTTTTGCGATACCACCAACTACAAATCGCACTGGGCGCTCACCTGGGAAATCTTGACTAACTCCGCCGCGCTGCATGGTTGTTCCCTCTACAATCTCAGGGATGCGTCCATTTTCTGGATAAATTATGAGTGAAGTGCGCAGGTCATATCCGATAGTTGCCCTTTCATACCAAAACGAATTGTAGCCACCGACACCATCGAAGTGTGACTCTGCTCTTGCTTCAAAGGATTCGATGGAGCGGTCGCGGTTTACCTCATTTTCCTCTGGCGTAAAATGCTGCTGGTCTCCGTAACTCTCATCACGCTGTACCGGGGTATGCGAAGCAAAGTTCCAAACCCCCTGCAGATCGGGCTGTCCATATTCTGTTATTGGAACGGTGTAATTAGGTTGTGCGACAGTTGCTGCAGAAATAAAGCTTAATAAGCAGGTAGCAAGACAGGTAGTAGTCAAAGACTTATATCTTTTCACAATAGGGCCTCTTCAAGAGATTCTAATTTTTCTATTCATGCAGCTTATCAAATAAAAAGGGACTCAGTTGAGCCCCTTTATATTCTTTACCCTCAGATTAAAGTCTAATCAAGTGGCTCTAATCTAACAATTGCTGTTTCTTCAAAATTGCCTCTACCACCGCCATTTCCATCTGAAATAGCTAGGTAGATGTAGCCGTCTGGCCCTTGCCGAACATCGCGAATACGACCCATGCCATAGGCCAGAGTTTCTTCGACTATTACATCTTGGTAGTTGTCACTCATGTGCAACCTTGCAAGTTGTTCGCCTGCAAGTGAGCCAGACATAATGCTGCCATGCCACATGGGGAATTTGTCACCGGTATAAACCATCAGTCCTGAAACGGCAATTGATGGTACCCAGACATGAGTAGGCCCAGCCATCCCTTCTTCGCCAATGCCTTCATGAATCGGGCTGCCTGAAGAACCGTAGTTAACGCCATAGCCAATTACTGGCCAGCCGTAGTTGTTTCCTGGCTGAACCCGATTCAGTTCATCTCCACCCTGAGGTCCGTGTTCTGTCATCCAGAGATCTCCAGTTTCCGGGTGAATCGCTAGACCTTGCGGACTGCGGTGACCATAACTCCAGATTTCAGGAAGTATGTCGCGGTCACCCACGAAAGGGTTGTCGTCTGGCACACTGCCATCATCATTCAGTCGCACGATAACGCCTTGATGATTACTGCGATCCTGCGCCGGATGTGCCCTTAAATCACCTCTAGATGGCGCTTGGCGATCGCCAAGAGTCAGGAACATATAGCCATCATTATCGAAAACTATCTTGCCGCCATAGTGCCCAAATCCCAGCGCTTCGGCTGTAAAAACTTCAACAACATTGGTTAGTTGGTCGTTCTCGAAGCGTCCGCGAACAATGGCAGTGCTGGAACTGTCACCAACAGGCTTGGCATAACTTAAGTAGACCCACCGATTTTCACTGAAATTGGGATGGGCAACGACTTCGAACATGCCACCCTGGCCTTGGTAAAGCACTTCAGGAACACCTGGTACTGCTTCAGGAAGCAGTTGACCGTCTCTGACGATTCTTAGGCGTCCAGGTTTTTCTGTAACTAGGATATCTCCGCCTGGCAACCAGGTCATAGACCAGGGTTGCAATAACCCGTCGGCAACTTCTACTACCCGATAATCATGGTGGGCAGCATAGTAAATTCCGTCAGTTTGGGCTTGGGCTAAGCCCATTACACTCGCGAGCATGCCGCTACCGGCAAGCCTTAATAGATTACGAAGCATTGTTGTCTCCTCCTTGTTGTCAACGCAGGTTCGCATAAAAGGCGAAAGCTGCCAAATCAATTTCTTCTACCTTCTTAATTCTCGCGAACAAGGCAAAGCCGTGAAAGCAACAAAAAGAATCTAGAATGGTAGTCATTGTACCCTGTAATTTCCCGTAAAGTGGCGGAAAATCTAATGTATACTTTGATCCATCGCATTTATGCTAACTATCAAGCCTTAACCTGCGGAGGTTGCCATCAATGAAACTCAGACCAGTCTTTATTGTTTCCCTACTCGCTTTATTCAGCGGGACAGCAGCAGCCCAATCGGCTGGAGCCTACGAAATTCCTCGCACTGAACATGGGCAGCCCGATCTTCAGGGTGTCTGGAATTTTAGTTCAAGTACACCAATGCAAAGGTCAGAACGTTATGGCACTCAGGAATTCCTGACAGCAGAACAAGTGCAAGAGCAGATCGAGCGCCAAGCCAGAATGGCCGCTAGAGCCGACGCTCAAGAAGCAGAACTCATTTTGAATCCGGAACCTCCGCCCGCCGGTCAAACGCCCCGGGGATACAACACATTCTGGATAGAAATGGGGAATAGAGGAGATAATGTTAGAACTTCCCACATCGTTTACCCAGAAAACGGTCGTGTACCAGAAGTAGTAGAAGGCAATCCAGTGATCGCGGGTGGCTTAGGGCCGGATGTTAGTGGTGAAAGACCTGTGCGCTTTATCGTTGGGGGCATTGCTAAAAATGGACCCGAAGACCGAGGCCTTTCAGAACGTTGTTTGGTGGGATTTAACGCAGGACCGCCATTTCTGCCTAGTCTCTATAATAACAACATGCAAATAATTCAAAGCAAAGATTCTTTCGTCATCATTACAGAAATGATTCACGATGCACGCATCGTGCCTCTCGTTGAAAAGCCGGAATTAAGTGATGACATTAGACTATGGGCTGGTGACTCCCGGGGCTATTGGGAGGGTGATACTTTAGTGGTGGAAACCAATAACTTTAATGGCATGCAGACCTCTTTTCAAAGCAGAGGTACAAACTTTGATATGGTACTTAAGGAAAAATTTACCCGTGTATCTTACGACCAGGTGGACTATGAATTTACTATAGATGATCCTTCCACTTATACCGATAAAATTACTGCCATCGTACCTATGAGTAAAGTTGCTGGTCAGATCTACGAGTACGCTTGTCATGAAGGGAACTATGGAATGATTAACACTATGCGTGGAGCGCGCTACGAAGAGCGGACAGAATCGGAAGCTAGTAACTAAGGAGTTAGGAATGGCCGTATACAAGTCGATGGTGGTCTTTGCTTTTTGTCTTTTTAGTATTCTGACGGTAGCACAAACCGCTGAGCCCTATCAGGTGTCGAAAAATGAACATGGCCAACCGGATCTTCAAGGCATATGGAGTACTCGATGGAACACTATGTTAGAGCGCCCACCCGGAATGCCACTTGTTTTACCTCCGGACATGGCTGCAGGACTCGCAGAGGCAATTTATGAGGGTGGATTGTCAGGAAATACGGATCCGGATATCGATCTGTTTGGGCCTCAGACACTCGCGATTGTGAAAGGAGAGTATCGCAGCTCCGTTATCGTGTATCCAGAAGATGGAATATTACCTTATAACGAACACGGTATTAAAAACTCATCGTTTGAATATTTTAAAGGCAATATGGGATTTGATGGCCCTGAAGATCGCCCTGGCGTGGAGCGCTGCATTGAAGCTTGGGGGTCGCCGCCCATGCGTGCGTTTTCCTATCAATTGTTTCATGGTTTTGTCCAAACTCCAGAAAAGATCGCAATTGTCAGTGAAGAGAATTCGCCGCTGCGGGTTATTCACATGGACGGTGCACAGCGACCGGATGCTATTCGCACATTCGAAGGTCATTCTGTCGGGAAATGGGAAGGAGATTCGCTAGTCGTAGAAACTACCCATTACAGCGACACCATCCCAGAGCGAGCATCCATGGGCCGACCAATGCTTATCAGCGCCGAAGCCCGGGTGACTGAACGATTTACCCGTGTTTCAGAGACAGAGTTATTTTACGAATACACAGTTAATGATCCTGTCTATTATACCGAACCATTTCGCGGCGAGTTTTCATTCACTCTCGATGACTCAGGTCACATTTATGAGTACGCCTGCCATGAAGGCAACTACAGTATGGAGGGGGCGCTGCGGGGTGCGCGATATCAAGAAGCTCAGGCTTCGACAAAAACATAATTAGATAGCGAAAATAAAAAAAAGAATAAAGAGCCAAGAAAAAATGAGGAATAATTTATGTTCTATTTGAAAAATTTCTTCGCAAGTCTGGGTGTTATCGTAACTGGCTTAATAGTATTCACTGCGGCATCCCACGAAGGAACCATCACCGAAGCAACTGATATTGTGTATTCGGAGTGGCAGAACGTCATGCATGCACCGGAAGGTCGCGTAGATCGTCAGGTTAAGATAGTTGATATTGGGAATTCAAATGTCGCAGTGGGCGTATTGTTTCGTGACAAAATCGAAGTAACTAATGAGCCGGTCAGTGGAATTGTTCACAATCATGTCTCTGAGGTTTACTACATAACTAAAGGTTCAGGGGTTCTAGTTACTGGTGGCACCTTGCTTGGGCGCAACAATATTCCTGCTAATACCGACATTGTTGAAGTATTAGTGGGCGAAAGTTTTTCCACTTCAGTCGCGAGGGGAGATGGGCAAGTAAGAGAAGTCAGAGCTGGAGATATTGTAGTGGTTCCCGCTGGAGTTTTTCATGGTTGGCACTCCGTCGATGCTAGAGTGGAAATGATTAGTATCCGGCCAGATCCTGAAAAAGTACTACCAATAGGCTATGTGAATCCTTATACAGAATAATTTCTACCAAGTAGATTCAATTCCTTCCAAGGACGGAGAGATTTTTCTCTCTGTCCTTTTTTATTTTCCTATCTTTTATTCAAGTGAATATAACTGATGATTAAACAGGTGCACATTAGAAAACTTTTGATGATTTTACTGGGGGCTTTGCTCTCCATTCTATTTGTAAATTGCAATGTAGCAGCACAACTAGAAACTGAGTTTTTAAACTCAACTCAAGGATTTTCTCAAGTTGCGACTGTAACCAGTGATGGCATCACCACTGTCTACATTTCTGGTCAAGTGGGAATCAGGAACGGCGAGGTACCTAATTTATTTTCTGAGCAGGTAGATATCGTATTTGCCAACATGGCAGTTCAACTGAATGCTGCTGGAGCAAGCTTTGCCGATGTGGTCAAGCTTACTGGCTATATCGTTGACATCGATGGAGAGAAAGTTGCTTCTTATAGCCAGGGCCGTAAACGACATTTTCCTTCTGGGATGTCACCACCTGCGTCAACTGTAATAGGTGTTTCTGGCCTAGTTTTCCCAGCGTTGCAAGTTGAAGTGGAAGCAATAGCCGTTATCGAAGAATAAGTCTCGATCGACTCTAAATTATTGATTAATAGGAGCCTGGAATGGTTAGAGTGCTTGCCGACGGAGAACAGGTATTTAGACCTGGTATTGATTGCACTCAATACTATCTGACTCTAGAGGAAAGTGATGTGCGTTTATCACAAGAACCAATGGCAGTGTTATCCAGCATACCTAACTAACAGCCTAGTAGCCTTTCTCGAAATCCACTAAGTTAAGTAATGGATCGCCGGCTAAGTAGCGTTGATAGTTTTGAATAAATAAACCAGCAATGCTTGCAGGCAGACTCACAGCGGCCGTGTGGCAGGTCACGCTTAGATTCAACGCAGTCCAAAGTGGGCTTGATTCAGCTAGAGGCTCTTTCTTGAATACATCTATTACTGCCGCCGCAAACTTTTCTTCATTCAACGCTGCGCATAATGCCTCTTCGTCTATCAGATTACCGCGCCCTACATTAATTAGCAGCGCTGTTTCCTTTAAGTAGCTTAGAGTCGTTTCATCAAGAAGATTTGTTGTTGCCGGCACATCGGGAAGAATTCCAACTACATAATCACAAGCTCGTAAGAAATTCTCTAAGGAACTAGTGCTATACATCGACTGAAACTTTCCTGTGTTCTCACCGCTGCTGTTGAACCCAATAACCTTAATATTTAATTTCCTAGCAGTATCGGCAACGGCTTCGCCAATGGAGCCAGTCCCCATGATACCCATAGTCTTACCCCTAAGTTGGCCGTTTGATGTCATATTCCATTGCCTATCTGTTTGGATTTCTTTGCGCCATCCGATTTTTAGCTCATGGGCAAGCACATGGCCGATTACAAATTCAGCCATTGGCTCGCCGAATACGCCCTTAACGCCAGCAAGCTGATAGTTCTTGTAAGGGCTCTTGATTAGGGGTGTAACGCCAGCCCAGGTAGATTGAATCCATTTGATTGGAGGAGAACACTCTAAAACTATTGCCGCATAGTCGGGTCGGGCGAGCAGAATTGGTTGGCCTTGGTAGCTCTCTTTTAAACCTTTTTTCGACGTTGCGGTAGTGATGTCTAACTCAGAACCGAGTTCAGATTCGATTAGTTTCACATATTCTTCTGCGTCATGTGTGGCAATGAAGATGGGGGAATGTTTCATAGCAGGCAATTAAATCATGTTGTGGTTTTCCATTCTAATTTTCTTTGAAGGCAAGAGGCTGTCTTTTCGAATTGACTACATTCATAGTTTCTGTCGAGCGAAGCCTAGACTTAGCTCGACGGATTAAGCCAATTTTCTTATAGCAATTCACGACCTAATCGACCTCGTGGAACTCTGTGGCCCGCATCGAGCACGTAGTCAGGGCCGATCGAAGTAATCGTCGGCGTGCCACTGCCTTGCATGGTAATAAGCAGTTCACGATTCAGTAAGTCCAACACTCTTTCTACGCCAGCTTGTCCAAAAGCACCCAGCCCCCATATATAAGGTCTCCCTATGCCTACGGCGGAAGCTCCCATTGCTAGTGCTTTATAAATGTCTGTGCCACGACGAAAACCACTATCGATAATAACCGGGATTCTGCCGTTAATAGCATTCACGATTTCTGGTAAGCATTCTATAGTACCTCTGCCAGTTTCCGTCGCTCGAGCACCATGATTGGAAACCCAGATGCCGTCAGCGCCATTTTCAACTGCGAGTGAAGCATCTATTCCCACCTCAACACCTTTGATAAAGACATTCATGTCAGTGACTTCTTTTATCCTTCCGATGACATCCCAAGTTAATGAGGGGTCATTTAGACCAACACCTTGCATATTCAACCCTTCAAATATTGGTTTGGGTTGACCTGTGTGGCAATTGGAGCAGGTACGCATATCTTCGCGCATCAGGATTGATTGAGTTTCTGTATTTCTGCCAGCTGGTAAATCGATGGTTAAACAAACTGCTGTGCAACCTGCCGCTTCAGCTCGTTGTAGCATCGCTACAGTATTTTCCCAGCGATCCGTAGGGTAAAGTTGAAACCAGATAGGTGCGCCGCGCGCATCTGCAACAGCTTCGATTGGGGTAGACGATTGTGTTGATAACGTCATGTGATGATTTTTAGCTGCAGCAGCTCTGGCAACACCAATTTCTGCTTCCGCATTAAAACCACCGTGACTTCCAACAGGGCAGATAAAAATCGGTGAACCTGCCTGGGTGCCCAATACATTCACAGATAAATCCGGTTGGCTAACATCAACTAGCCGTCTTGGTTTAATTTGGAAGCGAGAAAATCCCGCCCGATTGGCTCTCAAGGTGAGATCGCCATCGACACCAGTAGACAAATAGCCAAAATGGGCTGGTGGGATTTTTTCACGCGCAACTGCTTCCATTTCAAAAACATTGATGACTTCTGAGGGGTCAGTTAAGCGCTGGCCTAATGTTTCTTCTACTTCTTGGGCAAAAGTTTCATAACTGGTAAGCAGTGGGCTGGCTGCTAGAAACTTAAGAAATTCTCGGCGTTGGGTCATGGTCTCTCCAATGTTAAATGCAATTTATAGATCACTCAGATGGACTAAACCTATCTAGGTCGGGATCCGTTGTCTAGTCGAAGCCGGTAATACTTCTAACCCAGATTATCTCTTGCTTTTGTGCGAATGTTAAAGTTATTCAGAGCGCCGCAGAAAAGTTTCATAGGCCGAGGAGTCTATACTCTAGTTTAATCAATGAGTTAAATTACGGGCATTAAATTAAGTCAGAAAAAAAGCAGGATTTGAATTCGTTAGTGATGGACAATGTACTCGCGAATATCTGGCTTTAAAAAAAATATGGTTTCACTTTCCAATTTCTATGTCTCGGCCCGGCTCAGCACTGAAGTGCTGGTCATCCTCTTGTTGATTTCGGCAGTAAGATCGTTGGCCGCGCAAGAACAGGACAATTCCACCGTAATTTACGAAGCCAGCTATTTTGCCCAATACAACCCTGTAACCTTGACAGATATGATCCGCAATATACCTGGTGGTGAAACGATACTGCGCCGGAGGGGTGGGCCAGGTGGAAGTGGTAACCGAGGATTTGGTGCTACCGATGCACAAGTGTTGATCAATGGCCGTCGCATGTCTGGCAAGATTAACAATATGTCCAATGCATTAGCGCGAATTCAGGCGGTGCAAGTTGCGAGAATAGAGCTGATCCGCGGCAATGCTGAAGGTTTAGATATTCGTAATGAAGGCATAATTTATAACGTAATTTTGCGAGAGGGATCGGAAGGTTCTGCTTCTAGTTTCTTAGAAGTAGGCGCCACTGACATTGATGGTATGAAGACAGAACCTTCGGTGCTTGCTTCTTACAATGCCAACCGTGGGCCGCTCGAGTTTGGCGTAAGTTATCAATATGAGGCCCGTCCTCGATTGAATCTGGTTGATGAAGAGGTGCTAGACCCAGATCGTATGCATCGCGAATTTCGTCACCTATTTAATGCCCAAACTCGCCGCAATCATATAGCGACTGGGAATCTTGGTTATGAGTTTCAGAGCGGTGCAATATTGCAACTGAATGGCCTCATTTCTGACAATGAACAAGTGTATGACAGGTATGAAGAACAGTTTCTTATTGGTGCCGCTGGGGCGTTCATACCGAATGCTATTGAAGTTGGTGATATCAATAATTTTAATGAAGAATTTGAAATTGGAGGTGACTTAGAATTTGGTGTGGGTAGTCTTGGCCGTCTTAAAACGTTATTTGTTGTGAATCGCAGAGACAATGATGATGGCATTATTCAGGATACGATCGCGGATGACATTATCTCCCGACTATTTTCAAGTATTGCTAAATATGAGGAAGGCGAAACAATCGTTCGCTCCGCAATGACCACCGTTGTTGGCAGTCATACGTTAGAGTACGGTGGAGAAGTCGCATTTAATACGCTAGATAGAAGGTTTGCTTTTAATAATGCCCCACTTGCAAACGCAATCGTGGAAGAAGACCGGTTTGAGCTATTTGTCACCCACAGCTTGCTTTTAACAGAGAAGATCAATCTACAATCCGCTTTAACCGAAGAATATTCAAAAATATTTCAAGATCGTGAAGGTCAAACTAATGATCGTAGTTTCCGGTATTTGAAACCACGAGTTGAGCTGCGTTATGACATATCGGGGTCTGATCAATTTAGATTCTTGGTCGAACGAACTGTAAGTCAGTTGAATCTTAATGAATTTGTTGCTAGCCGCAATATTGATGATGAGTTAATTAATTTTGGAAATCCAAATTTAGAACCTGAATCCATTTACGGATATTCCGTGAGTTATGAAAGACGTTTTGCTAATGATGGAGGTTCTGTTGAATTCAAAGCTTCCTATGAAGATATTTCTGATCATATTGATAGGGTGTTAATCGGAGTCGATGATGCAGGCGTGGGAAATATCGGAGACGCTTGGCGCAAGAGTTTCGCGGTTAATTTCAACACGCGCTTTGGTTTTGTGGGCCTCCCATCAGCAGTGCTAACTTTCTCCTACACATTCGAAGATTCTGAAACAAAAGATCCTTTTACGCATGAAAAGCGGAGAATACGTTATTCAACGCCAGATTATTTTCAAATAAGCTTTCGTCATGATGTTGAGGGTACTGACTTTGCTTATGGTTTTAATGCTCATCGGCGCAGTCATCGCATGCGCCAAGACGTTTCTCTTTTCGAGTCGACTAACTTTGACATCCATCTCGGTTCTGCATTCGTCGAGTACAATTTTACGTCTAACGTAAAAGTTCGTTTCGCTGGGGCACATTTCCTGAACGATGATGGTCGCGTTTTTGATAAAACATTTTATGATGGAAATATTGTTGATGGCGTCATAAAGCGCATAGATGTTCAGGATTGGACGATTGATCCAGATTATGTGCTCAGTTTACAAGCAACATTTTAGTGTCTTTCTCAAATTTTCGGAAATTAATGCCCAGTAAAAGACTGAGCCGCAGATGACTGCTAGAACGGAAGCCAAAGATAGACCAGTGCAGCAAGTATTGAGCCTAGAATGGGTCCGACAACCGGTATCCACGCGTAAGACCAGTTGCTACTGCCTTTTGCTTTTAGAGGTAGCACGGCATGTGCGATACGAGGCCCAAGATCTCTTGCAGGATTAATTGCGTATCCTGTAGGACCGCCGAGAGACATGCCGATGCCAAAAACCAGGAGGCCTACGGGCAGAGCATCAAGTGCGCCTAAGCCAACTTCGGGTTCTGCGATATAAAGAACACCTAATACCAGAATAAAGGTGCCAAGTATCTCAGAATAAATATTGATAACCGTGTTTGGAATAGCGGCGCCGGTACTAAATACACCGAGTTTGGTTGCAGGGTCTTCAGTGGCATCAAAATGATCTTTGTATTGAAGCCATATGCTGACAGCGCCAAGAAAAGCGCCGAGTAGTTGCGCTAATATATAGCCCGGCACTTGTCCCCAAGGGAATTGTCCAGATGTGGCGAGTCCTACAGTCACTGCTGGATTTATATGGGCGCCACTAACACTACCGGTAATAAACACAGCAACAAAAACCGCAATACCCCAGCCGCAGGTTATAACAATATAGCCACTGTCATAGCCTCCAGTCTTCTTAAGGCTTACATTCGCACAAACACCTGCACCTAAAACTAGTAGTATGAATGTGCCAAGAAATTCTCCGATATAAGCTTCCATAGTTTTCCCCAATTACAGTTTTTTCTTATCTATAGTTTGTCTGTGTATTTAGTCGATGTCACTTGTGAGCGACAGTTAACTAATTTCTATTGTTTTAATAATTTGGCAAAATTAACAATGAACTAGTGATTAATCAGACACCTGGTGGTGTTTCTTGATCGGTTTGCCACCAGGTTTCTGGAAATGGAATTTGTTCTGGCCATTGTTGCTCTAGTGTATCTCCATCATACAAGCGCCCGTTCTGAACGACCCGGTCTATGTCGACACTATTTTGAATATTATCAAGGGGGTTCGAATTTAAAATTACCAAATCGGCCAATTTGCCTATTTCAATTGAACCTAAATCATTGGGCGCGCCGATAATATGTGCGGCGTCAATAGTGGCGGCTCGCAATATCTCTGTAGTGCTCATACCCCCCATAGCATACGCCCACATTTCCCAATGAAAGCTTAGGCCTTGCAATTCAGCATGACCGCCGACGCCCAGAAGGCCGCCAGCTCTTTGAATCGCGGCGCCGGCAGCAGCACCTTCTTGAAATCTAAATTCATCATCTCGAATCCATCCAGGCCTGCGGCGGCTGAGTTCATCCAGTCGATTACTGGGATAGAATCTAAGAAGTTTTGGGTTGTCATGCACTTCCGAGCGGGTGAAGAAGTATTCACGCATGCTTTCAGCATTGTATTGAACTATTAAAGTTGGGGTATAGGCGGTTCTTGTGCGTGAATAGAGTTGCACTACATCTTGAAATAAAGGTGTGTCAGGCAGGTTGTGTTCATTTCCGTGCATGCCATCAATAGCATGAGTAAGATCAAGTTTTTGATCACCACCTCCTTCAGTAGTAGGCATCAGCTTCAATTCTTGGGCTGCTTTGACGACCCATTGCCGTTGTTCACGGTTGCCTGAGATATAGGCTTTTATGTTTGGCGTATTGTAGTGATCGCTGTAGCGACGCAAATAACTGTGGACAGCGTTGTAGTTTTGAAAATCATTGGCCCCAAATATACCAGGGCCAGTCATGAAGGCACGTTGTCCAATGACTTGCCCGCTTTGCTGCATATCGCGATAAACGAAATAATCGTGATTGGCAGTTTGTACATCTAAGCCAGAGGTTACTCCAAATGCCAAATTGACCGCGACAGACCAATTAGTTGGCTCCAAAACATCTCCAGTCCGAAATTCCCAATGAGCGTGAGTATCTATCATGCCTGGAATTATCCATTTGCCAGCCACATCAATTATCTCAGTGTCATCAGGAATTCCCAGCGAACCTGTTGCGCCGATTGCAGCAATGCGGTTGTTAGTAATCAGTAAATCCTGATTCGGCAGAGTAGCGCTTAGCTCTTCGAGATTGGTTCCGGTCATAGCGATCAGATTAGCACCACGTAACAACAGGTTACCGTTTGGAACATTGTGCGCTGTTATCACCGTAAATTCTGTTGCAACAACTGCTTGATGTTCGTCTAGAGGCGTAAATGATGTTCCGTTTTCATCCTCATCACTAGATTCATTGCTTGAAGAACTGCCAACAATGCTTTCCTTCGCCTCTTCGCTCTCACTTCTAAAGTTAACAGTATCCAGGGCCCGCTCGTAGATTTTAGAGCCCAATGTCCATAGAACAGTTTTGCCATCGTCACTCCAACTAATATAGTCCGCCCCAATATCAGTTAGTCTTACAATTGGGGTGGATCCTCCTCGGACACTTACTTCAGGTACTGTCGCACCCGCTCGCGGCAGTTGTGTAAGCCACACTTGTTTTATTACGTGAGCTAAGACGAAATTACCGTCAGGAGAAATTCGCAATTCTTCCGCCCCCGGCGCATCTTCTGGGAAACGATTTCCTTTAGGCCCTGTGACTTTGATATGGTCTTTACGATCGCCACCTGAGAGATTAATAGAGAACAATGTACCTTCTTCGCTGAGATAGATGCGATCCGCTTCTGGACCGAAGTGAGGCACTCTGGCTTCGCCAGCCTCTAACACTACGAACTCTTCAGAACCGTTCTCACCCACAGAGACAAGTTCCAGGGGGATACTAAGGCCACTGAATTCACTGTAATCCTGATGTCGCATCCACTCGTTTCCACGCAGCCCCCAGATTCTTTCGCCATCGGGCTGCCATACGATGTCGGTATAAAAGGCGGCATTTTCTGTGAGCTGTTGTGGCCTACCATTGCCGTTGGAGCGTATCTTCCAAATGTGCCCACCATCATTAGCGGACCAGCTTACGTAGGCAATCCAGCGACCATCCGGTGAGTAAACTGGTTTGAATGCCCATATTTCCTCTGGTGTAAGCGGTTCTGGTTCATTCTCTCCTTTTTCTAAGGAGTAAAGGCGTGTTAATACACTAGCAACATAATTTTCATTATCGGGAGAAAGATCAGGGTCTTGCACAAGGGTGGCTGGAAAGGGGTCAGATAGAACACGCCAGTGTTGAGTTAAATCAGGCCCAACTGCTAAATCAACGTTAGCAGTAAAAGGGATTATTGAGCGAGAGCTATCGTCGAGCCTGATCTGGTAAAATTGTCCATCGGTGGAGAGAACGATTGCTTCACTATCAGGAGTAAAAGCATATCCAGGTAACATGCCGCGGCTTGAAGGGCGAAAGTTTTCTTGGGAATCGCGCTGAATCGGATAAGTTAGCCACTGATCTTCGCCGCTACTTAAATTGCGCACCCTAAGGCCAGTGTTGGTTTCGAAACGCGTGCCATAGACTAACCATTGTCCATCTGGTGATACAACTGGCCTGACGCCTCCACCTTCTCCTCGAGTAATTTGAATGCGTGCGCCTGAATTAAGATCCAGTCTAACGATCTGGGTAACTGGAAATTCATCGGTCGGGGCATCTGGTCCACCTAGCCGTTCGGCGAAGTAGATGTATTTGCCGTCAGGAGAAAATGCGGCTCCGACTCCAGGAGACTTTTTGGTAGCATCGCCTTCATCATGCTGGGTGATGACGACACCTGTGCCGCCCTCGATATGATATTGCACCAGTTCTATTTCACGAGTACGTTTGGTGACGATTATATTTTGCCCATCGGGGCTCCAAGTAGGGCTAATTAAATAAGCGTAGGTTTCGTTGGATAATTTTAGTGGGTCACTTCCGTCCACGTTCGCAATCCAGAGATTATCTTTACCGTCTCGGTCGCTGATAAAGGCAATCTTTTCACCATTTGGAGAAACAACCGGCTGGGAATCAAATCCCATGCCCGCAGTAATGGGTTCAGCGATACCACCGTCGATATTTAAGTGATAAATGTCTCCTAACAGGTCAAAGAAAAAGGATTCTCCATCAGGCAGCAGACTTACAGATACCCAGGATCCCTCATTCACCGAGAATTGCAGAGCTTCGGCGTTTTCTTTCAGCACCAGGTCTTCTGCGGCAAAGCTTGATGAAAATCCGGATAAACTATTATTAAGAACTGCTACTAAGACAGCGAGGCCTAGTAGCAGGAAATTCTTGGAAAGAGGGCGAGCTGAAAACATGGAATACCTGTAATTAGTGCTTATCTGCACAGCAATAAAAGGGTGGAAGCAGAAAATCTGACCACTTAATAACATAATGATTGAAGGAAAAGAACATTGGCTTCTCGATCGAATTTGAGATTAAAGCGCTTAACCTACAATTGCTCTATCTCTTCAGCCCCTTTTGTTAGTATCCTTTGGCCTTCGGGCAGCAAATCCACCAGGAGAACAAGAGTGTTATTGAAGTACCTGAAAACATCAGTTTCACGCTACAGCAAAGTCTTTGCCATTAGCGGCCTAATGCTTACTTGTTTCATATCAGGCGTGACCATGGCCCAGCCTAGTGAGCCTGAACTCCCGCGTCAGATGGCCTGGACAGCCTATAACCTAGGCACGACAGGGTATAACCAGGCTGTTGCCATCGGCGCCATGCTGCGGGAAAAATACAATACTACTTTGCGGGTCATACCTGGTCAGAACGATGTTTCACGCTTGTTGCCGCTTAAAACTGGTCGAGTCGATTTCTCGGCCAATGGTGTTGCCACTTATTTTGCTCAAGAAGGCACTTTCCAATTTGCTTCCCAGGAATGGGGCCCACAGCCCCTGCGTTTATTGATGACTTCTAATGGGCTGAGTAATCAGGCGGTCGCTGTGGCTGCTGATACTGGTGTCACGAGCTTTGCCGATCTGCGGGGACGCCGAGTTGCCTATGTGCGTGCGGCACCGGCGCTTAATGTTTCTGTGGAAGCTCATTTGGCCTGTGGTGGGTTGACTTGGGATGATGTGGTGCGGGTTGATTTTCCCGGCTATGAAGCTAACTGGAACGGCATAATTAATGGTGATGTTGATGTTGGTTTTGGGGCAACCGTTTCCGGACCACCGTTTCGCCTGGAAGCTTCCCCACGAGGTATTCATTGGCTAGAAGTACCACATGACGATGAAGATTGTTGGCAGAGGCTTTTAGCCATCAGTCCTTATTTTACAAAACACATGGCGACCCGCGGAGCTGCTATCAACGATGACAATCCCCTTGAAGCAGGGACATACCCCTATCCTCTGTTAACAGCACTAACGACTCAGGATTCTGATTTGGTTTATTCACTAACTCGGGTAATGAACGAAAACTACGATGACTATAAAGACTCGGACCCTGGTGCCATTGGCTGGGCACTCGACCGACAAGTCTTTGACTGGGTAGTCCCCTATCATGAAGGTGCTGTATCCTACTGGCGGGAAATAGGCGTATGGACAGACGAAATTGATGCCCACAATCAGGAGCTAATTAGGCGCCAGGAGGTTCTGGCGGCTGCCTGGATCGAAGTGATTGCAAAAAATATTCGTGATCGAGATCAATTCGTTGCAGCGTGGATGCAAATTCGTGCGCAACACTTAGATGCAGCCGGCTTCGATCCGGTCTGGCGCTAGTGGCGAGCCACTCAGGTACATTACCTACGCCGCTCCAGTGGGTGACAGGGATTGCCGCGGTTGGTAGTGCCTTTCTAGCCATGGATTCTCTGCGTTTATTTGCTGAGGCGCCGCTCTTAGATTTTGTTATCACAGTTCAGAATCATTATTACTATGCTTTAATGGGTTTGTTGCTCCCTCTATGTTTCCTGATCTACCCTACGTTTCGCAGTCCTAAATCTTATTATTTTGATAGTGTGCTTAGCCTGGCAGCATTTTCGTCCTGCGCCTTCTTTTTCGTAAATGCGGAAACTATGCTGGACTTTGGTTGGGAATTTTTGGCACCAAGCTATGCAGTATGGGTTAGTTATTTGCTATGGGTGCTAATAATGGAAGCGGTTCGCCGCAGCGGCGGCATGGTGCTATTTTTATTGGTGCTGGTATTTTCACTCTACCCAATTGTTGCAGATAAATTGCCAGGGCCGATTTCCGGTATGTCTTCATCGTTGTCGGAGACTGCTTCTTATCATGTCATGAGCATTGAGAGTATTCTCGGTTTGCCTTTTAGAGCTTTCGCTCAGTTGGTTATTGGTTTTTTGATCTTTGGCATTGCTTTGCAACAAACAGGCGGTGGTCGATTTTTTATAAACCTAGCTTTCGCAGTTTTTGGCCATGTGCGTGGAGGTTCTGCAAAAGTGGCAATAGTATCTAGTGGGTTGATGGGATCCATGAGTGGAAGCGTAATTACGAATGTACTGACTACAGGCCAGATGACGATTCCAGCCATGCAGAAAAATGGTATGGAAAAAGATTATGCCGCGGGGATCGAAGCCTGTGCTTCAACGGGGGGCGTATTATTGCCGCCGATTATGGGGTCTACCGCGTTCGTCATGGCGACTTTTCTAAATGTTCCCTATACCACTGTGGCATTAGCCGCAGCCATTCCCGCTTTCTTGTATTTCTTTGGATTATTTATTCAAGTTGATGCTTATGCTGCACGCAAAGGGTTGGTTGGAACTCCCAAGGAAGAGCTGCCAAGTTTAAGTACCACTATGAAGCAAGGCTGGTTTTATATTGCCGCTTT
The DNA here is from genome assembly GCA_029244985.1 of Gammaproteobacteria bacterium. GTDB lineage: Bacteria > Pseudomonadota > Gammaproteobacteria > Pseudomonadales > Pseudohongiellaceae > UBA9145. The sequence continues at coordinate 109,865 of JAQWQD010000041.1, read as the reverse complement.
TGCGGTATTAATTTTTTTATTAGTTTATTTGCAGCGAGAAGCAGTAGCGCCGTTTATCGCGACCGGTGTGCTCGTCGTCTTAAACCAACTCTCAACTGACAATCGTTGGAATCTAAAACAAGCCGCTTCATTTCTCGTTGCCACTGGAAAGTTACTAATGGAATTACTTACCATAATGGCTGGAGTAGGTCTGATAGTTGGCGCTCTGTCAGTAACCGGGCTATCTGGGACCCTTGTTAATGACCTCTTATACCTAGCTGGGGATTCCACACTTCTGCTTTTATTGATGGGAGCGTTTAGTAGTTTCTTGTTAGGAATTGGTATGACCGTAACAGCGGCCTATATATTCTTGGCAATAGTGCTCGCCCCTGCTCTTATTCAGGGTGGCCTGGATCCAATGAGTGTCCATCTCTTTATTTTGTATTGGGGCATGCTTTCATTTATTACGCCGCCAGTTGCCCTGGGTGCATTTGCTGCCGCGAGTATTGCTGGCTCATCAGCCCTTTCAACGGGCTTCAAGGCGATGCGTTTAGGCAGCATTATCTATTTTATACCGTTTTTCTTTGTGTTGGAGCCAGCCTTAATTATGGAAGGTAGTTTATTGCAGACATTAACTGCCACACTAAAAGTTGCAATAGGTATTGTGTTAATCGCCGGCACACTCCAAAGTTATGTAATTGCTATAGGTTTCATTGATCGTCCAGGATCTCTGGGAGCAGCTGGTCGCATCTTAGTTATCATTGGCGGTGGATTAATTGCGTTACCTACTACTGAGGTCATTGGTTTTAATGTGGGGCAAGTGACGCTACTTATTGTTGGTGCGATAACAGCATCGATGGGCATATTAATTAGTCGAAGATCTATCTCGGATTCTGTTTTAGTTGAAACTGAAGCTAGTTAAATTTAGCAGATTCGCCCAACTTGCGAATGCTGTAATGCCTCGAATAATTTAAAGCCACATTTTTAGTAGAACAAGAAAACCAAAAGGACTGCGATGTCAGACGTATTTGTAAAAGCGATGGGAGAAGACCAGCCGCCATGGGTATTTGACGAGCGGGCTTTCACTCAACCGCCTCCGTTGAATGAGGCAACAATAGCTATTGTTAGCACGGCATCTTTACATCATGAAGAGCAGGATGATTTTGCACCAGCGGATACGGGTTACCGGATATTGGATAACGGTAAGCGTGATTTTCAAATCGGGCATTGGAGTCCAAATTTTGATGCCGTCGGATTTGTGGTAGATATGAATACCGTTATTCCTCTTGATCGATTAGATGAGCTTGCTGCTGACGGTACTATTGGGAAAGTATCTGATGTGCATCTATCCTATGCGGGCAATCAATTCGATTTGAGTGCTACCCGCATGGACAGTGGCCCAGCTGGCGCGAAATTCCTTAAGGAAAATGGGGTTGACGTCGTTCTGCTAACGCCGGTCTGACCTTTATGCACGCGTACCGTGAGTACGCTCGCTCATGTTTTTGAAGCACATGGTATTGCTACTATTTCGCTTGGGTCTGTCCGTAAGCAACTAGAAAGCGGTGCGCCACCGCGCGGCCTATTGTGCAACTTTCCATTAGGGAGACCATTGGGAGTGCCGAATGATAAGGAATTTCAACACAAAGTTTTAGCCCATGCCTTCAACCTTCTCGGTGCAGAGCACCCACTCATAGAAGAATTTAATGAAACAGTCGAAGAAGGTGGCGCTGCAAGTTTGTCTTGCCCATTGCCGCCGCGCTCGAATGAAGGCTTGCATGCAGCCCTTGATGAGATTCGTGGTTTGCGGCCCGCCTATGATCGCGCGATAGAACGTTATGGCAACCGTGCCGGAACAGGGCGTGTAGTCGAAGTCGATAAAATTGAAAGTGCTGTGGCGTCTCTAATTCGCGTTGTTGAAGGAACGCCGTGGAAACAAGCTGGCATCCCTGGTATCCCTTCACGGGTTGCTCAAGACATTCGCGGTTACTATGAATGCGCTGCCTTGGGACTTAGTGATCATATTCCCGCTGCCTGGTCTGGGGCGAACTGGTTTTTCGATATAACTGAAACCGGTCAAATCGTGTTGCAAGCTCGCGCGGCAATGAAGCAAGCTGGAGAAAAGCGGCCAATTTGGTTTTATATGGCCCCGGGAGATCGATAGAGCGGTGAATTGGAAACGAGGGCTTTTGATTTTCTTGGGGGTTCTAGTTTCCATACCTGTTCTATTTGTGCTTGCTCTTCTGTTTTTCCCACGCCCAGGTAACCTAACTCCAGATCATGTCTATGAAGGTAGTGCGCAAGCTATAAATTATTGTCAGCTCCCCATTCTCGATGGTTCCGGGTTACTAGCAAAAGAAATTCCTCAAGGGCATACCCCAAATTGTGGCTACGAAGTATTCCCAAAACCGTTCCTCGCGGGTTGCACTGAACCTTTGCCGGAAGGCGCAACTGATATGCGAGGACTCTGGATGGCTAGGAGCAGAAGTGATGGCAGCCTAGGCCATATCGAAAGAATCGAGCAGTGTGGCAACCGTTATGTTGTGACTTCCTCTGGTGTGGTTCATGACATGACAACAGACGGTAAATTATCTGGCGCCTCAAATGACGTGCGTCCAGTGACTTTGGGCTCATTTAATTTTTGCATACGTACCAGTGCAACGACTAAGTGGATAGATGGCCGACTTCAATTCAATGCTGTTGGTTTGGTGCCGGTTGTAAAGAGGTATATGGAAGGCGACGTATTAAAATGGGAGTATCCGGGAATCGGAACAACCTCAATGGAGAGAATTTGCCAACTCCCAGAATAGCCCTAAGAGTAGACAACTAAAGAGGCGGCAAGGTAATTAACCCCTCCACCCTTTTAGCTGCTAGTAGAGCGTGTTGATCTTTCTTTCCGCTACGACCTAATTAATGATCTGCAGATGCTGCGGGCAACGCCATTGCTGTCAGCTTGGCGCCAGTTTGCAAGATGACATACTGATGCCCTTCATGCATCCAGGAGCTCATGCCATAGCGGGTTTCTGCAGGGGCTTCAATTCTGCCTAGTCGCTCACCGGTCTGTTTATCTACTGCATATAGCAAGGGGGTTTGGCCATCGTGGTCCACAGAGGCGTAAATTAGCATGTTTGCAGTTGCGACCATTGAAGGAGCCCGACCGCTTCCAGTATCACCGACATCGATTCCTTCCAATGCTGGATTGTTGCGAACTCGATCCGGTGTTTCACCAGCAGGAATTCTAAAAGCAATCTCGCCGGTGTTCATGTCATAGGCAGTTACAGTGCTGTAAGGTGGCTTAACATAAGGAAGGCCAGAAGGCATGCGCGGTGGTCTGCCACCGGCGCCATTAGCATAGGCCGCGAAGGTAGTTCCAGTGGGCTTGTCGATGCGGGCATCGGCTTCTTCACCAGGAATTACTCGTTGCCAACTACAGTTGTTTGCAGAAGGTACATAGAGAAAACCAGTGGTGGGATCAGCTGCGGGGGGTGCATAAATATTTGCACCACCACCATCGCCTGGGCACATGGCGGCACTAATTAATCCTTCGGTATTCTCATCATGAATTGGCGGATTAAATAGTGGTCCCATTTTATAGCTGGACATTACCTCTAAAGCCTCACGACGTAATTCGGGCGTGTAGTCAACCAAGTCTTGTTCGCTAATTCCCTGCATTTCAAAAGGCGGAGGCTTAGTTGGAAAAGGTTGGGTTGTCGCTAGTTTTTCGCCGGGCACACTGGAAGCAGGAACTGGACGATTCTCCATCGGCCAAATTGGTTCGCCTGTCAGTCTGTCGAAGGTGTAAACAAAGCCCTGCTTAGTTACCTGTGCGACTGCCGGAACTGTGCCTCTGCCGGGTAAATTTAAATCTAATTGGATCGGTGCGGCCGGATTGTCATAGTTCCAAACATCATGCTTAACAGTCTGAAAGTGCCAGCGACGATCTCCGGTTTCCGTATCTAAGGCAATGACACTGGTGCCAAACAACCCATCACCAGGACGAAAACCACCGTAGTAATCAATCGTTGGTGGATTGGTCGGCACGTAAACAATATTGTTTTCAGGGTCTGCTGTTAATGGCGCCCAAGAAGAAACATCGCCAGTCCATTGCCAGGCATCGTTTTCCCATGTTTCATGGCCATATTCACCAGGACGTGGGATTACATTAAACTTCCATTTAAATTCACCGGTGTGTTTGTCATAGGCGAGAATATCACCAGGTATGTTTTCTACCCTTGCTTGCAAATACCCTTGCTCTGCTGAGTTGCCAACGACAATAGTGTCATTAACCACAATCGGTGGAGAAGACGCAGTAATGTATCCAGTCTCTAACGGAATTCCTTCATAAGGATCGTAGGGATGTCCTAGGTCAGCGAGCATATCGACAACGCCGGTTTCTGGAAAATCTGGGATTGGCACTTGTCCACCAAAACCTTCTAGCGGCCGCCCAGTTTGCGCATCAAGTGCAACTAGAAAAAAACCAGGAGTGGAAATGTAGATTACGCCTTTGCCGTCGATGCGCGAGTAGGCAATACCCTTGCCGTAAGACGCACGCATAGAGTATTCCCAGCGCGGAGTATTAGGTAGGCGATATGCCCACAAAGTTTCGCCAGTCTTTGGGTCGATGGCGACAACATTTCTGCGTGGACCCGACACAGTAAAAAGCTTTCCATCGACATAAGTCGGTGTTGAGCGACCGCTATAGCCATTAAAGCTAGATCCATCCCATTCCCAGGCTACTTCGAGTTCATCAAAGTTCTCCGCCGTAATTTCGTCTGCTGGAGTGTACCGGGTGTGCGCGTAGTCACCGCCGAGGGTGAACCATTCCGCGGTATCTCCGGTAACTAAATTCTGGCCCATACTAAATTGTGGTACTAATCCGAATATGACAGCCAAGCAGCTCAGCCTAATAGCTCTTGAGCCAGCAGATTTTTTAGTACATGCATTCATCTTCGTTCCCTCCGTAGATGGAAAATTATAGAAGTTTTTAATCATTGCGGAGATTTTATAGATTCCCGGTTTTTTTTGAAAGATGCTTATTCCAGGTATAGGGCTGCTTCTGGGCAGGGCGAATATATTATTAAGTTAAGCAAAGGTTATAGTGCGCTCGAACTAACCCCGCCGAACTCTTGCAGCACGTCACTGGCACTTGAACCAGGTACAGAAAGATCAAAGCCAAAAAAATTTGGCCGTCTTTCCGCCCTTAAGGCTAGGTCCAGGGGTGTCATACCGCGATTATTCAGTGCATTTACATCAGCACCACGCCCGGCCAATTCTCGTATTATGTTGGGTAATCCTCTAGCGGCAGCATCATGCATTGCTGTCGCCCCATTGTGGTCCCTATGATTCAAGTTAACACCAAGGTCCGCTGCCGCGATCACTGCCGCTAGTGCTAATCGTTCTTCGCCGGCAGGATCTGAATTTGGCTGGACGTAGAATCTACCGCGTGTGCTATCGCCTATAATGGCAGCCTGCACAGTGCTAGCAAATCCGCCGATGGCCTGTGGGGTGTAGGAAGCGCGATCTGCACGCTCTCTCGGCCTACTCCACTGTTCTTGATTAGCAAGCATTGGATCCGCGCCACCATTGGCTAGCACACGCATAATCTCTGCTTCTCTAAAATTGGCAGCAATCCAAAACGGTGTGGCTCCAACTAAAGGGGTTTTTAGAGCCCAATCTTCGCTTGCTCGCTGGACTGGGTTAGGTTTTTGCAGTCGTGTATCTGGATCTGCGCCATGTTTTAAAAGTGCGACAACTGTATCAAGATCGCCTCGCAGAATTGCTGCATGAAGGGCGTTATAGCCAGCGCCAATCAGATTTGTGTCGGCACCCTTTTCTATTAGCATTTGCGCCATATCTGAATGACCACTGTGCGCGGCAACGACTAACGGACTGGTACCATTCGCAGCAATACTATTAATCTCCGCCCCAGCGTTAAGGAGCAAACGAGCTACGTCGGTATGACCCTCTCGAGCTGCGAACAACAGCGGAGAAAAACCACCTAATAGTTCGTTAATTCCTTGATCAAAGGCGCCACCATTTGTGGCATCAGCAAACATTAGCCTTGGACGCTCCTTGGAACGTGCTTCCAAATCAGCGCCAGCATTAACTAGCGCTGATACCACTCCAATATGCCCTTGCGCTGCTGCCCACATTAGAGCAGTTTGTTCTCGTGAATTTTCTATTGCATTAACATCAGCCCCGGCATCAATCAGATATTGAACACCTGCTGCCGAACCCGCTCGCGCTGCGGTCATGACAGCGGTTTCGCCTAATGTTAACTCTTGGTTTGGGGTAGCGCCTGCCTTTAAAAGAATCGCGATTAATTCTGCATTACCTGCTTTTGCAGCAAGATAAAGCGATGAAGCATTTAAGCGGTTAACCGCGTTCACATTAGCGCCTGCAGCAATGAGCGAGTTTACCATGGCAAGATTTTCTCGATAGGTAGCCCAATGCAACGCAGTGGCGCCATCAGTTTGGCGTAAATTTGGGTCTGCCCCGCCTTTCAATAGTAATTGAACAGCCTCAGCGGTTGAATACTTGGCTGTTTTAATGAGTTCAGAATTTTCAGCTTGGGCTAAATCGCTTACAACGATGAAGAAGACAGTCAGCAATACTGGCAGGTAGATTTTAGAGAGCTTCAAATTCCTAACAATCATATTCAGGTCTAAATTACACTTCAGCTAAAAGTTCAAGGTTGTCTCTGCTATAACCTAAGTTATCTGCAGACACGCCCATTTTGTCCAGCATAGTCAGGTGCAGATTAGTAATTGGAGTACCTTCCTTATAGCGAAGGTGCCGCCCTCCATTGAGTGTTCCGGCTCCGCCTCCGAGCAGTGCTAAAGGAAGTCCAGCGTTACTGTGTTGGTTACTATCAGACATGCCAGCACCGTAAAGCAGAAGCATATTATCTAACAGGGACCCATTGCCATCAGAAGTAGCATCAAGTTTGTCCAGATAACTTGCAAATAGCCGTGTATGGAATTCGTTTATCTTAGTGACCTTTTCATAAAGTACTGGATCATCGCGGTGATGCGAGGTTGGATGATGAGAATCTGGTACACCGATTTCAGCATAAGTTCGCCCACTTAGTTCACGCCCTAACATAAATGTTATGACTCTAGTCAGATCTGTTTGATAGGCAAGCACCTGCATATCGAACATTAGTTTGGCATGTTCTTCATAGGTATCTGGAATTCCAGAGGGTTGTTCTACTTCCGGAATTTGACGATTGCTTTGTGTTTCTGCCATCTGGATTCTTCGCTCAACATCGCGCACTGCATCTAGGTATTGATCTAGTTTTGCGCGGTCGCTTGCGCCAACGGAACGATTCAGTTCGTCCGCTCGTTCGGTGACTGCATCGAGTAAACTCCGATCCTTTCGAATGCGCTGCAAGCGAACAGCAGGGTCTGTAGTGCCGATATCACCGAACAAACGTTCAAAGACTAGGCGCGGATTAGTTTCCATTGGCAGCGGCGTATTGGCGTCGCGCCAGGCGATAGTGCTGGTGTACTGACAGCTAAAACCAATGTCACAAGAACCAAATACATCATTTTGGTCGAGAGCGAGTTCTAATGAGCCGAGTTGAGTGACTCGCCTGAATTGGCGCGCCACCAATTGATCTATAGATATTGCCGCTTGCAGATCTGACTCAGTCCGCGCGGGAATTGCGCCAGTGAGAAATCGTGTTGATGCACTGGCGTGAACTCCTGCGTTGCTCTGTGCACCATTGAGCCCTGTTATTACCGTCATGCGGTCTTGATAGGCAGCCATGGGCTCAAGAATTCTTGTTATTTCAAAATTCGCTCCTTCCGTTGCTGGAGTCCATGATTTCATTGCCATACCGTTCGGCACGTAAACGACACCGAGCCGCTTTGCCGGCTGCGCTTCTTGTGCTGATGCAGAGGAGAGTGCCGGGACCATGCTGTCTAGCAGGGGAAGCGCTATGCTGGTACCAAGCCCGCGGAGCAATGTTCGCCTTGGTAAGGTTTTTTTAAAGATATTCATAACTCAGTTCTCCGCATTTGGAATGGAGTGCTTTTGATTACGCCTAAAATTATTGACGACCAGCTATAGTTATCTTCCGCCGCTGTGCGCACAATTGAACGCACTGAGGGCATGTCATAGTATTCGAGATTGCGCCCAAGGGCGAAGGTCAAAAGTTTCTCGGTCACAGTGCCAACAAAGTCATCGGGTCTGTTCAGTAAAAGATTTTTCAATCCGTCTGGGCCATCAAAGGTACTGCCATCCGGAAGCAGCCCTGAGGCATCAATTTCCTGACCTGCAAATTGTTGTCGCCATTTGCCTATTGCATCGTAGTTCTCAAGTGAGAACCCAATCGGGTCCATGGCCGCATGGCAAACTCGACAGGCAGGATTTTCTCGATGCATTGCCATTGCTTCACGCATCGTTAGCACTCTTCCGTCTTCGTTCGTTTCTTCAAGTGCTGGTACATTCGGTGGAGGTTCTGGAGGAGGCCCACCTAATAAATTTTCAAGCACAAATTTACCACGTAATACAGGCGATGTTCGATTAGGGTAAGAAGTTACCATCATCAAACTGCCATGACCAAGTAGGCCGCCACGTTGGTCATCCTCTAGATTCACCTTGCGATAACGGCTGCCGTAGATACCAGGAATATTGTAATGCTGTGCGAGACGTTCGTTAACGAAAGTATAATCAGCGCTTAGTAGTTCTAGCAGACTATTATCGGAACGAATTTGATCATCGATGAATAATTCTGTTTCACGCTGAAACGCTTTACGCAAGTTCTCATCGAACTCTGGGAATCTAGCGGGGTCCGGATAAATTCCATCGAGGTTGCGTAAGTATAGCCATTGGCCAACAAAATTTTCGACAAAGGCATCGGCACGAGCATCAGCCATCATCCGATGTACTTGCTCCTCGAGTTGAGCCGGTTGTTTTAAAGAGCCGCGTTCAACTGCATCTAGAAGTTCAGCATCAGGCAAGCTACTCCAAAGGAAAAATGAAAGCCTGGATGCTAATTCGATATCGCTAATGGCATACATGGTTCCTGGTTGCGCATTGACAGGGTCTTGTTCAATTCGAAACAAAAAGTCAGGAGAAACTAGCAATCGCTCTAAGGCAAATTGAATGCCTGTTTCAAAGTTACTTTCGCGATAACCTTGATTATAAAAGTCCATAAGTCCCGCGATATCCTGTTCGTTAATCGGTCGACGATAGGCGAGTTTCGCTAAGTCGCTTAAAATTTCCCGTGCACAGGCCGGTTCTTCATCGCTACTCGTCGGGTTACAGGAAAAAATGCGACGCCGGCTTGGAGTATCGCCAGGACCCGTTGCTGATAAGGGCCCCTCAATCTGAATGCTGCCGATACTCGGATTAACATCAGGCAGTTCTGTCACGGCTAGGTGGTAACCAAATAACCTCGGTTGTTGCACACCTTCAGGTTCCCACATCTCGCGCGGGAAAGTAGCACCAATTATTCGAGGTCCAGCATTTACTGACACTAAGACTTCGAAGCCTTTATCGGCAAAGGCCATCATAAATTCTTCCCAGTCATCGCTGCCGCGAATATTACCAGCATAACTGTAGGGAGCTGGTGTTCCGGGTGCGTCCCCGCCGAAGCTGAAAGTCTCTAGTTGTTCACCGTCGATACTAAGTTCCATTTCGTGAGATAAGTCATACCCTCGAACAAAGTCCACGTAATTAGTTTGTAGATTGACCGTAATCCGGTATTCGCCGTCAACTGGAAACATATGTTCGATGGCAGTGCCACCGCGAGAACCAAAAGGCAGTTCATCGTTTAGGCGATCGTCTTGAATAAGATTCAACGGAACATCATAAGTTTTAATCGAAGCGCCTCTGGGCGTTGCACCTACCGCTAATTCAGCGATCTTGTGTGCTGCCGAAACATAGCGCTCTACTAACACTGGTGATAACGCCAAGACTTCAGCATTGTTATCAAAACCATATTGATCTGGTGGATCAGGCGGGATAAGTTCAGCGACATTGATGTCGAGGTCTAAGAGATCTCTAACGGCGTTTCTGTATTCAGTTTGGTTGAGTCGATGGAATGCTTGAGTTCGACCTGGATCTACTCTTGCTTCTGCCACTTGATCCAAACCAGATTCAAGCCACGTTCGAAATTCTTCATAACTGTCTTTATTAGGACGTGGATAGTTAGGTGGGGGCATGACACCGACCCGAAGCTTCTTAACAACTTTTTCCCAAATCTCAGGATTTGCAGCGAGGTTTGAAACATTTTCTGTATCAAGAGTTAATCCGAGATTACGCAATTGAGTGGTTTGCAGACCTTCGTTGTCGATTGGAGCGGAATTAACTATCGCTTGGTTATGGCAGATAACACAATATTGATCCAACAATGCGCGTTGCGGAGACAACTGAGCGGGCGATGCAGGTTGCTGTGCGGCAGCCTCAAAATAGAGGCCGGACACTATTAGGTAGACACAGGTTGATAGAAGCCGATTCATAACTGATCTTAGTAAGTCGCCTACTTTTGCATTAGTTTTTAACTATTCTGTAGGCTAACACTGGTGACCGCTAGTATGAAGTCTCAAATTGGAACAATTCAAAGAAGTGAACGCCTCGCCATTGTTGGCTTTCCTCCAGATTGCAAGCAATGATAATTCAAAGCAGCTAGATATTCCTTCCTGTAGGGTTTTCAACGGTTCCGCATTCTTCCCCGAGGTAGCCATTGCCGCCGCAGTAGCTAATGTCTTGTAATTGAATGAGGATGCCATCTGGATCAGTGAAATATAGTTCTGGTGTGCCTTCGGTTGCGCCGCCGCGATCGGCTCCACGCATGGTGACATAGGCTTGTAGAGGACCATTGGCTCCTCCGGCCTCACCTAGGATCGTCAGGCCATAGCCTTCCAGTAATGAAAAAATTTGATCGACGTCGAAATTTTCAACTGCCAGAGATGCATGGTGAATCCGGCCAGACAAAGGTGGAACCGCAGGTAGAGCAAGAAACTGTTTGCTAGAACCAATTCTCATTACTGGCAGCGCGCCTTGATAAGTATCAATGGGCATGCCGAATAGACGTTGATAGAACTCAATGGAACGGGGTTGATCTTCTACAAACAATGTAAAGTGATTGAATTCAATTAAGTTAAGTAGACCCGGAGTTGGCGAGGGTTCAGGTGTTGCTAAACATTCTTCACCTTGCAGGCCAGCACCACCGCAGTAGCTGGAATCCTGTAACTGTATGACGATACCGTCCGGGTCGCCGAAATAAAGTTCTGGTGAGCCGGAGGGCGCTCCACCAAATTCTTCACCCCGCATTCTTACTCGCGACTCTAATGGTCCAGATTGACCGGTAGCCGCCACACCGTTTTCTGCGAGTATTTCCACAATTCGCTCGTGGTCGAAGTTGTCCACTTCGAGGCAATAATGGGTGATCCGGGGATTGTCGCTAGGGCTCCCCCCTATGGCGATAAATTGAGGACCATTCCCTACCTGTAACACGATTGTTCCACCTTGTCGCGCGGCTATAGGCATACCAAAGAGCCCCTGATACCAGGCTACTGATGCAGTGGGGTCAGATACACTAATAGTCATATGGTTAATCGCTTCCACTGGAATGGGTGGAGCGGAGTTTGCCGCCGCGAAAGCAGAATTTTGTCTGCCTTTTATGCTAAATCCTGCTACTGCAAGGGCTGTCAGGGAACTTAGAAAAGTTCGGCGACTAATTTGCTGTTTCTTAAGTGCGCTCATCAGATGGTTGATTTCAGAATCCATGACTCGCTTTCTCCTGAAAATGAGTGGAAATGGACATAATTAGTATTAACAAATGTAACGGTAGAATAGCTCTGTGCCTAGTGGTTTTCTCAATAATTTCCAAATCAGGCATAAATTAGTAGGTCAGCCGTTTATAAAAATGCTACAAATCAGAATCAGCGGGAAGCTAGATTTAAAATTTTGGTAGGAATTCAGCGTAAAGACGCTACTAAATAGTCCAAAGGAGACTCTCATGTCCTCGGTTGAAAAATTGTTTTTTAGAGAAGCATCTCTTCTAAACACAGTTTTACGATTTTTAAGCCCTGGTGTTTGTTTGGCAGCCCTATTTGCGGTGACACTATCAGCAACCGCACAACCACAACCCGGTCTTGGGGTAATCGAGGGCAAAGTGCAAAGCAGTAATGGTTTAGAAGCCGGGGTTTGGGTTATAGCTGAGACTGATGATTTGCCTACTCATTTCATTAAGATCGTGGTTACTGATGATGGCGGTCGTTTTCTTTTGCCAGAATTGCCCGAAGCCCAATACAAAGTTTGGGTGCGGGGCTATGGTTTGGTTGATTCGGAGCCAGTTTATTTACGCAGTGGTGCCGATGTTACTTTAAATACTTTTGTTGCTGACTCTGCGGCAGAAGCGGCCCAAGTCTATCCTGCCAACTACTGGTACTCCCTACTCGAAGTTCCTGATGCTGAGGAATTTCCGGGAACTGGCCCCGATGGTAACGGGATTTCTGAAGGCATGCGCAGCCAGTCACAGTGGATAGATATGACTAAGCAAGGTTGTCAACTCTGCCATCAATTGGGAAACAAGGCGACTCGCACATTGGATCACCTCAGTCATCTCGATTTTGATTCTAGTGTTGAAGCTTGGCAATACAGAACGGCCATGGGAATTCGGGGTCCTTTTATGTCTAGTTTCGCAGGGCGATTCGGCCCGCGTGGCATGAAAATGTATGCGAACTGGACAGATCGAATTGCAGCGGGCGAAACGCCGCCAGCACCGGAACGACCTAGTGGGCTGGAACGCAATGTGGTGCTTACACTTTGGGATTGGGGTAATGAGTCCTCCTATATTCACGATGAAATTACAACTGATAAGCGCGATCCAACACTCAATGCAGGCGGATATGTTTACGGTGTTGATGGAGGGCATGGAACCTTGATTGAGTTAGACACAAAATCAAATGACTTTCGTACTATTGAAATTGCAGTAAAAAATAATACGGATAATCCTGCTGTTACCCGCTTTGCTCAGCAGTTTCCAGTGCCGTCAGCCTACTATGGTGATGAAGCATTGTGGACGGGCCCTGCGGATCCACACAATCCTATGTTTGATGAGTTGGGTCGTGTCTGGATGACTACTAAGGTACGTGGTAACAATCTGCCGGATTGGTGCCAAGCAGGATCTTCCAACAAATATGTACAGTACTACCCAACCCGGGGCAGCTCTCGTCAGGCTTCCTACTATGATCCAGCCACTGAAGATTTTGGACTCATTGATACTTGTTTTGGTACCCACCATTTGCAGTTTGGATTTAGCGAAGATCGCATGCTTTATTTTAGTGGTGGTGGCGATGTTATTGGTTGGCTAAATACGCGTCAGTATGATCGTACTGGCGACGAGCAACTTTCTCAGGGCTGGTGTCCTATGGTGGTAGACACCAATGGTGATGGAGTTATTACTAAACCCTGGAATCAACCAGTTGGTCCGCTTCGTAGCGAAAATGAAGGTGGAGGCGGAGAGCAACTCGGTGAAGTTAATTTAAGTCTTGATACCCGAATGAGCCCAGGTAGTTACGGCATTATCGTTGACCCGGTGGATAATGTTGCTTGGGGAGTTGGTACTGAATTCCCTGGCCGTATCTACCGCCTGGATATCGGCGCTAACCCCCCTGAAACTTGTCTCACTGAGGTCTACGAGCTTCCTGTAATTAATGGGGATATTCAAGGATTTGGTCCAAGAGGGCTCGATGTCGATAACAATGGCGTTGTGTGGACAGCATTATCTGGTAGTAGTCACATCGCTAGTTTCGATCGTCGCAAGTGCGATGTTCTCAATGGGCCTGATGTCATTGATTCACAGCACTGTCAACAAGGGTGGAAATTATATGAAGTGCCAGGCCCCACCCTTAAAGGCACTGATGTTAAAGCTGATTTTCACTACTACAATTGGGTAGATAACTATAACGTGCTTGGTTTAGGTGAAAATATTCCTATAGCTACAGGGTCAGGTTCAGATTCCCTTCGGGTTCTTAATCCGGAAACTGAAGAATGGGTCACTATGCGAGTTCCTTATCCTTTAGGGTTTTATTCCAGAGGATTGGACGGGCGCATTGATGACCCTAATGCTGGGTGGAAAGGCCGAGCTGTTTGGGCTAACTATGGCACAAACTTTAATTGGCATACCGAAGGCGGTAAAGGAACTACTAGTAAAATGGTTAAATTTCAGATTAGACCTGCCCCCCTCTCTAACTAGTAGTCATTGATGAGATCACTATCGCGTAGACTCATGATTCTCTGCCTTCTTTTTTCTGCGGGGCAGGCAATTGCTCAACCAGCTGAGGTTCTTGACCCCGGTTCTGTTGTTCAGAGTTTTAATAATGCGCGCATAATTATTGGAGATGGCACAGTAGTTGAGCGCGGATCCATTTTAATCCGTGCTGGAATAATTTTGGCCGTGGGTCCTGCTTCCAGCATGAATCTACCAGCAGGTGCAGTTAGTTATGATCTTGACGGCCAGACGGTTATTCCGGCGTTGGTAAATACCCACGCTCATTTGGGCTGGGAAGCATACGGGGATTGGGGATCACAGTTCTTTACCGAGGAAAACCTGACCGACCACCTGTATCGCCATGCCTACTATGGCGTAGGAACAATTATTTCTACCGGCAGCGACAAAGAAGACATTGCTAGTCGGGTAAAGCTTGAGCAACAAAAAGGCAATATAGGTGGTGCCCGCTATCACCTCTCGCCAGGTATGGGCTCTCCTGGTGGCGGACCCAATCCACGTTTTACGGATGATCCAAATTACTGGGGTGTAAATCCTGTCGGAGATCCTGAGCAAGCCGCAAGAACCGTGAGGGATTTAGCTACCAAGGGATATGGCATCGTTAAGATCTGGGTTGATTCTCGCGATCAGCGGCGAGGCTCAGAAGTAAAGCTAGCTCCAGAAATTTATAGCGCCGTGCTAAACACTGCTTCGAACTATGATATGCGTATTATCGCTCATGCTACGACATTGTCCGATCATAAATCACTCGTCGACGTCGGTGCTAGACGTTTCATCCATATGCCTTATGACACAGAAGTAGACGACGAGTATTTAGCAATGGTTCGAGCGAACAATGTTTTCATAGTGCCAACACTCGGGATGATTACTAAGCGTGAGTCTTATTATATTCCTGCATTTCAAGATTCATTCTTCTATGGTCAAGTGCCCGTGTCAGTGTTGGAAAATTTGAATAAAAACTACGATCCGCCACCTGTAAATCAAGACGCTGCTGCAGTGCAACGATCTACAATGCTGGCGAGTAACTTATTGAAATTGAAAGATCACATAATTCTCGGCACTGATGCGGGAGCTGTCGGTGATTTTTTTGGTTATTCGGATCATGTCGAATTAGCACTGTTTGTGCGGATGGGGATGACGCCTATGGAAGCCGTTGTAGCTGCAACTTCGCGTGCGGCGCAGGCCTTCGGTTTGACTGACGTGGGCAGTTTACAAGCGGGCAAGGCTGCAGACTTTGTTATTCTGGATGCAAATCCACTAAACGATATTAATAATACTCGACAAATCAGCGCGGTTTACTTGCGTGGTCAAGCTGTAGATCGGGAGGGGTTAAAGACAAGATGGGTACTAGAAGATTGATTCCAAAAACAGGCGCTAGAATTCTTTCTTCAAGATATGCGTGTGGAATATTTGCAAGTGGAATTTTTCTTCTGTTCACACCGAGCATGTTCGCCCAGTCCGGCAATGCTGATGGGGAGTGGACGAGCTATGCAGCTGATGCAGGTTCAACCAAATACACCAATCTTAATCAAATTGATGCTGATAATTTTGATGAATTAGAAATTGCATGGCGCTGGGCCTCCATCGATGGTGATCTAGATTTTGAAGCAATGTTAGGTCCTGATGCGGATGTGAGCTATGGACGATTACAGGCAACTCCTCTAATGATTGACGGTACGCTTTATATGATCACAGCAGTTAATCAAGTTGCGGCCTTAAGTGCTACAACAGGGGAATTGATGTGGTCCTTTGATCCGCAAGCTTACCTCTCGGGCACGTCCATTAGCCCACTGGGATATCACCATCGCGGTGTTGCCTACTGGAGTAACGGCAACAAGTCTCGCGTATTGTTCGCGACTAACGATGGTTATCTTTTCTCATTAGACGCAGGTACTGGTGAGCCTGATTTAGCTTTCGCTGGTGGTCGCATTGATATGACCGATGGCGTACCGAGAGCAAATAGAGTTGCCTTGGACTACACTGGAGCAGTCCCACTAGGAACCGTTTCTCCGCCGATCGTGGTTGGAGATGTACTTATAGTTAATCAGATCACTTCTAATCGTCCCCACTATAAAGAACGCCCGCCTACTTTTGTTCGTGGATATAACATTCTTTCTGGAGAATTAATCTGGACATTTCATACTATTCCCCAGGGCGGGGAATTCGGTGTAGATACCTGGCAAGAAGAATCCTGGCGTTACACTGGTAATGGTGGTGTCTGGACCCAAATGAGCGCTGACCTTGAATTAGGCTATGTCTATTTGCCAACCGAAGCACCAACGAATGATTTTTATGGGGGTCACCGGCCAGGGGATAATCTGTTTACTCAAAGTGTTGTAGCATTGGATGCTGCCACCGGAGAACGAGTCTGGCATTTTCAAATGATTCATCATGGTGTGTGGGACTATGACACACCTGCTGCACCAAACTTAATCGATATCAATGTCGATGGCAGAGAGATTAGAGCGCTAGCTCAGGTTACCAAACAAGGGTTCACTTACGTGTTTGATCGCGCCACTGGCGTTCCAGTTTGGCCGATTATTGAGCGACCAGTTCCTCAGGGAACAATGCCTGGAGAACGCACATCGCTGACTCAACCCTTTCCCACTAAGCCGCCCGCTTTTGTGGTGCAAGGATTAACAGAAGATGATCTTATCGACTTCACTCCTGAGTTAAAGGCGGAGGCATTAGAAATTCTTGACAACTATGCCTATGGCCCTCTCTTCACGCCAGCTAGCCTACCCAATGACAACACTGGCACCCGTGGTACGATTTTTGTACCTAGTGCCGGTGGCGGCGCAAACTGGCCTGGCGCTGGTGTTGATCCTGAAACAAATGTCTTATTTGTCCCTGGTTCTAACGGTGCCTTTTATCCTTTTATGGGAACGCTGCCCGAAGACGAATCTAACTTCCGTTTTTATCGCTTGGCCAATCGAGGCGTTTCCGGACCGCGCGGCTTGCCTCTGCTCAAACCACCTTACTCGACCATCACTGCCTACGACATGGATCGAGGCGAAATTCTATGGCAAGTGCCAAACGGTGACGGTATGGCTCGAGTGGAAAACAGTTCTGCGGTTGAGGGAATAGACTTACCTCCTCTTGGTGGAGGTGGGCGTCACCCGGTATTAGTGACGGCAACGCTACTTATCCATGGGCAGAATGCTGGCTATGGCTCTTTGCTTATCGCTCGCGATAAAGAGACAGGTGAAGAAATTTCTTCTCTCGAACTGCCGGCGAATCCAGGAGCTGCGCCTATGAGTTATGCCGTCGACGGCAAGCAATACATTGCAATTGCAGTCAACAATACGCCGGTTCCTGAGCTGCTTGTTTTCGCTCTTCCTGGGAATTAGCAGCTGTTGGGGCCTTGGAAGAATTAGCAAAAATTTGGTTGTAAAGTGGCAGCTCGAGTGAATCTTTAAGAATTTGATGTGACTCTAAAAGCCAAAACGTACTAACCATATGCTATTGGACAAAGCCCTGAATTGGATATACTGTTTCCTTTTCGAACAGATCAAGATGGAGAAATCGTGATGAGAAAAGTTGAGCTGACCTCAATTGTAATTGGATTAGTACTCCTTGGGGGAGTGTTTAGCTGGATGGTCACGGCTCCTTACCTCGGAAACACGGGACTCTCCCGCGTCCCAGGCATTATTCTGGGTGGGGAATTCGCCGAAGTGCCGAGCGACTTCACTTCACTTAATGAAAGTGTTCGCGGTCCCTTGCTGATGAAGCAAAGTGGTTTTCCGCCCTTCGTAAATTATCTGTCTTGGGTGGGTACTCCCGAAGGTGTTATTACTGCCACTCGCCCTGATGGTGGACTTTGGGCGCAGCGTGTTCGCGATCGTGGTGGAAATGGTTGGCTGCGTATAGGTGAAGCGGTTTACGAGATGGAAGCGTTTGAAATTCATGATGATGAACGTATTGCGATGATGGAACAATGGGCTTCAAAATCTGGCAGAACATTAGATGAGCCACTTTATGAAGGATCCGAGCCACTTCGTGATTGGGAGGTTTTTTTCTGGAAGCCTCGGTCATAGTTCAGCACAATTCCAGTTCCTATCAGAATCGTATTGAACAATAAAAGAGGTTTGGACTCTTTTATTGTTCGATAACCTAGATCATTGTTGTCTAAAGATTTTCAAGACTACATTTCTGGTTTATGAGTTAACCTTTTACAAAGTTATGCTCCTTGCATAAAACTAGCTTCAGTTTGAGCAACTAGCTCCCCGGTGTTGGCTCTAAACATTTTCCCCTCCATCACAACGAGTCTGCCACGTTGCTTAATACACTGGCCTTCGAGTTTTACTTTTGTGCCAGTCGGCAAGCTACCTTTATAACGAATATCGCATTTTGCAGTGAAGCCGCGCATGCCATTTAGATGAATCCAATTCGCCATTACATCATCTAGTACACTAAAAATAATCCCGCCATGGGTTACGCCATCCCAGCCACAATGCAAAGCGTCTGGACTAAATTCTGAACGGCACACGTTGTCATCATCTAAGCGAAACACCAGTTTAAGGCCGATATTATTTCCTGGCCCACAGACGAAACACCTTTCGCCATCTGCAGTCACGTGATTCATAGGATTAATTCCTTTCCTCTAAGTTAAGGTTCGATTATAAATCTCTACAAAATAGATACAATACGGGACCGTATGAGGAATTTTTGACTTATATATTTTCAAGTCAAATCCCCTTTTCACCCAAAGAATGTTTCAATTCAGAAATAATATCTTTGCTATAGATGATAGGAAAAAATGGCAGACAGCAATCAATCTATAAATGACTGGCCATCTAATTGAGAAAAAATATCGTCAGGGATAGATAGTTGAAGGTGGTTTGCTATCGAAGGCAAAATATCAACTACTGCTGGAGAACTGCTAAATCGACTATTTAGGTTTTTGCTATTGGTGGCTATCCAAGTTGTTCGTTCTCGCTCACTCTGGCCGCCATGATTCTTGCCAGTGGCAAAGTCCCTGCCATGATCGGTTGTCACTATGAACAGCCAATCTTCATTATGCGTTACTTGTCTAGACTTCACAGAATTCCAAATTCTACCTACATAACTATCCATGAGTGTTACCGAATTCATGAGTTTAGGCCCATCACCAAATAGATGGCCCACATCGTCCGTATATTCCAGATATACCCAGGACAAATCGGGGGCATACTCGCGAATATAGCCCGCAGCTTCGTTGCTAACCAAGTCATCAATATCCCTTATAAAGTTTCTATCCTCATCATGAGGGAAACGGTCAAGGTCTAGTTCAAATCCATCGAAATAGTAGTCAAGCTTGTATCCGCCAGCCTCGCTTAATCCATCGCCGACTAAACGAGTTCGGTTTTCTAACCATGTCGAAAATAAGGCTGTCTTTAATGAGCTGTTATGATATTTGGCAATTCTAAAAATATCCCAGTATTGATAATTAGGGTTTTCGATAACATTGTCATAAACATTATGCTTGTTCGCCCAAGTTCCTGTTAATAGGCTGTTATAGCCGACCGCTGAAACCGTTGGGCTTTGAGTGGCTCCGCTCACCTCGCCACCGACGTATGACCTTGTATAGCCTCCATTGGTAACGAGTTCATTAATACTCGGCGTTTGAGCTTGTTCAAGCACGTCCGCAGGAATTCCATCAACTATAATAAATATAGCCTTTGGTGCTGATTTTGATGCGTCATTTGCTAATTGGCATCCCGAAAGAATTAGACCTAAAACCACTAGACAGACAAATCTAGTAGGCCCCATCAATGACGAGGGAATTGGTGACATAGGTTATCTCTTTGGTTGTGTTTCTATCTGGGAAAGTTTAACAGGGATTAAATGGAGTCTGATAGACTCATTGGTAATGAACTCAACTATTTTTCCGCAGAGTACCGGTTCGTGATGCAGACGATTCTCTCAAGCGCTGTTATAGCAGTGTTGATTGTTTCGTTCCTGATAATATTGCGTTGGGGTAATCTTATTCTTACTGGTCAGATGCCAGCTCGTTTTTTTGCCTTTTTTGCGATTTTGTTTACTTCGGGTCTCGATGTGGGGCTGATCATGTTTC
Organism: Gammaproteobacteria bacterium; assembly: GCA_029244985.1. GTDB lineage: Bacteria > Pseudomonadota > Gammaproteobacteria > Pseudomonadales > Pseudohongiellaceae > UBA9145. Next base: position 89,589 of record JAQWQD010000041.1, on the reverse strand, counting down.
CGCTGACCGAATTTCCGATCTATGAGGTTGAGCAGGTTTATAGCTTTACTAACCCTATTGCTATCGAGTTCGGTTTTTGGGGCTTTTTTATTTGGATTTTCTATTTTCTAACGACCTGTTATTTTTGCATTATTGAACCACGTTTGAAGATCTTTGAAATTCCTTGGGTGAAATTCATAAACAACGTCATCATCATTGCCACCTGTGCATTTTCTGGCTATTTGTTTTTACAATACTTACCGGACTACTTCCCAGGGATTCCCCCATTTTTTAGATTCTCCATCGTTGCTATTGTGCTTATGGGAGCCGTTTTTTCCAGCACTGATATTCGTTATGTCAAAATTCTAAGTTTGTCCTCTACGTGGTTGTTCTTCGCATTAATACTATTGATGTGGGCTTTTGGTGGTTTAGGTTTGGGCGGTTTGGTTACCAATCTTCTTGAAATTAGTGACTATTTTATAAATATCTATCATTTTATTTTGCCTTTCTCAGATTACCATGCGTTCTATCTATTCTGGTGGTTCGCCTGGAGTATCATGATTGGGCAATTTGTTTCTCGATTTGTTGGTGGTTTGCGTACTTGGCAGCTATTGATAGCTTTGTTAATTATACCTTCCATACCAATCGCACTATGGTTCTCTGTACTATTTGAAGTCTATGAGCAGGGTCTAGACATTTCTGGTTTTATAAATGGGTTTATGATTTTGGTGGGAGTCATCTTCGTTACTAACTCTTTAGATTCATTAACAAGACTTTACTCAGAGAATCTTCATTTGACTGTCGGTCGGCTTGGTAAGCTAAAATATATTGGCATACACTGGTGTCTACTATTTGGACTAATATTGTTTTATCAATTTACGCCATTACAGATTGAATGGATCGGATTAGTAGTTATTGGTTTCTATGCTGCAATCTCAGTATTGATTTATTTTCGCAGGAAGATGCTTACACTTTCGACAAACACTTAACAGGGGATCACCTTGGGTGAATTCGACTATATAATAGTAGGCGCAGGTTCGGCGGGTTGTGTATTGGCAAACAGATTGTCTGTTAATCCGTCTAACCGTGTGCTGTTAGTCGAAGCGGGTGGCCGTGATAAAAATATTCTCGTGCAAATGCCAACGGCATTGTCCTACCCAATGGCCATGGATAGATTTAATTGGGGCTATTATTCTGAGCCTGAGCCGGGTCTAGATGGCCGATCTATTAGCTGTCCTCGCGGTAAGGGGCTGGGCGGCACCTCATCAATCAATGGCATGGTTTATGTGCGTGGCAACGCTCATGATTTTGAGGAATGGGAGTCCTTAGGGGCTGAGGGTTGGGGTTATCGAGACTGCCTACCTTACTTCAAGAGAGCTGAAACATGGGTTGGAGGAGGTGATACCTACCGAGGTGGAGACGGTTATCTTGGAGTGAGCGCAGGAAATGAAATGCGCTTGAATCCTCTCTACCAGGCCTTTATCGATGCAGGAGTCGAAGCTGGTTATCCAGGAACCAAAGACTACAATGGCGAACATCAGGAAGGTTTTGGCCCTATGCACATGACTGTGCGTAATGGCGTCCGTGAGTCAACGGCACGAGCCTATTTAAAGCCCATCATGCACCGCTCAAATCTCACAATTCTTACTAATGCACTGGTTCATCATATTGAGTTTGCAGAAAATCGGGCAATTGGTATCCGTTTGGAAATAGGCGGTACTTCGAAAAGTATCTATGCTGGACGAGAATTGCTTTTAACTGCGGGCGCAATTGCATCTCCAATGCTGTTGCAACGGTCAGGAATAGGCAGCGAAGAGATATTAAATACGGCCGGTATAAAAATAATACATAACCTTTGTGGTGTTGGTGAGAATTTGCAGGATCACCTGGAAGTATATTTTCAGTTTCATTGTAAAAAGCCCATAACTTTGAATTCGAAATTAAATCTATTCAGCAAAGCTGTAATAGGCGCCAAATGGCTTTTATTTAAAAAGGGTTTGGGTGCAACTAATCATTTCGAATCCTGTGCGTTTATCCGTTCAAAGAAAGGCTTAAAATCTCCAGATATTCAATATCACTTCTTGCCTGCAGCGATGCGCTATGATGGAACGCCTTCTATTGATGGCCATGGATTTCAAGTACACGTAGGTCCAAATAAGCCAAAGAGCCGAGGATGTGTAAGAATAAATTCGGCAGATGCTTTAGCGGTACCCAGTATTCTTTTCAACTACTATCAGCACGAAGAAGATATTCAATCTTGGCGACAATGCATCCGCCTCACTCGAGAAATCATGCAGCAGCCAGCTATGGATAAATATCGTGGAGCAGAAATTCAGCCAGGATTTGATGTAAACAGTGATGCTGAGATAGATGCTTGGGTAAAGCAGAACGTCGAAAGCGCTTATCATCCTGCGGGCACTTGTAAGATGGGTAATTCAGAAGACCCTTTGGCGGTTGTTGATAAGAATTGCAATGTGCTTGGAATAGAAAATTTGCGCGTGGTTGATGCGTCAGTTTTCCCAACCCTGCCTAACGGGAACATAAATGCGCCAGTTATAATGGTGGCAGAAAAAATTGCTGACGTAATTCTTGGTGAGGAGCCTCTTGCAAGGTCAGAGGTGTCGATAAAGGTTCCGATGGAATGGCAAAACCGGCAGCGAGAAGGAAAGCCGATAAGAAAGGCCGATCTTAAGTAATCCAGCATTCCTTGCTTGCGGGCAGAGCCAATCAAGCTCTAATTAGTAGTTCCTGACAATAATCCTCTTAGTCATCTACTGATGGAATGCTTCCTGAATTTTTACCCTCAACCTCCCAGCGTCTCCAGCCAGCTAAAATTCCTGCTAATCCGTGATTACCTTCATGGCAAGCAAATTCATAAATTCGTTCAGACATGCGGCTCATTGGTAACCTAGCGGACCAGGGTTGTTCCCAAGTATTTGGATCATTCACTGTGAATTCATAGTCTAGCGTATTCTCATCGAGCCAACTAATGCGCTCTTCAATTTTCATGTCTGGTGAAGTATTACGCCAACCATAATCCGGATAAAAATTCTGCGTGTTAATTACCAAAGTGTCTCCTTCCCATCGAGCAATCGAATTTCCAGTCCATTGCGAAAAAGATGCGTCATCCACGTCAGTAAAAGGAATTATTCGGGCATGGTGCACCATCTCTGTCATGATCATCACGTGATGTTCGGTCTGCACCAGCTGCATATTGTTGTTGTATGAGCCCGAGACCATTGGAGGGCCTGTGCGGTTATTAATGATGCATCGATCATTTAGGGTGCGAGCTTCTGGTCCCGCACTCTCTCGTCGGATTTGTTGGGTATAGTCAGCTCGTTCTTTGCCAATTTTGCTGAGGGCAGGCAATCGGCCATTTGGCGGATCGAAAACTAGTGAAGTCCGATAATCTCCGACAGTATCCTTACCGCGCTCATACCAGAATTCATTATAGGAAATCACACCTGGTGGATAGCCTGCGCCACCTACGGAGTCAATAATGAGATCCCGATTCTGGCGGTTGTTTTCGTAAGCGGCCCATTCCTCGGCTTCTTCACGAGTTAGCGTTGCCTTGTCCGCCAGTTCTGAAGGTCGTTGCAAAGGGGTGAGGGTGCGAAAGGTATAGGTACCTTGTAGGTCCGGATGACCATGCAGAGTACGCGGGATTTCTTGTTGAGCCTGGAGTGCGGAACTAAGTGTTGTTGTAATTATTAGTGGGGCGAGCCATTTTTGAGTCATTAGAGTCTCCAGCCGAATATTTATTGTTATTGTCGGCATTTGGGATGATGACAGTACTCCAATTATTCAAGCATTTGAAGGGCCTATTGAAACGTAAGAGTTTGCTATTTAATACAGCCATTTATTTTTGCGGGAGTATCGTGCTCTTAAGCAGAAAATATTTCCTTTAGCGTAAATAGAGCGCTCACCAATTATCCCGCAATCGGCGCAATTCAATAAAAGTTGATTGATCATCTTGCGCGCCTGCGCCAATACCTTCGCGCACTTGGGCCTGATCAAGCCGGAAGAAAACATTTATTTCTCTTTCAATGCCAATGTTGCTTACAAAACTTTCAGCGTCTAGCCCTTCTTGAAATTTTGCTCGTAAGTCAATCGCTGATTGATTGTCAGGCTCGCGATCGAGAGTGAATTCCAAATTGTTTTGAATATAGTCATGGCCTGGAAAAATTCGTACGTCATCTGACAGTGTAAAAATTTGTTCCGCAAAAGTGTTGTACAAAACTTTGGGTTCGCCACCAAAATCACAACGGCCTACACCAGCATTAAATAAAGTATCACCGCAGAACAGGGCAGGTTGTTCTGCATTAGTGCCTGAAAAATACAAACAGATATGACTCATCGTATGGCCTGGCGTATCCATCACTTTCAAGATTATTTCACCAAATTGTAATGTGTCACCAGCATATAATCCTCTATCTACATTTGGGATCGCGTCCATGGCTTCAGCATGAGCAACTAATCTCGCGCCAGTAGCATCGATAACTGGGCCATTACCACCAATATGGTCATGGTGGTGATGGGTGTTGGCAACGGTTTTGATGAGCCAACCTAGGTCTGTGGCAACTTGCAAGCACAAGTCATGATCCAGGGGATCAATGGCAATTGCTTCTAAGGTCTGTTCGCAAGCCAATAAATACATGTAGTTGCTTAAGCTGTTTCGGATGGGAATTTGTTTGATTAGCATAGATTTTTTTAATGTTATGAATCGTGATTTGAATAATAGATTACAGAGCGTATTTTGTAACGAACTTTGTCAACAGCTGAGTATTGATTAAGATCAGTGCTCCGGTGAGCCTGATCTAAAAATAGCAATAAGGCTTTTTAGCGTTGGAATCGTTCGAAATAGCCAAAGCTATATTCGTAAGAGAATGTTTTAATGGGTTGATATTTTACGCTACTCTCAGATATTGCATTTTCCTGCAATTCTTAGGTAGTGATAAATAATAATAAAAGGACCAGTCATGATCGATCGTACTGAAGACGGCAAGGACAAGATCAAAATACCACCAGTTGCATCAGTGGATAATCCATATGCTAATACTAGTGCCAGGAATTATGCACTGGTGGTTCTCACTCTCGTCTACACGTTTAATTTTATCGATAGACAATTACTGTCTATTCTGCAGGAGTCAATCAAAATAGACCTGTCTCTATCAGATAGCCAATTGGGGTTGTTGACCGGTTTTGCATTTGCCGTGTTCTACGTAACTGCAGGAATTCCAATTGCTCGTTTAGCAGATAGAAGCAACCGAAGAAACATAGTCGCTGTCTCGGTAGGGCTTTGGAGTTTTATGACAGCGATAAGTGGTTTTGTCCAAAATTATGGTCAACTGCTGGCTGCGAGAATTGGTGTCGGTATCGGCGAAGCAGGGGGAAGCCCACCTTCTCATTCAATTGTCTCGGATATTTTTCCGCCAGAGAAAAGAGCAAGTGCTCTCGCATTTTATTCCACAGGTGTAAATCTCGGCATTTTATTCGGTTTTCTGTTCGGCGGATGGCTTAATGAGTTTTTTGGGTGGCGTGTTGCTTTTATGGTAGTAGGGGTGCCTGGAATTATTTTGGCCATTATTGTGAGAGCCACGGTGCGTGAGCCAATTCGCGGGCTGATTGAGAATAAGAAGGTCTCAGAAAAACAAGTACCGTTTCGGGAAGTGGTATCTCTTTTGTGGCAACGCAAGACATTTAGGCATATGGCATTTGCTTGTGGCCTTAATGCTTTTGTCGGATATGGAACAGTAAATTGGATTGCCTCCTTTTTTATTCGTAGCCATGAAATGTCGACAGGTGAATTGGGAACCTGGCTGGCATTATCTACTGGCCTTTTCGGTGCTATTGGAATTCTTTTCGGTGGAATTTTAGGTGATAAGCTCGCCAAAAGAGATAAGCGCTGGTATCAATGGATACCCGGTCTTGCAACAATTCTGGTTGTTCCATTTCTGCTGATCGTGTTTCTCACAAATTATCAATATGTTGCGCTGGTGAGCGTATTCATCCCTGGATTATTACAAAATGTTTATCTGGGCAATTCGATCGCAACCACTCATAACCTGGTGGGATTGCGCTGGCGCTCGACTGCTTCTGCAATTTTACTGCTAGTAATTAATATTATCGGACTTGGACTTGGCCCTTTTGCAATCGGCTCCCTAAGCGATTTTCTTGCACCAACTTTAGGCGCTGAATCTTTGCGCTATTCCATGTTGATACTTCTGCCAACAGTAATGATTTGGTCGAGCATCCATTTCTATTTAGCTTCCCGAACGCTGTTAGTGGAATTGGAGCAAGCACCTGAATAAAATTATTCATCGGTTACAAATTTAGGTATGCTCGGAATAGGATTATAACTAGTCTGATCGAAAAAGTAGCATCGCTAGATTCAAGGAGATCTTTCTCATATAGCAACTGATTATTGCTGGAAGCTATGGGGAGTGAGAATGGCTCGATTGTGCCGCAGCAATAAGGCTAATTTATATTTTTTGGTGTTAGTTTCTTTTGCCGTCAAGATTCAATTTCTAAATAGTGGTGTTATCACCATATGATAGTAAATTAAGTAGATTGATAGACAAGACAGCTAGACGCCTTAGCTATGAACGAATGGAATAGTAAATGCTGCAAAGAAAATTAAAGTTATCGATTACCTTACACGCGCTTCTCCTTATACCTTTATTTGCTTTTACTCAATCAGCACAGGTATTACAAAGTGAGACTGAACTAGCGGATGGGGAAGCTCAATACCAACTTTTTTGTGCAGAATGCCATGAGGGTTCTTTGCTTGAAGCGCCAAGAAGGGCAGCCTTCGATCTCTATACCCCTCAACGAATTGTGGATGTACTTGAATTTGGTTCAATGGCTACTTCAGGAATGGCTTTAACCCGGGAGGAAAAAAGAAACGTGGCTTATTATCTTTCTGGTGATCGTTATGATGAGTCCCGCACCGAGACAGCCAGTTTTAGTTGTGAATCTAAATTGGACTCATCTTCATCTCTAAGCCAAGCCATAGTTTGGAATGGTTGGGGTGGTAAAACCGGAAACGCCCGATATCAAGCTGCTGAAACTATTATTAATAAAGACAATGTAGATCAATTGGCGCTTAAATGGGCATTTGCATTTCCGAGTGCAACAAGAGCTCGATCACAACCCGTAGTAACACCGGAAGTGACTTATATTGGGAGCCAAGACGGAACTATCTATGCGTTAGACAATTCCTCTGGCTGTCCATGGTGGACTTTTAGTGCCGATGCAGAAGTTCGTGGCGCGATCTATGTCGATACTGACGAGTTAGGCTTACCCGAGACACTTTTATTTGGAGATTTTTCTGCCAGCGCTTATGCCGTTAATGCACAAACCGGCAAGCTGATTTGGAAAAAGAAAGTACATGAGCATCCTCAAGCCACACTCACTGGATCGGTAATCGCTCATGATGATATCGTCGTCGTGCCAGTCTCATCTCTGGAAGTTTTGTTAGCGGCGAGAACGGAATACTCTTGTTGCTCATTTCGAGGTGCGCTTGTTGCGCTTAGCATTAGTAGCGGCGATGAACTTTGGCGAACCTACACTACAGATGAACCGCGACCAACTATTATTAGCACGGCAGGCATTCAACAATACGGGCCATCGGGTGCGCCTATCTGGTCGAGTCCAACTATTGATGCGGAGAGAAACCTGGTCTACGCTGGAACTGGGGAAAATTATTCATCGCCTGCTAACGACTTAAGCGATGCTGTTTTGGCTTTGGACTTAGACACGGGTGAAATCATTTGGTCGGCACAACTAACCAAAGACGATGCATGGAATGGTGCCTGTTCGAGAAATACGCCTAACTGCCCGGAAGAAGACGGGCCCGATTACGACATTGGTGCATCGCCAATTTTAACTCAGGATGAGAATGGCCAAGACATCATTATGGTGGGCCAAAAATCAGGTATGGTCTATGCTTTGGACCCGGCAAACAATGGAGCCTTGATCTGGGAGCAGCGGGCTGGCAGCGGCGGCACCATGGGCGGTATTCACTATGGGATGAGTTCGAATGGAGACAAACTCTTCGTGGGAGTTTCTGATTTGCCGACAAATAATCCTTATAATGTGGGGCCTGCACATCCAGGTGTACATGCCATGAACCCCAGCACTGGAGAAATTCTTTGGCGTAATGATTTGCCGGACAAATGTGTAGACAGTCAGTTTCTCTGTTGGAGGGGAATTTCAGCCGCAGTGAGCAGTACGTCCGAGCTTGTCTTTGCTGGTGGCTTGGATGGAATTTTGCGTGCCTTCGATGTGGACGATGGCAAGATTCTTTGGGAGACAAACACCAATCAAAGTTTTGGACTGCGCAATGGTATAAAAGCTAGAGGTGGTTCTATTGAATCAGATGGTCCTGTGATTGCAAATGGTCAGGTCTATATCACGTCTGGCTATGAAAAATGGGCGGAAACCCCTGGAAATGTATTGTTGGTTTATTCGCTACACGGTGAATAAGCATACAGTCGTTTCTTGTGATCGGGGTTTTGCGAAGTCGTGATGAATTTAGATTCTCAATAAGGAATTAAGTCAACTAATTATGAATAACAAAAACACTTGTTCAGCTAATATTAGAATCGGATTACGACTCTTGAGCCTGATAATTTTGGTCGCTAGCAATTATTTCGTAATGGCTTATGAAATTGATCCCGATGCATCGATTGTTGATTCGCCGACTTCGATACTTGGTATTAACCATATCGCTCTTTCTGTAAAGGACCTCGATTCCATACTAGAATTCTATCAATCTGCTTCGGACTTTAAATTGATCAGTAGAGAAAGTGTTCGCAATAACAGTGCAGCAGATAAATTGTTTGGTCATGAAAACATAGAGTATGAAGTGGCCGTACTCGAAGCGCCAAATATGCTGTTTGAACTTACCGCGTTTAGTCATAACCGGAACAAGTCGCTTAGTAAGATGCCAGTGCAGGGTCCGGGGATGACTCATACTTGTTTTCAATCGCCTGCACATCTTTCGGGATACGATAAGTTTAAACGAGCTGGAGCAGAGATGCTCAGTCGCGGCGACGGCCCTATAGATCTATTGGGTCAGGGAGTAACCTATGCTTATGCATATGACCCAGAAGGAAATATGCTCGAGCTAGAACAGCTTGATTTTGATCGCTTAGGCGGCGACCGTCGAAGTCCTGAATGGGTTGAGCAAGGTTTTGACATGTGGATGACACAAGTGGCTTTGGTAACCCACGACATCGAGCGACTAACTGACTTTTACTCTGAAATAATGGGTTTTGATCCTTATCGAACCGCTGATATCCAGGGGCGTCCCACCTTCGATGATGCTACTGATATTGACAATTTGTCTCTCAAAGTTATGTTCTTCAAAATGGCTGCACAGTCGAAATCCATGGAATTTTGGGAATATGTTAGCCCTGCAACGCCCGAACAAGATGGTGAACGTAGCAGTACAGATTTTGGTTATTCTTATTCACTTGAGGTGGGCGATATTCAAGCAGAGTATTTTCGCATGGTTGGTTTGGGCGTGGAGTTCGTCAGTGAGCCAGTGCTGTTAGGAAACTTCTGGCAGGTCTACGCTAATGATATCGATGGCAATGTTTTTTCTTTACGTCAGGCAGTAGATCCTAATTCACCTTACTCGGTGCCGCAGCTGGAATTGTAGTCATAATAGAAGCAAGGCAATTATAAAACTACTTTGTTGCTTCACTCACCTAGAAATTATTTTGTTATTAATTATTTTGTAATAACTTAATATTTCTCTATTCGTGTTAGCAAATTCGAACTCTCAATAATTGAAGAACTTTTGCAACGAATTAGTCATATGGAAATTAATAATGAAAGTTGAGGAATTGAATTATGGAGTATGACGAAGTTGTATTAGGGAGAAGAAGTATTCGTGGTTATCAGAAAAAACCAGTTCCACGTGAACTAATAAAAGAAGTCATAGAAATAGCAATACGTGCACCTTCGTCTCTAAATACACAGCCCTGGAATTTTTATGTAGTAGCGGGAGAGGCCCTAGACAAAATTCGTGCAGGCAATACTGAGCGGAACCTTGCGGGCGTCCCCGACTCAAGAGAATTTAGAAATCATGGTGCTTATGAAGGTGTGCATCGTGAGCGACAAATAGGTATTGCTAAACAACTTTTCAAAGAAATGAAAATTGACCGCGAAGATAAAGAAGGGAGACAAAGTTGGGTGCTGCGTGGCTTCAGGCAGTTTGATGCTCCGGTGTCGGTAGTTGTAACTTATGATCGATCGATTCACGGCGGTGATATTGCGCCTTTCGATTGCGGTGGTGTAACCAATGCTCTCGTTAATGCGGCCTGGTCTCGTGGTCTCGGCTGCGTAATTAATAGTCAGGGGATTATGCAGTCCCCAGTTGTTAGAGAGCATGCGAATATCCCTGATGATCAAGTCATCATGATCTGTGTAGCAGTGGGGTTTCCCGATGACAGTTTTCCCGCCAATGTGGTTGTCTCTGAACGGAAGACCATGGATGATGCAGTAACATTTGTAGGGTTTGAAGATTAAGTAAGCTGCGTGGATTTCAATCAAATTTTTGAGTGACTGCTATCATTTTCAGATCAAAGCAGTGAAGAATGGAGATCGTTAATGCTGCGAATGAGTCTATCTATTATTGTTTTAGCCAGCTTTGTTACCTGCTCACCACAGAATACACAAACGTTAGCTGAAGATTCAATTCGACTTCCCAATATAGTAATACTATTTACCGATGACCTGGGATACGGTGATCTTGGAGTATTCGGGCATCCGTATATCAGGACGCCAGAGCTGGATCGCTTGGCCGCTGAAGGACAACGCTGGACGGATTTTTATGCTGCAGCGCCAGTGTGTTCTCCGAGTCGCGCGGCACTCTTAACTGGCCGATTGCCGGTGCGAACCGGGCTCTACGGACGACAGATGGGTGTCTATTTTCCAAATGAACCAGGGGGCTTTCCTGCTGAAGAGGAAACCATTGCTGAGTCCTTAAAAGATCAAGGTTATGCAACGGGAATCTTTGGAAAATGGCACCTAGGTGATGCCTCGCATGCTTATCCAACAGTGCACGGCTTTGATGAATGGTTTGGTATTCCCTATTCCAATGATATGGATTGGGTAGGCGATCCTGATTTTGATGAAATGCGTGCCATGTTAGCTAGGGGTGAAACTGAAGAAGGCGCCAGAATTACTGCTACCAGGCCCAATAAATATGCTGAGCCGCGTCCCGAGTACTGGAACACCCCATTGATTGATAGCTCAGCCGGTGGGGAGTTCACTATTGAACAGCCAACGGATCAGAGTTTATTGACGCGTCGCTATACGGAAGCGGCAATCGACTTCATGACTCGTAATGTAGAATCCCCATTCTTGGCGTACGTCCCTTATACTATGCCGCATACGCCTTTGTTTCGAAGCGATGAATTTAACGGTCGCAGCATCGGGGGTCGTTATGGCGATGTTATAGAAGAAATCGACTGGAGTGTTGGCCAGATTCGAACCGCGATAGAGGAGTTAGGCATAGCAGAAAATACACTGATCGTTTTTACTAGCGATAATGGCCCATGGTTAACGATGGGTGTTGAAGGTGGTCGTGCTGGGTTACTGCGAATGGGCAAGGGAACAACTTTTGAGGGAGGTATGCGAGTGCCTACTATTTTTTATTGGCCTGGCCATATTCAACCAGCTGTAATTAGTGAAATCGGCTCGACTCTCGATCTATTTGCCACAGCAATGAGTCTTACTGGTCAGGAAAATACTTCGGGTATCGACGGAATTGATTTGAGTAATGTATTGTTTGGACAAGGCAATAGCTCCCGGAATGAAATGCCTTATTATCGAAGAGGTGAATTATACGCCTATCGTCTGGGTCCATGGAAACTGCACTACAGTTTTCAGGGCGCCTATGGCCAGCCGCCAGACTACATAAAATTGGAAACCCCAGCACTTTATAATTTGCTGAATGATCCTTCCGAGAGATTTGATGTCGCGGAAGATAACCCGGAAGTCGTTGCTGAGATAGAAGAAGCAGTTAGACGTCATCGCGGAACACTCGAAGTAAAACCACCACTTTTCGATGTGCGATTAATGCGTTAGAAAATCTTCAACCCATCGGGGAAAATGAATTGTCTGAAAGCGAAATGTAGGACAAGTACTTTTAATTACTGACTATCCCAATTCTCTAAAATGTATTATTGTCGATTACTTCGCCTTTTTTATTTACTTTACAAAAATTAATTTGAATATGGAGGAATTATGAGGAATTCTCGCTACCTGTCTCTATGGGTAACTTTGTTATCTCTAGTTATTGTCTCATATGCAGGCTTATTGTCAGCGCAGTCCTCACCTCCTTCTTCGCCACCTGCTGATTGGGGTCCGATCTCAATTAGTTTGGAGGAATATGAATATCCCTATCCTGTTGAGTACATGAATTTCAGTGTCTATGGTGAAGATGTGCGCATCGCTTATATGGATGTTGCGCCGAGAGGAACTTCAAACGGGCGCACAGTTATTCTTCATCATGGTGGTTTGTATTACGGTTGGTATTGGAGTGCCCAAATAAGAGCACTGAGTGAAGAGGGCTATCGCGTAGTGGTGAAAGACCGGCTGGGCTGGGGTAAATCTTCTAAGCCAGCAATTCCCTACAGCATCAATTTATGGGCTTCTAATACTGCACGCCTAATGGATTATTTAGAGATTGATCAAGCCGCGCTTGTAGGTCATTCCATTGGTGGGCAAATGGTCACACGCTTTGCGTTTCTCTATCCAGAGAGAATTACTCATCTCGTCACTGTGAATCAGGTTGGCCTAACGGACCGGCGCAGAGGTAAAGGCTTTCGCCCATTAACGGGAGAAGTCGATGCAGACCCAGACATGGATGCTGTTTACTCTGGCCTGCTGCGGTGGGCTTCTGAAAACTATAGCACTTGGCAGCCGGAGTTCATTGACCATATGCGTATCCGCTACGGCCAGCGGTTGAGTGGAGATTGGCCAAGGCTAGCTTATGTGAGCAGATTGACTGGTCATATGCGTGCTATGGACACAGTCGTTAATGACTGGCACCTTATTCAAACGAAGACTCTAATACTAGGTGGCGAAGAGGACTATCCTACTTATGCAGCTGAAGCGCAGCATGCTGCAGATATTTTCCCAAATGGAGAAGTCTTCTTAATTCCTGGAGTAGGGCACAATCCCCATGAAGAAGTACCGGACGTGGTGAGCAAGGAGTTGATTCGATTTCTTGGGACCTGACTTTTGATACAAGAGATGGATTTTCTTGTAAATAATGGACTTATCATTCTATAAAAACTTTTAATTGTCTGTACGAAGTTGGGGACAAGACAAGGTGCAAACTAATGGCTACACTTCCACCACTCAACATCACGATAAAAACCATAATACTGGGGTAAATAATGTTAAAGCACAAACTTGTCAGCGTTTCTGTTGCCTGTATTCTCTTGGCTTTTAATGGGCTGCTGAATGCAACAGAGTTAAGGTTGTTGCGATTTGGACCTGTCGGAGAGGAAAAGCCTGGCTTAGTTGACGCTCAAAACCTGATTCGCGACCTTTCGGCATTTGTCGACGATATTACACCGGATCAACTTTCAGATGCAGCGCTTGAACGGATAGCTCAAATTCCAATTAACCAATTACCTGTTATAGAAGGTGATCCTAGAATCGGAGTGCCACTTACAGGAATAGGAAAAATTATTGCTATTGGATTTAATTATGTGAACCACGCTGCAGAAATGGCTGTGGAACTGCCGACAGAACCATTGGTATTCATGAAGGCTACCTCAGCTTTAACGGGCCCATTCGACAATGTAATTCAGCCGCGTAATGGTCGTAAGCTGGATTATGAGTCAGAACTAGTCATAGTTATTGGGCGTAGAGCGCAATATATAAGCGAAGAAGAAGCCTTCGACTATATTGCCGGTTTTACTGTAGGCCACGATGTTTCCGAGCGTGCGTTTCAGCGCGAGCGCGGTGGTCAATTTACTAAAGGTAAAAGTGCCGACACTTTTGCGCCTGTTGGTCCATATCTGGTAACGCGTGACAACATTGAAGATGTGCAAAGCCTCTCAATTTGGTCTGAAGTGAATGGAGAGATGCGGCAACAAGGCAATACCACAGATATGGTTTTTGGTGTCAAAGAAATTGTCAGCCATTTAAGCCATTTCATGACTCTCAATCCGGGCGACATCATTTTTACTGGAACACCAGCGGGTGTTGGGGATGGCATGGACCCACCAAGCTATTTGACACCTGGCGATGTTGTTCGTGTTGGTGTCGAGGGCCTGAGTTCGCAACGACAAACTATTGAAGCGTCGCATTAATAGAGTAGAAAGGGATATCTTAAAAGTGATCGTAAGGGGCTGTTGAATGATACAGGTCTTTGAATGCTTTAATAGTTTCAATTATATTATTTCAAAAAAGTACTGATGCGATTTTTCTGGAATAAACAATTTTAGAAAGCTTTGGATAAATCATAGGAGAGGTAAGTTTTGCGAATGGCTTTAAGAATAGTGGGTATCATAGGGTCATTGATTTTTTGCTCTATTAGTTCGGCACAACTGGCGTCTGCTGGGACGATCTATGATGGGTTAAAGATAACTCTTTGCGGCACCTCTTCTCCATTACCAGCGCCAGGACGAGCGCAAGCCTGTATTGCGGTCGAGACACCTAAGCATCTCTATCTAGTCGATGCAGGTTCTGGCTCGGCAGCCACAGCTACTCTTGCCGGTGTTCCGACCGAAAAATTGCGTGGTATTTTGCTTACTCATTTTCACTCTGATCATATCTCAGACATTGGTGATTTCAATTTAAATTCCTGGGTAGCTGGCAGACCTCAGCCACTTCAAGTCATTGGTCCCGATGGTGTTGATCGCATCGTTGAAGGACTCAATATTACCTATGAGCTAGATCGTGGATATCGAGTTTTTCATCATGGTGCAGAGTTTCTTAATCCTGAGCTTGGCATTCTTCAGTCCCGCAGTATCAGTGAAGGAGTTATTGTTGATGAAGATGGATTGCGCATTACTGCATTCGAAGTTTCTCACCCACCGATTGAACCAGCCTTTGGTTACCGACTAGATTATGGTGGTCGATCAGTTGTAATTAGTGGGGATAGTCTCGTCACCGACAAGATTGTGGAAATATCTGATGGCGCCGACGTCGTACTGCATGACGCGATGGAATTACAACTAGTACAAACTGCTGAGAATGTGTTGCGTAACGCGGGTGTCACTCGCACTGCTACGGTTCTGCATGATATTCAGGACTACCATGCAACTACTGAAGATCTTCAGCGTTTGGTAGATGAGGCTGAAATAGGTTTGTTAGCTTTATATCATTTGGTACCAGCACCACGTAACGCTATGGCTGTTGCAGCTTTTAATCGAAGCATTCCGGAAGGAGCACTTATAACAGAAGACGCAATGGTAATATCACTGCCGTCTGGTTCTGAAGATATCCTAATCGATTAAATTCTGACTCCGGAAACTAATCAACAAGTGAGCTCTCTATCTAAGCCGAGAGTGACGTCAGAAGATCCTCAGCATGTTGTGATGGGGGAAAAGTCATGAGGTCATGACGTTCAGCAGCAACTATTCCGCTGGAAACTGATAGTTCTCGAAGGTATTGCGCAGTCCAAGCTTGTTTATTTTCCCAGTTGCGGTGTGAGGCAACTCGTTAATAAAAACGACATCATCAGGCATCGCCATTTTATGTAGTTTGTCCTTTAAAAATTCCAGCACGTCCTCTCTTGTTAATGATTTACCTTCTTGTATTACAACGATTAGTAATGGTCTCTCAGTCCATTTAGGGTGATAGCGACCTATTACCGCAGCTTCTGCGATATCAGCGTGGTTTACTGCTGCATTTTCTATCTCGATTGAGCTAATCCATTCTCCACCCGATTTGATGACATCTTTAGTTCTGTCTGTAATTTGCAGATAGCCGTCAGGGGTAATAGATGCAACATCTCCAGTTTGAAACCAGCCATCTTTATCCACTGGGCAGTCTTCTTCGCCAGGTACATCCGATAAGCCATAATATCCATTGGCGACCCATGGACCTCTCACTTTTAGTGCGCCAAACGCCACACCGTCCCAGGGTAATTCTTCGTTGTTCTCATCAACGATACACATTTCTATGCCAAAAACTCCGCGGCCTTGCAGGCATTGCAAATCTGTAACTTCTTCTGTTGAGAGCTGTTCCATGCCATTCTTCAAGCAGAATACGGTACCCAGCGGGCTAGTCTCTGTCATTCCCCAACCCTGTACAACTGCACAGTCATGTTGTTCTCTGAATCGCTCAACAATAATTCGCGGACATGCAGCACCGCCAACGCTTGCTCGCTTAAGGCTAGGCACAGACTTCTGATTTGCTTCTAGATAGTCGAGCAGGGCTAACCAAATAGTGGGCACCCCAGAGCTAACTGTAACGTTTTCTGTGGTGATCAAATCATGCAAGGTTTCACCGTCCGCCATTTTCGGCCCCGGCAGTACTAATTTTGTTCCCACCATCAGCGCCGCATAAGGTGCTCCCCAGGCATTGACGTGGAACATTGGCACTACGGGTAAGCTGGTTTCCATAATGGATGCCCCAGTTACGTCGGGGAGTGATCCGGAGAGCGCGTGAATAACTGTTGATCGGTGACTGTAAACTACGCCTTTGGGGTTTCCTGTAGTACCAGAGGTATAGCACATACCACTGGCGGTATTTTCGTCGAATTCCGGCCAATCATAGTTATCAGATTGGGCCTCGAGTATTTCTTCATAGCACAAAACATTAGGTAAAGTTGACTCAGGCATATGAGCCTTATCAGTAAGAATCACTATTGTTTCAACTTTTGATAGATGGGCTTGCAACGCCTCTAGTAAAGGCATAACCAAGACATCAACAAATAAAATTTTGTCCTCTGCGTGATTGATAATGTAAGCCACTTGCTCAGGAAAGAGTCTTGGGTTAATAGTGTGACATACCATGCCGCTGCCGGAGACAGCATAATAAAGTTCCATGTGACGAAAATCGTTCCAGGCAAGAGTGCCGATCCTGTCGCCAAACTTGGCTCCTAATGATTCCAGCACATTTGCGAGCTGCCGACTGCGCTTAGCGAATGTTTTGTAGTTCTGTCGGTGTCGGGGGCTATCAACTGTCACTGATACCATCTCAACGTCTGGAAAATTTTTCTCAGCGTGTTTCAGTATCGACGAGATCATGAGTTGAGTATTCATCATTAGTGCTTGCATAACTGTTCCTTAAAAAATCGGGCAGGTCGAATTGGTTTTATTATTTCTTAAAATTTAAGTTTAATTAAAGGAGTCACAACAGAAATTAAACTAATTTCTGTAATCTGCTGTACAGTCTTATTATCTTGCAAGTTTGATATCAGAGCCCGCGAGCGAATTTGGCATACGACCACCCATAAAGGCCACCCTTAGCTAGACTTTATGTATTGATCGAAGGTGGCCAACCACTGCTAGATTTAATACAAAAGCTAGAACTAATTTAGTGACACTAAAGGCTATAATCTCAAAATTTAAAATAGAGTCAGGTACATTTGTTATTTTTCTTGCTGGGATGTGGATCGCTTTATCTAGGTTTCCAAAAAAAGACTTCAAATTCACGAAGTGATGCTCCACCTTCATAGAGCGGGTCATCTAATGTTCTGCCAACCATATTGGCCCATTGCCCCATCATATCAATGCGATCGTCACCGAAAATTTCGACCGCCTCCATCGCATAAGTTGCATCACCAATGCGTAGCCATCCATCCCCGCCGCGATCTCTCACTCGTCGTGCCCATAGAGCGCCATCCGGTTGAGTAGCTGTGATTATTCCGTCAGGCGTACCTACCCAAGATAGATAGCTTACGAAAGACGGGAATCCAGCTTGCTTCATTAACAATGGTCCCGGATTGCTTGCGTTGAGTGGTGTGAAGTCGTTCAATGCAGGAGTCGGTGTGCCTCCAATGATGACGCCAGGCGTTCGAGCAAGCCCAGTATTCCCGAGGTAAGGTGCCGTGAATATCCAGCTAAGCACTCCGACAATTAGTCCTGCCCCGATTAAAATTCCAGCGCGGCCTCGATTATTCATTATGCATCCTCTTCAGTAATGATTAAGAATAATAGCCAGAATAATCACCCAGGGATAGATTTATATTCACTTGCAATCGATTATGGCGCGGCAAGTAATTTGGTCTCAGATATTTAACTAAAGGAAATAAAAAATCTTTCATCTTTCAGTAGAATTCTCGAGGTAATTATTAACAAATTTATCATGTTTAACTTTACTTCGGTTTTTATTGTAAGCTTATTGAAAACTAAAGAGGTGTCTGTCATGCGCGAATCCAAGAACGAAGCAAAGAAGGAAATAGAAAACGATAGTTCAAGAAGAGACTTCATTGCCTCTGCAGGCACGGCAACTGCGCTTGCAGCCTTGGCGACTTTATTCAGCGGCAGTGAAATAGTAAATGCTCAAGAGCTAGGTCTGAACGCTATGGGGCCAACTCCAGAGCAAGCTCAGGCATTTATGCAACTTCCAGATAAGCCGGTAGTTATGGTAAACCTGCTTAAGTTTAGCAATAGTGGCGTAGGTGCTGAAGACTACGCACAATATGGCAGAGATGTTGCAAGGATTCTTGAAAGCATCGGTGCCGAGATTATCTTCTCTGGCGTGTGTCAGGCTACGTTTATTGGCGGCGCTGAGTGGGATAGCGTAGCGATGGTGCGCTATCCAAATGCGCGAGCATTGTTGCAGATGGCACAGTCTGCCGAGTATCAAGCTATCAGCAGCAATCGCAGCTCTGGTTTGGAAGGTCAGGTGAATCTTGCTGTGTTTGAAACTGATAGCTTGTAAGAATAGCTTGTAAAAACTGTCTCCAATGAAAATAGTAAAGAATTCCCGCTGATAATTAGTGATTCTATGACTTGCTTATGGTGAACAATAAGAATTAAGAGAATTGTAGACACCTTGAAACTCAAAGCGTCAAGCGAGAGAGCTTAGGTATTTAGCGATTTCTTCTGGCGCGCTTTGGTTGCCTTTGTGTTCTGCTTCCGGATTATAATTCGTATTTGTATTCACATCATAAGTCCAGTAGCCGCCATTCTTGTCGTAGATAATTTCGATCCCAGCGATGCCAATATCTGATTGCTTTAAGAATGATTCATAGTTACTTATATTAGGAATTGAAAAATCTTTGACAATTGTAAATTTCGCAATTTCTTCCGTCGGGCAATTGGATTCAAGCTCACAAACTTCAGCAGGGCATAATTCAAAACCTTGAGAGGTGTCGACTTCAACCGCATATAAAAATTTACAATTTACAAATTCCATGCGAAATATGGATGCAGTCGGTGCTTCGATATATTCCTGCAACAAAGTGATACCATCCGGCGATTCTTCAAAGTCATCACTGTTGAGGTAGGCTTGAAGAGTTGCTTCATTATCAAATTTCCTCACACCTAACCCTTTTCCCGCCCGGTTATGCTTGGTGATTAGTGGAAAACCAATTCGCAAGGCACCACTTGCCAAATGTTCTTTGGTGATCGCACAGAACGTTTTAGGCGTCTGAATCGAAAATTGTTCGAGGCATTGATATTGTCGCATCTTGCTAATTTCAAGATCGAGTGCTTTGGGACCGTTTACGACAGTTCTGTTATGTCTCTCTAACCATGCAAGTATCCCAGCGGCTAACTCAGGTTCATAACGGTGACCTCGGGTATGAGACGAGGCGCTCATTCGATTCCAGTAAACTGCATCTGGAGGAACTTCAGAAAGGTCGAGACTCATATTTGGCACATACCAAATACGGTAATCAATGCTGAGTTTTTGAAAGGCCGTTTCGAATGGGGCGATCCATTCATTATTTTCGTGAATTATTATAACCATGATACATATTAATAATTAATAAGGTCCGCAAGAATACCAGAAAACAGGGGTAGGCCAAATTTCTGAACCTATAAAAAGAACCTTGATTTATTGAGTAGTAATCTCTGGTCCATTAATTAGATTCTATTTATAGTGCTACCGTTTTTTCGATTTAGTCGTTCTACGATTCTTTCGGGAGAGCTATAACTGCATCCAAGGGACTCTTGTTCGTGTCATTCCTCATTTGCTAGGATTATCTTGAATCCGAACGATTAAGAATTTGCTGCAAACGTTCCTGGGGATTGCCTTTTACGACGCAATGGTCCAGGTCATATTCCTTAAGTTTTCTAAGGTACAGATTGAATAACTCATTCCGGTCGTGTGGATTTTCTCGAAGGGGATCAGTTTGCCAGGGAATTTTAGAATCACACAAGAAATAATGTCTGGTCGAAGACTGTTGATTGATGTTGTTCTCAAAAGTTTTACAAATCCACTGGTCACAGTGGCCATACTTAACTTCGCTCCAGATCATGATAACAAGCAAATCTGTGTCGCAAACTAGTTTTTCTGGCGAATGAGAAAGAAGTGCTTGTTCCTTTTTATGCTGTTGCTTGGCAATTTTTAACAAATCAGATTTCTGGTAATAAATCTTTTCTTTGAGGTAATCTCTGGCTATTTCTGGAACAAGAGGTGTTTTCCAGGAATTAGAGAGTTGGCCAGCTAGCGTGGTCTTCCCGGAAGATTCAGGGCCTGTAATAACTATGATTTCAGTGCTCATTAAATTAACTCTTATGCCAAGCTCCATGATCCAAGAACCCTATTCTTAGTTAAATACTATATAAAAAGCTGGATAAATGAATCTCTTTATAACTATTGGCTTAGCTAATTGTTATACTTCGCCCTGTTCCTTAGGGGTGGTCAATTGACCTGAGACTCTGGTACGCCAGTTAACCCTAGAACCTGATCCGGTTAATACCGGCGTAGGAAAAGGATGCATTCCACATCTCATCACACGTCCTAACAGCGCCGGGTCTCTTAAATTAAATTTTTGGAGAGACTCATGTTTGATTCTCGTTACAAACTATATATCACCTTATACCTATTTTGCTGCCTGGGGTTCACGCAGAGTCTTTCTGTCGCCGCAGAAAATACGATTGAAGAAATTATCGTTACCGCAGATTTTAGGGATCGAAATGAATTGAGCACACCAACCAGTATCACAGTGATGACGGAGGAGATCATAAAATCTAGAGCAGCTCAACATTTTGAGGAGCTAGTGAATGCCATCCCCAACCTTAATTATGCTGCTGGTTCCAATCGAGCACGCTTTTTTCAGATTCGGGGGATCGGTGAGAGGAGTCAATTTGCAGCGCCAATCAATCCCTCGGTCGGGTTTTTGGTGGACAATGTAGACTTCAGCGGAGCTGCTACTATTGCCACCATGCTGGATGTTGAGCAGGTTGAAGTACTGCGGGGGCCTCAAGGAACGAGATACGGTGCTAATGCGTTGGCTGGCCTGATCAACATCAAGACTCATGACCCGCAGGATCAGTTTGGAGCAAATTTGAAAGTCGGAGCTGCAGACTTCAATACAAAAACAATTGGAGCAATGCTTACTGGACCAATGTCTGAAATGGTAAGCGGGCGGTTAGCCATGGAGAGCCATCGTTCCGATGGCTACTATGAAAATGACTATCTGCGAACGAAGAAAAATAATGCACAGGACGAGCTATCAATTCGAGGAAAGCTAAACGCAGAATTGTCTTCCAATTGGAGATTAGATCTTACTTTGTCTCACGTGAGCATCGACAACGGGTATGATGCATTTACGCTGGATAATTCACGCACAACTCTTTCTGACGAGCCGGGAAAGGATCAGCAAGAATCTGATGCATTAGCAATTGATAGTACCTGGCAGCTGAATAATTTTGATTTGAAATTCATCGTGAGTCTTGCTGATTCAGATATGGAATATGGCTACGACGAGGACTGGACCTTTGCGGGAATTCACCCAGATGGATACATGTCGCAAGATAATTATATCCGCAACCGGAAAACCCGTAGTCTGGAGCTGAGGTTTTTGTCGAATGACAGTAGTCGGCTATTTTCCAATTCTACTGATTGGCTGTTCGGTGTGCACACACTCAATAATGACGAGGGGTTACGGCGAGAGTACACCTATCTGACTTCAGATTTTTATAGTAATTATGCTTTTGATACTGCCGCGGCCTTCTTTCAATTGGATTCGATGCTTAGAGAAAAACTGACTTTGGAAACAGGCATAAGAGTAGAGAAGCGCGACACGACTTATCGAGACTCAGAACTGCTTAGCTTTTCACCCGCTGAAACCCTCTGGGGTGGTCGAGTCGCAATCAAGTACTTATTCAATTCGAGTAGTATGGCCTACGTCAGCATTGCTCGTGGCTATAAGGCCGGAGGTTTTAACACCGACGGAACATTAGATGTAGATTTACGAGAATTCGGCGAAGAATTCCTTATTGAATATGAGCTAGGTATGAAATCGAATTTGCTTGATAACACTTTGCATTTGAAAGCAGCTTTGTTTCATGATGACCGAAACGAGCAGCAAGTAAAGAGTTCGACTGGCAGAATTCGTGCTAACGGCAGCACAGAATTCATCGATTTCATAGGCAATGCCGCGGAAGGAACGAATAATGGTGCGGAGTTTGAAGCAGTTTGGTATCCCTCCGAGCGACTGGGCCTCACAGCCAGTTTAGGGTTGCTGGATGCAACGTTCGACTCTTTCCTGAATTCGAAAAATCAGGATTTATCAGGGCGTGATCAAGCCCATGCCCCAGGCTATATGGCGCATCTGGCCATTGACTACAATGTGGGCGCCTGGTCTATCGCAGTCACCCTTGATGCTAAAGACGATTTTTATTTTTCCGATAGCCATCACGTGCAAAGCGATCCTTATGAATTATTGAATATGAGGGTCCGTTATTCTACCGAACGATGGAGCCTAAGCCTTTGGGGTCGTAATCTTGCTGATCAAGATTATGCTGTTAGAGGGTTCTTTTTTGGGGAGTTCGGCAATGACCCAAGAAAAGGCTACGCGCCTGAACCTTATCTTCAATTCGGTGAACCTCGAATAATCGGTGTTACCTATGAAGTACAGTTATGAACACAACAGCTAGAAGGTCGATAGCTATGGAAGCGTCAGTTGATATTAGCCTTTATCCCTTGGCAGACGAGCATATTCCTGCCATCAATGAATTTATCGAGAGAGTTCAGCAATACCCTGCGATCGCGGTAGTACGCAATGATTTTTCGACACAGCTGCTTGGTGACTATGAGCAGATAATGGAGCTTTTGAAGATTGAAATTAGGCTAAGCTGGGAGCAGTACGAGAAGAGTATTTTGGTTGTCAAATTTTTGGGAGGCGATCTTCGGGGTCTGTCTAGTGATTGAACTTTTTAACACCGTCAGTGAACAATTCCTACAGAATTCTTTGTTGGAATTGACCGCGGTAATATTTGCAATTGTCTACCTGCTTCTTGCAGTCAAAACAAATATCCTTTGCTGGCTTGCGGCAGGTATTTCTGCACTCATTTTCTTGTATATTTTTTGGGGCGCTAAACTATACATGGAGTCTGGTTTACAAGTTTACTATCTTGTTATGGCAGTTTTCGGCTGGTATCAGTGGAAACTTCCTAGTGACAGCTCGACGACCTTGCCGATCTCTATGTGGAGTATGCAACAACATGCAGGAGCCTTAGCTCTTATTGTTTTTTTTACCTTTATATCAGGACATCTTCTGCATTCAGGGACAGACGCTCAATTACCTTATATGGATTCCCTGACGACTTGGGGAAGTGTTGTTACTACCTTCATGGTGGCGCGCAAGATATTAGAGAATTGGATCTATTGGCTGGCAATTGATTTAGTTTCAATTTATCTCTATCTCGATCGTGAGCTTTATTTCACCGCAATACTGTTTGCTGTGTATATAGTCATTATCTTCTTTGGATGGTTCTCATGGTTAAAAAGCTATCAGCGAAAAATGAAAGCCATTTAAAAGATGCCAGAAAAATAAATCGCCTTTAACAATAAGTGTCAGACTATCCTAGCGAAGCGAGAAATAGTAATAGCAAACGCTCAATGATATTTCCAATTCCTGGAACAATAATAATAAGCATAAGCACAATTAAGAAAATCCCTAATTTCTTGTAGGAAGACTTCATCTTAAGCCTCCATGAGTTTTCGGGTTCCGCGGTGCCAGTTCGAAAAGCCAAAGCTCTTCCGCCTCAACTTCGGCAGCTGTCATCTCAATTGGGTACTTTTCGGTAAATTCCTGGGTGATATGCCCAACAATGGGGCCTGTCTTTATTCTCACCAAATTACGTTGGTAGCGTTTGCCTTCAATACGCATTATCGCGCGACCATCTCGTTCTGCTTGTTCTGGCCACCTCTTCCATAGACGTTGTCGTAAACCACCCATCTAATTAGAATTTAAATAGAGTTTGCCATCATGTTCTACAATCCAAAGCGTTCTTGAGTTGGCTGGGTTTATGAGTTGTAGCTCGAAGGTTCTAATATTGCGAACGAAACTCCAGTCTGGCTCCTGTCCAATCACCATTCGCCTGCAATGAGCGGGCCGCCGCTGAATAGCACAGACGGCCCGTCAGAAAACTGTGCTTTTATTGCAAGAGAACCAAGTAGTGAAACCGAAAGTAGTACTAGGGTTACACATACAAATAATAGCTTTTGCATAAAATTAGAACTGATACGGGTCATAATTTTGCTTACCAACGTTTCTAAAAAAGAAACCCTTCGCTATTGATTTCGGAGCTTTTTAATAGCCACGCTAATTAAAGTAAGTTATCAACTAAGAACTTATCTATGAAGCTAATTACGGTAATTGAAATAACAGTGCAAGTGACGCTTTCTCTTCATCGCTTGCTGTGTGGTTGAAGTTTGCAATAATTGCCGCTAGTGACTTTATAGCCTCTGGAGCTCCAGCAGCTGCTTGAATCTGAGACATTACTTGCTTGCCCTGCTCATTCGGAGAGTGCTGTATATCAGATACAGAGCTTGCAATAAGACGTATACCCTGCGGTAGGTTGTTGTTGCCAGAAATTCTTTCCAATACAGTTTTATTTTCATCAGATGGGAAATGATTTATTGAAATTACGATACTTGCAATTTCTTGGAGGGCTTCAGTTGCTTCTTGATTCTGCGCCATAGAGGTTTGCAAAAAAACACCAATTAAAGTTATTGCTAAAATTTTTCTCATAATTTCCATGATTTATGTGTCCTCTAAATAGAATCAGAAGTTTTTATGCATTTTTGAGCCTAACATTAAATCAATCATCAGTAGTTGCCCTACACGTATAATCGACAAGTCAGCGCTTAAAAGGGATAAGAATTGAAGGCCTATGTAATCCACAAACAAAAATAGACCTGATATTTAATGCAAAATGAGTTATTAAAGTTCCTTGTTAATTTGATTCAAAGCTGGATTCGCACAATGTGAATAATTATTGTATTTTTGATGTTCTGTATTAGCATCCGAATGAGGTGGCTACTCAAATGTGGATTCTCGCAGCATAGGAATTAACAGTTAACATTTACCGAATGGGCACTACTTATGTTTTTTTACTTTCATCTTCAATCAAATCTTAAACCTTATTTTTCCATAGCCGCGCTACTTACTATTGCACTTGCCGCTACTCAGCCAAACTTGGCTCAGGAACAGACCGCGCACGGCGAGATTGATGACTGGGTGGCTGACACTATGTGTGCGGTAGATAATCGTGTGATAAACCTTGATCAGGCACCTTCCTTCACTTTTACTCAATCTGATGGAAATAACCCGCGCCATCTAGACGCAGCACAGGCAGGCCTTTCTACGGCCGATTTATCTAATTTGGAATTGGCTTGGGTGGTCGCTTTCCCTGACACCTCGGGTTTACGCGCCGCTCCGGTGATTATTGGCTCAACTATTTTTTATTCTGCTACTGATTCAGGCCGGGTCTTTGCACTGGATACCAACAATGGGTGTGCTAAATGGGTCTATGAAGCAGACTCGCGCCTCCGCTCTTCTTTGGCCTATTCAGAAATCGATGACTTGCGGATGCTGGTGTTTACCGATTCAGGAGGCATGGTTCATACCGTTGATGCAAAAACTGGCGAGCTGATTTGGATCGCGAGTGGACAAGCTTCGAATAATCAGGGAATGCTGACTGGCACACCTGTTATTCACGAAGATAAAATTATCGTACCAGTTTCTGGTTCTGGTGTTATTACTGGGGGCAATCCAAACTATGAATGCTGTGAGAATCACGGCGCTGTCACTGCACTGAATGTACACACGGGTGAAAAGCTATGGGAATACCACACTATGCCAGCCGCTGAATACACTGGACAGCTCAGCTCCACTGGCGTCAAACAACGTGGCCCCTCAGGCGCACCCATCTGGACTACACCTACCATTGATGCAAAGCGTGCTCAGGTTTATGTCACAACCGGTGAAAATACTTCGCATCCTACCACCAATACTAGTGATGCAATTATTGCCCTGGATATTGAGACAGGCGAGGCAAACTGGGTTTTTCAGGCGCTCGAGAATGATATGTGGAATTTCGGCTGCAGCGCTCGTGGTCCAAACTGCATCATTCTAGAGGACACTAACTCTGTGGATTTCGATTTTGGCGGACCTGCTATTTTAGTAGGAACAGATGAGGGGGAGTTGCTTATTGCTGGTCAGAAATCTGGTGATCTTTGGGCGTTGAACCCCGAGACAGGTGCGCTGGTCTGGAATCAACGCGTCGGAGAAGGAACAGCGTTGGGCGGCAATCACTGGGGTATCGCCATGGATTCTGAGCGCGCTTTTATGACTATCAACGATCCTGGGGGTATGAATGGAAATAGCCGCCCGGGGCTCTATAGTTATTTTGTTGGTACAGGAGAGCCAAGCTGGTTCTACGAAGCCCAGCCTGAATGCAATGACCAGCGCAGCGAACGGCTTAGACGTTGCGAATCGCTCTATGGTTTCTCTGCCACGCCACTATCTGTGGATGGAGCAGTCATCACTGGCGGGCTCGATGGACGATTGTTCGTATTCAACTCGGGTTCAGGCGAACTGATTTTCCAATTTGACACAGTGAAGGATTATGAAACTGTTAATGGCGTTGAAGGTTATGGAGGCTCGATTGACAGTCATTCTATTGCCGCAGGATCGGGCATGGTGTTTGTTGGTTCCGGATATGGTCAGTTCCGTCAAGTGCCCGGCAATGTATTACTGGCCTTCAAGCCAGCGGAATAACGCTTTTATCGAATAGCATTTAAATAAGAAGGATGGATAGAATAAGTACTATATTTATAAGCTTGACTCAAAATTAATTTATATTGCTGCTTCAAAGTTTACCATTTGGAAAGTTTAGGTAATTCATGACTAAAAGAAAGGATAAAAATCAGACTAAACAAGATTTGTACTTACCCCGCGTGAAACGGCGGGAATTTCTGCGCGCTAGTGCTGGCGGAATGGCTGGTGCTTGGATGTCTGCCTGGCCTTGGCAAAAGCTCGCCGCACAACAGGATCTAAATCCATTTGAAGAAGATTGGGATTCCGGAATCGTCAGGCACTTATTGCCAGCAGTCAATGAATCAAGAATTTTGATAAAGGCTTCATTTAATAGAGCACTCGGTCAAACGCCTCAATTGCAGATTCAAAATGGCAGTAACAACAAACTAGTCGAAGGGTTTTTGAACGATACAGCTGGCGAGTTTTGGCAGTTTTATGCGACCGAGTTGCAGCCTGATACAGAGTATGAATTGTCTCTGCAGGACAGTGACGGTAACTCACTCTGCGAGTCATGGCCCTTATCAACTTTCCCGTCACCGCAGCAAAATCCCGAACGGGTCAGGGTTTTATTTTATTCCTGTGCCGGGGGGCGAGAAGGTGAGTACTTCGGAATTGGAGATCGGCGCGGCAACCTACCAATCGCTATACGCCAAAGGCTCCTGAGAAGAGGCTTATCCTTTGCCCCACAAGCAGCCGTAGCCAATGGTGATCACATATACTGGGATCTTCACACTTGGCAGGGCGAGCAAGCTGGAGAATTAAGTCCCCAGGGTCAGCAATCAAACTTTGATTTTGCGGCTCGAGTAATGGGAGGAAGCAACGAAGAGGCCATGAAGCTGGCGGCTGGACCTCAGATCATTCCACTTTATGGCACTGCCTTTAGATCTACACCTGTATATTTTCTTCAGGATGACCATGATCACTGGGAAAATGATTCACCACTTACCTATCCGGTTCCATGGTTCCAATTACAATTGGCTCGCACCACCCAGCAACTTTATTACCCTGAGTTTCTTCCTGATGTCACGCGATCGTCTGGTTTGCCGTATTCCACCAGCTCTGCTCGCGGAGAACTTTCCGAGAGCTTTGGCACATTACGTTACGGTCAGTTATTAGAAGTACTACTCTATGATGTGCGTCGCACATTAAATGTTGGTGAACTTAATTCAGTTTTTCTTGATAGTAATGTTGAAAACTGGCTAGCTCACAGGACAGCTTCATCAGATACTCGCCACCTCGTTCATGTGCCCTCCAATCCCCCTGGTTGGACAGCAGGGAAATGGGGGGAGTGGTACCCAGATGTATTGCATCCAGAGACAGGTCAATTGACTACTCAAATACCCAAGCCTCATTGGCGGCAGGGTTGGTTGGATCAGCACGATAGAATCATGCAGTCACTGGCGGATATGAAACACCGAAACCCACTAGTGATAGCTGGCGACCTTCATGCGACTGGCGTAGGTACAATGCATGCCGCTGGTTATCGAAATTTCGATGACAATCCAATCACAAATATTCTTTGTGGTCCTGTAGGCACATCAACTCAGGGATTCCCATCAGTTGTTCGCGGTGTACGTGCGGCCCCATCACAGTATTTAAATTTTCAAGAACAAGTCCCGCCGTTTGAAGAGCATGGCTTTACTATTGTAGATTTTGAGCAGGATAAAATCGTGGCCAAGCTTTTTAAATGGGATGTGAATAGCCAGCCGTTGGATGCTATTGATACTTTGCAGCCTTATCACACAGTGGAGTTAGATCGACCCTAATCTGGTTCGAGGAAGTTATTTGTGGCAGGCTTTTGCGGTATTTCAGCTGTTGCTGCCCCTAAAAGCGTTGAGTGCTCTTGCCCGGCCAAACTTGTGATTTACTAGCGGGGATGGATAATTAGTCGGGCGCCTATTCCCAGGCTCGTGTATAGAGCTATCGCTCAGTTGGGCTAATTCAGGTATATAGCTCCTGATATAGTTCCCTGCTGCGTCGAATCGCTTTGATTGGGTTACCGGATTAAATATTCGAAAATAGGGTGCTGCATCCACTCCTGTAGATGCGCTCCATTGCCAACCGCCATTGTTGGATGCGAAATCCCCGTCTATTAGATTTTGCATAAACCAACGTTCTCCCCAGCGCCAATCTATTAAAAGGTGCTTGCTCAAGAACATGGCAGTGACCATGCGGACCCGGTTATGCATCCAACCTCTGGACAGTAATTGGCGCATGCCCGCATCGACCAATGGGTATCCAGTCTGGCCTTGACACCACTTCTCAAATTCCTCTTTGTTATGACGCCAAGGGATATGATCGGTATTTTCTCGATAGGATTTATGCATGCAAACATGAGGGAAATGATTCACCGTATATCTATAAAACTCTCTCCAAAGCAGTTCGTTCTGCCATGTCTCGACGCCCGTGTTATCAAAGTATTTTTGCGCTGCCCTCCAGCAATCAGCCACAGAAATTACTCCAGCGGTAAGATAAGCTGATAACTGACTCGTTGCATTAACGGATGGTTTGTCGCGTTGTTCTTTGTAAGCAGAGATTTGATTTTGTGCGAATGCGTCAAGTTGATCGCATGCAGTAGATTCGCCTGCTGGCCAATGCAGTTCCCATTGGGATTTAGCTTCTGGCCAATTAATGCTAGTTATCTCGACTTGATCCTCGAGACGGCTGGGTATTGGTGGCAGCTCTCGATTTTTTTCTATTTTAATAGGCGTGTTAAGGAGATTAGAACTATTCTGGATTTCAACAAGTGCCTTTCGGGCAAAAGGCGTAAAAACTTTGAAAGGTGAACCCGATTTGTTCAGAACGAATTGGGGGGGACCGAGGAGTAGATCGTCAAAACTTGAAATTGATACCTTCAGCTTTGAACATTCTGAATCAACTAGTTGGTCGCGCCTTCTTTCATTTAGTGGATATTCTCGATTATAGTGAAGTTGTGCAATGCTAAGGTGTTGCAGCACCGTCTTAATAAGCTCAGGTATTTGCTTATAACTAGCTACTTTAAAAACAAGTAGGTCTACATCTAGTTTTCGCAATTCGCTCTTTAGCTCAATTAGATTTCGGCGCCAGAAGTCTATCTTGATAGGAGCATCATCATGCAATTGCCACTGGTCTGGAGTCGCAATGTAAATTGCATAAGTAGGACCTGCTTCTAACGCGCTAGATAATGCTGGGTTATCCCGAACGCGCAAGTCGTTTCTGAACCAGCATAATTGGTTATGCATGCTATAGATTCACCGTGGTTGCAATAGCTGTGTGTCTAGATGCGATTTCGAAGACTTAGGTCTTCAGGATAGGGTTGAAGAAACGCTTGTTCCTGCATATATTTATTCGGATGACTATGAAAGAAGCCCTTCAACAATGAAATAGGGACGATAATTGGTAAGATGCCAACTCGATATTGTTCAATCACTTCGCATAAAGACTCCGTCTGTTTGCGATCGAGTTTGTCCTTTAAATAACCTTGCATGTGCATTAAAACGTTTGTGTTCGTCTTCCTGGTTGCCTGGCGGCTTAGAGTTTGCATGAACATCTCAATGTAGTTCTGAGCGAGCTCTTCAATAGCAATCGTTCCAGGGTTAGCGAGCATGCGGCCAAGCTTCAAGCATGCTTCAGCATTATGCGACATTAAAGTGTACTTATAGCGGCTATGAAAACCTGTTAGATCACTAATTTTAAAGCCACCTTGAATTAACTGCTGCCAGGCCTTATAGGCGAACACTCTATTGATAAAATTTTCTTTGAGTACCGGGTCGCTAAGACGACCGGCTTCCTCAACCGGGAGTAAAGGAAAATTTTCCATTATTGCTTTTGCAAAAATACCAGAACCTGGCTTTTCGTTTGGCATCCCGTTTTCTCTGTAGACTTTGACTCGAAATACGCCACAGCTAGGGGATCCTTTAATAAAGATATAGCCAGAAATATCTCTTAATTGAGGGATAGTTTTTTTCGCAAAAGCTGTTAGTTTGTCAGTAACGTCGATACTTGAATCATCCACTCCTACCGCTCGAGGGTTTTGTGTCTCACCGACTAGCCTAATTGGCCTTCTAGGTACACCCAATCCAATGCCCATTTCGGGACAGACAGATTTAAACTGAAAGTACTTAGCTAATTCTTTGGTGCAGACAGATGAGTGTTTGTGTCCGCCGTTGAAACGTACTGCCTCCCCTAAAAGACAACTGCTAATACCTATCTTGATTTTTGACATTCTTCCTCAACCTGTCACTGCAATTTATATTCCACCATCGAATGTTTTTGCTCAAGATCCAGTGGCTGCAGTCAGCTGAGTTACTGGGGCTGATTTAACTTCTATCATTACTTCATTTCTTCTCAGGAATGGTAATACATATGGTGCATCGTATGCGGCCGACTCAAACGCGCCGATTGTCTCGATAGAAGCGGCTTCAAGGCTTTCCGACAAACGCTTCTTGTGCTTGTCATAGTTGCGCTCAGTCCACCTTCCAGAGTAGCGAACTACGGCCATTAGTTGACCGCTTACTAGCCTAAGGCTAATGCGCTCATCACCAGGCGTCGGAGCAGTTTCCATCGAATACTTGCTGGGTAGCATGAATGAGATCCGCCAACTATCGTCAGTTTCAACTCTCTGAACTGGTGCGGTCATAGCAATTTCTTCACTGGCTGCAACTAGCTGAACGGGCGCTGTCATATCTATATCTGCTTGGGCATTATTGTTGCCAGTAATGTAGCGGAACAATCTCATGAATCCTTCGTTAGATGCTTTCTTGTATTTGACTGACTTATCGACAAAAGTTTCCGCGACGATATAAGGCTCATAGTGCCTGTATTCCACAGTTTCATCTTCGTAAATGACAGTGTATTGCGGGGTCTCGATTGCGTGCGCACTAGTCGCGATAAGAATAACCATAAAAGAGAGTATGAGTTTGCGCTGCAAATTAAAAGTGAGGTTCATTTTTAACTCCAAGTTCTATTTCTGAATATACAGTTTAATACGCGACAGTATTGAAGTTGGATCAATACAGAATAGTGATTTTAATTAAGGTAGTAATTTATAGAGGGGGTTTGATTTCTGATGGGGCCAGAAGTCAGTAATCAGCACTCTTTGCAGAGTGCTGACATTCCTTTAGTGGTTGAAGTAAGGTTCTTAAGACTGACGCGCGATAGTTTTACGAAATTTGAATCGGTTAATAGGATTGAAAAGCCGTGCCAGACCCTGAGTAAATGTTAGCGGACTATCAAGCACCGCGAAGCAGAGGCAACCCTCCTCACTCACTGGCTGATGCTCATCGTTGTTGTTTCTAATAATAAAATCAGCAGCTTCATATGTTCCTGAAGAGTCACTGAAAGACCCATCGAGTACGAGTGTTATTTCATTCCCTTGGTGTCTGTGCATTGGCGTCTGACTGCCAGGGCTCATATAGATAAACTCACATTGTGTTTCAGTATCTATATTTACCTTGGCCTGATTAATGCCACCAGCCAACTTCTTCCACTCTAAACCATCATTAGCTGCTTTAGCGAGAACTCGAGGCAGCGTAAAACTGTGATCCAGCATATGAATCTCGGTTATCGAAGACTCCTGGGACAGTGGAATGTCTGCTGCAGACTGCTGCGGGTGTTGAATTATATTGGCTACCAGATCGGAGAAGTCATTTGCGACTTCCTCTACAGGGCCTTCGGACCAAGAAAGCACTTCGGCCGATTCCAAGTCGCCGTATTCTTGCCTGCATTTTTGGCATAGCTCCAAGTGAGCTGACAACACGACGTTCCATCCAGTCGGAAGACTTCCTTGTACATATTTGTTAATCATTTCTGTCGCAGGATGACAGTCTAGATCGTTATTCATAGATCAATCCCAATCAGTTGTCTAAGCTTGGCAACGCCCAATCGCAATCGCGATTTGAGAGTTCCTAAGGGTATTTTCAAAATTTCCGCCGCCTCATCATGAGTGCGATCGAGGATATAAACTTGCTCAATGACCGCCTGTTGAGGCTCTGGCAGTTGCTTGCAGTAGCTCGCAATGATCGACGCCTCCGCCACCAAACTTCCTTGCTCCCCATGGAGGGCTCCCTCCGGCAGAAGCGCGGATTCGGAGCCATTGTCCTGAGGCCAGATATCATCGGCAGTCACACAGTTCGGTTGGCGTTTAAGCTTCCTAAGCATATCGAAGCAGCGGTTTCTCGCAATTGTAAAGATCCAGCTTTGCGCAGTTCCCCGGTCGAGATCGTATAATCGGGCTTTTCGCCAAACGTTGAGCATTGCCTCTTGAACCAGATCTTTTGAAAGTTGCTCGTTTCGAGTTAGCTTCATACCCATCGCGTAAATTTTGCTGGAGTAGCGCTGAAACAAGCGATTAAAGGCTTTTGAGCTCTGAGAGTTACCTGTTTCGACCAGCAAATATTCATCGCTGTCGGGATCCACAGGCGCTAATGAGCGGGCATTCGAAGAATCTACTGCGGGATGATCTGTGTCGGGCATAGGCCGTAGGGTCGAATATTCTGTTCTGAGGACCGCACTGTTCATACCCTTATAACGCGAGTATTCGGGTGTTGGATCACAAATTAGTAAAAAAAGTTCTCTTTGTGATCCAAACTTTAACAAAAGCCGTAATGCATATATACCAATTTAGAGAAGACGACAGTGTAATGAAAGCGAATCGAATATTAAGATCGGCGTCCGAGCTGTCTAGTGCAGAGTATATAGCCGACCGAGTTAAGATCGCTTACCAGTCGTTGGGAAGCGATGATATCCCTGAACTTGAGTCCCTCTATACCGAAGATGTGCACTTCGAGGATCCTGCGAGAGCACTCCAGGGGCTTAAGCCCTTGATGAACCACTTTGCCTCTCTATTTGAAAACCTGCAAAGCTGCAGTTTCAAATTTCATCAGGTGTTAATCAACGAAACAGATATCTTTATGTCCTGGACTATGTTTGTTGCACATCCGAAATTAAGAAACGGGGCGACAATTCGGGTAGAAGGCTGCAGCCTGCTTAGGACTCGGCATGGCCGAATTTATTATCACCGAGACTATTACGACTTGGGAGCAATGGTATACGAGCAAGTGCCAGCTCTTGGACTCTTTATCAAAAAAATTAGGCAACGGTTAGGGCGATGAACATTCTAATTACCGGGAGCAGTTCCGGTATTGGTATGCAACTAGCTCGAGATTACCTTGCCGGGTCAAATATCGTCTACTGTTGTGGCAGAAATACAGTTTCTCTAAAAAGCCTGATCCACGACTTCCCTGATTTTGCCCAAATTCTCTGCTTCGACACTGCAGATCGAATTGATTGTTCCGAGCGATTGGAAGAGTTGCCAGCTCTAGATTTGGTCATATTAAATGCCGGCACTTGTGAGTACATTAATGCCGCAAACTTTGATTCTGAATTATATGAACGGGTGGTCAAGACTAATTTGATCGGAACCGCAAACTGTCTCGAATTTCTAATCCCTAAACTTAAGCCAGGCGGGTCTTTGGCTATCATGGGCAGTAGCTCCTGTTATCTACCTCTGCCGCGAGCCGAAGCTTATGGAGCCTCAAAAGCGGCTATTGAATATTTGTCTAAGACTCTTTCAATAAGTTTAAAACCTAGCGGTATCCATGTCAGTCACATTGCGCCCGGGTTCGTCGAGACTCCATTGACTGCACTTAATAACTTTCCTATGCCGATGAGTGTGTCGGTCGAATTTGCGTCAAAAAAAATTCGTTTTGGACTAAGCAAGAAAAAATCTGAAATTCATTTTCCGATTTCTTTTACATGGATTCTGAAAGCCATTCGTTTGTGTCCTTTTGGCGTACAAAAATTATTGATTGAGAAGCTATTTCGATCTTCCGGCCCAACACTGAATTCGGGGTAGGTAGCGATGGGCGCCATGAAGATTGCAATTGTCGGAAGTGGGATTTCCGGCCTAACAGCGGCCTATTTAATAAATAAAAAGCACGATGTGACTATTTTTGAAGGCAATGACTACGTCGGTGGTCATACTCACACCGTTCCGGTGACGTTGGACGATAAGAACTTTCAAGTGGACACAGGATTTATCGTTTGTAACGATCGGAACTATCCGAACTTTCTAAAACTGATGCAAAAGCTAAATGTAGACATTCAGCCGACTGAAATGAGTTTTAGCGTGCGAAACAGCGCACTCGGTCTAGAGTACAATGGCCACAATCTCAATACTTTATTTTCACAACGCAAAAATTTTCTTCGCCCTTCTTTTTATAGCCTTGTCAGCCAAATACTCAGATTCAACAAAGTCAGTAAACTCGCGATCGAAGGCGGACTAATTGGTGATACCACATTGGATGACTTTGTGGCTGAACATAATTTCAGTGATGTATTCAAAGACAACTATCTGCTTCCAATGGTGGCGGCTATCTGGTCGTGTAGTGTCGATCAAGCTGGAAATTTTCCTCTTAGTTTTTTCCTGAATTTTTTCCTTAACCACGGTTTGCTAGATATCAAGAATCGGCCGCAATGGTATGTCCTTAAAAACGGTTCAAGTAGTTATGTAAAACCTATGACCACTGATTTTTCTATGCAGATTAAGTTAAAAACTCCTGTTCAATCGGTTAGGCGCACTGAAACAAAAATTCAGTTGAAAACTAGGAAAGGAATGGAAGAATTTGATGAAGTTATAATGGCTTGTCACAGTGATCAGGCGCTCAGTTTATTACAGCAGCCAACTGATAGTGAAAAGGCAATCCTTGGGGCAATGAAGTATCAGAAGAATGACGTGATACTCCACAGTGATGAGAAAATTATGCCTCGTAAATCGTTGTCTTGGGCAAGTTGGAATTTTCTAGCAGGGGAGCACGAGTCCAAAGAGCCGCCACTCGTGACCTACTGTATGAATATATTGCAGGGAATTAACAGTCACAGGTCCTTCTTGGTTTCATTGAATGCAAGGCACAAGATTAACCCACAGAAAATTCTCCAAGAATTCAGTTATGATCATCCTGTATTTTCTAAACTATCCATGGAAGCGCAGCATCGCAGGCATGAAATTTGTGGCACCGATCGGATTCATTATTGCGGCGCCTATTGGTATAGCGGTTTTCATGAAGACGGCGTGCGAAGTGCTCTGGATGTGTGCAAACGATTTGGGTTAGGGCTATAGAATTCTGTGAAAGTTGAATCACGAACTCCGGCTAGTTTCGAAAGTGCGATCTATAAAGGCGTAGTACGGCATCGTCGTTTCACGCCACTAAAACACGAATTCAACTATCCAATATTCATGTTGCTGCTAAAAGCCGATGAGATTCCTCGTGTAATGCAAATGTTCTGGCAATTTGGCACCAACGCATTGCGATGGGCGCGGTTTAGTAAGAGAGATTATGTTGGAGGCAAGAGTGAAGATTTCAGCCAGGCTGTTAAATCTAAGATTGCAGAGAAACTCGGCATAAAAGCGAAAGAAGTAAATGGAGACGTTTATTTCCTTGGACACTTGCGTTACTTCGGACTGTACTTTAGCCCTTTAAATCTCTACTACTTAAAGCAAGATAAAGAATTTACATACATGCTGGCTGAAGTTAGTAATACCCCTTGGAATGAGAAGCACTACTATCTAGTTGACTTGAAGCAGACCCAGCAGCATGCAAAGGAATTTCATGTGTCTCCATTCATCCCGATGGGACAAGACTACAAATGGCGTATCGTTCCCCCCTCACCAGATCATGAGCGGTGTTTGGTGCACATCGATATATTAGGTAAAGCCGAAAGCCAGGATAAAATTTTTGAGGCAACGCTAAGCCTTAGTCGAGTGACATTAAACCAAAAACATTTGATGCACGTATTACTTAGAACGCCAATTCAAACGTTCAGCATACTGACTAGAATTTATTGGCAAGCCGTGAAATTATTTATAAAGGGAGTGCCTCTGCATAAGCATCCAAACAAAAAAATGGGGAAAATTAAGGAGGACATTGTATGAATCAAAAACAATGGACAATTAGCTTGAGCAGGGCGAAAGATCTCAAAGGAAAGCCTGAAAAATCAGGCCACTTTCTACGCAGGATGTTTGTGGGAATACTTCTTGGTGCGCAGCATGGCCATTTTCTGTTGAAAGAAAATGGTAGTGTGATTGCAGAAGTAGGAGATAAAAATGACTGCTTAAAAGCAGAAGTTGATGTCCTTGATTCTAGAAGTTATGCAAGGGCTCTGCTGGGGGGTAATACCGCCGCCGGTGAGGCTTTTGTGGATGGTTGGTGGACTTCACCTGATATCACGCAAGTGACTCGGTTTTTTTCACGCAACCTCGAAATGATGGATCGATGGGATAAGAAATTTGGTTGGCTTTTAAAGCCTTTTAGCTACCTGCGTTTATTGCGGCGCAACAATACTACGAGCCAGGCTAAAAAAAATATTCTCGCACACTATGATTTAGGAAATGTTCTGTACCAGTCTTTCCTAGATGAGCGAATGCAGTACTCTTCGGCCATTTTTCAAAGCCCGACTGAAGGCTTGGCACAAGCCCAAGTTAACAAGTTAGTGCGCCTTTGCGAAAAACTTGAACTTACAGCCGAAGATCACTTGCTAGAGGTTGGCTCAGGTTGGGGTGGATTGGCGATCTTTGCAGCAAAAAACTACGGCTGCAGGGTCACCACTACCACAATCTCTGAAAAACAATATAGTTTTGCTAAAGCAGCGATTCAGGCAGAGGGCTTAGAGGATAGAGTTGAATTGCTAAATAAGGATTATCGTTTGCTAGAAGGGCATTACGACAAAATAGTATCTGTAGAAATGATAGAGGCGGTTGGTCGCAAATTTCTACCTGAATATTTTGAGAAACTAAATGATCTCATGAAACCTAACGGTTTGCTTATGTTGCAAGCTATTACCATTGCAGACCAACGATTCGACTCTTATAGAAAAAATGAGGACTTTATCCAGAAGCACATCTTTCCAGGTGGTTTTCTCCCATCTATGAATTTAATATCCGAATTGATTTCTGAAAAGACTGAATTCGTAACTCGAGATTTAAAAGATATCGGACTTGACTATGCTTGTACTCTTGATCATTGGCGTAAGGCGTTTCTGGAGAATAAAAATGAATTGCAATCACTGGGCTACGATCAAAGGTTCAAGAATCTTTGGCTCTATTACTTAGGCTATTGTGAAGGAGGTTTTCTGGAGCGCCGCATTAGCGCAAAGCAACTACTTTTTAGTAAATCGTCACGTTTTTAGTTCTTTCATACAATGAGCATAATTAAGAGGCTCTTAATAAGTAAGCCATTTAACTTTATGGTGAACAATCTGATTTGGATTGGGTGTGTGATTGGCCGCGAGGAATATACATGGCTTGTAGCTCCATTAGTAGTCATCTACATTTCCATCTTGGTAGTAAATAGCAGTATAAGGATAGAGCAAGTTTTTATTCCTGCATTCATTGGAATTACAATTGACTCGCTTCTCACTTTGGCAGGCGTATATCAGTTCGCTAACGCAAGTATTCTGCCTCCTCTTTGGTTATTAATCTTATGGATAGCGTTTGCATCTAGCCTGACCAGTTCTTTGAGCTTTCTTGGGCGCAGGAAAATAGTTGCATCAATCTTTGGAGCGGTCGGTGTTCCGATAAACTATCTTGCAGGAGCAGGTTTAGATGCTGTTAGTTTTGGTCATTCGTATTTTATAACAGCTATTGGCCTCTGTGCCTTATGGGCGGCGTGCTTACCTTTACTTTTTTATGCGACTCAGGTTCAAGTAGCTAAAATTAGAGGCTCGCTTTGGGATAAGTGGTCAAAAACAAAGAACACCGATTATTAAAGTGCCCCCCTAATTAGACTAATTTAAATCTAATCAGTTATTGTGGCCAAGAATATTTCTGCAACTTGAGTTGTTTGCTTTCTGAATTCTGTTGTTGTTTTTGCTTTCTTTTTTATGCCACCGAGCGCGGTGATTAACAGTTCAACAAATGATTTTGGTGTCAGTGGCGTATCCTGAAAATTTGCTTCTCCGCATTTTTCAGCTTCCTTTATAGTATTCGAAAAAGCCGTAACAAGTTTTGAAAACCCTTTCGTTAGAACATCTGCTGCAAGGCTTTGACTAGTATCCATAAGCTCTGCTCCGTGCGGTGAACTTGCAACAGGCTCATAGAAAGCTTTTTCAAATGCCAATAATGCATCAATAAAACGCGTATTCAGAGTCGCCTCAAGAGATAAGGCAGATATAGCCCTCTCTATTGAGATATCAAGCCGATTGGCTACCAGCTCATAGAACAAGTTTTCCTTATTATCAAATATCAAATAGAGGGCTGGGCGGGAAATATCGGAAGCTTGAGCAATATCGTTCATCGTTGTGCGTTTATAACCATACTGTGCAAACACTTCGGCAGCGGCCTCAAAGACAATATTTTTTTTAGCTTTTGCTCGCTCAGTAGTTTGTTTAGATGTTGGCATTTCTAAAAATTTGGTCTCGAGTAGATTGTTTTTCTGGATAATTTTTGTACCGTAGTATATCATTACATTCTGACAAAATATACCTAAAATGTCATAATATTTGACCCATTATAAACTATGTAGCGGGATTCTTTCTGTAAACGCTTTGACTAGCAACTCACGACTGATGTTTCTAAAAAAGCCTTTGAAAAATTCGATTTGAATTGATTGTTGGAGAATGTGATGAGTACTTCTTTCTGGGTAAATGGAATCAGGCAAACGGTGGATGTGGATCCGTCTAAGCCGTTGCTATGGGTTCTGCGTGAAGAATTGGCGCTTACGGGAACAAAATTTGGTTGTGGCATTGCTCAATGTGGTGCCTGTACTGTCCAGGTTAATGGTCAGGCAGTGCGCTCTTGTGTAACGCCAATTTCTAGTATTGAAGGCAGTCAAGTGGCAACAATTGAAGGTCTAGGCTCAGATTCAGGTGATTTACATCCGTTGCAACAGGCTTGGATTCAGCATCAGGTTCCGCAATGTGGCTATTGTCAATCTGGGCAACTGATGTCAGCCTCGGCGTTACTCGACAGTAACCCAAGCCCAACAGATGCAGAAATTGATGCGGCCATGCAAGGCAACATATGCCGATGCGGCATGTATGGGCGTATTCGCAAAGCAATCAAGTCAGTCGACGTTGCTGCATCCTCAGAAGATAAATTGTTTTACAACGTAGCGGGGGTTGATCATGGGTAAGTGGACCAGGCGTGCATTTATAACAACCGGTCTAGTTGCCGGTGGTGGAGTTGTGGTTGGTATTTCCATGCGACCCGGCAATCAGGTTAAAGAACTTGCTGGAAAAGTAGGGGACGAGGGCGGTCAGTTAATTCACTCCTATGTCAAGATCGACAGCGAGAATGTAATCACTGCAATTATTCCTCATTCTGAAATGGGCCAAGGAGTGCAAACCTCTCTGGGCCAAATGCTTGCAGAAGAACTGGATGCAGATTGGGATCGATTGCGTATGGAAGAAGCGCCTGCCATAGGTGAATATTCTACCTATTCTGCAGGGCGGGGTTATCTTCTTGCCGGCATAGACTTTCCAGAAATTTTAATACCAACTGTTGATGGTGCAATGATGCGTGTTGCTGATTCGCTCAATATGCAAATCACCGGTGGCAGCATGAGTATTCGCACGACAGGAGCCATGGCGATGCGTATTGCGGGCGCAGCGACTAGAGAAATGTTGCAACAAGCCGCAGCAAAATCATGGGGCGTGCCGGTAAATGAAATAGTTACTGAAGATAGTCATCTCTTTCATGCGGCAACTAGCCGAAGAGAGCCGTATGCTAGTTTTGCGTCGACAATTGCAGAAATGACTCCTTCACAAACACCTTCTTTTAAAGATCCATCAGAGTACAAAATTGTAGGCACTCATAAGCCGCGACGAGATATTCCGGCAAAAGTGGATGGTTCATTAAAGTTTGCATTGGATGTTCGTCTACCAGGTATGCTTTTCGCTTCGGTTGTTCGCTCGCCGGTTTCAGGAGGCAGTATCGTAAATGTTAATGATAGTGCAGCCCGAGCAATAGAAGGTGTTGTGGATGTCATCGTGATTCCTGAATCTTCAGTAGATAGCCTGCTAGGAGCCACCATATCTGGGGAGGCTGTGGCAGTTGTGGCTGACAGTTATTGGACAGCTAACCGAGCCCTGCAGGAACTCAGTGTCCAGTGGAGTGAAACCGGATTCGAATCTGTTTCTAGCGACGACATCTTCGCCCAATTTGATCGCGATATTTCTTCAAGAAGAGATCGTCAGACAGATCGCCTTGAAGGCGAAGCTGATTCAGTATTCTCGACTGCAGCTAAAGTTATCGATGCTGACTACCATGTCCCTTATCTTGCTCACACCTGCATGGAGCCATTAAACGCGACTGCAGATGTGCGCAACGGTCGCGCCGAAGTTTGGGTTGGTTGTCAAAATCCGTTGGGATTCCGTCGTGATGTTGCCAATGTTCTGGGCTTGGATGAAGAGAATGTCATACTTCATAATCATGCTATGGGTGGAGGGTTTGGACGCAAGTCACGACCTGACTACGCAATTCAGGCAGCGCAGCTGGCGCAAGCAATGGGCAGACCTGTGCAGTTAATCTGGTCACGTGAGGAAGATGTACGCCAGGATTTCTACCGTCCTGCGGTGCAGAGTCGCTTTCGTGCAGCTTTCGATGCCGATAATAAACTTGTTGCTTGGGAGAACACTTATACAAATAAGAATGAGCCAATCGAAGCTCCTTTAATTCCCTATGCTGTTCCAGCTCAAGACATAGGTTTTGTGAGTAGTCCTACGCATGTGCCATTTGGTGCATGGCGGAGTGTGGATCATTCACAGCATGGCTTCTTTACTGAATCTTTTATTGATGAGGCCGCCAATGCCGCTGGTAAAGATTCTTTTGAATTTCGTGCTGACTTACTTAATGACAGTCCGCGGCACTTAGTTGTGTTGACAAAAGCCGCAGAGGAAGCGGAGTGGAGTAAACCTCTGCCCGCAGGTCGCGGTCGGGGAATCTCTCTGCAGGAATCGTTCGGCTCGATCGTTGCGCAAGTTGTGGAGGTGTCGATTATTAATGGTGAAGTTTTCGTAAATCGGGTTGTCGCCGCAATAGACCCGGGCTTAGCTGTTGCGCCGGATGGAATAGCAGCTCAAGTCGAGTCTGGCATAATCTACGGACTATCAGCAGCACTGCATGGTGAAATCACGATTGAAAATGGTGCCGTCGCCCAAAGCAATTTTGATGATTATCAAACGTTAAGAATGAACGAGGCTCCAGTTATCGAAACTCACGTTATTAATAGTGGGCATGATATTGGTGGCGCCGGTGAACCTGGAACACCTGGCATTGCGCCAGCACTGGCTAATGCTGTTTTTGATGCGACTGGAATACGTGTACGTCAGCTTCCACTGAAAAACTTTGATCTCGATTTCCAGGTTAAAGAAACAGGTGTGGCTGGTTAGTCATCATAATAGAATTGGGTCTGGGTAAAATTTGGTTTTTGCTTTGGTCCCTTTTCTTTTTTTAGGAAACAAGCTTTTAAAGAAACTAGAGAATTTCTAATGGCTGCCTTAAGTAATTAAGAATTTTTCTATTGTCCTTACTAGTGATCGCCTCGACCCATGAGTAACAATCTGGAATTATTGTTCTTCCACCTTTCCCGGCAGCACACAGGCGTTGTTTTGAAAAAAGCGATCTGGTGGAATGCCTCGCATAACTGTCATGGCATCACCCCAGCTATCAACAGAAAAATTCCCATTGTTACCTAGGGGACTGCCCACAGACTGTTCGTAGAGAGCGCCGCAGTCTTTATAATCATAGGCACTAAAACAACCAGATAGTGAAAATAGAATGATTGGGAGGAGAGCTTTCATTTTGTTTCCAGTACCAATTGTGATCTCAATTAACATAACTTCTTAGAAAGTATTTACTCATTAATTTCTTTGGTACTAATCTATGAGCCGGTACCCTGAGGGAGTGTATTCAATAGAGCTAGGAAAATCCAGCTCTTCGATTTTGGAGTGGCCTACAAAGACAGCATCTTCTGTTGATCTGCTGGCTCCATAACTCCTCATAAATGTACTCTCAGTTTCGCGATCTGGTATTTGATCAGTTAAAGCCATGCGAACTATTTTGGCAACCTCTTCAGGGTTATCGCGTTGGGGGTAATGGCCTGCTGTTGGCAAAACCCAATAGCTACTCTCGACCTCTCGATCGTTCAAATAGGTGTCCCAGACGTAATTTGGTATTCGAATTGGATTAACGCCATCTGCCAGCCCCCAAAGATAAGCCACGGGTACTGAGCTGCGAGGTAAATTTTCCAACCAGCGCACTTCATT
Organism: Gammaproteobacteria bacterium; assembly: GCA_029244985.1. Classification (GTDB taxonomy): domain Bacteria; phylum Pseudomonadota; class Gammaproteobacteria; order Pseudomonadales; family Pseudohongiellaceae; genus UBA9145. The sequence continues at coordinate 46,166 of JAQWQD010000041.1, read as the reverse complement.
TGCCTGACGTTCTAACAAGTAGCGTCCAACATAGAGTAAGGAAATATTGCCCTCATTGAAGGCAAAGATATCGGAGTAGGCTAGTGCCTCTGGTTCGCCTTCAGTGACTCGTGGTAGTTCCGAACGCGCTGCTATCATGCGCTCGCCGGCTTCGGCGTCGAGCAGAGCCAATTGAAAAGGGACTAAATTGGCCAGTGGGAGATACATGCCACTGTTTGATAAAAAATGATAATTGACCTTATAGCCAGGGCTAGGGTTATCCAAGTAATTACCGAGGAAAGCCAGGCCGATGCTTACACCACGATCGTGGGTGAAGAGTGCGAAGTCTTCGAATTCCAAGACTTCGCGCACGAAATGATCCACGATCTCTGCATTTTCTGCGAGCATGTAATTGTAGCCATCAAGCGGTTTATCTGAGAATCCGGAACCAGGAAAATCCAGCGCGACGATATGATATTCGTCTTCAAGAAAGGGAATCATCTTGTAGTAATCGAAACTGGAATTCGGGAAGCCATGGATCAACACGAGTTTTGGATTCGATTCATCACCCCAGGTTCTATAGAAAATATTTACTTTTGCGGCATTATTATCAGCTGTCGTTGAAGTCCATTCGAAATAGTCTCCACCTTGGTACCAGTCCCGAGCTAGGTCTGAATAGAATACAAAGTCATCATTTTGTGCCTGTGAAATTTGCGCGCTGATTAGCAGCAGATAGAGAAATGAGAAGAGCAGAGAAACTTTTTTCCATGACGTCATGATCGGCACCTGGTGTTCTGAGTAATTGATTACCTTTGCTAAGGATTGTAGCGAAGAGCTTCAGTATACGGTATGTTTCCCAAGAGTATTGTTACTAAAAGTTTCTCATTCGTATATGCTTCAATCACTACTCTTAGCTAATTGGGATTACTGGCTTCCGCCTAATAGTATTTTTGTGTTGGTTCATTTCCAAACAAACTCTTCTAAGTTTTTAATTCTTTTTGGTAGCGCCCTGTGCGCCACTATTTGGTGATGGCATTAGTGGACGTTTAAGTTATTTACTTAGTGATCAAAGCTATAACGGAAGAGCGGAAATTAAATTGATTGATTGGATAAATATATTTAGATTTTACTGATTATTATGCTTGTTAGTTGGCTATAGAATTTAAACATGCTCGTTTTGAAGAATAATAAAGAGGAAATAATGAAAAATATATTGATAAAGGTATTAGCAACTACGTCAATTCTTTTCGGATTTGGCTCACTTATCTATTCACAATCAGCAATGCCGCCGGGCAGATATATCGCTAATGACGACACAGCCGGCGCTTTGGCAAATTCCTTGGCAGACAGGCCCAGTTTTGGCGTTAGCCGTATCGACAACGGTGATGACTTTGACATTAACTTGATTAGTCGAACGACAGGTGCTGGAGCGATAATTCATCCCGATGCCACTGAATACCATTACATCACTGAGGGTGCAGGCGTGCTTGTGACAGGTGGCGTTTCTGTGAGGCCTGCTGACGGCGGGTCGGCTAATATTGAAGGCGGTCTCGCGCAGCGGGTCGCGGTCGGGGACATGGTCGTTATCCCCCAAGGTACGCCCCATCAATACACTTCGGTTGAAGGCGTCGTAACTTATCTGGAAGTACGCTTCCACACCGAAAAGTACTCTGGTGGCAACTAATAACGTAGTTGTCTACAAATAGAACATCAATTTATCGAGGCCAGAGTATTCCGAACCGAAAGACCGCTGCCAAGATCAATTAAGTCTGACCCTTTTGCTAAATCAATTAGTGAGCTGAAACGCTCAATTTGAAAATGTGTTTTCGCGTGTGTCCAGTAATTGCCTAATTTAAGTCGGTCGAAGGATGAGGAAAAAGCAATATAGACTTTGCTTTATGTCGACATAGGTTGACTTAGACAATAGCTAGCACGGCGATGCTTAAGTCACGATCCCGCAATTCGAACTGCTCCAAACTGGATTATTTTTTCTCCTGAGACAAACCTTGGCAATCCAAAAAAACAAATCTGGCGTATTAAACTCCCGTATATTGGGAAAAAATATTGTCTAATCAGCGATTAATTTCGAGCCTCTCATTCTTCGGGTTGCTTCCATTTTTTGGAGCCGCATTCCTGATGATGGCTGGCATATTACCGTTAATGATGGATCCAAAAAAAATATTCGTGGGATATAGTGTGATAATTCTAGCTTTTTTAAGTGGCTCACTTTGGGGCCAAGTGCTTGATCAAGCGGATTCCATTCCGAGCAGAGTTATACTCGTGGCAAGCAATCTTATCGCTTTGTTGGGATGGGCTAGTCTTGGGCTTTCAAATTATTCCCTTGTAATCGCCACGCTGAGTTTGGGTTATATCTTAATTCTTAGTTTAGAGTATTCGTTTGCAAGCTTGTTGTTTGATGATGTTAGCCATACATATTTTAAACTCCGATGTAAGTTAACAACCATTGTACTGTTAACTCACGTGCTTATGGTCGCGTTCAACATATGAAAAATCTTAATTTCCCACTAACCCTGTTTTTCGATAGTTACTGTCCCTTGTGTGTCGCTGAAATGAATCAATTAGAGGCATTAGATATAAAAGGGAGCTTGCGCTTCGAGGACATACATGCGGAAGATTTTGTTAACCGTTTCCCGCACATAGATCGAAAAGCTGCAGACGAAAAATTACATGCAGAGTATTCGGACGGGCAATTGGTTTTTGGATTAGATGTAACCTGCCAAGCTTGGAGCGCTGTTGGAAAAAAACGTTGGTTAGTAGTGTTGCGATGGCCTGTAATCCGCTGGTTTGCGAACATGGCCTATTGGGTGTTTGCAAGAAATCGTTATTCTCTTTCGTATTTATTTACCGGTGTTCGCCGTTGTGAGCGGTGCTCAATATCGCGTTCCAGCGACTCGCACTTGCAACAATGAGTGAAGCTAGGTTTTCATCAGTTCTAGTCATTGGTGCCAATAGTGCGATTGCTGATGCCTTAGTGTCGAAATTATTGGAGAAGAACCCAAATACCAAAGTGGTGGCTATTAGTCGATCAGCGGAGCCCTCGGGCACTAGTGGCCACGAAAGCCAAATTCGCTGGATCCAGTCAGACTATTCTGAGCAGTCAATGTCTAGCATTTGCGCCACCCTTGGTTCCAGCGAAGAAAAATTTGATCGTGTGTTTATCTGCAATGGAATCTTGCATGAGGGAGAGATAGGTCCCGAAAAGCGCTTGCAGGAGGTTAACGTTTCCTCACTAAATAAAATATTCCATGTAAATGCCTTTATACCTATTTTGTGGTTAAAGCACCTAGTCCCTATCATAGAAAAGGACCTACCATCGGTGGTGACCGTCTTTAGCGCTCGAGTCGGAAGCATTGATGACAATCAGCGAGGAGGCTGGTATGGATACCGTTCTTCAAAGGCTGCAATGAACATGCTGCTTAAAACTGCGGCGATTGAGTACCGGCGCTTCTCTGACAATATAAAATTTTTAGCCTTTCATCCGGGTACTACCGATACCCCATTATCAAAGCCTTTTCAAAAAACTGTGCCGAGTGGGAAACTCTTTAAGCCCGAATTTGTTGCTGAGCGACTAATTACGCTTATCGAAAATCTACCTGAGGAACCAGCACTAAATTTTCTTGATTGGGAAGGTAAAACGGTAACTTGGTAAGGTGTCAGGTTGTCTGTTTTTGACTGATGAAAAAATAGTCCCTTCTCTAAATAATCGGCTCAACTTTTCAACTTCTATATTTTTCACATTGGAGTCATCTAATTTAGGTATTTGGGCGTAAAGACTTACAAACGCAATGAGACACAGCGAGATGATTAGTTTAGAGGTCAGTCAGTTAAGTAGAATCAGAAAGGTGTTCGCGATCCTTGGGGTCAGCCTGTTATTCCTGGCGGCTCTAATGTTAATAAGCACGTTGGTTGGGATGTTCGAGCTTGAATATTTTGAGTTCTTTGGTCATTCCGGGCTTCGAACGGTCGCCGCCATCGCAGTTGCTGGCTGCCTAATGGCTGCCTTTGGTTATCACGAAGATAAATAGGAGTTTTAACGTGTTCAAACAATCAGACATTTTTATTCTTTTGGCGGTAACGATTTCGTTTATTGTTTCAGCCTACCTTTGGTTCGCAGGTCAGCAAGAAGAAGGCCTTTTCACCGCCATATGGGTTCCTTCAATTTTGTGTTTTGGGATCTACTTCAAACTCATGGCAATAAAAGGAGCTAAATAATGAGTGCCGATATCCTATTTTATATTGCCATCACTGTTTTTCTGTTGATGGTGACTGGCTTGTACTTCTCGGTGCAGGAGTTTTTAAAAGCTAGCAGAGAGCCTTCATTAGCCAAGGAAAGAGTGGGCTCGAGAAACTACGGGACCTGAGGTGCCGCAAACTTAGCGGTTTACTTGGTTAGAGACCTGTAGAGAGGAAAAAACTGCAACTTGAACAGTGAAGGTTAATGAAATGGATTGGTAGAAATTATAAATTTCGAGAGTCACTTAGCGGTAATAGAAAAAGAATATCAACTTGCATAGCTTTTAATGCTTGATGATTAGGCTCTCGCACCAATGATTCAGTCTCCCTCCTTCCCAGCCATAGGGAAACTCAGTGCCTGAAAGGCACTTCTCTTATAGTAGTCTACCCCTAAGTTCAAAAGACCCCCTTCTATGGGTAATCCTTGACCGGCCGTGCGCTTGTTGGGAGAATCAATAGCCTAAATATCACAAATCCACAATAAGAATTAGCAGGGAGCCCGGTAATGGTAACCCGATTCAAAATAGCAACTAATATCTTTGCTTCGGCGCTGATTGCCCTGATATGCACTAGTAATGCAGTTCTTGCACAATCTTCAAATAATTACGAACCAGAACGATCCTGGGATGGGAGCCCAGATCTCAATGGAATTTGGCAGGCGATTGGTACCGCTCACTGGGACCTTCAGGACCATGAGGCTAGCGCAGGATTGCCTGAGATGGGCGCAATTGGGGCTATACCACCAGGACAAGGTGTTGTAGTTGGAGGGGAGATCCCTTACCAAGAATGGGCGTTAGAACAAAAACAGGAAAACTGGGCGAATCGGCCCGGCGCAGACCCGGAAACCAAGTGTTATTTGCCTGGAGTGCCTAGGGCCACTTATCTACCGTATCCTTTTCAGATACTTCAAGGCACCGGCAAGATCATGATCGTATACGGGTACGCTGAAGCGAATCGTACTATTCACATGGATAAAGAAACTCCGGAAGCGGCACCGCTGGATACGTGGATGGGTCGCTCTCATGGTCGTTGGGAAGGTAATACTCTGGTGGTTGATGCGCAGGATTTTAATGGCGAAGCTTGGTTTGATCGCGCAGGAAATTTTGCCAGCAGTTCTTTAAAAGTAACAGAACGTTATACCCCAATTAGTCCCGATGCAATGATGTATGAAGCCACGATTGAAGACCCGGCTGTCTTTACCCGTTCCTGGCAAATTAGCATGCCGCTTTATCGGCGCCTAGAAACTAACGCTAGAGTTGTTGAATATAAATGTGTCGAATTTTCTGAAGAAATTCTTTACGGCCATCTAATGAAAAAAGCGGAAGAATAAAAAAGCTTATCAGCACACCATAACATTAATAGTGAAGTCCTTTTTCACAGACTGAATCAATCACCTATTGGAGCTTAGCACCATGAAGTGTCGCAACGTAAAAACTGAAACTCTAGGCAAGCTAGGTATTGCCTCACGTAATTTCCTCGCCCTTGTTGCTTTTTTTTCGCTACCCTTAGCTGCAGTTGCAGCAACTCCTAACCATATTACTATTGCCTTATCCAATACCAGCGAAGCAGTCAATTGGTATGAAGAACATATGGACTGCCAACCTATCGCTGGTCGTGATAACGCAGTTAGTTGTGGCACTACAGAGATTGAATTTCTTCTGGGGGCAACCGTAGGTGGAAGTCAGGGCACAGGCGTTGACCACATCGGTTTTTCTGTCACTGATTTAGACGCAAAAATGAATGAGCTTGAAAACGTCGGGGTAAGGGGCTCGGGAGTCAGGCTGCTTCGATTTGACGATGGGTCTTTGGTGCGAGATATTCCCGGCCTTTTTAAAATTGCTTTTATCTTCGACCCTTGGGGTACAAAAATTGAGCTGGTACAAGATGCTGACTTGCTTGGGTTTCATCACATCCATTTAAACTCTGTTGATCCCGTTGCTTCTTTGGATTGGTACAGCCAGGTATTCGGTGGCGAAGCTGGCAGCCTGAAAAATATGCTTGATGGAGTTCAATTTGGTGATATTTGGCTATTAGCAACTGAGTACACTGACGGTCGCCCTGGTATCACTCAGGGTCGAGCAATTGATCACATAGGATTTGAAGTTGCTGACCTGGATGAGGCGACTGTTCAAATGAATAGGCTAGCTGTTGATTTTCAACAGGAACCAATCGTGCCCGACAATGCACGTTCTTCTGCGAAGCAAGCTTTCATAAGGGGGCCGGATGGTGTCTTGATCGCGATTGTGGAGCCTGGCTGGGCGGGAGTAGAGGAGGAAGTATTTATTGCAGATGCCTCCGAATCGGCCGAATTGTATGTGCCTCCGCAAACGCCTTGGGGTGAGCCTGATTTACAAGGAATTTGGACGGCCGATGCTGCCCATGGTATTCCGCTGCAACGGGGTATTGATGTAGCTGGAACTGATGAATTAACGCCAGAAGAAGCCGCAGCCCGTCGGGAGCGTGGCACTTTAAATAGCATATGGGGATACGACCGCGAATGGCGTGATACCACCCTTGGCTATGTTAAGTCGGCGCCATCTACCCAGGTGGCAATGGTCATTGATCCACCCAATGGTCAACTCCCTGAGACTACGGCAGCCTACAAAGAAGTGGTCGCGAATCGAGCACCGCGGATTCCGCCGCAACGGGCAAGAACCCCAGTAGATTTAGGGACCTACGTGCGCTGCATAACGCGAGGTCCAGTAGGGATGATGATGCCAAGTATTTATAACAATGGACTGCAGATTATTCAGAGTCCGGGCAATGTGGCGATCCAGAAAGAGATGATTCATGAAACAAGAATCATCTCTACTGAGCCGCGTGAAGGCTTTGGCGAGGGTTTAAAAACCTGGTTAGGGGATTCTCATGGTCGCTGGGAAGGCAACACCTTAGTTGTTGAAGTGCGAAATTTAAATGGTCGCACTTCATACCTGGGTTCCAGCGAAGAGATGAAGCTCACTCAACGCTTTACTCGTACCGGACCTAATACAATGGAATATCAATTCATCGTAGATGATCCTGCTGTTTGGACTGAGCCTTGGACTGGCATGTTTACTTTTGTCAAAGACGACAGTCAGTATGAATTGGTTGAGTACGCTTGCCACGAGGGCAACTATGGCATGACTAACACATTAAGTGCTGCTCGAGCGATTGATGCAAGAGAAGCAGAAGCCGCCGCAAACGATTAAGTTGTTAGTTAGACAATCATAAAAATACGACCAGAGGCTTTATGAGGTAAAACCAATGCGTAAAAGTTTAATACTTAGTTTTCTCGGTGCCCTGAGCTTGTTGTTGCTCACTGTTGGAACGATCCAAGCACATCATGCCTTTTCGGGTGAGTTTGATTCTACCCAGCCCATCAATCTTCGTGGGACAGTTGTCAGAATGGAGTGGATTAACCCCCATGCCTGGCTGCATCTTTCGGTCACTGATGAGAATGGTGACTCGGTCACCTGGATGATCGAAGCAGGACCGCCAGGTGCCTTAGTTCGCAGGGGGTGGCGAAAAGATTCGGTGATTCCTGGGGTCGAGCTGGTGGTCCAGGGTTATCGGGCCATCGATGGAACCAATAAGGCCAACGGTCGAGATGTAACATTTCCTGATGGTCGGCGGCTGTTCGCTGGCTCTTCTGGCACTGGTGCGCCAATCGACGGGTCAGACCCTACTGAGCAAAACTAAAGAAGATAAGTTTTTCTACTAATAAGTAAAAGCTGAGAAATAAAAGGGCCCAGCAAAGCTGCTTCTGAAGAGTGATCGAATAAGTACAGCGCTGTTTTTTTTGTCGTTGGCGCTTTTATTTCTAGTTTTTCTAATATTTATTTGTAAGCTTCTCTCCCTTCGCTTGCATTCCCTTGAAGTCCGGTCTGATATTTTTTGCGTGTTACCACGCGAAACAGTTCTTCATCCATTCCCTCAAACCAACCAATGTATCGATCATGCACGCGGTAACCGATAAGCCTTTGTAACTCTGGCGATAAGGTTTTTGCTTTCTCTAGAGGCACTGCTAAATATTGGTTCTCTTCTTGTCTCAGCCATCCAAGGGTATAGGCTAAGCCCACTCCTATACGATAAGCATCATCCGTTTGATTAGCACCACCGCCATGATACGCGGATCCCATAAACACTATTACCGAGCCTTTGGTCATTTCAGCATAAGCGTAGACGTCACTTTCCGTTGGTGTTCTATTATCAGGCCAAAGGTGGCTTCCCAGATAAATCCTCGTCGCACCATTTTCTTTTGTGAAATCACTTTGTGCCCAAATAGTATTAACAAAGCACTCAGGGCCAGGACGTTTGAAGGGGTACATGTAGGTATCTCGATGGGGCAGTTGTGCTACCTCTCCGGGACCAATTTTAATAGCCTGAGTCCAGGACAATTGGTAATCGGCACATTGTGGACCAAGGATTCCATCCATTAATTTGGCCACGGTTGGGTCAAGAGCTAATTTGCCGCAAGCTTTTGACTTACCAATTAATCCACTTGTTCTAAGAGTTTGAAACCCCCGAAACTTATCGTTCTTCATCGGGCTTTGTTCAACCGATTTTCCCAACCATGGATGTAATTCAGTAGCTATCTGATCCATGTTTTCTGGCGACGTCAGGTTGTCAATAATGACGGCTCCTTCGGCATTCAAAGTTGCCAATACAATTTTGAGGTCAGAATTTTGAGTAAAATGTTTTAGAGTCATTGAGTACTCTTAAATAATTTGTGAGTGAATTTTGAAAACCAGAGTACAACAAATCCTGGGGCAAACGAAATTCTGCAATCACGAACTCTGATTTTGCGATATTAGGCTAGCATTTGGTCAAAAATTGCAGAGTAAAGTAATAGATGAGCATATAATTTTCTTGCGAAATTACTCGGCTAATATTGAAAAGAACAATTGATCAATCATTGAACTAAAAAAGGTGGAGGAGAGCTAACATGTCAGTTCCTTCACCATTTTTTACCAAGTGAGTTATACATGACATTACTAGCTACTTGACTGCTTCAGTAGCGCGGGCTGTGTCGAGTGGAATCATAAAACTATCCGTATCAGTAGAAAATTTATCAGGGTTAGAATGCATTGATTCTGTTATGGTGAGATCTTAGGCCCTTAGGATATTATGGATTTTTAGATTGAGTTCGTAGTGTCGACTCGTTTTTTCTGGAGTTTTCAATGGTTTTGCATTTCAGGTTCTGCGCAATAATCGTGTTTGCATCTTTAGGCATTTTCTTTTCAATGATGTCTCAAGCGCAAGATACTGCTTCTACGATAGTGTATACGGCTCGTGAAGTAGTTACTCTTAACCCGGCTCAACCCCTCGTCCAGGCCGTTGCAGTGCGAGAGGACAGTATAGTTGCGACAGGATCATTGGAAGAAATTCAACAGACTTTATCCGGTGAAACCTACTCAGTAGACTCCCGGTTCGAGGATTTAGTGCTAATTCCAGGGCTCATCAACCAGCACGAGCATGCATGGCTTGCCAGCCTTTTGTTCATAACCGAGATACTATCAATCGAGGATTGGGTTCTACCTGACCGAACCATAGAGCGCGCCAAGGATGCGGCAAATTATCGGGAGCGTTTGACCAAAATAGTTGCTGAACATACTGACCCGTCGGAAGTGATATACACATGGGGGTTTCATCAGCTATTTCATGGAGAATTAACGCGCTCGGACCTTGACGAGATTAGCGACACAATTCCTATTGTGGTGCTGCAACGCTCAATTCACGAACAAATTCATAACACCCGTGCTCTGGAATATTTTGGCATAGATCAAACCCTAATCGATAATGCGCCAGCATCAGTTCGCGCACAAACAAATCTCGAAGAAGGACATTTCTGGGAGCAGGGGCAGAGTCTAATAGTACCAGCAGTCTTCGCGGATCTTTTCCATCCGAGTCGTTATATCCCAGCTCTGGAGCAGGTGGAGGCCTATTGGCATTCTGCAGGGAGTACTTTGGTGGCTGAACCAGGAGGAAGCGCTTCTGCAGCTTTTATCGAAATGCAAAATCAGGTACTGAGCGATTCGGATACACCGTTTCGGATGCATTACATCGTAGACGGAAGATCCTTTGTAGCAAATTTGCCAGAAGCTGAGGTAATCACTGAGGTAGAAAAGCTTTTCATAACTGCCCAGGGCATGACAGAGTTTATTCCAAAACAAGTTAAACTTTTTGCTGATGGCGCAATGTTTAGTCAGTTAATGCAAATGAGTGAGGGCTACCTTGATGGCCATCATGGTGAATGGTTAATGGATCCAGAGGATTTTGCTAACGCTTTTCGGATATATTGGGATGCGGGTTACCAAATTCATGTACACCAGAATGGCGACGCTGGACTAGATCTCGTTCTTGATAATCTTCAAGCTAATATGGCCCGTAATCCTCGAGCAGACCACCGCACAGTTATCGTTCATTTTGGATTCTCACGGCCGGACCAAGTTGACACACTGGCAAATCTTGGAGCGATCGTGAGCGCGAATCCTTTTTACCCGATAATCCTCGCCGACAAGTACAGTAACGTGGGAATTGGGCCTGAACGCGCACAAGAAATGGTAAGGCTAGGTGATTTGGTACGAGCTGACATATCCTTCTCTTTGCACTCTGATACACCGATGGCCTCCGGTCAGCCCTTAAGACTTATGTCCAATGCGGTAAATCGAATAACGGTTAACGGAAATCTAGTGGGCCCAACACAGCGCATTAGCGCGGAACGTGCGTTGCGTTCGGTAACTATTGATGCTGCTTATTCTTTAAGGAAAGAGAGTGAAGTGGGCTCTATTGTCCCTGGCAAGCTAGCTAACTTCACGGTTTTGACTGAAAACCCGTTAACGGTCTCTCCCCAATCTATTGAAAGCATAGAGATCTGGGGTACTGTTCATGAGGGTAGGGTATTACCAATTCCTTAATTAGAATTTGCATAATTTGATTGTGATTTTAATAAAGAGGTTTCAGCACAAAAGTAGCGTCCTGAATATTCTTGCAGGCCTAATTGTTCTGACTCTAATAATTCAAGCTTGAAAGCAATGTTTTCATGCTCAGTCGCGCTCAATGACATCGCTATACTTGTCGCTTTTTTTCGATATATTCTAAAGAAGATTAGTTCTCTGCCTTAGGACCGAGTAGGGTTGTTAAGCCATCTCTTGTAGCGTGCTTACTGATAGTTCAGCAATATTTATAATCTGTTTTCTGCTGGCACCTGCTTTGACTTGGTTTTTTAGTCCGCTAACTACAGTTACTATGTAATCCGCAAGAATATCAGCCCTTGTGTTCGAGCTGATGTCACCATCGGCTTGAGCAGCGTTGACAGCCTGCAGAAAAATATCTCTCGTTGCTTGAATGCCGGCTTCTACGCAACGGGCTATACTTGAGTCACGCTGTGAAAATTCTGAAGCTGTGTTCATTATTAAGCAACCACGTCGCCCTAAGGGGTCATTTGTATCATTTGCAATATCAACTAAAGCATGTCTTATGAACGCCATTGAGGTGGGCGCATTTGCCAAGCCTTTGCTCATGGTGCTGACTATAATGTCTCGATATTGATTGAGGCATTGTTCAAATAATGTGTGCTTAGATTCGAAAGTTTGATAGAAACTACTCTTTGATATACCCATAGCTGCGAGGAGGTTGCTGAGCGAAGTCGCTTCATAACCTTTTGCCCAAAATAGCTGCATCGCAACCTCGCGGGCACCGTTTTCATCAAATTCTCGGGGTCTACCTAGCATAGAAAGAAACGCTCAATTTTTCGGCTATAACTATTGTACCGCAGCAGATAATGGAGTGCTTGTAAATTGGACTAATTGGTCCTATATTACGCTGCTTGGGAAAATAACTAAAACTCAATAAAAGTCTAGAATTCAATTAGTTGGGGCTTTTCATGCTTAGAAAGAGCAGGAAATTACTCCTTCATTTTTACTATTACACTAGGATTGGTCATGTTTACATCTATGCTTAACTATCGGTTATTGATTACGACGCTTACTGTTTTTTTGTGCGCTTCAAATGTGCTGGCCGCTCAAGAATCACGGGTTAACACTGATCCTAATTACAATCCTGATGCGACATTGTTTAAGGGTGCCGCCAATAATATTTGGATCGAAGTTTTGTTTAAGGCGACTCCTGCGCCAGGCTCCGATAGTGTTCCAACAGATAATCTTAGAGTAGATCTCAGGCCGGACCGCGAGATGACCTTAAACGTTGAGATCTATAATCCAAACGGATCTATTCCCTTGATTGTAACTCCAGGAGGGATGGGTGATATCGAAGGTTTTGGAGCGTTCGCTAAAAACCTCGCTGCTGCATCCAGTGATCTAAAGGTCATTATTATGGACCGTCGTAACTTAGGGAGATCAGAAGTTTCTTTTGCTAATACCGAACCAATGTCGGCTGAGGAAGCAGAGGATCTGCATGTGCTGCTGCAACGATTAGATATAGATTCCGCAATATTTTATGGCATGTCCTCTGGCTCTCGTTCGAATATGATTTTAGCGGAGCGATATCCGGAACAGGTAGATGCGCTTATCATTGCACCGCTCACTGGTGGGCCGATAGCAGCACAGCGCCTCGCGGATGAATATTTTTTGAGTTATTTGAGAGATCATAGTTTGACCTCGATGGAGGCAGTCGCTCAGACGCCATTGTGGAAGGGGTACATGGAGCGGAATAGCCCAGAGCTGCAAAAGATTTTTATGGAACAAGACATAGACGACTTCTTGGGGACAATGAAGATGACCGGAGACTACCTGGCTTCTTTTCATGCAAAAACAACGCTTGGAATGACAGATGAACAGCTAATGTCGCTTGAGGTGCCGGCCACGCTTATTCTTCACCATGGGCAAGAGATCGACTTTTTGCACCCTAAGGTAAATTCTAGAGCTGCGACTACTTTGATTCAAAACTCGACGTTTAAGATAGCCCCAAGCCTTCAAGCGATCGTGGATGAAATATTACCTTTCGTCAGAGAATACACGGCTGAGTTGTAAGAGTACTAATAAGCAAAATTAATTAGTTGGATCCCTAATCGTGGAATATGCATTGCATCCTTGCAGCAGCATAGGAGCAAGAGGATGGTCTGGCTTATTGTGAGATTTATGCAGAACAAGCCAATATAATTACAGACTATAACTTGAGCAGGTCTGCATAAATGCACGTAACACCAATCGAAGCCCCATGCGGGGCCAGAGTCACAGATCTTGATTTGCGCCACGAACTTGCTGCGGGGCTCATTGCCGATATCCGCCAGGCTTGGCTTCAGTACCATGTGCTTGTTTTTCCTGACCAAGATCTCGATGTTGATGACCTCGCTCGATTCACGCTCTACCTTGGGAACTTTGGCGAAGATCCCTTTTTTAACCCCATAAAAGAACATAACAACATTGCTGCCATAAGGCGCGATGCAGACGAAAAAACGTCAATGTTTGCAGAGAACTGGCATACAGATTGGAGCTTTCAACCCAAGCCGCCAATTGGTACTTGCCTTTACGGCATCAAAATTCCACCTAAAGGCGGAGATACCTTGTTTGCCAATCAACACAAAGCTTATGATGAATTGCCAGCGGGGCTTAAGCATCGGATTGAGAATTTGACGGCAATTCATTCGGCAGCTTCAGGTTACTCTTCCACTGGCTTGTACAGTGAGCGAAAAAAACAAAATGTTGGCCGTAGTATGGATATCGTCACTTCAGACGAAGCAAGACGCACCCATAATCATCCATTGATTCGGCCTCATACCGAAACGGGTAGAGCGGCGATTTATTCCACGGCAGGCTATATCGAAGGTTTCGAAGAACTTGAAAAGCAAGAGAGTAAAGAACTCTTGAGAGAACTATATAGCTATCAAGGATCTCCACAGTTTATTTACCGCCATGTCTGGAAGCCAAACATGTTAGTAGTTTGGGATAATCGCAGCGTGCTTCACAAAGCAACAGGCGGGTATGAAGGTTATGATCGATTGCTTTATCGAACGACGATTTCTGAATTCGATTGATTCGGCATAGAAAATTATACTTACCGTTACGCATTTAATGTTCGATTGAGCTCTAATCGAAACTAAGAGTTACAATAAAAAATCAAGCTTATTGAAGAGTAATCTAGAATGTATCTATAATTAAATAGATTAAAATTATTTCATTAAAAGTATACAGTCAGTTATCAGTATTCTCTTCGTCCAAGTGTCAATTTATTTAAATCTTGGTAAGTGTTTGAGCAAGTAGTTGTAAGGCGGCAACAGTAAATAGTTCCATATTTTTTTCGCGATCATTCAATTCCGTTTTAATTGTCACTGAGGCATCGATTGGGCCTGATAAAGCAATCACGCTAATACCAGTAGTGTCAATATAGGGTGTGCTACCTGGCCCTGCTACTCCCAGCTCGGCAATTCCCCAAGTGGTATTTAGTTTAGAGCGAGCAGCTTTTGCGAACTCAAAAGCCATTTCCTCAGTTAGAGGTTTGAGCTTTTTTACACGATTTATATCTAAGTCGAGGAATGCTCGACGTGAACTGGCGGTATAAATTATTATGCCGCCTATAAAATAACGCGAAGCGCCAGGTACTGACAGCAAGCTTGCTGCAATCAAGCCGCCAGTAGAAGATTCTGCAACTGAAATGGAGTGATTGTGCTTTGTCAGGAGATTGGCAGCACTGCTAGAATGTTCAGAGAATCGAGACATAGTAACTAACCTGTAATTAAAAGTGCTTTTAGTATAAGCGATGCTTGGCACCAGACAATGCTATGGTGCACCATTAAGTTTTGAAATACTCTTTAAGCTAAATACATTGGAGCTTTTATGGATTACTCAACAATCCTGTACGACCTTGAAGATAACGTTCTCACAATAACGTTAAATCGACCTGAAATACTCAATGCTTTTAATCGTGAGATGTTGGCCGAAATCATTGATGCTTTAGACAAAGCCGATGCTGACGATAATGTGCGTGCGATTATCGTCACAGGTACTGGTCGAGGTTTTTGTGCTGGTGCTGATTTGTCAGTCGGTGGTGATACCTTTAACGCTGACGCGCGTGATGATCGAGAGGGCGGTTTGCAACGTGATGGTGGTGGTCGTCTTACACTGCGTATTTTCGAATGCAAAAAACCGATTATTGCCGCTATCAATGGAGCAGCTGTTGGTATTGGCGCCACTATGCTATTGCCTATGGACATCAGGCTTTGCTCTGCTCAGGCCAAGATTGGTTTTGTGTTTTCCCGTCGTGGCATAGTGCCAGAAGCCTGCTCCAGTTATTTTTTACCACGAGTCGTTGGCATCAGCCAGGCATTGGAATGGTGCTATAGCGGTCGAGTATTTCCTGCTGATGAAGCCCTGGCAGGCGGATTGGTGCGAAGTGTTCATGAGCCAGACGATTTGCTGGCAGCAGCACAAGTCATAGCCCGAGAAATAGCCGATAATACATCTGCAGTGTCAGTGACCTTGATTCGTCAAATGATGTGGAAAATGTTGGGATCGGACCATCCTATGGAAGCACACAAAGTTGACTCCCGTGGGATTTATTATTGTGGCAAATCAGCTGACGTAAAAGAGGGCGTTGAGTCTTTCCTCGAAAAACGACCAGCCAAATTCCCGCTTAAAGTAAGCGAGGATATGCCGGAGTTTTTTCCTTGGTGGGAAGAGCGTGAATTTTCGTAAACCTATATTTTTTTAGCTGACTTCGAGTCGAAATTGATATGGTAGATTTTGCAACAACTACAATGCCGACAAACGACGGTAGTGATGTTTTTTCCACAGTAGGGCGTCGAAAAGCGCGTAAGCTATTTGAAGCGATTGGATGGTTGTTCATTTTACTTCTAATTTTTGCGGGCCTGAGTTCTTTGTTTTCGCGTGTTGGTTTTATGGTTGATGCTTTTTCGCAAGAGATCAAAAATCCTGAAGAAATCTTTAACGCTTTTGATATTAGGTATGTCCAACACTTTTTAGTGGTGTAGAGCCATCTTATATTGGGTTTTGTCATCCTTGTCTTTGGCCCATTTCAGTTTATTCCTTGGATTCGAAATCGTTGGATTAAGTTTCACCGCTGGAACGGAAGAGTATGGTTGCTTTGTGGTGCCGTCACAGCCTTTACTGGAGCGTTCATTGGAGTGGTTTGGCCATTCACCGGGCATCAAGGTTTTGGACTCCTTCAAGCTACGATCAATGCGATAATTGGGCCTTACACATTATTTTGTTTGTACAAGGCGTACAGTTGCATTCGAGCTCGAAACATTGGTGCCCATCGGGAATGGATGATTCGAAGCTTCGCACTAATGTTAGGTGTGGCTACCCAGAGAGTGCTGATGCTTGTTCTTATTCCTCTAACAGGATTAGGCGCGGAGGTCATGTTCGCCTCATGCATGGTGCTTGGCATGCTCATCAACATCAGTGTTGGAGAACTCTGGATTAAGTTAACTCGAACGCCTGGTACTGGCAATCGCCATTGGAAAGAACTGGATAGAAAAATAGCGCTCTAAAAAAGCATTAGTAACACGGGAAAAACTATCTCCTAAAGCTCTTCATAACCCTCTGGTGGTCGACGATGCTTTGTGAATTGTTCGTAACTATAGGCTAGCTCGATAAGGGTTCCTTCGCTATAGGGCCGGCCGGCAAATTGTAACCCTACTGGTAAGTGGTCTTGCCAAAATCCCATTGGAATGGTTGCTGCAGGCAAGCCAGCATCCGGTACAAGTTGTTGATTATTATCTCCTCTGTAATCTTCTTCTCCGCGGCTTATAGAAGCAGGCGGATTAGACCAGGTTGGGTAAATAATCGCGTCTACATTCGCTGCATCCATCGAAGTTAAGGTATTTGCGAGTAGCTGGTTGCGTTTCGAATCATTTGGCCAGGTTGGGCAGGCTTCTTCCCATTCATCGGGCGCAACATCCAGCGGTGAACCGGTGTGAAATTCGAACGCCCCCCGAGTTTCATCGGCGATTTTATTTTGTTCAAGCGCTTCTCTTACATCGATGAATGGCGGATTGACCAAAGTCTCGAAATATTGTGCAATGTCATAGCGAAATCTAGGGCAGAACGGTATTGCCTGATTTAACTCCTCAAAGTCTTCAATAACGAAGGGATCAATGATTTGTGCGCCTGCTGCTTCTAGGTCTGACATAGCATTTTGAAATATGTCTAAGATTTCAGCATCGGCATCATCGTGATTAACCAAGGAGCGGAACACGCCCAATCGCTTTCCTTTCAAACCCTCCTCGTTTAAGAACTGAAGATAATCAGTTTCCCGCTTTCCAGGCACAGACAACGGATCTGCGGGGTCGTAGCCTGCTATAACATTGAAAAGTCGAGCGCCATCTTCAACATTACGCGTCATGGGGCCGGCTATATCTCGATCGAATACCAAGGGTATGACACCATCGCGACTAGTCAATCCCAGCGTGGAGCGAATCCCAAACAGAGCGAGGTGAGATGAAGGGCCGCGAATGGAATTCCCCGTATCGCTGCCCATCCCAGCTACACCAAAGCTTGCTGCGACTCCTGAAGCGGTTCCTCCAGATGAGCCCGCCGGCACGTAATTAACATCATAGGCATTTGTTGTTCGGCCATAAGAGGATGAGATTGATTGAGCGGGGCTGAAAGCCCATTCAGCCATATTAGTTTTTGCTAGCACTATTGCTCCGGCTTCACGTAGCTTGCGAACCATAAAGGCATCATCGGGTGGGATGCTGTCTTTAAGGGCGACAGATCCGCCGGTAGTGACCATATCCGCCGTGTCAAAGTTGTCCTTAATTAGCAAGGGAGCACAGAACAACTCAGGCATTGGTTCATTCGTAGCAAGTGCTTGGTCGATGGTGTCAGCCCTGACAAGCGCATTAGGGTTGATTTCGGTAATGGCATTTATGCCTCTGCTTTGATCATAGGCTTCAATTCGAGCTATGTAGCCTTCAACAATTTCCCGACAACTGACATCGCCATTTAGCAGGGCTAACTGAAGATCGTTAATGCTGGCTTCGACTAGTTGAATTGAGGAGTCATCTTCTGTCGCACAGCCTAGAAGTAAAAATATGAGACTCATCTCAAGTATCAGCTTGGTGCTTAGCGAGATTTTTTTACGGAATAAACACATTGAAAGGTAGACCTGACGCTATTAGTTGATCATTAAAAGTTTGCGTACTGCTTTACTCTGCAATCTCTACAGCAAGTTGGTCCTCTTCCACCGCATCACCCTCAGAGAAATGAACTGCTAGCACTTCTCCGGAAATGGGGGCTTCGTAGGGCACTTCCATTTTCATTACTTCAAGTATGAATAATATCTCGCCGGCTTCTACTCGCTGACCAGGTTTTGTAAGCACCTTCCAAACTGATCCGCCGGTTTCCAATTCTATCTTTATCATGCCTCAGTATCCTTTCTTGTTGCTATGGCCGAATAGAAAACCGTGCCGGCCCAAGTAATGCCGGAAGAAGTGGCTGAATACGATCTACCCAACGGCAAAGCTCTGTTCTTGTCTCACGGGGATCAATTAAATCATGAACTCCAAGAGCCTCGGCTCGTGGAAAGGGCGACTGCCGTGCCGATAACTCTTCTTCCAATTCTCGGCGACGAGCTTCTGGGTCAGGTGCTGCTGCGATTTCTCTCTGGAACGCGACCGCAACTCCTCCTTCTACTGGCAATGGGCCGCTTTCCGCTGAAGGCCAGGCAAGTACGTATCCGTTTGGTCCATAATGTGCAGCTTGTGCAACACCAAAAGAGCGCCGGATCATTATTGAAGCCCAGGGCACAGTTGTCATCGCCGCGGTGAGAACCGCAGATGTCCCGTGTCGAATGGTCGCCTCACGTTCCGCCTGGCTGCCAATCATGAAGCCGGGCTCATCCACCAAACTGGCGATGGGTAGGCTGAAAGTTTCACAAAGTTCCATGAAGCGGCGCGCCTTATGCGCTCCGTCGGCGGTCATCGAGCCGGCCAGAAATTTACAATTGTTTGCCCAGACTCCCACCGGCTGCCCATTTAACCGAGCAAGCCCGGTAATTTGGGAGCGGCCATAACCAGCACCCATTTCAAAGAAGCTCTCTTGATCAAATACGGAACGAATAATGCGTCGCATATCAAAGGCCTGCCTTCGGTCGCGCGGGATAATGTCGAGCAATGCTTCGTCGGTGCGATCAACTGGGTCATCACAATCAATCACTGGTGCTAGTTGCTCGATATTGGGAGGCATAAAAGAAAGAAAGCGTTGGATTTGAGTTAAACACTCGGTTTCATCTGCCGCGCCATTGTCTACTGTGCCATTCTTGGTGTGCACCTTCCAGCCACCAAGTTCATCCTTGGTTTTCTGTTCCCCCATTGCACGTGCCACTACTGCGGGACCAGCAGTCAATATCTGTGCGGTCGCTTTTGACATAACAGAGAAATGTGAGGCAACAAGCCGGCCGGCCGGGAGGCCCGCCACTGCGCCGAGTGCAGCGGTTGCTACAGGGACTGTTGCCATGGCTTCGGCAACCGAGCGAAAGCGAGCAGGTGCATTCACTGGGCCCGGCAGACTCGCACCACCCTTACCGCTAGTTCCGCCTACACTTCCACCCGACCCTTCATGCAGGCGCACTAGTGGCAGCTTATATTGAACGGCTAACTCTTCGGCATAGATGCTTTTGCGCAGGCCCGCAGGCGAAGGTGAACCACCCCGCATGGTAAAGTCCTCACCTCCAACTATGATTCTTCGCCCTTCAACTTGACCGAAACCGAGAACAAAGTTGGCCGGATCAAAGCTATCAAGTTCTCCGTTCTCGTCATAATTCGCTGCACCCGCAGTTGGGCCTATCTCTTCAAAACTGCCAGAGTCCAACAGTTTATCGACCCGTTCCCGAATAGTTAGTTTTCCCTTGCCATGGTGCTTAGCAATAGCATCCGTTCCACCTTGCTCAAGTGCTAGCTGCCGACGTTGGGCAATTTCATCAGTTTCTGCTTTCCAGTTCATTTGGACATCATATTTGGGAAGGGAATCAGAGTAACAATACAGTAGTTCTAGGAGATGGAACAGAAGAGCTACAAATACAGATGGACTTTGCGTCTAGGTTCTACTCAAATTAAAAGCTAGTAGACGTTTACTCTTTTCTTTCTTCGCGTTTTAGAGTGAATCTAGCTCAGATAAATATTTTTCTGCTTGGTGGATAATTTGCTTTTGTAGTTCAGTGCCCATATTGTCCCAGGTAGTGTAGAGCATACGAAGACGATGATTAAATTCTAACTCTTTCCGATGCTTGTGCATAAAGTTCCAGTACAAACTATTCATAGGACAAGCGTTTGATCCTACCTTTTCTTTAACTTGATAGTGGCAATCGTTGCAGTAGTCACTCATTTTATTGATGTAATTCCCACCTGCTGCATAAGGTTTGGTGCCGACCAGCCCGCCATCTGCAAACAATGCCATTCCGCGTGTGTTTGGTATTTCAACCCATTGAATGGCATCCAAGTATATACCCAGATACCATTGGTCTACTTCGTCTGGATCAATCCCCGTGAGCAAACAAAAATTCCCAGTCACCATGAGTCGCTGGATGTGATGTGCGTATGAGTGCTGTAACGACTGATCAATCGCTTGCTGCAGGCAGCGCATCTGAGTTTTCCCATTCCAAAAATAGTCAGGTAATTTATTTTTGGCATGAAAATGATTCTTAGTAGCGTAATCAGGCATATTTGCCCAGTACATGCCACGAATGAACTCTCTCCAACCTAAAATCTGTCGGACGAAACCCTCTATTTGAGCTATGTTGATCTCATCATTTTCGCTAAAACTGCCTAGTGCTTGCTCCATAACCTCTAAAGGTCCAAGCAGCTTAGTATTTAACGCAAACGACAAGCGAGAATGGTATAGGCTCCACCCATATTGACTATGAGCGGTTAGCGCATCTTGAAAATGTCCAAATCGGGCCAGACAATGTCGGCAAAAATAGCGTAGCAGTTTTAGTGCATCTTCGCGGGTAACAGGCCACGGCAAGGTCTTTTCTACTGTTCCAATAAATTCAACTTTATGTCTTTCTAACCGCTGCAGAATATTTGTTACCGGTGTGTTGAAAAGTAATGGCTCAGGGATTGCGTTTAGGTCTGTTTGTTTCAGTTTATTACGGTTTTCTTTGTCAAAGTTCCACTGACCGCCCAAAGGTTTTTCTTCATCCATCAAGATTGAATAACGCCTGCGAAGCTTTCGGTAGAAAGTTTCCATGCGGACAGACTTATTTTTTGGAAAACTTATCGAGATTTCATCAAACGGAAGCAAAAAATGTTCGCTGTCAAATTCACTTATGCTGACTTTAGTGAGTTTGAGGTTTCTAAATTGAGTAAGAAGTCGGAATTCATCAGGTCGTTGATAGGAAAACTCCTGAATACAATACTGTTGTCGGAGAGCATCAATTAGCTCTTGAAGCGAAGCTTGGTTTGCCGTTGCATCAAGATCAAGGTGCAAAACATTGTGACCAAGGCCTCTTAAGCGTTTTGCAAATGCCTCCATACCAGCAAAAAACGCACACAACTTTTGCACGTGATGTCGGGTATAGCTTGTTTCTTGATGCAACTCGGCGATTACATAAAGGACATCGTCGTCAACTTGTCTAAACCAGCTATGCTTTTCATTTAGCTGATCTCCCAGTATCCAGCGAATGCACCTAAATTTACCCGTCATAAGCAATTAACTTTACCCATGATGGTTAGTACGTCGCTTTTTTAATTTTGGACTTAGAACTCTCTCCTCAATTAATGGATTCAGGGCTCGTAACTGTAGACTCTTAAACGGCCAGCCACATCTCCGCCCGAAATTGATACGGCAAGATACTGCACTCCGTTGATTGCGTAAGTCATTGGACTTCCAGTCTGCTGCGCCGGCATCGGTAAACTGCCCAGTTGTTCCCCGGTAAGCTTGTCGTAGGCGCGCAGCAGGGCTTCCTGCTCACCATCAGCGTTGGTATAACTGCCTCCGTCTCCGGCAATAACCATTGTTTTTGTAGCCAACAAACCCACGCGCCCGGCTTGCCCGGTGCGAGCGATGTCTATTCCTGCCAACGCAGGGTGATTGCGAATGTAATCCGGTGTCTCTCCGTGGACTGCATCCCAGAGTATTTCACCCTCATTCAAATCTAGCGCTACAATCTGGCCATAAGGAGGCTTGATTAAGGGCAAACCGTCCACGCGCAATGGCGGTGCGTTTCGGGTTTGCAGATTTATATAATCCATGTCGGAACGATCCGGACGATTGCTCATGGACATGCGTCCCACATCAGATTTGCTAAAAATATACATGATGCCGGTTTCTGGGTCGGCTGCCCCTCCTGGCCAGTTGGCCCCGCCTGTTTGGGAAGGCATAAACAGTGTGCCAAAAGTGCCGTCGTCGGCTTCTGCTAGAGATGGAGGCAAATAGATATCGCCATAGCGGTATTGAGATAGTATCTCTTGCGCCTTGGCTTTCAGCTCAGGCGTGAAATCGATTAGCTCATCGTTGTTAAGCCCCTGGCGGGCGAAAGGTGGTGGCCTAACGGGAATCGGTTGGGTTGGTGACAGTCGTTCACCGGGTACATCGGATTCGGGTACTGGAACTTCTTCGATCTCGAATAAGGGCTCACCGGTTTCACGGTCGAACACAAAGGTAAAACCTTGTTTAACCGCTTGCACTAAAGCAGCGCTGGTTTGTCCGTTGATGACTAGGTTAAGAAGTATTGGCGCAGAGGGAATATCCCAATCCCACACGTCATGATGAGTAGTCTGAAAATGCCATTGCCGCGCACCGGTTGTAAGATCAAGTGCCACCACGCTGTTAGTAAAGAGGTTATCTCCGTGCCGATGACCACCATAGGAATCTCCGGTGGCGGTTTCGGTAGGCAGATAGACCGTATTGAGTCTTGGATCGATTGTCATTTGCGCCCAGACACCGCCATAACCTGTGTAAGTCCAGGAATTATTCAGCCAGGTGTCATTGCCATATTCATTGCCTTGGGGGATGGTGTGGAATATCCAAAGTCGATTCCCAGTAAGGGCATCGTAGCCCCGAACATGGCCTTTTGGTTTCTCTCGGCTAGATGGCATTCTGCCTGCCCGAAATGCCGAACCGATAACGATGACTCCGTTAGCGACAATTGGAGCGGCATGGAGGCCTACTTCGCCCGTAATCAGGTCCAAGTCTTGGTCGAACTCTTGTTTCAAATCTACAATACCGTTAAACCCAAAATCGTCAATGCGTTCTCCATTGTTCGCATCTAGAGCAATCATTTGGTAGCCAGGTGTCACATATATGATTCGCCCTTTGTCGCTGCCATCATCCCACCATGCTAGTCCACGACCTGACAGTCGGCGAGGTGCATTTGAGGCACGCTCTCCTTCGTCAATGCGAGACACCCAGAGAATTTCTCCGGTCTGGGCGTCTAGCGCAACAACAGCGCGCCTGCTGCCGGCAGTGGTATAGATTGTTCGATTAACCATCAATGGTGTTGACTGAAAATTGAATTCTGGACTGACGCCGAAGTTACTTGTGTCGAATTCCCAGGCTAGTTCTAACTGGCTGAAGTTTTCACCATTGATTGCATCCAGCGGTGAATAACGAGTGCTGGCCAAGTCACCCCCATAGGTTTGCCATTCCTGGTCTTGGGCTAGCGAATGATCGACTACGGTGATTGAAAATAGGAAGGACGAGAACGCAATGAGAGGCGTGCTTAATTTTTTGTAGATACTGTGAGTACTAAGCATGAATTACTCTCTTTTAATTACTACATTATGACAAGAGAATTACTGCAAGATTGGTTTGTACGAACGATCATCTTCCCATAATATGTAGAAATTAATAATAATTTTCTCATAATTCATCTTTATTAATCCTCACTGAAACTAATCCTCACCGAAAGCTGTTTATAGAGAGCAGAAATTAAGAATATAAATCTTGCATAAATGTTCTACAAACTATAACAACCCTGGTTAACAATATAATAGAGGTGGGGCATGTTAAGAATCTTATTTATAATCTCAGCTTCGCTTATCTCTGCATCTACGTTGGCTATACCTGAGGTCTCAGGTATGTGGCTACTTAATGGTCCAGGAAGTGAAAGCGAAATCAAATTAACTGCACGGGGCCTTGAAATTCAAAGCGAATATGACCTATTGGTGGATGACCCAAGCCTATCGTGCACGCCTGCTAGCACTTCCCGCATATGGGCTAATCCAGGTGCTCGAATCTTTATCGAGCAAACGCAAGAAAACATCTTGATTAGCTATGAATTATTCGACTTACGACGGGAAATACCCATTGGAGATGACTCAGACTTTTTGGAATTGCCAAGCACAAGAAATACGCAAGGCATTTATTTTACAGAAATGGGATCTTCCGTCGCAAGATATGATAATGACACATTGATTATCCGGTCTAAGAATCATTCCTTTGGCTATATCAGAACTTCTCGGGGCATACCTCAATCAGAAAATACTGAGACGATCGAGGAATTGAAGATAGAAGAAAATATTTTGCGTATTACCCATACCTATATTGATGAGACGTTGTATGAAGAGCCTTTTGTTCTTAATTATTTTTATAGAAGAATAGAAGAAACTGAGATCGTACCTTATGAGTGTACAGAAGCTGACTATGATTGGTTTAATGAACTCAACGCAGCAAAATAGGAACCCCAAATGAGATCAAGTATTTTTTTGATATTTTGTTGTTGTATGGCAACTTCTACAACTGCTCATCATTCGACTAACGCAAATTTTACGCAAGAAATAATTTCGATAGTCGGCAGTATTGAGCGAGTTCGATTTCAGAATCCGCACGCATCCGTCTTAATAAAAAACATTGACAGCGCCGGCTCTGAAATATTTTGGTTAATTGAGTCTAGCTCTCGAACCTCATTACAAAGACAAGGGGTGTCCTTTGAGCGTCTAGAAGTTGGGGAAAGGGTCACTGCAACGGGCCGCAAGGGGCGTCGCGATTACACGATGTACTTACAATCTATTAGCTTTGAAGATGGGACTACTTTCACTCCAGAGCCAGATGCCTATTCAAACAGGTAAAAGAGCTAGCAGGCAAAAAACAGTTTTATTCGCTAAGCCCCACACTATTCTCGCTAGTGCTGTTACACAGGGATTGCAGTTCCTTATCTCACCTAAGAGTGCGCGGGCTAAACACTTGTCGTTATCTGATCGCAAGACTTACCCCCGTTTGTGACCATTGTCCCTTTTATCAGTGAGTTAGAGTAATAATAAATGACTCTTTTGTTCGTGAGCGTCCGAACATCAATGGGTAAACTGGCGTGGCCAGGGTCCTGTTGCCATACTTCTCGCTCCAGCCCTGGTAAATCCGGTTTACTGCCTCGTCAGGTGCTGCTTCTGTGGAAATGACTTCGATCCGGGAATATTCTATTTCCGTATTCTCCCGCGTAACTGAAATTTGTGGATCGCCTCGCAGGATGGCTGCATCTTCCGGTCCCGCATCATAAAAAATTACAGTGTCACCATCGAAATCAAGTACCCACACCCGTATTGTGTTGACGCCCTTTGAAGTTTCCACATGCAGCTCAGCTATTTCTCCTGACTCCCAAATCAGGATTATAGATAAGTAGGTCACTATCCAGGCTGCGGCAAATGCTGTTAAAGCCAAAACACTGATTTTTACGTCTGCAATAGAAGGCCGTGCCAATATTTTGATCTGTAAAACAATACCAATGATTATTCCTGCCCATGCAAACAGACCACCGCGTTCTGCCAGAAGTACAGCCCCGGTTGCCAGTGGCAATCCGGCAATTGCAATGGCCAGATATTTATTGTTCATAAGCTTGTGCTCATTTTTAGGGTAAGGGTTTGCAAGTCAGCTTTGTCGGAAGTGGGTCATTCACTCAGAATCATCTGAAACCCACCAACTTTGTTTTTAAGTTGTGAGTGTCTCCATTATTCCCAATATTCGCGAATCAATGAACTCTGACTCCTTTAATCTTTTGCTTTTCTCATTCTTGGTTCAGCAGACTATAGTCCTAACGCAACCCATTCAGGGTCGGTCGCGCGGGATGAAACCGCCACAACAATATACTGTTTGCCTTCATGCATGTAAGTCATAGGTGCACCGGTGGTGCCGGCAGCAAGATCTATTTCAAAAACGGTGGCACCGCTCGACTTATCAAAGGCTCTAAATAGTGTCCCCCAACGCCAGGACTCATCGTAACCTGTGTCAGCACTATCATAAGCACCGCCGCCACCTGGTACAGTTCCGACAACTGCATCACTACCTTCACCAACGAACAACAGAGACTTTGTTACTAGCGGTGCCGGTCGATTAGGAATGCCTAAAGGAGGTAGATCTAATTCTCTTAACAAAGGGTGGTCGCGAGGCCCATCACCATTCGCTACTGACCATTCCAGTTCGCCTGTATTCATATTCAATGCTGTCACCCGACCATAGGGGGGCTTGAAGAGAGGAAGTCCTTGGATAACTGGGGTGCTCGGTGATCTCTGAGCGAGCGTATGAGTCATTGTTGCAGAGTCAGAAGTAGTTGGAGCAATTCCCAAATTATCCGCGGCAGTGTAGGAAACAGCAAAGTACATTCCAGTTTCAGGATCGAAAGCGCCAGTGTTCCAGTTACCGGCACCCCAGGTACTGGGCAGTGTTAGCGTTCCTTGATTGCCACCTTCAACCCACGGGGAGGGTGGTGTATAAAGCGGACCAAGCGTGAAATTTTCGACAAGTTCGAGAGCTTGATTGCGTAATGCTGGTGTAAAGTTGATCAAATCTTCAAGTGTTAAGCCTTGGCGATCGAAAGCGGGAGGCTTAGATGGAATCGGTTGTGTTGCCGAAGTTACTTCGCCTTCGACAATGGATTGAGGAACGGGGGTTTCTACAATTGGCCATACCGGTTCACCATTGGTGCGATCGAACACATAGACAAATCCATTTTTGTTCGCCTGCATAACGGCTTTGATTGTGCGGCTGTTTACTGTGATGTCACCCAGTATGGGAGGGCTGCCGTTATCATACTCCCACAGGTCATGATGGATCATTTGGAAATGCCAAATTCTTTCACCGGTTTCAGCATCCAATGCTACAAGACTATTGGCGAATAGGTTGTCGCCGGGCCGATGACCACCGTAATAGGCCGAAGTTGGCGCGCCTAGAGGCACATAAACAATGCCGAGCTCATCGTCGGCAGACATACAACACCAGGATCCGATGTCGCCGGACCATTCGGCAGATCCCTCTTCCCAAGTGTCGTAACCGAACTCTCCAGGCCGTGGTACTACATTAAACTCCCACTTAAGATCGCCAGTTCTAACATCAAAGCCGCGGATATTTTCTGGTGCTGCTTCTTTACGGCTACCACCGTCACCGGCACCGTTAAGAAAGCCGCCTAGCACTGCAGTATTGCCAATCACCAAAGGCGAAGTGGTAAGTGCAAAATTGTTCGCATTCGGGGCGCTGTAGGTAAGATTGACTCTGCCCGGTTCTTCACGTCCGAAATCAGGAAAGATTTCCCCGGTTTGCGGGTTAAGGGCATAGAGATAGTTGCCTCGCACCACCATGAGCCTTCGATCGATGCCCTGTTGCCAATGGGCAATGCCGCGGCTGCTAATGCCAGCCGCTTCCAACAGAGTTTGTTGATAGGGCTCCTGTGTCCAGACTGTTTCACCCGTAGCCGGATCGAATGCTTCCACTAATCCGAAAATATTGGGTGCGTATAGAACGCCATCTATTAACAGCGGAGTTGAGCGCAGATTTTTTTCAAAACCCATGTCATTGTAATTTTCGCGCAAAGAAGCGGCGGTAGCATCTCTCCGCCACAGGATTTTGAGTTGGTCTACGTTATCTGCAGTGATTTGATCTGCTGGCGAGTAGCGATTGAAATTATTGTCGCCGCCAAAGTAACTCCAAGTTCCTTCTTCTATAGTCTGTGCATTAATGACTAGTGGAACTAAAACAATCGAAATTAATAGGATTCTAAATTGTCTTATGAGTTTGTTCTTTCTCACTGACATGACAGCGACCTCTATGGGTAAACTTAGAATTGGAGGGCACCTAAGAATGGGCCAATAAAATATACGGCGTGATTAATCGTCCGACGAATGGACTACCCAGATCTTCTCAAATCCATCCGTTTCCCAGGTCCCAGTCCATTCTTTAGGCATTGTTATCGCTTCGCCCGCGTGCACTGTCATTACACTACCGTCTTTGGACGTCAGCGTGACACTTCCGCTAAGAAAATACATAAATTCATCAACACCATAAGGCTCACTGATCTCGAAACGGGTTTTCGTTGAGCGATACATGCCGCTATGAAATTTCCCATCGCTACTAGACATCGAAGTGACCTCTGCAGTCTCGTGACCATCTGGGTGTGTAGTTTCCGTCACATCGTCGCGCTCAAAGAGCATTCCTGCTGCATCGTCTTTAGTGATTTTGGTGGGTTTAATTATTTTCGACTCCTGGCTATTTGCCATAGCAGGGAAAAGAAGGCCGGCGCAAATAAATGCAATTGTTAGTCTGGATTTGAAATTCATCGTAAGTTCCCCATTGTAATTTTTAAGCTAAGAATTAACGCCATTGGACCGCGTATTTCAAGTGTTATGTTTATCAGGGTGCTACCTGTGGTCCGCACAGCTCGCTCACATTTTCCGTTTCCCAGTTTGCCTGCTGGCGCCGGTAATATTGTTCCGTGCGTCGAGCCTGAGCGAGTAAAGATTCGGGGATTGGATCTCCCACCACGATTCCCTGCGGTTCTGCCTTTGTGTAGTAATAGCGGGCGTTCATCATTTCATCTGATGATCGAGGACCATAACGAACTTCGGCCGTAGGATCAGGATTCGCTAGGTTTTCAGCGGAGTTGTCAAACCACCAGGTCACATGCATCTTTGCTCCGGCCGGAAGCAATCTCGGCTCATGATACTCATAGTGGAATTGCCAGTTGAAATCATAATCGGGTACCCACAGCAGAGTTTCCAGCTCATCTACCCCTGGAAGTTCCAGATCAATCTTAACGGCCTTGCCGCGATAGTGAGAATGAGGAGCCAGCGCAAGCAGGAGAATGTCTTCCTCGATGGTGTGCTCGTGAGTCGCCATGTAGTTGGGATCGCCTGGTGGAATTACAATGTCCGTGTTCATCGGAATCGTGTTTTGAACTACGTAATCGATTACATCACCCGGCTCATAGAAGAGGAAACCCCCAACGGTATTATCTTCCACGGCAGTGCCAGTGCCTGATTGCTTGGCATAATGCATATTAAGGGTGATAAATGGATCCGCGGGTAAAAGAAAGCCCCATCCATCTGGATAGACTTGAGGGCCTCGACCAGGAACGGCTACTCCCAGATAATTGGAAGTCCCGTGGTGCATTGTGGGGCCGCCGGGCCGGATCTCTGATGCTTGAGCCCATTGATGCTTGCTCAAATCACCACCAGTACGGTGCATGAGAATGGTAGGTTGCCAATCTGATGCTTCTTCGCATACCTGTATCGGGTCAGCAAATGCAACTGTCGCATCAGGCACGCCCATCCACCACATGGACCCGTCCGGTGCCAGTGTCGGCTCATTCGCCGGTGCGCTAAGAACGAGTTCATGAGTACTAGGCTGATCCTCGGCATCACCTTCAAGTGAACCTGCCTCAACCCAATCGATCAGAAGCTGCTTGTCCTCATCAGATATATAACGTTCGTTCTTGAATGTTCCTTGATGTTGTTGGTGCGCTCCCCAGGGAGGCATTGAGCCGTCTTTTAGTCGCAGCGATATCAAAGGTGACCAAATTTTAGCCTCATCAAAATTCAGAACAGAAAACGGTGCTTGCACTCCGCCCAAATTTGGACCTTCTGGCCGATGGCATTCGGCACAGTTACGACTTAATGCATAGAGGGCTTCCCCGTAATAAGTCGGCGCTTCAGCCGATTGCGCAAAAGCTCCTGTTGAAGCACTGAGCAGTGCTGCCAACGGTAAGAATTTTTTAGTTATCAAGTAATGTGGCTTAGTTTGCATATTCATGCTGTTCTGCCTTTTAATTTGTTGATCTGCTTAACTTGAGCGCTCTGTGCTCCATTCAGCTCATACTAGCACTTCACTTAATAGCTCAGTCACCGCGCGGTGTGCCTGATCGATTGCAATGTCAGTGTACGCTCCGCCGCCACTGTCTGCATTCGCGATGGCAATAGCACCTCTGCGTTCTCGCGCCGTCGCCAGCGGCAGACCTTCGTCAGGATCAATCAGTGAATTGTATTCAGGTGCATACCCGTGCGGCCAGCGGTTGACTGCAATGCCGGCAATATCTCGTGCCGCGTCAAATCCACCGGCGCCAAGGGTCCTATTCATCTGGTCGCGGACATTGCGCTCAAACGTTGAGAACGGCGTGGCGAGAAGCTCAGTGCGTCCGGCAATATGTTGTTCGCGCTTTAATTCCCCTCCTGTAAATTTATTGTTGGGAATATTGACCGGCACCCGTTAGGGTTTCATCCACCACTAAAGTAGTAGTTCCCGATTCAAGTCTGGTTCGCTCATCTGGGTGAATAGCTAGTAGCGCGGTGCCGTAATCTCCGTTCCTGTTTTTGCGATCCGTTAATTGATCAAATCTTGTTTCCAGAATGGAATCATATTCCTTCTCTTCCAAATAAGTCACACTGACGTGGAAGTGAGACATGGCATCAACACTCCTACCACCAAACACCACCCACTGATCGGGATCGATAGACAGTGGATTATTCTCAGTGTTATCAAAGTGCGTGCGCATGACGATCGCGGTACCGGCCGGAAGAATGGGTCGGGCATCATCGGCAAATACAAAACTTGTTTGCCAATTGTGATTGTAATTATTAATTGAGGCTATGACGTCTCGCCGATTCGCACCAGGGCCATAATAATCTCTCACTCTTCCTGGCCAGACTACTTCAATAGACATAGCGATACCGTGCAGATGCATATGACCTCGATAACTATTGAGCATAACTGGCTCGTCCAATACCCAGGTGCGATACATGGTCTGAGTGCCGTGGGGTGGAATAAGAATATCTCGTGCCCGTGGTTGATCGGAATCGAACTGATCTATTAAATGATGAATCTCCACACTGGCTATAGTTTCCGGTGGCTCATCTTCAGGATGAAACCAGAATGCCACTTCGATGTTATCTTCGAATTCAACGCCAATGGGAAAATAATGTGCCCCAAAATTTACAACGCCCGGTCCGGTGTCGAACAGGATGCCAGTATCTTCACCAAAATAGTCCCAGCGCTTTCCGGCACCTGCACCGACGACTCGGCCGGAAGGACCTTCTTCGAGGTTCAGTCGAATATTGTTATGGTGCAGTGCACCGCGGCCCTGGATAGTGTTACGAATTTCAGCGGCTTTCAAAAAGCGTTGATTTTCCAGCGCAGGCCACTCCACATCGATCGAAGGCCAAAAGTCTCCGCCCTCCGCTCGCACTGCAATTGGACCGGATTCAAACACCATGTCCGGCGGCCCTAAATCAGGTTCCAATTCCCATTCCAGCCAGTTTGGCCAGTCAACCGCTCCCGGTAAATCCGCTGGGTCACCTTCAGGCGTGCCAGAGTCAGCCCAGGCGACTAGCGTAGCAATTTCCTCATCGCTTAATGAGAAATCATTTTTGTATTCCTGAATCCCTATTGTGGGGTCCAGATGCCAGGGTGGCATGACACGCCGGCGCACATTTTCCTTAATACGAGGTGCCCAGGCACTTACTTGTTGGTAGGTTTCCAAGGGCATTGGTCCAATGCCGCCGGGCTGATGACACCGTTGGCACTTCTGCTGCAAAATTCTAACGACTTCATTAGAAAAAGTTGGAGTCTGGGTAGGCTCGGCAGCCTGCATTCCAAATTGAGGAATGGCGAACAGAAATAGCGCACCAATCATTTTTATCGAGTTTATGTAGTAGCTCTTTTTTGTCGTATTTCGCATTGTGCTTCTCCTGGCTGAGAACAGATTTTTTTCTCTGCACTTCTCTTGGGATAAAACAAAGTCTGTTTCGCGTTTAGTTTGTTGTTATTTCACATTTATTTTTACAAAGGCATTGGTCCAACAGCACCAGAATTCAAAGTCCTGACTCTCATAGGCGGCACGGCCAGCATTGTTATAGGCCTGCACCTGAACTATATGTTCACCGGGTTCACTAAAAACTGCCTGAGTCTTCTGTTCACCGTAGGCGAATTCGGATGACTGCCAACTCGCTGCCGCGATCCATCCCACCATTTCTTCCCGCCATGAACTCCAGTTGGGAGTGAACACAACATCACCGGGACCTTGGTACTTAAACCATCTAACACGAATAGCGCGGTCATCATCATCACGAAATGGGTTGTCCCGTCGAACACGGGCAGTTAATTCAATTGGTTCTCCGACATTGGCTTCTAAAGTTTCCGACACCATACCGCGACCAAATCCAACTCGTCCTTCCGCGATTGGTCCTTCCGCCTGCAGCCGTACTTTTGGTGGGCTGTTTTTACGCGAAGGCTGCAAAGGTTCATCGTGTCGATAAGTGCTGTGTACTAATCTGCCGGGTGAACTGAACTCTTGACCCGTGAGTTCGTCCACGAGCGTCCAACGCACATCACGATCACCCCAGTCGGCAGGAACGGTTACACTCATCACACAATAATGGCGACGCCCGCCATCTGGTTGTGGTAAAAAATGGGTTGGTTGCATACCATTGAATTCTGCAGGCTCGATATAGTTGTTGGGCCCAACAGGAATATCGAAGACTTCATCTGTGTTGGTATTGAAATAACCAAAACAAAGCTGAAAGGTCCCGTCTGGGTTTGGGAACCAACCTTCAAAAATTGGCACTACGGGCCCGCCTTTCGCTCGCACAAGTTGCGGATCATTTTGATGGCCGCCCGGAGGTGCTACCCGGTTCCAACCTGGAATTCGCGTTTGAGCTTCGCTGACGCTGAGCTGCATAGACGCGATTGTTCCAAATAGGAAGGCGACTACGAGAGATTTGTGCATTGCGTGATTGCCTCTTTATTGTTCTTTTTGTTTTGAGCTCAATACTTCGCAGATGAAATTACTGCACCTGAGAGATAACTTTCTGAAATCAGCTTCTTGCTATTACTTCTTGTATTTAATAGTACAACATATCAAATTTTCTGATTTGTTGGTTGATATACTTTTACCTAAACTTGATTTGCTCACGGGTCTTCCAGCCTTCGACCTGCGCAGCCAGACCCATTTACGGTAGTCACTCTGAGTAGAGTAACTCCTCGATTAGCGAATGTGTCGATGTCAGAACAGCGGACAGCGGTGAAGCGCAGATCTAGTTCGTCGTCTGTTGCTATGCCCTGGTTATGCAGTAATGGTTGCACGTCAGAGAGTGACCAGTTCCGCGCTACGCTAAGTTCCCTAAGTTGATCGAGTCCACCAATGGCGCTCACGTCCATAATTTCGTTGTTCTCAAGGCGCAAAACTTCCAGTGCGTGTAATCGTCTAAGTGGAGCGATGTCCTCAATACTATTGTTGGTTAGGAACAGTTCCTTCATTCTTGTCATACCCGCAAGGGCGCTAATGTCGGAAATTGCATTGTCGTCAAGGCTGAGTTGTTGCATCTCGCTCATGCCACTTAGCGCACTAATGTCTTCTATCTGATTGCCATGCGCCCACAACAAGACCAATTCATTCAAACCAGCAAGGGCACTGATGTCTTCAATCTGATTATCGTACAACCGCAACTGAACTAGCTTGGTGAGGTTGGCAAGAGGGCTAATATCCTCAATGGCATTGAGATGAATTCGCAGCAAGCGCATTTCTGTGAGGCCAGCCAGTGGACTGATGTCGGTAATGCCATTAAACACTACGTTCGGATCGCGCCCGTCATCCATGGCAAGCCAATAATTCAGTTGATTCGGATACAGGCCGTGCACATGTAATTGACGAAGTTTCGTGAGTCCTTCTAATGGGCTTATATCGGAAATTGGATTCTCACTGATAATTAGCCGCTCAAGGTTAACCAGTTCACTCAAAGGTTCGATGTCGCTGATCCAGTTAGTGTGCAGGACTAGAGAGGTGAGCTTAGTTAAGTGGCGAAGCGGACTTATGTCGGTAATGAGTCTGTTGAACATCGACAGTGAGGTTAAGCTGGTGAGATTTTGCATGCCATTCAGGCTCTCGAAGGCGGGTTCCGAAGGCTGTCTCGCTGGTCTTAAAGTGCCGCCGTACACGACGCGTTCACTTGTCGCAGTAACGGCAAACTGCTCTAAATCGGCTGCGCGCTCGCAACTAAGCGGCTCCTGCTCATCCAATCCCAATGCGTCATGAACTACGATCGCCAGATCTGGATCTGCGAATGTGACAATGGCATCTGCTGAAAAATCTTTGCAGTGATCTTCAGGTGATAAAGTAGGTTGTGCCTGAGTGGCAATAAAGGGAAAGCACATTAGTGTCAGTGCAATCGGGTTTAATAGTTGTAAGCGAAAATTCATGGAGACTCGTTTTCTCATAGTCATTGTTCTTTATTTTTTATCTAAGTGCCGTATATGGATGTGATCAACTAATTACCTTGGCGGCCACTGAACTCTATCTCAGCGACAGCGATGCCACTTTCTCCTGCAACGGAATAGAGTAAATAGGTTTTACCGTCTTCCTGATAGATGGCTGGATCTCTGAGTTGGTGAACCCGTTCATCGATGTAGCCTCCTCTTGAAGCTGCCATGGGCAAGTTGGCGCCTTCGTAATTCATTTCGGGTCGCAATACTTCGATAGGCTCACTTGCAGTCCATGCATTCCAGTCATCTGTTAACTCGATTGTAGAAAGCATTATGCGTTCCGGTTCATCGCCCCGGTTTGTAAAGAATACATAAAGGTGTTCATCTCGAATCAGCAGGGCTGAATGACGCATGTTAGGTGTAAAAAAATTGGGACCCGCTTCGAAATCTGTCAAGCCATTGTGCGAACGAAAAAGGAAACCTGGCATGCTCATGGCGTAGTAGAAACCCTTATGCTCGATTACGCGGAAATAGGCGCGACCTAAATTTTCTTCATTGCCTTCGAAGTGAATACCGTCTTCAGACACTGCTGCGCGTGTGAATTGTCTGCCTACACTTTGGCCATGGTAATACATGACAATTTGTTGAAGATCTTCACGTACTTGTACGTCGGGTGATGCGATATGCGCATACAGCGCTCCAGTCCTACCTGGTCTATGTGAGCAGGGCGGGCAAGTAGTGGGGAAAAAAGAGTCTTCGAGCCTTAAGGAGCCGGGCGAATAGATGGTCCATGGGCCAGTCACATCGTCGGCGTACGCCATGCGAATATAGGTGCCGCGGTGATCGGCAAAATACAGATAATAATTGCCAAGTGGGTTCTCAATCCAGTCAGGCACTTTAATCAACGAAGGACCCTGGATATTGCCGCCCATTCGAGCATCCATCCCCGGCGTGATGATAGGCCCATTACCAAGACGGGTGGCAGTAACATCAGCTGGTTCTGCAGCCTGCACAGTAGTGAACAATACTGACAGTGAGCAAAGAAGAAGGGCGCGTATTTTTAGTGTTTTCATCATAGTAAGTTCTGAAAATCCCTATCGTTGCCTCGTGGCAGTGGCGCAAGAAGAGAATAACTCGGTGCGGACTTTCACGCCTTTTTCTGCCAGTCGTGCCTGCTCTGTGCATGACACGTTGGTATGTCTTAGTTCGACGATATCCCCAGCCCCAATACCCGGATTCTCAAACAGTGCCTGAATATTTGTTAATTCAGGATTGAATCGGAGGTCGAGCGCCATCAGGTTTGTAAGTCCGCTGAGTGGTGAAATATCTGTAATGTCGTTCCCAGTTAGTTCAAGATATTCAAGTGTAGTGAGCTCGCGTAAAGGGCTGATGTCAGTGAACGAGTTTCCAGCGAGTCGCAGTTCTATTAACGAGGTCAATCCGCTCAAAGGGGTCAAGTCGCTTATATTTTGTGTATGAATATTTAGATCAACTAGTTTGGTGAGTTTTGCCAATGGACTAATGTCAGTAACGGCATTAGTGAATAACACACCAGTCGCTCCCATAACCGATCTGGGGTTTTGCCCGCCGATGAAATCACCGTGGCGATGCATTCGAAGCACTCTCAATTCTGTAAGTTCACTTAAAGGGCTAACATCAGTCAAAGGGTTTTCGGCGATGCGCAAATCGACCAGATTGGTCAACTTACGAAAAGGGCTGATATCAGAAATCCAGTTGGTGTGCAGATTTAAATGTGTTAATTCAGAAAGTTCAGCCAGGGGACTAATGTCGGAGAGCCCTCGATTGGGAAGAGCGAGATTAGTTAAACCTGTGAGATTCTGAATTCCAGACAAGTCGTGAAACAGGTGTTCAGGGTCAACCCACTCAGGCGAACCGGAAACCGACCTTCTCGCTCCCCCACCGCCAGAGCCCAGCGTCGTTAATTGTGCGGCTTGTTCGCAACTAAGGGCTTCTTTCGGTCCGAGTGACAAGGCTTCACGTACCGCGGTTTCCAGCACTGTATCGGCAAAGGTCACTATGTCAGAGGCAGCGTTATCTCGACAGTGTTCAGTTGGCTCCAGGACTTTTTGGGCCCAAGCACCAGAGCAGAGACCAAGCAAAAGCGCAGACAAAGAAAGTTTTTTAAAAAAGTATTTCATGTCGAGGTTCCTATACTAAATTTCTAATAGACTTCGTAGCTATCTCTAAATCTTAATAATTCATTTTCGAAAATACGTTTATGTTGGTCTCGGGATTAGCGTCATCCCCCGGATCATGAAAAAAGCCCGCTACTACGCTAACCGAGACTGCTGGACTTGTTTCAGCAAGGCAAGCAATGACATGATTATCCGGATCATCATCGGCGAGTGCGAGCGGGTGCACAGAATGGCCATCATCAAGTAGGATCGATACCGCTGTTCGCTGGGCTTCCGCTAAATCAGCGCCTCTGGGTCCGGTAACCCCCCCTTCCCAGGTTAGCAGTATTGCTTGTGCCGTTTGTTCTGGGCATTCATCTTCTAGTCCTGGCTTGTTGGGGGCGAACCTCTCGGCAAAGACCAGACTGGGCCCAGCCGCAAGTGCTGTTACTTTCTCTCCTCTTAAACCTAGTAATGAGTTGCCATCGACATCTTCGAGTTGCTCCACAATCTCAACACTAACAGGAAGTGAGCCTTCGGGACTAAAAGGTCCGATGAGCAGGACAGTTCGCTGCTCCAGCGATTCCAAAGCAGGGCGAAGAGTTGCGCACAAAGGAGTAACAGTCTCACCTGAGCTAATTTCAACGGCAAACGCAGTTGGAGAAACTGACTCGCCATTTATCTGGACAGAAAAAACAATGGGCATCCCATCCTGGCCAGCAGCAGGTGGCAGTCCGCATAATCGAGTAGCTCTTGGTGGTAAAGGGTCTAAACCGTGGTACACGGACAATATGCGCACATTACTATCACTCTCTTTTGATATGGCGACAATAGAGAAGCAAAGTAGGGTGGCAATTGTTAGCAGTTTCATATCTTGCAGTATCTCCTAGAATTGTTTGAAATTGATAATATCAGAAGTTGTCTTCAACGGGCTTGAAAGGGAGGCTTAGGTAACTGTTAATTACTGTACACTATTTTTAGCTAGAATCGGCAAGACTAGTCCGGGACTTGTCGCGATTATCTCTACGTTTTTTCGCTACACCTCCGCGGGTAAGGTGATGATCCTCTCCCTGGGCAAGTGCAAGGCGAATACAAAACATGTACTAAAGGAGAAATTTCTGCCAATTGACATGGCTTTTGTTCTACTTATACTCATAGGTTCATACAAAAATTGTCGGGGTGCTCCATGTCTGTTCGCAATCCAATTTTATCTTTAGCCTCTCTGCTCGTGCTCGTTTCTTTGTTGGTGCCTCAGCAAATCGTTGCCCAGAACTCCACGAACCCGTATGCGATCGCCGAAGGGTGGGCGAAGTTACCAGGCGGAAGGGTGATGGGAGCAGTCGGTAAAGCGAAGGTCGACCCAGACGGACGTCATATCTGGGCTGTTATCCGTTGCGATGCCGGTCCGGAGCTCTTTGGTTCGGAGTGCGTTGATTCGGACCTGGATCCCATCTTGAAGTTCGATCCTGACGGCAACGTGGTCGAATCCTTTGGCGGTGGAATGTTCATCTGGCCCCATGGAATTGACGTTGATTCCGACGGTAACGTCTGGGTGACTGACGCGGTTAGTGATAACAACATTCCCGCGGGTGACGATCGAGGTCATCACGTCATCAAGTTTAGTTCTTCGGGCGACGTGCTCATGACACTTGGCACTCCTGGAGAACAGGGAAACGGCCCAAACAATTTCACGTCCCCAAGTGATGTGGCAATTGCGTCCAACGGCGACGTATTCATCGCGGATGGCCACAACGCCAACGGCAACAACCGAGTGGTGAAGTACGACAGTCGTGGCGAGTTCCTCATGTCCTGGGGAGAGACTGGCTACGCCCCGGGAGAATTCCGAGCCTTGCACGCCATTGCTATTGATCCGGATGGTCGAGTGTTCGTGGGAGATCGCAGCAACAGCCGGATTCAAATCTTCGACCAAGAGGGCAATCACTCTGCAACCTGGACCCAGTTCGGCCGCCCGAGTGGAATCGCCTTTGACGACGAGGGGCGGATTTATGTCGCGGATTCCGAGTCGGACAACGTACAAAATCCCGGGTATGAAATGGGTATTCGCATAGGCGAGTATGCAACGGGATGGGTGCATGAGTTTATTCGCTTCCCTTGGGCGGACCCCAACATTCTGCCGGGGAACGGAGCGGAGTTCGTCACCGTTGATAGCGAAGGCAACGTATACGGCGGAGAACCTGTCCCTAACCCTCATATTAATGCTCGAGCGCTCAGGAAGTACGTGCGAGTGCGACCCTAAGGTTACTGATAAGTTAACTTCGAATCCTTAAGAATCCTGGCGGGCACATTCAAAAACAATGCAAAAATGCCACCGGTTTCCTTGCTAATTCCATGTTATTGATAAAGAAGAAGGGCTCTGGGGAATAAAATTCCGTTCGAGTTCTTGTAATTTACTAATTAATTATTGGGGAAAGAGAAGTAATCATGGAATCTCGATCCAAATCATTCTATTTGCTGGTTTCAGGGTTATGCTTGTGCGGTTCCGCCGCAACTGCACAGTCAAATTCAACAGATCCAAGAACTGTGTTGCCCGCTGCATGTATTGCACCTTCTGAGCTAACCGGCGGTCTGGATTTTACTCCTGATTCTTCCTATCTCCGATTAAATAGCGCAGGAAATGAAGCTTACACTGCAATCGACGGCGAACGCATGAAGCGACTCGTCGAACAACAGGCTGAAATTGCACGACGTTATAGACAAGCGGGTAATCAATATTGGGGACGAATAATTGGCACTAGCGCTGATAGGGAAACTGCAGATTGGATGATGGACCAGCTTCGTCAATCAGCCGTGGAGGATGTACGACTTGATTTTATACCGTTGCCATCCCAATGGCTTCCTCAAAGCTGGCAGTTAACTGTTGAGGTCGATGGCGAAGCGTCAGAGTTGACCTCTGCCTGGCCAGCCTATGGTTCGGTTGGAACTTCGGGGGCAGGTGAAAAGCTTGATTTGGTCGATGTTGGTCTAGGTATGGCGACTGATTTCCAAGGAAGGAATGTTAGGGGAAAAGCAGTTGTTCTGCATTCTATTGCAACTAGCAGTACTGTATTCAATTCGGTACGCAGAATTGGTGCCTTAGAAAGAGCGGAGGAGGCGGGAGCGGCGGCAATATTTATCGTGCTCGAATTGCCTGGGAATTTGCAAACTGCGTTCTACGATGTAGGAACTTCAGTGCCAACTTTTTCTATTGGATCGGAAGACGGAGCGCTGCTTCAAAGCTTGCTCACCGATGCTGCTATGACTGAATCTGTTGAGATTGACATGCAGATGGAAGTTAATTATATCGAAGGACTAAACACTTCTAGCGTACGCGGCGAAGTGCGTGCTGCAACACCCGATGCTGAGAAAATTATAATCGTAGCCCATCGCGATGCTTATTTTGAAGGTGCCGCCGACAATGCTTCTGGAGTTGCTACCGCGCTGGAGTTAATGCGCTACTTTGCCCAGATTCCAAAAGCAGAGAGAAAGCGAACGGTAGAAATAATTGGCACTCCAGGACATCACAATATCGCGAGGACAGGCTTTAGTTGGCTTTATGATAATCGCGAATCGATCCTCGATAATGCTGTGCTGTTAATTAATGCAGAACATACTGCTCATGCGTTGATAGATCGCTTCGGTGACGATCTCTGCAGCACTAACTCAACGGGACCTTTTTCCTGGCGAATTAATGGCTCAAATGAATTAGCAGAATTTACACTACAGATCTTCGATGAATTTGGTATTCCTCGCTGGGCAGAGACTGGTGGGCCTGTGGGAGAGATTATGACTATTGCCGATCTTGTTCCTTCAATAGTTTTGATGCATGCAGGAGTTTTACTGCATACCAATATTGAAACTACCGAAGCAATTCCGGCGGCTAGCCTTGCAGCTACAACAAGGGCCTATGCCAAGATCATTGAGCAGGTCAACAGCATGAGTCTATTGGAACTCACTCAGCGAAATGAGAAATAAGACAACGGTTGGTTGAGTCGCCGACAGGAGGTTTTGCTGCAAATTGAGTGACGGAGTCGGAAATTGAATCAATGAATTAAAAGCACGAAATCCGATTGTATTAAGGGGTGCGCTGCGTTTTTGGCTCCAAAACGCGCCAAAAAGCGCACCAAAGCCCCGAAAATTGGCTGAGAATATTGCCATACTGAGGTAAAATGAAGTCCAATACGCCCGGGCTGAGTCGGTCGATCAGAATTACCGATCTAGCCTGGGCGTTTTTCGCCTAGGCATCCCTGAATTTGGGGAAAAAGGGGAAAAGACCCTATTATTTATTGAATAACGACGCTATGGCGCTCAAATAATCGTCAATCTAAGGAAGCAATCGATGTCAACTGCAACTGCAACTCACAATTCAGGTTCATTTATGGAGATGTTTCTAGGCCCGACACCAATGTGGTACAAGCAGGCGGTTATAGCCGCGCTTGTATTGAATGTGCCAGCCTATTTTATCTTGGGACCGCTCGTCACTTCCTGGATCATTCTATTTGAGTTCATATTCACTCTAGCGATGGCACTGAAATGCTTCCCGCTGCAGCCAGGGGGCTTGCTTGCATTACAAGTATTAGCTCTGGGGCTCACAGATACCTACCATGTTTATGACGAGGTTTTGCACGGGCTACCGGTGATCCTCCTTGTTATTTTCATGGTGGCCGGGGTGCATTTTCTCAGGGAGATGCTCTTTAAGTTTATAAACAAGGTATTGCTGGGAATAAAATCTCGAGTCATGATGAATTTTGCTACGGTGGTTGTTGTTTCCGTACTTTCTGCCTTTCTAGATGCCTTGACTATCCTTGCAGTCCTCATCGCACTATCTACCACCTTCTACCTTGTGTATGAAAAAGTGATTACCAAGGTCGGGCACGAGCCCGGATTACCGTCCGATGACAGCCATATTGAAGAAACACATCTACAAGATCTGGAAGAATTTCGCGGATATCTCCGTGGCCTGTTGATGCACGGTGCAGTTGCTACCGCGATAGGTGGGGTAAGCACCCTGGTGGGTGAACCCGAGAATATTGTCATTGGAGGTCATACCGGTTGGGATTTCGTGACATTCTTCCTAGTTAATGCACCTGCGACTATGCCAACCCTATTGTCTGGTTTCATCATGTGTATCTTGCTGGAGTACTTTCGGCCGTTTGGCAAGTTCTTCGGTTACGGTGCTGAGTTACCAGAAAACGTACGAAAAGTGCTCGCTGCAGAAGATCAGCGAATTCAGGAATCAGAAACTGACAGGGATCGGCTGATAATCAAGATTCAAATCTGTGTTTCCGTGCTAATGGTCATTGCTTTATCACTGCACCTAGCTGAAATTGGCTTAATTGGTCTCGGTGTAATCATTCTTGCTTCTTCTTTGCTGGGTGAGACTAATGAGCATAATCTTGGCAAGGCTTTCGTCGAAGGATTGCCCTTTGCATCACTCCTGGTTGTGTTCTTCGCCATTGTTGCAATGATTAATGATCAGGCGATGTTCACGCCAGTTATGGAATGGGTATTGTCCATGGATGGCAGAATGCAGGTGTTTATGGTGTTCCTGACCAACGGTGCTTTGTCCGCCATTAGTGACAACGTATTCGTGGCAACTATCTACATGGACCAGATCACGCCACTATTGGAGGCAGGTGTTCTGTCGCGTGAATTGTATGAAGCGCAAGCTACTGCGGTGGTCATGGGTACGGGTATTCCCAGTATGTCTACCCCTAACGGACAAGCAGCCTTCCTGTTTTTGTTGATGTCAGGCATCGCGCCGAGAATCAGGTTGGGGTATATCCGAATGGTGTTTATGGCCCTGCCGTATTTTATAATTACGACAATAACCGCTGGCGTGATCATGTATAACTGGTTGTAGCCTCACCCTAGAATAAATTGCAAGATGTTGCCGTGTGGGAAATACATTCCCATTCGGTGACTTACAGAATAGTTTTGAAGTTAGAGAAGTTTTTATACGACTAAGAATGTAAAAAGAGCCTCGCTTTAGCGGGGCTTTTTTATGTGTAATTGCATTTAATCATAATTTTGGCTGGTCGCTAAATAAGGAAAATTTCTGTATTTTTACCTTTGTCCCTATTCGTGAGTCTTGTGAAAAGCATCCTTATGAGAAAATTAGAAACAAGCGTTTTCAAAAGAAACTTCCTAACAATGATCTGTCTGGGAATTTCGTTGACTGTTATACCGCTGACTTGTATTGCTGCCGATTCGGAACGACCTGAACTGAATGGTACCTGGACTAATCAGTCTATAACCAGATTAAACAGGTCCGATGATTCGCCATTGGTGGTTACAGCTGAGCAAGCCCAACTGACAGCGGCAGTCGCGCCGATTCATGGTCGGCCCCCGGGTTGGATTGATGAGCTTGACCCCGACACGGGTGCGCCAAAGGCTGGCAGTCGCGACTTTGGTCTGTTCAGTTACAACCAATTCTGGTTCGATCAGGGTGCGTCACTTGCCAGAGTAAAAGGTGAATATCGAAGTTCCTTCGTTGTCGATCCGGAAAACGGCCAAGTGCCCTGGCTGGAGAATTCAGACCCGTCACTGCAACGCGTTAATTTCGACAGCCGCTTTTTGAGTGGCGTTGGCGATGCGTCGGGCCCGGAAGCGATGCCCCTGAAGGAGCGTTGCCTGATTGGGTTCGGCAACACCGCAGGCCCCGGAATGCTGTCCACGCCCTACAACAGTAACTATCAATTTGTGCAAACTCAGGATCACGTAATATTGCTGACTGAAATGGCTCATGACGCGCGTATCATACCCACCTATAACTCAGCAAAAGAGGCTCGGGCTCAGCATCGTCCAGATTTTTTGAATCCCTGGTTCGGCGACTCAAGAGGCTGGTATGAAAACGCAACTTTGATAGTTGAAACTATCAATATCAACCCCAAACAAATGCGAGAGAGTCCAGTGCCGATCACGGCGACAGGGAAGATTACCGAGCGTTTTAGCCGTTATGGCGTAAATGAAATATTTTATCAGTTCACCGTTGATGATCCGAAACTGTACCGTCAGCCATGGACTGCAGAGCTTAGTTTTTATCCGAGTCAAGGCCCGGTATACGAGTATGCCTGCCACGAGGGCAATTATGCGATGACAGGTATTTTGGCCGGAGCTCGACGAGAAGAAGTTGAAGCAGCCAGGAAATAGGGCTGCAGAGTTATGGTTGTTAGCGGCTTCATTTAAAGATGGTGCCCAGGGGCGGAATCTATTTCCCTTACTTTACCGGCCTATAGCGCTATTTATCAGTTTGTAGTACCACTGGTAGTGCCAGCAAGACGTTAATAGCTCCCCTCAAACGAATTGAAGCGGCCCTGATAATTAGCACCGGGGAGGCTTTTTCGCGTTTCTCTATTGTTATAGTACCAACGCAGATTTACTAAAGACGAATTTGAAAAAAATTAATTTTGGAAGAATATCTATTTAGGGGGTCACATCATGATTGATCATACTAATTCAGTTATCAAAAAACCTAGCTTATTTGAAATAGTAGGATTAGTTACTGTTCTTGTGTCTGTATTTTTTGTTGGCTATGAGCTAAGGCAGGCGAATAAAATAGCTAGAGTTGAAACAGAGTGGCAACTAATGAACACCTATGCATCATGGGACGAAGCAATAATTTCCTGTCCCGAATGCTTCATTCAGAGTGCTTCAGCTTTTTCTTCGACAACCGAATATATGCGCGTCCAATCAATAATATATAGAGCAATAAATGCATGGCAAGCTGGAGAAATAGGTTATGACGAAGGTTTGCTTTCGCAAAGAACATTTAATCTGTTTTATCGAGATGCAAACATATTCATTAACCAAGCAAAAGAAGCTGGAACATTAGCTTTATGGAAACAAACTTTAGATGAAAATCCTGACTGGACTGACTCTATTGTGTTCCAACACCTCTATGATCTTATCGGTAATGCTGAAAGTATTGATTGATAGTGCATCCAAAGCTATCCCAGATAGCCGATATTTGTAGTATCGTTCAAATATGAATCTGAAGAAACTAAGCAAGTGTTATATGATTCGGAGGGGCATTAATGTATGAGTATTTTTGAATTTAGTTCAATAATCGTAGCTATCGTAGTGGGGCTGGCAATAGCGAATGTCCTAGATAAATTTTCTTATACAATCAAAGTAACCAATTGGATTAAGCAGGGATGGTTTCAATCACTGCT
This sequence comes from Gammaproteobacteria bacterium, assembly GCA_029244985.1. Lineage (GTDB taxonomy): Bacteria > Pseudomonadota > Gammaproteobacteria > Pseudomonadales > Pseudohongiellaceae > UBA9145. The sequence continues at coordinate 1,277 of JAQWQD010000041.1, read as the reverse complement.
CTGCGTTCTAGTGCTTAATATGATGATTGGTTATTTTTGGGGCTACTGGGGTATGTTCTATGGCATTACTGAAATCGGTTTATTGGAATTTATGCTCGGTCCCTTTATTTCAACAACCAGTCTCTATCTGATATCTGTTTTCCTACCAATTCCTCGGCTAAAAGAAAATTCGACTGATATAGATAATTATTATTTGGAAGGTCGTAAACCATTTTTTATCGTCATGGCTATATTCTTTATTCAGTCGCAACTCACTGCCTTTTATTCCCCTAATACTACACCAGAATTATTAGTGTTATTGTTTGTCCCATTGATGCTTCTGGGCCTTCAGTTAAAAACAATTCGCGGTCACAAAATGATCGTTACTATACCAATAGCTCTAGTGGTTTTAATCGTTTCCTCAACTTTTATAACCCAGACTTGATTCGGTTTTTCTAATTATAAGAATTTAGAAGGTGTAGCTGAAATGCGCGGAATGTAGAATGAACAAACTAGAACAGATGCTAAACCCTTAACCTAACTACCCATTTAGCGAGCTTAATTATGAATATAACAAAACCAACTGCGTGGCTTATAGGAGTAATTGTAGTACTAATAGTTATCATAATTTCAGGCGCGGAGATTCGCATAGAAATAGGCGGTGATGATTCCGACGAAACTGCATTAGTGACGCAAACTTATGCTGGCGAGACCTCTGGTAACGGCCTATGTTGATTGCTTTGATATTGGTATTGGCTATATGGGAATTATATTGGACATCCAAGGCGTGCTGGAAAGCAGCCAAGAGCGATGAGTGGAACTGGTTCATATTCATGATGGCGATTAGCCTTTTTGGGTTACCTGAAATGTATTATCTCTATTTTAGAAAAGTCGATGTCTCGTTATGAACAAACTACTAACAACAATAACGTCACTCTGCTTTTCTGTTGCTGCTAATATTGAGTGGCAGTAGTTTTATCTGCCTTGCCTGCTGGCTAAAGTAGGATCTGCGAGTCGATAGCTGCCATGGTTTGCAATGCTCTTGCCTTCAATTCTTTTTCGGTGGCGCTACTAACCGGATGGTCGATTATTGCGTAAACATAGTCTGGCATGCCTAAGACCTTCGCCATAAGGTCGGCGGCAGTGACGAAATTACGGGTCATCACGCCAACTGCAGGTGTTCCTACTCGCTCACTACTAATTGCGTCATGCAAACTGCACGACGAGCAGCTGCCTCAGTCGCCCAAGCCAGTGATGGCGAGATCCCAACTCTTTGCGTCGTCGATGATCTCGTCTTC
>JAQWQD010000075.1 GCA_029244985.1 Gammaproteobacteria bacterium | reverse complement strand
TTCCTGCGCTGTCGATAGATTAGGAATCAGGCCTACTAAAATTAGCAGGATTTTTCGGAGGTAAATAAATTTCGAAAATACTGTAATGACTTTCATAAGCTGCCACCTCTTTGATTATTGGCATAGTTGAAGCCTTAATAGTGAATATTTACAGCTCGATTAATATACCCGCTAGAGCGCTATGGCGCACGCGAACTTCGTCAGATTTAGCAGAAAAATGGTGAATATTGAGGAAAGCTCTCGCCAAAAAAACAGAAACGCCTTAAGATCAAATCGAAATTAATAATTCAAGAGAGGTGGCAATGGTTAACCGGTTTCTTTCCACAATAACTCTATTTAGCACAGCAATGCTGCTGCAATCTCCAGTGCAAAGTCATCATGCTTTCTCGTCTGAATTTGATATAGATAAACCAATTCGATTGCAGGGTGTAATTACTCGTATGGAATGGGTGAATCCTCATACCTGGCTGCATATGACAGCGACCCTCGAAGGCGGCTCTACCGAAGAATGGATGCTGGAAGGAGGAACTCCGAATACTCTCTTGCGTCAGGGCCTGACGGATAGAATCTTAACAATTGGTACTGAAATATTAGTGCGCGGTTATCAGAGTAAAGACCCTGATTGTATTCCCAAATGCCGTGGTAGCGGCAGAGACATTACATTTCCGGATGGGAGTAATATTTTTATGGGTTCTTCCGGTGTTGGAGCACCACCTGGTGGTTTTTCTGAAGATGATCAGTAGCGTAATAATGGCTAATGAACCTGTTTGATTTATTAATAAGTAAAGAACAAGAAGCATAAACAGTCAATGAGAAGGACTATGAAAAATATTCAGTTAGTCAAGCTATTTGGTATTTCATTGCTGATGCTGCCGGCTTTTATTTCCTGTTCGCAGGAATCTACAACAAGCCCAGTTAATAGCCCCATCGATGTTGCCGAATCAGCTGCTGCGCCAGTGGAATCTGGGCCACCAGATTTAAGTGGTATCTGGCAAGTTATGAATAGTGCCAGTTGGAACCTCGAGGGGCATGCTGCGAGCAAGATGCCAGTGACAACAATACTTGGTGCTTTGGGTGGAATTCCTGCAGGTATGAGCGTAGTTGAAGGAACCACAATACCGTATCTGTCAGATGCCCTTGAGCAGAGGGATTCAAATCGCGCCGACTGGAATAATCTAGACCCAGTTGCTAAATGCTACATTCCAGGTGTGCCACGTGCCACATATATGCCATGGCCGTTTCAGATTCTGCAAACAGATTCTGAAATCTTTATTGCCTACGAATTTGGCAGTCAGACCCGTTCCATTTTTATGGACAGACCAGGTACAGAGGCGCCTCTACCTTCTTGGATGGGTTATTCTTTGGGTCGCTGGGAAGGGGATAGTTTAGTAGTAAATGTTACGAAGCAAGTGCCTGATACCTGGTTGGATGCTTCGGGCAACTACCATGGGCCGAATCTTGTGGTAGAAGAACGTTATACTCTTGTAGATACAAATCACATTCAGTATGAAGCAACTATTGATGATCCAGATGTCTACAGCAGACCATGGAAGATCAGTATGCCTTTGTATAGGCGAATTGAAGAAAATGCCCGCTTGCTCGAATATAAATGTGTTGAGTTTGGGGAAGATTTACTTTATGACCACTTGCGGAAAGACTACGATGGCCCTAAGGCGTTAGATGGCAGTCTTCGTGGGAACTAATTAATCAAATTACTGAAAGCGGGGGAAGTGCAATGAAAAGGTCGGCCTTATTATTATTAAGCTTGTTTTTTGCTTCTGTAGTAACTCCAAGCTTGGGTGCTGTTCCAATGACGAAATGGGGCAAGCCTAGCTTGCAAGGCAACTGGGATTTCAGAACTGTCACTCCTTTTCAAAGGCCAGCTTCGTTTGCGGATAAAGAATTTTTGACGACGGAAGAGGTTGAAGATTTCGAAGCTGCGGTCGTCGCTGGCCGTGAAGCGCGAGCAGCGAGTGATTTTGACGGCGAGTACGACCAGCAGGATCTTGATGTCGGTTATAACCAGTTTTACCTAGACCAAGGAACGAGAATGACAACGACCATGCGGACTTCTCAGTTGGTCTATCCTGAGAATGGT
>JAQWQD010000070.1 GCA_029244985.1 Gammaproteobacteria bacterium | reverse complement strand
AAGTTACGGAGATTTGGTGCCCGGGGCCGGAATCGAACCGGCACGGTGTTTCCACCGAGGGATTTTAAGTCCCTTGCGTCTACCAATTTCGCCACCCGGGCATAGTGTTTATGAGGTCTGTAAAGATCCAAATGGAATTATAAGGAGTCTTAATGCATTAAAAGGGATCAAAGGTGGTGACAATTTTGATCTCTATTACCTCTACAGCGGAGCAGAATTATAAAGACTTTTGGAAGAGTTTACAGCTCAATTAGCGGCATTTAATCCTTGCCATCAATCGATAGGAACCGGACTCCCCAGCATTTAGAATCGTTTGTAAGAACTCCAGTTTTGAAGATGATAAATTTTATGGATAAAGGCCTTCTACTACCCCATCGTATGTCATACCCGGATCATAATTAGGCGCAAATATTTGAACCTCATAACCGCCCGGATTATTGTTGTCGTAAAGCATCGAAGCATCAACCTTTAACGTATGATCGCCAGCTTCCAAATTGGTGTACATTATATTGGCCATTCTTAATACCCCCGCTGTATCAGTTTGGGTATCATCTGTAAGAAAGACCGTGCCAGCAAACATAGAGACTATGTTCGGGTCTTCGGTGGATAGAGGTACTTGGGTAGCACTATCTTTTGCATAAATCGCAACCACCAAATCCAGATCTTCAATGGTAGTAAAACTAAAACTATCTATATCTGATAGGCTCGAGATCTCGCCAATTATTAAAGCAGGCAAAGAGATTTCCTCTGCGAGAAAATCACCCGCAATTTCGGAATACACATTCTCGTCAATCAGCCCGTCCTGATTATTGTCTTTGCCATCAATTAATTCAGCAGCATAAGGATAGACAGTTTGGTCAGTGTCATCTCTGTCACCATGCAGAAGTGAAATTCCGTCTCCATCTGCATCGATGCTTTTAGTACTTTTTGGATATTTAGACATGTAGTCAGACACGTTCTCTACGGGATATTTCCAATAAGAAAAATACTCGGATACGTCTAGTTTAAGAGCATCTGCAGTGACTTTCATGAAATTTATGGCCCTAGCAGATTGAGACAGGTCGTCCGTCCACCCGTTCAGGAAGGCCGTATCTGTATTGATCGATGTCTCATTATTCCAGTCTGGATTTTTCAACAACTGCCTTTCCATTTCTAGAAAGATATTTTTTAGCCCTTCTTTACCGTGCATGTTAAACAAAGACATCAAAATCGTCCCAGACACCCGCATAGACTCGTCATATTCAGGAATTGACCAGTCATCGTACTCGGTGCTTATTGCCTGTTCACCATAATAAGTATTCCAAGACAGATCTCCCCGATCTAAGTATCTTTTTAAGCCATTCCTGAAATAGTAATTAAAAATAAATTCTGGTGGTAAATGTATTTTTGGGTCTCTATCAAAGTAAGTACTTATTGGAGTCATGTTTTGGCCAATACCTGTCAAGTAAGAAACCAAAGGCTCCATTCCGCCGGTCATGGCATGGGCAGGATCTTTCGCGTTAATCCACAGGCCTCCTCTGAAATCCCAAAGATGGATCATCTCATGAAGATGAGGCCTGTAATCCCAAGTATTTATCGTCCCGTCTGTCGATGAAGAAAAATCGTAGCTCTCGTACCCTAGCCTGGTGCCGGTGAGTCCAGTGCCGGATCCACTTGGTCTATTGCAGTAATAATTATCCAAACCTGTAATTCCAGGTCTTAAATCCCAGCCAAAAATATCTGAATACGCCTCAAATAGAAAATCAAAATAGGCGAGTGCCTCTCTTACCCTCTGCAGATTTATTTGCTCACTTAGGCTTTCTTCAATCCATAAATTATTATACTTGCTAGGATATACGTTCCAAGTGTCGTCACATTCGCTCATTTCGGATTTAGATTGCTTGGGCAGCGACATAAGCTGACTGTCACTTTTTGCAAAAACGGTTTCTGCGTAAGGCCGTCCTATATCTATTTTGTGAGTGACAATGTCTCCAGTCTGAACACCGTCAATATAAGAGACTAATTGAACAAGATGTCGTCCCGGATTGATAAATTGATGGGAAATCTGGCTGCCGCTAATATATTCTGGATTTGTTCGCCATAAATATTCTTCCTCCAAGTCATCACCTTCTACGAAGGTGAGGACCTCACCTTCTCTAGTTTCTCCGTCAGCAAGTCGATGCTCATCAAAACGCCACCCATATGTCGCATTTGGGATTACATTTTCTGGCTGATAATCGAAACAGATAACTTCATTAGTTAGTCCCACATCTGGAGCATTAAGCCCTTTGGGTACAGAGAACGTGCCCTCAATAAGGCTGGCTGCAACAAATTCAAAAATGACTGGATCCAGGCTGGATAAAGAAAAAGTAGCTTCATACTTGAGATCTCCTACTTTCAATGATGGAACACTTAAGACTTGTGTGGAATCATCATAAGCACTTTGGGAAGTGGAACCTTCTGCTCGAAGCTCTGCAGCCGTAAGTAAGCTTAATTTGGGAGGCGAACTATTGGGAATTAATGCGAGTTGAACTAAATAAGCCTTATCACTTACTTTAACGGCAGGTACAGTGAGCACATTGCAGTTAAAGCTCGCTTCATCAGAGGTTAGGCCCCAGACACAAATAGGAGTAATGAATAAAAACCAAGCGCAAGAATATCTAAATGTTAAAGACTTAATCATATAAATTTAACTGAATCTATTTTTGTCCTTTTCAACATACCTGTTTCATATTCACACCTAAACGATATCGGATACGTTTGAGGCAGTATCTAGGACGCTAGGTGGTGACAAAAGGAGTGACAATTTTGATACCTATTACTTATGATTTCTGCTCCGCTAAACGGCGCTCATATTATATTAAGACAAGGAACATTGGGAATAGAAATTAATATAGATACGCCTCCCCAGTTGCTGGAGGGGCCTGAATGCATAGAAATGGAATTGATAAAAATTTTGAGAAAATTATCTAAAAAAACTATTTTTATAAATTAGCCCCCCAATCTTGCTGCAGCATCTTGACTACCTCATCCATAGATTGAAATCGCGCCTCAGGTATTTTTTCCAGGCAGCGCATCGCTATTTTTTCAAGCAAACGAGGCATTTCTGATTCCGTTCGTGAGGAGGGCTTTTCTGGAATATCAACAAGTACATTTTGAATTACTTCATGTATTTTCTCACCGCGAGTTGGTCGCTCCCCGCAAAGTATTTCATAAATTACTACACCTAATGAGTATATATCGGTTCTATGATTTATCGAGGATTCCTGATTAACCTGTTCTGGCGACATGTAAAAGGGAGTACCCACCGGCTTTCCTGCTCTGGTTGCCGTTAAATCATCAGAAGTGAGCAGGCCCGATTGCTCCTCATTTCGTTTCACGATTAAGTCAGGCAAAAGCTTCGCCAACCCCCAGTCTAGCAGGAGCACCTCACCATAGGGTCCTACCAAAATATTCTCTGGCTTTATATCGCGATGCACCACCCCATGTTTATGCGCATAGGCAAGGCAAAGCGCTATCTGGAGAATTACCTGCATTAGCTGCGTCAGATCATACCTTTCTCGGTAGTCTAATAACTCTCGTAACGTGTAACCATGTACTAACTTCATAGTAAAATACGGATTTCCTTTTCTGTCTCTCCCCAGCTCATAAGTCGGAATCGTATTTGGGTGTTGTAACATCGCAGATACCCTAGCTTCCCGGATCAAACGTTGCTGTTCGACCTTATTCCCAGCAAACTCAGGTTTTAAAGTTTTATAGCAAATGAATCTCGATAAATGGAGGTCCTTACAAGATTTAATTAAAGACTTACCACCAGTTGCGATAGTGCTAAAAGAAACGTAACGTAAATTTGGGTCACTTTTTTGTAATAGAGACTTATCGGTTTCCTCAAGGACCACTGAACGATATTCTTTTGGGGGTTCTGGGAATCTAATCATTAGAGAGGCCTTTAATGAGCAAATTATTGATTAATTCACTAACTTGGTAATTTATTTACTCAAAGGATATGCCTGTTTATCTAGACAAAGGCACCATTTCTATTCGTGTTACTGAGATCATACTCCCTAGCATTCTTAATGATTGTAACAGGACGCTAGGGGGGGCAATAAGGGTGACAGTATCGCTGTAAGGCACTAACCACGGGGACCACTTAGGGATTTTAAGTCCCTTGCGTCTACCAATTTCGCCACCCGGGCAATACGGAATGGACTTTATTACTGCGCTGCTTTTGGAGGCTGGGGTCGGAATCGAACCGGCGTACACGGAGTTGCAGTCCGCTGCATAACCACTCTGCCACCCAGCCATTTTTTCTATATTCTGAAAGCCGCCGAACTATACCAAAACCCAACAGTATCAGCATTCATACACCGGGGAATAATTAAGATAAAGTTGAAAAAATTGGAGCGGGAAACGAGATTCGAACTCGCGACCCCGACCTTGGCAAGGTCGTGCTCTACCAACTGAGCTATTCCCGCTTTGTTTCAATCAATTATGGCAGCTTAAACTTCTTTCGCAGTCCTGTAACATTCTTCTTCATAAGCCGCTGTCACGAAAGAGGCGCTATTTTAATGTCAAAGCCAACCGAGTCAAGGGAAGATCATTCCTCTCTTAAGAAATCCCAAGCATTTTTGAAATATAGCAACATTGAGTATACGCTAAGAAGGGCTGCAAAATGTAGGGCATAAAAACCAACATCCCAAATCCACCTCGGATAATCGTCGTTAGCTAACAGTAAGGCGATAATGGCTATCATTTGTACAGTGGTTTTCAGTTTTCCAGAAAATGCCACTTCGACAACTCCGCGATTACCTTTCCCTGCCATCCATTCTCGTAATGCTGAGATCAATAATTCCCGGGTAATGATGACTGCCGTAGCAAACAGCAATACCGGATAGGATGCGACTAACATGATTAAAATCACGGTCACTAATAACTTATCAGCCACTGGGTCTAAGAATGCTCCGAACTCTGAACCTTGATCTAACTTCCTCGCTAAGAAACCGTCCAGCCAATCAGTCGCACTGGCGACAGAAAACAAGATAGCAGCCCATATATTTGCGGAGGGAAACGTCGAGTGAAAACAGGCAATTACAACTGGAATTAGAAGTATGCGCAAATATGTTGCTAGATTAGCCCAATTCATAACTCATCACGGAAATTGTCTGTTAAAACAGACTTTTACATTCTAAAAGCTAGATCGGTTATAAAGGTTTTATTACCGTCAATCAATTTAAATGGAACTAATAAGCGGTCGATGTTAATTATTGTGAAGATATTCATAAATGTTTTCGGCCAATTTCTTACTAATCCCAGAAACTTTTGTCATTTCTGCCTCACTCGCCTTCTTTATTTCCTGCTGCCCCCCAAAATGTTTAAGCAAATCACGCCGTCGTTTGGGGCCGAGGCCAGGAATCTGTTCTAGCAGGGAGTGCTTCTTTGCTTTACCACGACGTTGCCGATGACCAGTAATTGCGAAACGATGTGCCTCATCTCTAATCTGTTGCAGTAAGTGCAATGCCGGCGAATCAGTAGCTAAGACAATTTCCTGATAGCCATGTTCGGTGTCTAAAAACAGAGTTTCCTGCCCTGCGCGACGACTAATACCTTTGGCAATGCCTAATAAGCAGACCTCCGGCAATTGAAACTTCTCCAGTACTCGCTTAGCTTGCGTTAACTGCCCCTTACCACCATCAATTAAAAGAATGTCGGGAACTTTTCCCTCGCCTTTACTAAGCCTCGTGAAACGGCGATCAAGCACTTGTTCCATCGCCGCAAAATCATCCCCGGGGGTAATGTCCGTGATATTAAAGCGGCGATAATCCGATTTAACAGCACCTGTATCGTCAAAAACCACACAAGAAGCCACAGTACTTTCTCCCGACGTATGACTGATATCAAAACATTCAACACGAAGAAGTTGAGATTCTAAATTAATAGACTTCTGTAGATCTCTGAAACGCTTTAGGATATTTTGCTTATCACTTATATGGGCTTTCAAGGACTGGCTAGCGTTTGTAGTCGCCAATTGAACCCATTTTGCTCTATAGCCACGAACGCGTTGAGATAATTTGATCTTCCGCTTGGCCACATAACACAGTGCTGCCTGTAATTCCTCAGCTTCCTCTAAATTCCCAGGCACAATGACCTCAGTCGGTATAGTCGTTGCTTTTTCATCGATGAGATAATTCTGAGAAATAAACGCATTGAGCACCTCTGCAGCGGTTTCAGCCAGCTTGAAGCGCGGATAGAATGCTTTGCTCCCAATGACTCTTCCTCCGCGAACATAGATTATATGAACGCAAACATAGGGTTGCTCTAACGCCGCCGCTAAAATATCTGCGTCATTGCCATGATTAGCCACGAATTGCTGCTCTTGAATCCGCCTTAGGTCGATAATTTGGTCGCGCAAAATTGCAGCGGCTTCAAAATCCTCTTGCTCTGCAGCCGCCTCCATATTTAGAGTAAGCTCTTTTGTGAGTTGGTCACTTTTACCTTGTAGGAATAAAGTCGAGTAGCGCACGTCTTTGGCGTACTCGTCCGGGCCTATAAGGCCAACACAGGGAGCAGTGCAACGTTTAATTTGGTACTGCAGGCAAGGTCGTGATCTATTGCTAAAATATGAGTCTTCACATTGTCTTATGCGAAATACTTTCTGCAGTACTTGAAGTGTTTCTCGAGTTGCATGAGCACTGGGGTACGGACCAAAATATCGCGCTTTGCGCTTCCGGCTGCCGCGATAAAAACTTAATCTTGGATAAGTGTCAGCGTCGGTGAGAAGTATATAAGGGTATGATTTATCATCTCTTAGCTGAATATTATAGGCTGGTCGATTGTCTTTAATTAGGCTCTGCTCTAACAAAAGCGCTTCGGTATCACTGCCAGTGACAGTAACTTCAATAGCAGCAATCTTCTCAACCATCGCCATGGTTTTAGAGGCCAGTCCAGAGGCTCTAAAATAGCTCCCTACGCGGTTTTTTAAATTGCGCGCCTTACCAACATAAATGACGCCACCTTTAGCATCTATCATGCGATAAACGCCTGGCCGGCGGGTTAATGTGGCAAGATAGTTTTTGTGATCAAATATTTTATGTTCGTCTGTCGACATAAGCTTACTGAACCCCCTTCGCCACTAAAAAGGCAAAAGCATTGGAGGTTGGAAAAGGCCTAACTAACGACTTTATTCTAATTTTTAGTCTTCCCATCTAAAGAATTCGAACTTCCGGTTCCAGTGCAATCCCGTAGGCCTCCAGAACCGAACTGCTCATCTCTTGGGCTAACAATAAAATATCCTCTCCATCTGCATCACCAGAGTTTATTATTACTAGAGCATGTTTGTTATAAACGGCAGCAGCACCTCGAGTTCTGCCTTTCCAGCCAAGTTCCTCTAATAACCAAGCCGCTGGAATCTTAGTCAAACCTTCTTGTTCGAGAGCATAATTTGGCAATCCTGGTAATTGCTTTTCAAGCGCTTTAAACCTTTCAATAGAGATAATTGGATTTTTAAAAAAGCTACCTGCATTTCCTATTTCTCTAGGGTCTGGTAACTTCGAGCGGCGAATCTGACATACTGTTTCGAATACCTCTTCTGGGGTTGGTTTAGAGCTAGCCAATGCTTCTTCCAAACCTTGATAACTCAAATTCGGCACCCACTGTGTGTCCAATTTAAGGCGAAGGTCAAATATGATGTATCTACCGAATCCGTCACCTTTGAATAAACTGTCGCGATAAGCAAACTCGCAATCTTGCTTACTCATAACGCGCCATTTTCCAGTCTCACGGTCGTACACCGTTGCGTCTAGGAAGAAGTCCGCTAACTCAACCCCATAGGCACCAATATTTTGAATAGGAGCAGCACCGGCGGTGCCAGGTATAAGCGCGAGATTCTCCAGCCCATACAGGCCTTTTTGTAAACAACTACCAACCAATTCATGCCAATTTTCACCTGCAGCTATTCGAATACTAGTAGCACCGCCTTCCGATCGATCACGCCAATCGACACCTTTATTTGCAACATGCAGTAACAGGCCTGGAAAATCATGGACAAAGAGGGTATTACTGCCGCCGCCAAGCACCTGAACGGGCAAGTTTTCAGTCTCAGCGAAACGTAAGGCTACCTCCAAATCAGTTTGATTTTCCACAGCAGCGAAAAAGGTGGCTATTGCTGGGACACCAAAACTATTAAATTGTTGTAGGTCTATTGTTCGCTGGATTTTCATAATTTGGCGTGCCGGTGATAGGGCAAATACTGCCTAAGCAAACCACTAATACATTGATAGATTTAGGCTAATTAAATCTGTGCTCACTCGCAAGAAAGCAATGCCCGTACTGCGTTAAGATCTTTCTTTGTATCGACCCCGGCCGGAACCCGGACGCCGCTTACGGCGACGTGCATTTTTACTCCGTTATACAAAGCTCTCAGCTGCTCAAGTTTCTCAGAAATTTCTAGCTCAGAAGGCGGCCACCTTACGTATTCATTTAAAACACTCACTCGATAAGCATAGATACCAATATGTCGAAAACAGTTTTTTGCGGAAGCACTTGCCTGATAAGGAATGGTTGCTCGACTAAAATACAAGGCATGACTTCGTTCATTCATTACAACTTTTACTGCGTTGCAATCTTCTATCTCTTCTTGAGAAGAAATTATTTCGCACAATGTCGCAATTCCCACATCTTTACTATTTAACAAATTGTTTGCAACTTGATTGATGGCGCTTGGTGGGATAAGAGGTTCATCCGCTTGAACATTTACAACAATTTCATCCTCCCCTAACCGAAGGTGCTGGGAAACTTCCTGAATTCGATCTGTGCCCGAACGGTGCGTTTGGGAGGTCATAAACACTTTCGCACCAAAGTTTTCTGCACTGTATCTAATGCGATCGTCATCAGTCGCAATATAGATGTTCTTAGCGTCGCTAGAGCAAGCTCGCTCGTAAGTATGTTGCAACATAGGTTTACCATTAATATCTAATAATGGTTTGCCTGGGAGTCGTTGCGCTGCATAGCGTGCTGGAATTATTACAGTAAAGCTCACTAATATTTCTCTCGCTCTTCCAACGACATTTGTCTTGCCTCGTTACTAAGCATTACCGGAATATCATCTTTAATCGGATATGCTAACGCATCCCTTAAGCAAATCAATTCCTGAGAATCTTTATTATAAGTCAAATTCCCCTTACATAAAGGGCAGACCAAAATACTTAATAGTTTCTTATCCAACATGATGAGTCTCAATCATTTTTATTAGCTTGCATTAATAAATGTTTTTATTTTATTTGTAAACTTCTCCAAAAATGAGCCCTGAAGCCTCACTTGCGCTTGTAAATACCAGAAATTATTCTTTGCGAACTTTTCACACTTAATAGCATCTTTCTCTGTCATAACTATTGGTTGATGTTCATCAAATATACCAGACTGAAAATCACTTTCCGAAAACTGATGATGATCCGGGAACTCCACTGGGATTATTCGATACGGCAGTTTATCTAATAAGTTATAAAATCTTTTGGGATTACCTATACCTGAGACTGCCTGAATCTTATTTCCCATGTTAAATGGCGCGCCATCAAAAGGTCGTTTCTCGCCGGTTAACATATTGACTAAACCTTTGGGCTCCATAGTCATTGCCGCCGATGAGCTAACCATCTGCTCACTAGTCAGGCCTGTAACATTTACCACGATAAAATCTGCCTCCTGCAAACGCTTAATAGGTTCCCTTAAAGGGCCTGCAGGAAAACACATCCCATTGCCAAATTGGCGCTGACCATCTACTACAATAACTTCAATATTTCTGAAAAGCTTATAATGCTGCAGGCCATCATCGCTTAGCACAACGTCTATTTTGTTTGAATCTAATAGGTAATCAAGGGCCGATCTACGGTCAGGGTCTATCACCACCGGACAGTTAGTTTTGCGGGCAATGAGCACTGGTTCATCCCCTGCTATTGCAGGGTTGTCGTTACCATTAACTTGCATTGGATAGTCCGCGCCTTTGCCCCCGAAGCCACGGCTGATAATACCGGGATGCAGGCCCACAGTTTGCAGTTGCTGCGCGATTGCGATAAGTAACGGGGTTTTCCCAGTCCCACCGACAGATATGTTGCCTATCACGACAACCGGGACATTATGCTTTGTAGGACGAGATTTTCCTTGTTGAAAGGTGCGGCGAAATTTCGTTAAGCCTTGAAAAAAAAAGGCTATTGGCCACAAGAGAATTAACCACCCTGCTTTTCTGTACCAAGCTCTCTCTAAAAAATTCATTCGCCTGTTGCCGTATCATTCTCCGAAAACTGAATCTTGTGCAATCTGGCATATTGCCCGGCTTGATTAAGCAACTGAGTGTGAATTCCTGATTCTACAATTTTTCCTTGGTCCATAACCAATATTAAATCTGCATTTTCAATAGTAGATAATCTATGAGCAATCACAAAAGTTGTGCGCCCCTTTATCAAGATTTGCAATGCATCTTGAATATGTTGTTCCGATTGCGAATCGAGGGCTGACGTCGCTTCATCAAATATCAAAATTGGTGCATCTTTTAGTAATGCTCGAGCTATCGCTATTCGTTGCCTCTGGCCACCCGAAAGCAAGCTTGCGTCATCACCGACTTGAGTATTGAGCCCATCTGGCAGATTCTTGATGAATTCCATTGCATAGGCATTCTCTGCCGCCGCTTCAATTTTTTGAAAATCCAGTTCCTTTTCTCCATAAGCGATATTCTCTGCAACTGAGCCATTGAATAGCACCACTTGTTGGGTCACCAAAGATATCTGATCTCGCAAATTCGATAACTTGTACTCCTCAATAGGAATCCCGTCTAGAGAAATAACACCGGAATTAGTGTTATAGAACCGTGGAATTAAACTTACCAGGCTAGATTTACCACTACCCGATTTGCCAACTAAAGCGATTGTCTGGCCAGCTTTAGAATTAAAGCTTACTTCATTAAGTGCGCGAGAGGACTCATTATAGCCAAAACTTACATTACTAAACTTGATATCGCCTTTTGCCCGTTCAATTTGAAAATCACCGTCATCGATCTCGGGCTTTTCGTCTAGCAGAGTAAAAATACTATAAGACGCAGAGAGTCCTCTTTGTATAACTGAATTAATCTGTGTTAGCTGACGAATAGGTTTAGCTAGCAAACTTGCGGCACCAAGAAAAGCAACGAAGTCACCTGGCGTTTTATCTGCAAAGAATTCCGGAGACATCGCCAACCAAACCAGCAAAGCAAGCGCCATACTGACAATAAGCTGCACCAAAGGAGTACTTGCACTTCTAGTCAAAGCCATCTTCATGTTCTGCCGTCGATTTTTTTCGCTTGCTTCTAACAGTCGATCACCTACAAAATCTTCTGCATTAAAAGTTCGGATGACGCGATGCCCTTTTATCGATTCACTGGTGATCTGAGTCACTTCTCCCATCGAGTCTTGCATCTGCGTGCTATAGCGCCGAAATCGCTTAGAGGCTATATTTACAATTAACGCAACAAACGGCGCAATAATTAAAAAAGTTAAGCTTAATTGCAGATCCACTATCATTAGATAAACCAATAAACCAATTATCGTGAACCCCTCTCGAACGATAACAGCAAAGGCATTTGATGCAGCGCCAGTAATTTGAGTCACATCGTAAGTGAATTTCGACACAAGTTTACCTGGTGTTACTTTGTCAAAATAACTTGAAGGTAAAGTGATCAGGTGATCTATCAATTCACAGCGCAATTTATGAATTACATTATTCGCGATCGTCGCCAAAGAATAACTACCTAGAAACCCACCCGCGCCTCTAATTATAACTATTAAAACGCACAGTATTGGGCTAATAATTCGCAATTCTTCATAGTTCTCCGCATTGATTGCATCGACCGTCATCCCAAGCCACCAAGCTGTAAGCGGCGACGTTGCAGCAAACACAATGTATCCGAAAATACTGCCAATCAACGCAAGTTGATAAACCTTGACGTAGGCAAATAACCTGCCATAAAGCTGCCAGCCATTGTATTTATGATGGTTAAGTTTTTGCTTGCCCATTAGAAGCTTGTTCGGTCCACTGTAGCTCGTTCAAGGCCCTCAGAGTACTGAGTTGCTATATTCATTCTTATGAATCCAGATTGGCTAATTGCATCCATGGCGGTCACTACTGATTGATGAGTAGCTTCCGCATCCGCAACCAGAATGATCGGAACATTAAGATCGCCGCCAGATTCTAACTCTAATCCCCGCATCAATGTTTCAATTCTGCTGTTAATCAAAGCCCTACCATTAATAGTGTAGCTACCCTCGCGAGCTACTGTTATTTCAATTTGAGGCGACTGGTTTTCTGCAGTATCAGCGTTTGCCTCAGGCAAATTTATCAAAAGACGAGTTTCTCTGCTAAACGTCGTTGTCAACATAAAAAAGATTAATAGCAAAAAAACAACATCAATAAGTGGAGTTATATTGATAGACAACTCTTCTCTTAATGTACGCTTAAATTTCATTTATTGTTTTACTTCTACCCGTCTATCACTATGAATAGCATCAACAAGTTTCATCGACTCTTGCTCGAGGCTCAGCACCAAAGAATCAACTTTGCGAGAAAAATAACGGTAGGACATATAAGTTGGTATTGCCACCGTCAATCCAGCAGCAGTTGTTATCAAGGCTTCAGATATTCCGCCGGCCAGGGCATTTGCATTTCCGGTTCCTTGCAGCATGATTTCGCTGAATACGCGAATCATGCCAACTACAGTTCCTAATAAACCAAGAAGGGGCGTAATAGCTGCTATAGTCCCAAGTGTATTTAAATACCGTTCCATGTCATGCACAACTTGGGCCGCAGCCTGCTCAATAGAGTCAATCATTGCTGCGCGACCATACTTGGAGCTCAACAAGCCGGCGGCAAGTATCTGACCAAGAGGTGAAGACAATCGTAACTCAGTCAATCTCACCGAGTCGAGTTGATTATTCTTTAGCCAAGTCCAAACCTGAGCCAACACGTATTTCGGAGAAATACGTGCCGCGCTGAGCGTCCAAAATCTTTCTATGACGATGGCGATAGCCAATATCGAACAGAGCAGTATAGGCTGCATTAGCCACCCCCCTGCTCTAACTATCTCTACCACTTAAAATCTCCCTCCAATCGGCCCGATAGATTACCATATTCGGGTATTACTTAGGGATCTAGGAATTCCAAATTCGGATAGGGTTAATCTATGCGCAAAGCTTGAGCTGGTTGAATCGCGGCAGCTCGTCGAGCCGGATAAATAGTTGCTAGGAGCGAAAGAGAAAAAACACCCACAGTGACCAAAAACACATCGATAGCGCTGAGCTGTGAAGGTAGAAAATCTATTGGGTAGACTTCTGCATTTAACAATTGTATCGACAATCTGCGCTCAATAAATTCTGCGATATTAGTAACTTGTAGCGAACCAATTATTCCTAGCACCACCCCAATTACTATACCTATGGCACCAATAAGACAACCTTGCCACATAAATATTCGATTAATAAGTTTTGGGCTCGCCCCTAAAGTCCGGAGTATCGCAATATCGCCAGTTTTGTCCCGAACAATCATAATCAGGCTAACAATCAAATTGAAAGCCGCCACCACGATAAGTAGCCACAACATAAAACTAATAATACTGCGGGAAAATCGAATATTTTCATAGATAGCGCCAAACTGTGCTGTCCAACTTGAGGTCCTTACTATTCCTGGCAATTCAGCAGCTAGCTGGGACCGGGTTGTATCTGCTTGCAATACATCCGAAGTCCGGATACGTAAACCGTTATAGGGAGTTCTTAATCGGAACAAAGCCCTGGCGGCAGCAATGTTTATCATCACTAACTCATTGTCTAATTCCTGCGCGCCAACACGGAAAATACCCACGACTTCAAACTTCCTAAAATTTGCGAGAGGAGTAAGTGGGTTTAATGTAATTGATGGCGAATAAAGATCTATTCGATCATTAAGGCTCACATTTAATCTTTCAGCCAATGTTTGTCCTATTACGATTCCCCAACGTTCTTCCTCAAGGGCTGACAAACTACCACTATTTATGAATCTTCTGATCGCGGAAACCGATGGCTCCAGCTCAGCGTTAATGCCATTTACTAACACACCTTTACTACTCTGCTCTGTCGCTATGACTCCAGCAACCTCGATCACCGGCGCAGAGGAAATAACTGTCGGCGATCCATGGATAATTTGAGAAATGTTTTGCCACTGCTCACTACTTAGATTTTCGTCAGAAGAAACCGTAACGTGCGGAACGATTCCAAGTATATTTTCTCGCATCTCAATATCAAAACCATTCATAACCGAAAGCACAGTAATTAAAATCGCTACGCCTAAAGATAAACCGGCAATACATATTACCGACATAAACGAAACGAGATGTGAATGTTTCCCAACACTCACATATCGCAACGCAATATATTTAGGAATAGAAACCGAGCTCTCATTCATGTAATTGCCCGTCTTCTAATACAAGCTTCCTCTTCATAGAGCTGGCCATAACTTCATCATGAGTTACTACAATAAAGCTAGTGTTCAGTACTTGGTTTAGCTCTAACATTAACTCCTTAATTTCTTCTGCGGTTTGGCGATCAAGGTTCCCCGTAGGCTCATCTAATAGCACACACTGGGGTTGTGTAACCAAGGCTCTTGCAATTGCAACCCGCTGCCGCTCTCCACCAGAAAGCTCACCAGGTTTATGCTCTTCTCGACTGCCTAGGCCAACTCTAGCCAGCATTTCTGCGCCCTTCTCTGTTGCGGCTTCGACACTAAGACCGCCAATTAACATAGGCATACAAACATTTTCAAGAGCCGAGAATTCCCCTAACAAATGATGAAATTGATAAACAAACCCTAGATACTTATTACGCAAATAACCACGTTCGGTTTCATTCACTTCTGCAAGGCTTTTCCCTCCCACGTACACTGCACCCCCCGTAGGAAGATCTAAACCACCCAGAAGGTTCAACAGAGTTGTTTTACCGGAGCCCGAACTACCGACAATGGCTGCTTGATCACCAGGCAAGATCTGCAGATTAATGTTTTTTAACACTTCAACAATCTGAGGACCTTGAGAATATGTTTTTTGCAAATGATTACAGCTAAGAACTACTTGGTCCTCATTCATCCTGAAAGTTTCCTGATTTGTTCGGCTCTCTACTCATAACGTAATACTTCTGCAGGCTGAATTTTGCTGGCTCTATAAGCAGGATATAGGGTAGCGAAAAAAGTAATTCCCAAAGCCGCAATACAAACAAAGGCAACTTCTGAAAAGTTAGTTTTAGTTTGAAGATGGGAGATCAAATAAATATCAGCACCACTGAAAATAGAATTTATTAAACTCTCAACCAACAAACTCAAATCAGTAATGTACGCTGCTAATAGTAAGCCCAATATCGCCCCTAGGGTTGTGCCAAAAATTCCTGCCACCATACCTTGTAGCACGAATATTTTCATAACACTTGCTCGAGTCGCTCCCATAGTTCGCAAAATTGCAATATCTGCACTCTTATCTGAAACCACCATAACCAGGGTCGAAATAATATTTACAGCACCAACAATAACGATCATCAATAACATAAAACCGGTTAAGACCTTCTCCATATTTAAAGCATTAAATAAATTTGCTTGGGCTTCGTTCCACGGGACTATTGAATCGATTTCATTCTCAACAAATACCGATTGAGCTATTTGTTGTGCTCGAAAAACATCGTTAACTTTCAATCGAAGCTGGACTTCAATGGCTCGATCATTTGCAAGTAATTCTTGTGCCGGATGCAGATTTATTAAAGCAATGTTGTTGTTTCCATAAATACCAAAATCTGCAAAGCCGACCACTTTAAATGCCTGAGTCTCGTCTAAAGACCTCTGCAATAAACTGCCTAGACTTGTGACACTAATTTCTTCACTGCTGTAAATCCCTAACGAACCCGCTAACTGAGTACCGAGAACAATGCCATTTTCCGTCTGATGTAAAATTTCAAGTAACTCCCGGTATCTCGCGGTACTATTTTCAACAACGTCTGCCTCTAGTTTTGGCTCGACACCCCTCAGTCGAATAAATTGATTCTCCCCTTGATACCGTATCACTGCCTCACCCTCTATAAATGGAGCAGCCGCCAATATATCCGGCGAGCGCACGATGCGAGCCACATGTCCTTCCCATTCATCGAGCATGCTCACACTCGCGACCGTAACATGGGGGACAGACTTAAGAGATTCACCGCGCATCGTAGCAATCGATCCATTAATGATTGAAAGCGCAACAATCAGAATAAGGACACCAAGGCTTACTCCGAGCATAGAGATTAAGGAGACAAACGAAAGCAGAAAATTGTATTTTTTCGTTAAAGAATATCGAAGGCCGATAAACACAGAGTAAGGTTTAAACATGCAGAGCAGTTTGCAGATTGTTTTAATAAAAGGCAACGAACAGCCTGGCTTTTCCCTAGACTCCATCCAAGGGCATTAAACCATCAACTTTAAAATTGATCGGCGTGGCGCTGCAATAGCCGCTGTACCGTCTTAAAGCTGACCGGCATTACAGGAGTAGACACTTCATTAGAAATTACACGCAAAGACTTGCCTTGCTTTTTCAAATCCATAATTTTTCGCAAGACACGTTGTTCAGATGGGTGCTCAATTAGCCGCCCATTCTCATGAATCATGAAACCAAATGGACGACTACCTCCAAGATATCTTCCCTGCTTGCGCTGCCGCTGCTTAACGCTCTTGATACGTTCTGCTGATTTACGTTTTTCCAATGAAGAAAACAAAATCGCGGTTTTTGCAAAATTAACATTGAATTCTAAATCAGTAATATTTCCACCTAACTCAACTACATGCAGCTGAACCTGCTTTTCTCTCAGAACACTAAATAATTTTACAGCTTCCTGGCTTGAGCTGACTATTCTCTCTAGCTTGCTACAGAGTATAACGTCTCCTGACTGCAGCATGCCCATTAGCCTCTTGCCATTTTCTCGCTTTTTGAATTCAAGGCCCCAACTGCAATCCGAGTCTCTCAGGGTTTCTGTCATAAACCAACGGTTAGTTAAACAATATGTTTGAATGGCTAGTAATTCTGGCTCTAGGATTGCTTCAAGTTGATCTTGTTCAAACGTCGCTTCGAGTTCGGATGTTCGGCAATAAGAATAAATTGTCATTATTTTGTCCACCACCTTAAAGAATCAGTGCCGTCCGCAAAATTTTAAGCGGAAATCGGTCTTGGCGATGGGAATTCCATCACCAAAAATCGTTTTTAATACATAATTTTAGTTACGTGCCCTAAATTATTCTTGTTATGGCTATAAACTTATGTGTCTGCGTACTGACAAAGCCACGTGGGCCGGTATTTTAACCATATGCTATTTTCATAATCAAGCAATCGATTTCAGTTCAATCCTTACTTTGAGAGGGATATTCAATCATTTCCGCATGCCATTGTTTTTACGGGAAATTCTGAATAAAAAACCTGTCCTATAAGTTGTTATACTTGAATTGAACTGTTATATTGCAGCTACAGCTCACCCATAATTTGGGTAAGAGATGTACTTATCGCTCCTGCAGTTCTGAACATACAGCTAGCGATGTTGAACCATTTTCTGATCCCCGCCAAATAAAGCGCTCATCTGGAAATGAGGCAAGCAGCCGATATATAAGTATTGGTGGGCTCGAATCTTCTTAAGACTGGCTAAAATAGCTAGCGGAAAGTGCCCAGCACCGCCAAAATAACTAAATATTTACTATTCATGCCTTAAGCATGACCCAAAATAAGTCTTTCGAAAAGACTTTAATAAGAGAGAACTTAGGAATTCTAATTTGAAACCCCGGCTATAACCTAAAAAGCGTATAGCGGGGCCTGAAGCAAGATCAAAAATAATGGGCTTTATTTAATTAAAACAGCAAGTTATATCGTAGATACAACACCTTTATAGGTACTGTTAACACTGAGTTTGCACAATCAAACATAGTCTACACTTGTTGTCATAGTCCCAAGTTTTTGGGTTGATAGTACGAATACCTCTTCATGCACTTTGTAAGTAGCTAAAAGAGCTAATAGCTGTCTGCGTTAGGTTGAATTTCCCTCCTAAGTTTACTCTCTGTAATTTATACGGAATGTGAACTAATTATGAAAAGAATGCTAATTAATGCGACGCAAGAAGAAGAGTTGCGTGTCGCCCTCGTCGACGGGCAAAAGCTTTACGATTTAGACATCGAAAACCGTACGCGAATTCAAAAAAAGGCGAACATCTACAAAGGCAAAGTGACTCGTGTTGAGCCTAGTCTAGAGGCTGCATTTGTCAACTTTGGTGCTGAACGACATGGATTCCTTCCTCTAAAAGAAATATCTCGGCAATACTATTCCCGAGATGTTAAGGGAAGCGGAGACCGAAGTAATATCAAAGAGCTCCTCCCAGAAGGCACTGAAGTTATAGTCCAAGTTGAAAAAGAAGAGCGCGGCAACAAAGGTGCGGCGCTAACTACCTATATCAGCCTCGCGGGACGCTACCTGGTATTAATGCCGAACAACCCTAAATCGGGAGGAATATCCCGTCGAATTGAGGGTGATGATCGCTCCGAAATAAGAGAAGCTCTGCGCAGCCTCACTATTCCGGATGGCATGGGCCTAATTGTCCGCACCGCCGGCGTTGGCAAAGATCAAGAAGAATTACAATGGGATTTAGACTACTTGTTAGCTCTTTGGCAATCAATCATGGAAGCCTCTGAAGAAAAATCAAGCCCCTTCTTAATCTTTCAAGAAAGTAACGTAATAATCCGAATGATTCGTGATTACCTGCGCAAAGATATAGGTGAAGTGCTTTTTGACACTGAAGACTCTTACAAAGAAGCAATTTCATTTATAAATCAGGTAATGCCCCAGTATGAAAATCGTATCAAACTCTATACAGAGAAATTACCTTTGTTTAATCGCTATCAAATCGAAAGTCAGATTGAGAGCGCTTTTGAAAGAGAGGTAAAGCTACCTTCTGGTGGATCTGTCGTAATTGACCCAACAGAAGCACTTATTTCTATTGATATCAACTCATCACGTGCAACACGAGGTTCCGATATTGAAGAAACAGCACTAAGCACCAATCTGGAAGCTGCAGACGAAATCGCTCGTCAACTTAGGCTCCGTGATATGGGCGGCTTAGTAGTTATCGACTTCATTGACATGTTGTCGAATCGTAATCAACGAGAAGTTGAGAATCGCATGCGAGACGCTCTAGAATCTGATCGAGCCCGCGTTCAAGTTGGAAGAATTTCCCGCTTCGGTCTTTTGGAAATGTCCCGCCAACGACTGCGCCCATCGCTGGGCGAAACTAGCGCCATTGTCTGCCCTCGTTGTAGTGGTCAAGGCACTATTAGGGATGTAGAGTCTCTATCCTTATCAATACTGCGAATCCTTCAAGAAGAAGCGAATAAGCAAAAGAGCCAGGAAATAAAAGCTACAGTTCCATTAGTCGTCTCGTCATATCTACTTAACGAAAAGCGTCTCGCTGTTTCCGAAATAGAACAACAAAGCAAAACTCGTATTGTTATCGTCCCTAGTCCTAAAATGGAAACACCCCACTATGAAATAACTGGACTAAATCAGCAGGCCGAGACTTATGATGTCGAAATAACTGCAGTACCCGAACCAGCCCCCAACTTAAAACCATCAGTCGATATGGCAGCAGTGGAAAAACCATCGGTTAGTGGCGGATCTGCGCAAAGACCACCTCCCCCCAAAAAAGGCCTATTTGCCTCAATTTTGGCGGCATTATTTGGTGGAGGCGTCAAGAAAAAAGCAAAACCACAAGGTCGAAATCGACAACAACAAAATCGCAATAGAAGTCGGCAAGGTAATCGAAATCAAAGAGGTCAGCAAACGCGAGGCAAACAACAGCGAAATGAACGCAGTGATGACCACGACAACCAGAATAAGAAAGGTAATCAACAACGCCGTAAACAAAATCAAAATAAGACCAATGACTCTGCACAGAAGTCCAGAAACAGCGATGAGCGGCAGCGAAATAAGGATGACAGCAACGATAATCGGAATGAAAGACAAGGCAGGTCTGGCGACAAGGCACAGCGTCGCCCACCAAATAAGCGCTCCAAAAATACAAACCAGCGAAGACGCGGACCCCGTCCAGAGTCTCAAACCGAACCCAATGGAAACAAGAGTACTGAAAATGAAGCTACTGCTAACCAGACAATAGGTCAGACACCACAAGAAAAGCAGTCTAATAAAACCGGAAACCACGACTCTAGAAGGCCAACGAGTAAAACTAGGCAGCAGCAGGCGCCAAAAATAGACCAGGCCACCACCCGACCTATTACTGAAACAGCAAATGAAAACCAAGAATCAACGCCGATAACAACAGAGATCAGCCAAACTTCATCTGACCAGAACCCTTCTAGTGGAGCTGGAAGCCCGATTGAATTTAACGTGAGTGAGAAATCGCCGCCAATTGTTGATAGCTTTTTAACCGACACCTCAATAGCAACTCAGATGCTCTCTGCTGAGGGAGAACATTCCACTAGCCAGAAGGATTCAGTCGGTTCAAAATCTCAAGGCAATGTTCAAAAGGATACCTCATCTCACAGTGATGCGCCGGCAGCAAAATCAACAGCTGATACTAACAAGGCTTCCGATATAGAAGATCTTTCTTTAATTCCTACTAAAGTAGCCCAAACGGAAGATACAACATCCGAAAAAGTAGACAAAAATATCACCAGTGAAAATGCAATGTCAGGCAACTCAACTAATTCTAACGAATCCCAACAATCAACTATGATTCCGGAAACCAAATCCGAAGCCATCAAGATAGAGGGTTCTAGAACAGACGTGAATGTTGCATTAGATCCCACTGATTCGGTTCAGGTTGACGCCGGTGCAGCAAAGGAAGTAACCAAAGAACAAGCTCAAGTTCCCAAGTCACCTAGTAGCGGACGCGCATCCAACGATCCTAGAGAGGTTCGTAAGCGTCAAGAACAAAACTCTAAAGAGTGACGTGAATAAAGCCCGGACCTCCGGGCTTTTTTTTACTAACTACTTTTTAATCGGTAAGTAACTCTTCTAATTCCGGCAATGCCTTAAATAAATCAGCTACTAAGCCATAATCAGCAACCTGAAAAATTGGAGCTTCTTCATCTTTGTTAATAGCTGCTATAACTTTACTATCTTTCATTCCGGCTAAGTGCTGGATCGCCCCTGAAATTCCCACTGCAACATACAGATCCGGCGCTACAATTTTACCTGTTTGCCCAACCTGATAATCATTGGGTACGAAGCCTGCATCTACAGCAGCGCGAGAAGCGCCAATAGCTGCCCCAAGCTTGTCGGCTACTTTTTCTAGCAAGACGAAGTTTTCACCATCTTGCATCCCTCGCCCGCCTGAAATAATTATCGATGCTGATGTGAGCTCAGGTCGTGCCGAAACGGAGAGAGTTTCACCCAAAAATTCCGTGGAGCCTTGTTCTACTCCGAAATCAGTATCTTCGATTATCGCTTCGCCACCGATTACCGCATCTGCAAATGCCGTAGTTCTAACAGTTAGAACTTTAATCGAGTCCGAAGACTGCACAGTTGCTAATGCATTACCCGCATAAATAGGCCTGACAAAAGTATCTTCAGATCTTATTTCCACAATGTCAGAAATCTGTGCAACGTCTAAGAGCGCTGCCACTCTGGGCAGTAAATTTTTCCCAGTAGTAGTCGCAGCAGCTAACACATGAGTATGATTCTTCCCAAACTCTGCTATTAGTGGCGCCACGCTCTCGGCGAGTTGATGTTCGTAACAAGCATTGTCTGCATGAATTACTTTTACGACTCCGGTTAACTGAGCTGCCGCTTCCACAACTGCCCTAGAGTCACTCCCGGCTACCAATACGTTAACGTCGCCACCTATCTGTTGAGCGGCAGATACAGCATTTAAGGTACCTGGCTTCAGTGAACTATTATCGTGCTCTGCAACTACTAAAATTGCCATGGGGTATTCCTGTCCTTAAATTACCTTCGCTTCGTTACGAAGCTTGTCAACCAGCTCTGCAACTGACTCAACTTTTACGCCAGCGGAACGCTCAGCTGGAGCTTCAATTCCCAAAGTTTTGAGATTCGAACTAATATCGACACCTAAATCACTAGGCTGGATGATATCAATAGGCTTTTTCTTTGCCTTCATAATATTCGGAAGCGATGCGTAGCGCGGTTCATTAAGTCTTAAATCTGTAGTGACTATGGCGGGTAGATCTAGCAATACAGTCTGCTCACCACCATCAATCTCACGACTAACTTCAATTTTCCCTTCTTTTATTTCCGTACTGCAGGCGAAAGTTCCTTGAGGGTAATTGCATAGAGCGGCTAGCATTTGGCCGACTTGATTGTTATCCGTATCAATTGAAAGCTTACCCAGTATTACCAGGTCAATTTCTTCCTTCTCAATAATTGCCTTGAATATCTTAGCAACTGCCAGCGGATCTGTTTGGCCCTCAGTCTCAACTAGAATTCCACGATCTGAACCTAAAGCTAGTGCTGTACGAATTTGCTCCTGACAAACCTGAGGGCCTACCGAAACAGCAATGATCTCATCGGCAACACCTGCTTCCTTCATGCGAATAGCTTCTTCAACAGCGATTTCACAGAACGGATTTATTGCCATTTTCGCGTTAGCAAGATCCATTCCTGTACCATCAGATTTAACTCTGACTTTCACATTCGCGTCTACAACGCGCTTAACACCAACAAGAATCTTCATGGATTCCCCACACAAATAATAACGAAAGATAGATTGTTAGGTAGGCTAGACATTATTCCATTGTCGGGCCAAAAAAAAGGGGGCTAATAATGCCGCTTTTAGAGGGTTAGGTCAAATCGAACCAAACCATTCTGCCAATCACAGACACCGTAAAATAATCAGACTTTAGGGCAAGATAAAACCCAGAGTGATTATCCATAATTGAAGAATGAAGTGAAATTATGAAAACATCATCTATAGAACTTACTGTCTCTTTCTGCCTTGTCCGATGCTTAATGGCTGTCCATTTCTAGCGGTTCGAACAGGACTGGTCGGAGTAGAGCTTGCAAGTAACTCCATGAAAATAACGAATACCAACATCAAGACTTCTTGAAAGTGATAATTTATGTTCAGAATAAGTCAACTCAGGACTCTGAAGCCATTGCAGATATCCAGCAAAATTCCACTCTCTATATATGCATCGAATAGTTAATTAACGCTCTGGTGAAGATCTAAATTAATCATTAACTCTAGATTCCTTATCAGGAATTTCACTATCGCAAAGATCCTCATGCCCGAATAAAGCAGAGTTAACTTACTCCGCTTTTCCGAGACTGAAGAATTTGCCTTCACTCCAAACTCCCAATTCATTGCTGGCATTATTTACGGCGACTTCAACTAGACGATAAAAAACAGGACGATTGATCAAGGCCTCTAACCCATTCCGCACATGCACTGTAGGATGTGGCTCAGAGCTCAAATTAGTATTCGTTACTACTATTGGGTGATCGGTATCGACAACTAGGGTCTCTCCCACATTTGTAGTAAATACAATCTGCTGTTGGCCGCCACGTTGAGTTATATCCATTTGATTGACGACAAAAGGGCAGTCTTCAACTTGGATCCGAACTTTCTCCACCGGGGTAATGAGAAAGAACTCACCCGAGTCGTCAGTTATCAAAATAGTGGAAAACAGTTTCACCATGGCTTGACGACGAATAGGTCTACCTTCATGGAACCAAGTTCCATCCTTGGCAATACGTATATCAATGTCACCGCAAAAAGGTGGATCCCATAGGTGTAGAGGAGCAGGACCCCTATCTTTGATTCGGGCAACTAATTTAAAAGGATCTATCGGCACTAACGGCTGACCTTCCTGTTCCAACTTTGACTTTGTAATCTAATTACCCTACGGAAAATGCTAGTTGTGAGAAATATCTTGTAACCGAAGACAAGATTATACTCATTTAATGCCAGCTTGAAATCAGGATGACTTATCGAGAGCTATAGATACACCAGAATTTGATCATGGGTTAATCTGTTCTAGAGATGCAACAATAGCTGGTGTTACACTTGATGAGTGATCACTTACAATGCCAGGCTATCGTCGACCCTCCTTCATGCCTGACATTAAATCAGTTACAGCAAGCACCGCGCTATCCGAGAGAAAACAAATTCTTCTGGATCTTCGCTCCCCTGCAGAGTTCAATAAAGGCGCTTTTCCTAATGCGATAAATTTGCCATTACTTACTGATCAGGAAAGAAAAGACGTCGGTATTTGTTACAAAAAATCCGGGCAGGAAGCTGCAATTCTCTTGGGAGAAAAGCTAGTTTCCGGAAAAATTAAAACCGAGCGTATGGAAAAGTGGTGTTGCACTATAAACGCACACCCTAATACTCTTCTCTATTGTTTCCGAGGAGGTCTAAGGTCCAAAATAGTTCAAAGCTGGCTCGCAGCTGAAGGGATTGAAGTTCCCATAGTTGAGGGTGGCTACAAATCTCTCAGAAGATTCAGTCTTAACACAGTTGAGCAAGCCGTTAACTTGAAGAAATTTCTCATCATTGGAGGAAAAACTGGCTCTGCAAAAACCCATTTGCTCAATAAACTATACCATTCCATAGACTTGGAGGGGGCCGCCAATCATCGCGGCTCTGCTTTTGGACGTCGAGTACTAGACCAACCGAATCAAATAAATTTTGAAAATCGAATTGCTAGCAAATTATTAGAGATAGGTTTTGAAACAGCCAACAAAATATTTTTAGAAGATGAAAGCAAAGCCATAGGCTCGCTCAGCGTACCATCTTTGCTAATTCACGAAATGAAAATGTCTCCAATCGCACTTATCGAAGAAACAATTGAATCGCGAATCACCACAATTCTTGATGACTACATAATTTCCAATCACAGAGAATTTGAAGTCTTCTCACCTGAACAAGGCTCAAGGCTTTTTTCGGAGTTCTTGTTAACTAGTTTATCCAGGATTCGGCGCCGACTAGGTGAAGAAAATTACTCGGAAATTAAAGCACTTATGGATCAAGCCTTGGCAACGGAGAAAACCATTAAAGGCAGGGAAATCCATTGGATTTGGATTAAAAAATTACTAACAAATTACTATGACCCCATGTATGAATACCAGATCACGAAAAAATCAGGTCGCATAGTTTTTCGAGGCTGCAAAGATGAATTTCTCAATTGGGCGATACACATTGATAAAGCACTATAAAAAATAACGCAATGGCTATTAAGCGAATAGATATAGAGCAAATTTGGCCCCATATCAGTAATGGCGCCACCATACTTGTCCCTAATTTAAGAATAAAAGATGCTATTACTGCCGGGCACCTGGATAGTTTAACGAAAAATGTTGCACCCACCCTTAAGATATATGCTGTCGATGTATTTATTCTTAAATGCTGGAGCAAGAATGCTCGCCTAGGTGTAGCACCCTGTGCCAATTTGCAGCCTTTGTCAGCCGTCGAAGAATTCCTCGTTTGGCATGAAATCATAGAATCTAGCTTAACTGATATTCCACTTTTGAACCCTGGTGAAACTGCGTCAGTTGTTGCGCGCAGTTACCAGACTAGCAGGCAATGGCTTGACCCAGACATTTTAAATAATGAACTCAGAGCAAATTCTGCGATCAAAGATATTGCTGTTTTTGATAAATGGACTCTTCAATTTAAAAACTATTGCGAGAAACATCAGCGAATTAGTTTAGTAGATTGCACTAAAGAACTGTCAAGATTACTAGAACAGAAAAAACTGACTTATTTTCCCAAGAAAACCGTATTGGTAAATTTTTACGAGCCGCCACCGCTATACGAGCACTTCTTTTCTGTAGTACCACAGCTAGAATCAGTTCTAACTATCAAGCACAAACCCAATGACAAAATTCCTAAGGTTAAAATTAATTTTAGCAGCCCCGAGTCGGAATTACGCCATTGTGCTAATTGGGTTAAAGACCTTTTAGCCAAAAGCCCCTCAGCTCATATTGGCTTAATAACTTGTAATAAATTGTTAGAACAGAGGCAATTAGAACAACTGCTGGCCGACGATTTTTCCCCAAATGGGATGTTCGCTGACATTGACGACCAAGCGGTCTTCAATACTACCTCGGCAAGTAAGAATTTACTTGATGCGCCTATAATTTACGACGGCCTACTCTTGCTTAGTTTAGGTCAAGATCAGCACAATACAGAAGATATTTGCAGGATACTGCAATCACCATATTTGAGCTTTAGTGACGAAGAGCCTGAGAACCGTTTCAACCTAGTTGCCCACCTACAAATAAAAGGTTCTTCCACTATTAGCGGCCGAGATATTTCTTACCATGCCAACAGCAAAGAAAAGGCTTACAGCTGCCCGTCTTTCTCTCAAAAATTAGTTGAGGTGAGGACTGAGATTCGAAAAATAAAAAATCTCGCGTCTCCATTAGTATGGAGCAAAGTATTTGAGGCAATATTTGAAATTCTGGAATGGCCTGGGCCAATTGCTAGCAATAAGGAGCAGCGCTTCTTAAAGCAATGGGATAAGTTATTTTCTGAGTATAAAGGTAGTTCTAAGTTAGTGGCCCCACTAACTTACTCTAAGGCACTAGCAAAACTTCGTTTGCTTTGCGCTCAAGAGAAACAACGCAAACCATTTGATTCTTCTCTAGCCCTCTCTTACTACACGGCAACCGAAGCGATAGGCTTGGAGTTTGATTACATTCGGTTTCTAGGGCTAAACGATCAACAGTGGCCGGAACCAGTCAATCCATCACCTTTTTTACCCTATGACATACAAAAAATGGCAAACATACCAGGCAGCCACAACGACATACAAATCTCAATCGCAAAAAGGCAATTTGATCAACTCATTAGATCAACTCGCGTCTCTATTCAGGCCAGTTACTACTCGACTGATCGCGACCAAAATTATCGGCCGAGCGGTTTCTTAAAATGCTTTTTAGAACACAAAACTCATACCTTCCAACTACAAGAGTTGAGCAACAAGGCAACAAGGCAGTTAAATACTTTACCAATCTCCACCATCATTGATGAATCCACTAGGCTCGAAGCTGAAGAAACCTTACAGGGAGGTGCTAGTGTTCTCAGTGATCAATCTGCCTGCCCGTTCCGAGCATTTGCGCTAAATCGTTTAAAGGCCTATTCCCCTCCCAGGTTAGAAGCAGGCCTCAGTAAAATGGCCAGAGGAAGTGCAATTCATATCGCCCTGGAATATTTATTTGCAGAGATCCGGAGCCATGATGAATTAATCAGCCAAACTGAAAATCAAGTTTTAGAGTTATGCAATCAAGCCGCGGTTGAAGCCATCGAGTATCTCAGCCTAAATCATCGCGACATAATGACTCCAAAATTTCAATCAATCGAACAGAGCAGGATAAAGAAACTATTACGCAAATTCATTCAAGTAGAAAGAAATCGACCGCCATTTCAAGTGCTTGCTCGAGAACGAGCCTTCACTCAGCAATTTGACAACTTTTTACTTAATATTCGGATCGATCGCATCGACCAGCTTAACGACGGAACATTGGCGTTGATTGATTATAAAACTGGCAAATACAGCGTTTCCCCTAAAGGCTGGATGGATGAAAGACCAAAAGATATGCAACTCCCTCTTTATCACTCCGTAGCATCTGCAAGTGATATTTCTCCTATTGACACTGTATCAATAGCTCATTTACATGCTGAGAAAATTGGCCATTCAGGTATCACGGCATCCGATAATTTCTCCCATCAGGTCCGATCAATTGGGTCCCAAAAGGGAACAGAGATGTCATGGAGTGAGGTCACAAAATCTTGGTCGAGCAAGGTCGAATATCTTGCCCATGAATTTAATCAAGGTGTTGCAGATGTTAACCCTGCTGAATCCACTGCTACCTGCACTTACTGCGGACTTCAATCCTTATGCCGAATTCAAGAACTAAGCTCTAATAAGCTAAACAAAATTACCAATGCTATTAAAGATGATTCCTCCAAGCAGGTAAGCTAATGGGAGCACAAACAAACATAACACCAGCAGACCAGCTCGAACGTGATCAGGCCTTGGATATTGAAAAGTCTTTCATTGTCCAAGCACCCGCTGGCTCTGGCAAAACAGGCCTACTCACATTGAGGTTTCTTAGGTTGCTGAGTGTATGCGAGCAGCCAGAACAAGTTCTTGCTATTACTTTTACCCGAAAAGCCGCAAGTGAGATGCGAGATCGCATTATCAACACCCTTTGGTGGGCGGCGGAACATATTGGCAACAGTACGTCTATAAAAAACAACTACGACGTACTGAGATTAAGAATCGCTAAAGCTGTGCTTAGTCGTGACCAGGAACTGAAATGGCAGCTTCTTAACAATCCTTCACGGTTAAGAGTTCAAACAATTGACAGTTTTTGTTTTTATCTGGCGAACAGAATGCCAGTGTTAAGTCAAATTGGCGGCAACCCTAATGTAAGTACGGATGTTGAATTATGTTTTAGAGATGCCATTGCCAATACGCTTTTACAATTAGAAAGTGATTCAGCATTAAGCTCAGACGTCGAACGAGTGTTAAGTCAACTGGACAACGACATTGCTCGAATTGAAAGATTGTTAATTGGCCTGCTTCAAAGCCGTGATCAATGGCTCCCTTATACTTTAGAACTAGGAAATAGCAGTGACGAAGCAAAGAATTACTTGCAAGGCTGCTTGACCGAACTAATTGTCGAATCAATCGATGAAGCCCGAGAGGCATTAAAACCCTATTCAGACGATTTGATAGAATTAGTCAATTTTTCTGTGATGAATTTGCAACAAAATAAGCCACCTAATTATCCAAATTTCATTTCTCTTGACAGCTTACCCGAGTCGACATTTCATGCCTTGTCTGATTGGCAAATTATTATCGAGCTATTGACAACCAAAAAAGGAACTTGGCGAAGAGTAGTGAATAAAAACATCGGATTTCCGACCGGTGATGAGACAGACTCAGATCATCAGGCACTTTGCAAATTACACAAACAACAATTTGCCAAATTGAATCAGAGCCTAGTCAGCAATGATGACTTGCTAGAATCAATTAGTTTTCTTCGACTTCTACCAGACTCTCCTCTAGACGATAATCAATGGAGTTTTTTAACAGCACTAACTCGTGTACTCGTTCATCTGAGTGGCGAGCTACTATTTTCATTCAGAAAATATCGCAAAGTTGACCACACAGAAACTGGTGCAGCGGCGAGAAGCTCTTTGGGGACCGAAGAAAACCCCACCGACATCACTCTTGCCCTAGATCATAAGATAAATCACATTCTCGTCGATGAATTTCAGGATACATCGAAATTACAACTCGAAATCCTGCAACAAATCACAAGTGGCTGGGAGCCTAGGGATCATCGTTCTCTATTTTTAGTCGGTGACGCCATGCAGTCTTGTTACGGGTTTCGGAATGCCAATGTAGGCATCTATTTAAATGTCCAAAAGCATGGCCTTCCACAAGTCAGCTTACGAAAACTTCAACTTAGTGCTAATTTTCGCTCCGACTCTGGCGTGGTCGACTGGATTAACAGACATTTTTCTACTGCTTTTCCGGCACAGGTAAATATATCAAGAGGAGCAGTCCCTTACACCTCTTCAGAAGCAGTAAAATCAGAATATCTCTCAACCGCAATTACTACTGAAATTATCTGCTATAACGAGGAAGATCGATCAATAGCAAATACTGAAGAAGCAAGAAAAATAATCGATCACGTAAAGACATTAAAAAATAATGCCCCCAGTGAATCTATTGCCATACTGGTGCGCAACCGAGCTCACCTGAACGCAATAATCCCTGCTCTTACTGAGCACAATATTGAATGGCAATCTACCGATATCGATCGTATGCAAGCCCTGCAATCTATTGAAGACTTGCTCAGTCTAACCAAAGCACTGCTCAACCCCGCCGATCGTCTTTCTTGGCTAGCGCTTTTACGAGCGCCCTGGTTAGGCCTGCGAACTTCAGACCTTCTTGTCATTGCAAAAAAAGCTAGCGAGAAAAGTGTTTGGGACACCCTTCAACATTTGGATCACCTAGTCTCACTATCAAAAGATGCCAGGGAGCGACTTCCGCACTTTATAGAGGCTATTGGATATGGGATGCAGTATAGATATCGTATTTCATTAAGAGTACTAATTGAAACGATATGGTGCCTTCTACGCGGTGCAGCCACTCTTGCTAGCGAGCGGGAAATAACCAGTGCTCGTCACTATTTTGATTTACTTAATGAGCATGAAGTCGCTGGCGGGATAAGTAATATTGCTCAGTTTCAAGAGCAGGTATTTAGCGCTTTTATACCACCTTCCATTCAGCATGAAAGACCCACCGAAAGCACCCCAATTCAATTACTAACAATGCATAAAGCCAAGGGATTAGAATTTGATCATATAATAGTTCCCGGCTTGGCTAAGCTTACAAGAAGTGATAACAACCCTCTCCTTGAATGGCATGAAAGAATTAATAGTCGAGGACAAGCTAGGCTCTTCATGGCGGCATTAACCGAAACTGGCGAAGAAGAAGACAAGCTATACTCTCTCTTGCGCCATGAGAAGCAGTATAAATCTTACTTGGAAAACACTCGCTTACTTTACATAGCAATTACCCGAGCGAAAAAATCAGCAAAACTATTTGCAGCCGTAGGCGTAAATAAAAAACAAGAATTACAAATTCCATCCAGTAGCTTATTGAGTAGAATTTGGCGGGAAATTCAGAGTGAAGCACATAAGGGGATCAACTCTCTTCAGGTTCACTCTGCAGAGCTCCTAGCATCAAAGTGCAACTCTAAAGATAATCCCACAAGACTAGGTGTCCCCTTACCGACCCTAATTACACGATTCACCAATTCTCCCGCCTTCGAGCCAAAAGAACGCCTCCAGTTGCGACAGCAACTACCAAACGCTGAAACAGACTTAACTCTGACACAGGAATCATCACAAAAGGAAGGAATCTTAAATGCAGCTATTGGCAGCCTTATTCACTCAGTTTTGGAAGACTATTCTAATAGTAAGGACAAGGAAATATTTCTATCCAACCTCGATTCACAAAAGGCGTACTGGAAACTTTTACTCCGCAATAAAGTAACATCGAAACTTGAACTAACTGAATCGCTAAGTTTTATAGAAAGAACTCTAGAAAAACTGCTGCATGACAATGGTCTAAAATGGATATTTAGCCATGATTACACAGAGTGTCACAGTGAATATCCAATCACTTCAATATCCCAAGGAAAAATCCACGAGCATATTATTGACAGGACTTTGGTTGATAATAACGGTGTACGCTGGATTATTGACTATAAAACTGGAATCCCAGTTAACGAAGAGGAAGCAGATTTCATCATTAAGCAGAAGATAGCGCATGAATCCCAGTTATATCGATACAGATCTTTGTTTGCTGAACTAGAAAATCGAAAAACCAAAACCGCTATTCTATTTACGAGCATTCAAAAACTTATTGAGGTTTAACACCAGATACTTGTAATTGCTGATCACTTATCTTCGTCTGCAATAGCAAATATACCTTTAGCATTGCGGAGATAGCCTTTGTAATCCATACCGTAGCCGAACAAATAACGGTCTACAACTTCCAAGCCTACAAAATCTGTTTTCATTGCTGTCAGCTTTCGATCATGAACCTTGTTCACCAAAACGGCAGTGTAAACTTCTACAGCTCCCTCCCCTTTACA
Organism: Gammaproteobacteria bacterium; assembly: GCA_029244985.1. Lineage (GTDB taxonomy): Bacteria > Pseudomonadota > Gammaproteobacteria > Pseudomonadales > Pseudohongiellaceae > UBA9145. Next base: position 36,263 of record JAQWQD010000070.1, on the reverse strand, counting down.
ATACCTTACAATAGCTTCCATGGTAGCGCCTTCATCGAAGATATCATCGACAATCAATACTGTTCTTTCCCTAAGCTCCAGCATTGGGTAACTATTCCACTGCAATTCGGACCCAGTGGTTCTCTTTCGATATCTGCTGACTTGGATAGTGTCTATTTGCAACGGGAAATTAAGGCGTGTTAAGAGATTACCACAGAGTATTAGGCCGCCATTCATGACACATAACACTATTGGATTTTTGACGCACAGCTGTGCCGAGATCTGTTCTGCTAGTTTATCTATTGCCGCTCCAACCTGCGTATCCGAATAAAGACAATCAGCCCGGTTTACGACTTCTTGCATGCCGGCAGATGTTACGTTCTGCATCTAATAAGTACCTTTGCAAATCTCACGAGCGCATTTCAGGAACTAGTCCTTCAATGCCGTCGAGAGTAGTGGTTGGGAATGCAAAGTCCGCTTCATGAAAATGGACTATCTCAATAATTTTCAGCATGACATCTTGTTTGATTTCATGAAATTGAATCCAATCAGTGGTTTTAGTGAAGGTATATACAAATAAATCCAGAGAACAAGCAGCGTAAGTATTAAAATTCACAATCAGGGTTAGAGAGGAATCAATATCGTCATGGTTTTGCAACATTGTTTTTATCCCCTCAACAATTAACGCCATCTTGTCTGCGTCTTGATAACGAATACCGATTGTTTCGTAAATCCTTCTATTCGTCATGCGCGAAGGGTTTTCTAAAGCTAAGGTGGTGAAAACAGAATTAGGTATATACAAAGGTCTTTTGTCAAAAGTTCTAACCACCGTTAGCCTCCAACCTATACTTTCTACTGTGCCTTCAATGTCTCGGTCAGGCGACCGAATCCAGTCACCTATCGCAAATGGGCGGTCGAGATAGATCATCAACCCTCCAAAGAAATTAGAAAGAAGGTCTTGCGCAGCAAACCCCACAGCCAAACCACCGACACCACCAAATGCCAGTAAAGCCGTAATTTCAATGCCTACAGTGGGCATAGCCACCAGTGCAGCTGAAATTACAGTGGAAAGGCGTAGTAATTTAGCGAGAGCGTGAAGAGTCGTCGGATCAAAGCGAGTTTGCTCTGAGCCTGGCTGTCTTTGGAGATTCTCAAGAATGCGCGCTTCAGCAGAACTAATAAAGCGCACAAGAAAAATCATAATAAGAACGATAAACGCAAGCTGTCCCACCAAATCAAGATTACTTGAGGCAAAGAGATCAGACTCTATGTAGCCTGTACTAATTCGAACTGCCCACAGCAAACCAAAAATCAGGATAAACCATGATAATGGTTTATGGGCTGCTTCAAACAAAGCATCATCCCAAACATTGTCAGTTTTCTGCAAATGACGCTCTAAAATATTAAGTATACGCATCGCTAAGTAGCGCACTATTAGGGTAACAGTGACGACAGCAAATACCTCTATGCCCCAACCAAGATCACTCAAATTGTCTAGAGATAACCAATCCACAATTTCTTCCTCTTGCTAATTCGATGTTAAAGACGTAACCATGTCCTTTGCTGCATGCCATTTCGGCTCATTGTATAAGTTACTAATCTCTGCTGCTGGCTTTGAACGCATACCTGAGATTCTTGAATTCCCTTCGATACCCGAAGACTCTATCCAATCTGCAACATTCAAAGCCGCAGCTCGATCATTGCATACTAGTATCATGTCACAGCCAGCATCAAGCGCGAGGGCAGCTCTATCTACCGCATCGCCTGCTCCATGCGCCGCAGTCATGGATAAATCATCTGAAAATACTACTCCCTCGAACTTTAGCTCATCTCTGATTTTTTCTTGAATCCATAGCGTTGAATAGCCGGCACAATTTTCATCGACAGCAGGATATCTGACATGAGCTGGCATAAGAGCACCCAATTTAGGAGCTAACTCTGCAAATACGCGATAATCGTTATTTAGCACTTCTTCAGAAGTACGATCATCACAAGGAAGTTCAATATGAGAATCTGCTACGACGGTTCCATGACCTGGAAAATGTTTACCCGTGGCCTTCATGCCAGCAGCATTCATTCCATCGATATAAGCCGATGCAGTTAGCACTAGCGCATCTGCATCATTTGCAAAAGCACGATCTCCGATAACTTGACTTTTTGTAGTAAGCAAATCTAATACCGGAGCAAAACTGAGATCGAGGCCGTAATGGAGCACTTCCGCTGCCATCGCCCAGCCACACTGTTTTGCGACTTCCAAACCGTGCTTTTTATTTTCCGATACGGCCTCTCCTATTAATCGCAAAGCTGGCAAGTTTAAAAAACCCTCACGAAACCTTTGAACTCTGCCGCCCTCTTGATCAACGGCTATTAACAATCCTTTTCTGCACTCGCGCACTGTTGCAATTAACTCTTTAAGCTGCAGCGGTGAGTCGTAATTACGGCTGAATAAAATTAATCCGCCCACAGCTTGCCTTTGCAAGAGATCATATTCGAAGGAAGAGATTGAAGTTCCTTCCAGATCTAACATAAGCACACCAGGAGGATTATTTTGTTTAGTCATTGACACTATTTGATATTAAGAAATTGGATTATCACAGAAGTTTAATGAGAGAAAATAAATTTTTAAAGCGCACAATAGTTTAGCTTCTAATATTAATTCTACATGTAAGCTTGCCACAATTTTTCTCAAATAGTATGTTTTGTTTGAAAATGTACTCAAAACAAATAATCGAAAGAAGAATTCTCAGGTGTTTATAAAAAACTATTACGCCTTTAGCAAAGGCTATGTTTATGAAAAACCTCATAACTGTAACTTTTAGCGATAGACTGCATGTAAGTATACGCAGTAGAGCAAGCTAGTAGTACTGCTGAAAACCGAATGATAGATAGTGAAGTTGGTCAACCTAATGCGACTAGATAGAAACAGTCTTCTCCTGCAGCTGCAGACTCATCTAAAAATTGGCCTTGCTCATAGAAATTGAAAGCCGAAATAGGTTTACGCTCATCAAACCACCCTGTCAGAGAACATACCTAAGGGCCTTTCCAACACTATTTATTAGCTAATCCAACTCAGCGAGGACTTTCGGATTCTTTATCTCCGGCAGCAAATTTCTCCAATTGTCTATTTCCTCTCAAGAAGCTATTTAGCTAGGCATCATTAAAGTTATCTTGAGATTGACAGACAACTGTATATAATTACAGTTGTTTGCTTACAGAGGGTTCTCGGATGCACAAGTTAACTTCCCGGCAGGAAGAAATACTCGGCTATATCAAAGACTATTTACAAGAAACAGGATTCCCACCAACTCGCTCAGAAATAGCGCAACAAATGGGCTTTAGGTCACCTAATGCGGCAGAAGAGCATCTCCGGGCCCTCGCTCGAAAAGGGGCCATTGAAATGATGCCAGGCACCTCTCGAGGTATAAAATTGCCCATTAATGAACAACTAGGCCTACCTATTATTGGTCAGGTTGCAGCGGGCAGCCCAATTTTAGCTGCAGAATCTATCGCTGATTACTGTGATATTCCACCCGATATGTTTACACCAAAGGCTGATTACTTATTAACGGTAAAAGGCACCAGCATGGTGGGAATAGGAATCTATGAAGACGATTTGCTCGCGGTACACAAAGTAGACAATGCCAATAATGGAGACATAGTTGTCGCCAGAATTGATGACGAGGTTACTGTAAAAAGATTAGAGACTAGCAGAAGCAAATATAAAGTGAATTTAATAGCTGAGAATCCTGATTTCTCACCTATAGAAGTAGATGTGCGTAGTAGTGATTTTGCAATCGAGGGAATAAGCGTCGGTGTAATTCGCCGAGGCCTTTGATCGCTATAGCGCAATCAATGAGAAAGGGTTTTCACTAACAGTTCACATATTAGTTTTGGCTACCAAACCCAAGAACGAACAAGAAAATGTAATCTTTACCTTTATTTTGTAGCTTTCTTTTTAGCCACTTTCTTTTTCCTCGGCGCTTTGGTTATTACCCATTTACTATCCTTGTAAATAGCTTTCCATCCAGTCGCTTTTTTATCTACTTCAGTTTGAACGTACTGCTCTTTTGTTTTCCGACTGTAACGAACCAGAGTCTTATTCCCTTTATCATCTTGAGTAGGCGCATCGAATAGAAACAAATATTTTGGGTCAATTTTATCCTTATGGGGAATTAACTCTTCAACAAATGGGGCTCGCGTTTCTCTATTGCGGGGAAATTTACTCGCCGCTAAAAACAAACCAGATGCTCCATCACGCAAAATATAATGGTCCTCTACCGTCTCACAGATGAGTTCTGGCATTGGCACTGGGTCCATCTTTGGCGGAGCTGCTTCCCCATTACGCAATAACTTACGCGTATTTGGACAATCCTTATTACTGCATCCAAAGTATTTTCCGAATCGTCCGGTTTTAAGCTGCATGTCAGCGCCGCATTTGTCACATTCGATAACCGGCCCTTCATAACCACGAATTTTGAATGCACCATTTTCAACATCATATCCGGAGCAATCTGGGTTGTTTCCGCACACATGTAATTTGCGTTTTTCATCTATGAGATAAGAGTCCATTGCTGTATTACACGCTGCGCACCGACGCTTCGTGCGGAGAAGTATATTCTCTTGCGCTTCTGCTTCTTCGGCCGTATCCGTTCGGATAGCTTCTTCACCTGGGGTCAAGTTAATAGTGTGTTTACATTGTTCTTTCTTCGGTAAAGAATACCCCGAACAACCTAGAAAAACGCCAGTAGATGCTGTTCTTATCTGCATAGTAAGCCCGCAGTCAGAGCAAGGAATATCTACTCCTGTGGGGTCATTAGTGCGCATACCCCCATCAATTGCCTCTGCTTTCGCCAACTGACTGGTAAACTCTTCGAAAAAATCATTAAGTAGTTTCTTCCAATCTTTCTCACCTGCAGCCACTTCATCCAATGAGTCTTCCATCTTAGCGGTAAAATCATAGTCCATTAGATCGGTAAAGCTTTCTTGTAGTCTTTCGGCGACGATGTCACCAATTTTCAAGGCGTAGAAGCGCTTGCTTTCTACTCGGACATAGCCTCGATCCTGAATAGTTGAAATAATCGAAGCGTAAGTAGACGGTCGACCAATCTCACGCTTTTCTAATTCCTTTATTAGACTTGCTTCAGTAAAACGAGCCGGAGGCTTAGTAAAGTTTTGGAAAGGTTCTAACGTGTCTAATTTCAAGGTCTGCCCAACCTCTACATGAGGCAGTACTACGTCTTCTTCTTGTGATGGCATAACTTTTAAATAACCATCGAACTGCATAATCCGACCTTTTGTACGAAGTGAAAACTTGTCTGCACCAACAATAATACTGCTACTTAAATATTTAGCTGGGGGCATTTGACAGGCAACGAAATACTGCCAAATTAAACGGTAAAGACGAACTGCATCTGGCTCCATACCCATTAAGTTGTCGGCCTCTACTTTTACCTCACTGGGACGGATTGCTTCATGCGCTTCCTGTGCCCCTTCTTTGGAACTATAACTTTTAGGCTCTTCAGGTAAGTATTGGCTTCCAAAATTAGACTCAATGTAATTCCTGCACATAGACACGGCATCATTACTTAAGTGCGTCGAGTCAGTACGCATATAGGTAATGTAGCCAGCCTCGTAGAGGCGCTGGGCCATCATCATCGTTTTCTTAACGCCGAACCCCAATCTAGTGCTGGCGGCCTGCTGCAAAGTAGATGTAATCAGAGGCGGCTTCGCTTTCGAAGAGGTTGGTCGATCATCGCGCTTTAGAACTTCAAATTCTGCCGCATTTAAGATCGCCAAGGTTGCATCAGCATCAGACTTGTTGTCAGGGCGAAAATTATTGTCTTGTTCTTTAGTAACCTGACAACGCAGTTTAGCAGAATCAGGAGTAACTAAATTTGCAAACACTTCCCAGTATTCATCTGGTATAAAGGCTCGGATTTCTCGCTCACGCTCAACCACCAAGCGCACAGCTACCGACTGAACGCGGCCTGCAGATAACCCTCTGGCGACTTTAGCCCACAATAATGGTGAAACCATGAAGCCCACTACCCTATCAAGGAATCGTCTTGCCTGTTGGGCTTCAACATAGCGCATATCAACCTCGCCAGGTTCTGAAAAAGCTTCAGTGACTGCGCGCTTGGTAATTTCATTGAAAACAACCCGCTTGTAGCGATTTGGGTCCCCGCCTATAGATTCTTTCAAATGCCAAGCAATAGCCTCTCCTTCCCTATCCAAATCCGTGGCCAGATAAATATTTTCAGCATCTTTCGCCAGCTTCTTTAACTCAGCGACAACTTTTTCTTTGCCTGGCAGAATCTGGTAGTTTGCTTTCCAGTCCTTGCCTGGATCTATTCCCATTCTGGTTACAAGTTGTTGTTTAGCCTTCTTTTTCTTGAAAGCTATTTTTTCTTCCGGCTTCATTTTGCGCGTAGCTGCCGCGGCGGCCGCGCGAGCTTTTGTATCTATAGGCTTACCGCTGCCGCTAGTCGGCAAATCACGTATATGACCAACGCTAGACTTCACCACAAATTCAGGACCTAAGTACTTGTTTATAGTCTTGGCTTTTGCGGGCGACTCTACTATGACGAGCGATCTAGGCATCTAATGATTTGCTTACTAAGGAGTTGTTGAAAAATTGAGCAAAATTGAATTCTGCCACCTCAAACAGCGCACATATATAAGGCCAAGTTTCCGCCCGGTCAAGTTTTCTCTTAAAAAAATACACAACAATTTGAAATAGAGATAACTCGAATGAGCCAAATGTATGCAAATGAAAGGGAGGAATTAGAAGATTTCCTTACCAAGGCAAGAAAAACCACTTAACCTTACTCGACCAAATGTCAGGAGACATTAGACGAGATAATACTGCTAACAGCTACTCATAATTTAAGGTAAAAAAATGTTACATGGCGCCTAAATATTTCAAAGACGATGTTTTTAAAGAACCAATTAAAAGATTTAGATTTCCACTTCATGTAACCAGTTAAAATTGTCTGCAAGCTCACCTTTTTGAATGCCCACTAACAGGTCATACATTTCTTGCATGATAGGTCCAACAGTTTGACCATCTTGACAAACAGTGTGCCATTTTTTATCAAACCAAATCTTTCCAACCGGTGATAACACAGCAGCTGTGCCGCAGGCTGCAACCTCTTCGAATTGTGCAAACTCTTTACGCAAGTCAATCGGACGCTCTTCAGTTTTCATAGATAGCTGTTTGCCAGCCAAATGCATTAATGACCGTCGCGTGATACTTGGCAGAATTGCGTTTGAGGAAGGTGTTATAAAAGAACCATCTTTCATTGCAATGACAATATTCGCTGATCCAGCTTCATCAATATAACGATGCTCTGCCGAATCTAAATATAAAGCTTCATTGGCACCTAATTCCTTTGCTTTCAAGGTGGCCAATAGCCCCCCAGCATAATTAGCACCTGCTTTAAAACTACCAGTTCCTGCTGGTGCAGCGCGATCCATCTCTGAAACCGCAAGGCTGATCACAGCCAATCCTGCATCTTTATAATAGGGACCTACCGGCGACACAAATACTCGGAATTCATACTGCTGGGCAGGGTTAAGCCCAAGATTTTCACCAACACCAATTAACATCGGCCGTATATATAAAGAAGCACCTGACCCATAAGGAGGAATCCAAGCTGAGTTAGCACGAACCGTTTCTTCAATAGCCCTAATAAACAATCGCTTTGGGACTTCAGGCATCAATAGCCGCTGTGTAGTTAAATTCATGCGCTCGCTATTTAAATCTGGGCGGAACAACAACACTCGGCCATCTTCAGCGGATTGAGCTTTCATACCCTCGAAACATTGTTGCGCATAATGCAGTGATGGCGCGCCTTCATGAACTAATATCATTTCGTCATCAACTAAAGACCCTGCATTCCAAGTCCCATTTTCATAGGTTGCAGTAAACCGATAATCAGTTTTTGAATACTGAAAACCTAATTGAGCCCAATTGAGGGCTTTCTTATTCACCTTCGCGTCCAATTCCAAAATATCTCAGTTGTAAAAATAGCTAGCAACATATTATCCGGTATAAGCACATTAATATCTAGGATCCTCGTTTGTGATCCAGTAGCGATGCCAAGTCGCTTCAGTTAGACTCTGGCGTTTTTCCGACATTAAGAACTATGCAGCTAATAGATATCGGAGCAAATCTCACTCACGAATCATTCGAGAATGATTTTGAGCAGGTCGTTGCTGACGCCAAATCAGCAAAACTGAGCCATATCATCCTTACAGGAACAGACTTGGCTACCAGTAAAGCCGCTCAAAAGATGGCAGCGAAACAACCTGACTTTTTCAGTAGCACCGTTGGTTTTCATCCTCATATCGCCAAATCCGTTAGCTCAATCGAACTGTCTGCTGCAAAATTCCTCAGTTGTGCTGATCATGTTGCCGCGATTGGAGAGACAGGACTTGATTTCAATCGGAATTTTTCAGCGAAAGAAGATCAATTACGGATTTTTGAGCATCATCTAGAGTTGGCCGCAGAGTTACAAAAGCCCATTTTCTTGCACCAAAGAGATGCTCACGACGAGTTTCTTCCTTTGCTGCAGAAATACCGACCTAATTTAGTGGGTGGGGTTGTCCACTGCTTTACCGATACTGCTCGAGCATTGCATGATTATCTAGAATTAGACATGTATATCGGCATCACTGGCTGGATTTGTGATGAAAGACGGGGGCAAGAACTACAACGAGCCGTATACAAGATTCCCAAAGATCGACTTCTTATAGAAACCGACTCTCCTTATTTACTGCCTCGCAGCCTGCACCCGAAACCAAAATCCCGCAGAAACGAGCCGGCTCACTTAATTGAAGTTGCCAAAAGCATTGCTCAGCATAGCGATCGAGAGTTAGCCGATGTGGTGAAGAGCTCCACAGAGAACGCAATCCGCCTGTTTAGGCTGCCCGTGAGTTTGCCCCTAACAACCGCATAGGAGATAGCAGCAATCTTTCTCGAACGCCTCGTTCTCTCGCTCCTCCAGGACATTCTTATCACAATAATGATAATCGATCCTTTAAATTAAAGATCATTTCGTTTCCGCCCCGAACCTTGGTACATCAACATAAATTAAGAAGATCTTCCAATTGAAATGGCCAACCTATTTCTTTATTGGTTTGCTTATTCTTAACCACCGGAATCCTAACCCCATAACTTTTCACCAATGATTCATCTGCGCTGATATCAATTGACTCGAGATGAAATTCTTTGAAAAATTCCAATTCAATCAGTAAATTTTCCGCCAATTCGCACAGATGACAGCCGTCGGTGGTATATAAGATCAGAGCATGCATTACTTACTAGCATGCCCGGAGCAAAGGCTAATATCAATTACCAGCTTGATCTGCCCGCTCATAGCCCTTCCCTCTTTTGAACATGTAAAAATCCAACAAATTAGAATGTTGACTGACTTAAAAAGGTTTAGATTAGCACTACCAAAAAAGAGCTACATCCCTGCAGATGCGCTACATTCCGATACAATGTTCGTCTAGACATCCCTTATAAAACGTTTACAATCCCTGTCTTCGCGTTACGTGGTCCATTTATAACAGAGAATTCTTCATATGAGCCATCATGGAATAATAACAGAGTTAAAAAGCTGGTTATCTCAACAAATCATAGGACAAGAACGTCTACTTGATCGTTTGTTAATTGCATTATTGGCCGATGGGCATTTACTCGTTGAGGGGGCTCCTGGTCTAGCGAAAACTAAAGCTATTAAAGATCTCTCTCGAGCCGTCGAAGGCGATTTCCATAGAATACAATTCACGCCTGATTTATTGCCAAGTGATATAACGGGCACTGAAGTATTTAGACCCGAAGATGGTTCTTTCCGCTTTCAACAGGGCCCTATATTCCATAACTTAGTGCTGGCCGATGAAATCAACCGGGCTCCAGCCAAAGTGCAATCTGCGCTACTAGAAGCCATGGGAGAACGTCAAGTTAGTGTTGGCAGAGAATCCTTTACCTTGCCACCTCTTTTTCTTGTTATGGCAACACAAAATCCTATCGAGCAAGAGGGAACATATCCGCTGCCCGAAGCTCAGCTAGACAGGTTCCTAATGCACGCCACTATTGACTATCCAGCTATCGAAGCAGAACGAGACATTTTACATTTGGTTAGAAGCGAGGCACAAAATCAACAAAGCGAGCCGCCAAAACAAATTGCTCAAGAAGATCTATTCGAGGCCCGTCAAGAAATACTATCCATGCACATGGCTCCTGAAGTTGAGGAATACATAATCCAGCTAATTATGGCATCTCGACAACCTCAACTTTATGGAGACGACCTGGCTTCATGGCTGGAATATGGTGCCAGCCCCCGAGGAACAATTTCACTCGATCGATGCGCAAGAGCTTATTCCTGGATCCAAGGACGCGATTTTGTTAGCCCTGACGATGTCCAGGAAATCATGTTTGACGTGCTACGCCACCGTATATTGCTAAGCTTCGAGGCTGAAGCCAGTGGGGTGACCCCAGACAAGGTTTTAGAGACAATTCGCGAACGTGTGCCTTCAGCTTAAACCTGCAAGGACGCGCTAATGTCGGCGAAGATTCAAATTGACCCGCACCAGTCACGCTACCAGAGCAAAGGGGCTGTAATTAGCCTGCAACATTTGCTAGTGCAGCGCTATGCTGCTAAAAATTTAGAATACGTTGCCCATACTAGGTCTATTGCGGGGATCTCCGGACTGCATCTATCCAAGATGAGAGGTCGTGGAATCGATTTTGAAGAGTTTAGACCCTATCAGGCAGGGGATGATATACGCTTAATCGATTGGCGTGTCACCGCGCGCACAGGTCGTCCATTCACCAAGGTATTCAGGGAAGAACGAGAAAGGCCCGTCATCATCGCAGTAGATCAAACTCATAATATGTATTTTGGCAGCCAGATTGCCTTTAAATCAGTTATTGCAGCGCAAGCAGCAGCGCTCTTCTGCTGGCTTGCCATCGATAATGGTGATCGGGTCGGTGGTCTTGTTTTTTCGGATGTGGACTCCAGTTTGGTACGCCCAAAACGAAGCCGTCGTTCAGCGTTGCATTTACTAAATCAGGTTTTCCAATACAACCAGAAACTCACCGAGATCGGAGACCCAGAGAATCAGGAGCCAACAGATTCTAGTTTTCGTCCCGGTTTAGCCCACGCTCTTGGGCAAATTCGACGAATTACAAAACCCGGCAGCACTCTGTATATAATTTCAGATTTCGTCAGCTTAGATGAAAAAGCACTGCAATATCTTAATCAACTGTCTCGCCATAACAATGTAATTTGTTGCTTGGTATATGACGCTTTAGAGGAATCTTTACCTGTTCCTGGCATCTATAGCATTACCGATGGCAACCGCAAAGGAGCCTTAAATACTCACAACAGCAAGGCAAGAATACGATATCGAGAACAATTCCATGAGCGTATCGAGCACCTTGGTGGTGAACTTGATAAATTACAGATCCAATTGATCAAAATGCGGACCAACCAGCTCGTGGTGGAGCAAATTCGACAATGGATAGCGAAGAGTTATTAGAACAACTCGCAGATATTCATCTGCCAGTTGAAATCAGCTATTGGCCGCCCGCACCTGGGTGGTGGATACTCGCCTTTATGCTATTGGCAGGAGGGATATTCCTGTCTCTCCGATTTATTCAATTTAGAAATTTACAGCAAGTTTGCCGACACGCATTAATAGAGCTCGAAAACTGTTATTTGCAACTTGCTGAAAGCGATTCCACCGACCCCAGCAATCAAATGCGCTATGTAAATGAAGTGAATTCTGTCATGCGGCGAGTTGCGTTAGTGCATTTTCCTCATGCTAAAGTTGCCAGTCTCGGCGGCAAAGCTTGGGTTGATTTTATAAGACAAAAAGGAGACTCTTCCGAGCTAAATGAAGAAATTGCCTCAGCCCTGAGCTTCGGGCGTTTTCAAACACATTGTGAAGTTGACGTAGTTAAAATGAACAGTCTTGGAAAAGCATGGATCAAGAGTCTTTATTTAGGAAAACAGACCGACTCAGACCAGCAGGATTCAGCAGCTAATGCTTGAATTCACGTGGCCCTGGGTCTTTCTAGTTCTGCCCTTACCCATTCTTATATATAAGCTTTTTGCTCGAGCTCCAAGACAAGACGCGGCACTCTATGTACCCTTTTTTAGAGTATTATCGCGTCTTCAGTCAGACAATGAAAACTTATCTAGCGGCCGTTTACTAAATCTCATTTGCTGCACTTTGATTTGGTTGCTAATCATACTTGCTGCGAGCAGGCCACAGTGGCTGGGCGAGCCTGTCCAATTGCCCTCTACAGGCAGAGACCTGATGTTGTCAGTGGATATCTCGGGGAGTATGGAAGCTCAAGATATGGTCGTTGGTAATCGCCAAGCCTCCCGAATCGACGTGGTAAAAGCTGTGGTCGGTGATTTCGTTGAGCGCAGAGAAGGCGACCGCCTTGGTCTTATCCTTTTTGCCGCTCACGCCTACATTCAAGCACCGCTTACTTTCGACCGTGGAACCGTTGGCACTTTATTGGAAGAAGCGGAGATAGGCATCATCGAAGAGTCGGCTACAGCAATTGGGGATGCTATTGGGCTCGCGGTCATTCATCTTCGCACGCGTCCGGAAAATAGCCGTGTACTAGTACTGCTGACCGATGGAGTAAATAATGCGGGCGCGGTTTCACCAGAACAAGCAGGTCAATTAGCACAGCAGGAAAATATTAAGATATATACAATTGGTATAGGTGCGGATCAGGTAGTGCAACGAACATTCTTTGGTGCTCGCGCAATCAATCCTTCTGCCGAACTTGATGAAGCAGTATTAACTCGCATTGCCGAATCAACTGGTGGTCGATATTTTCGCGCTCGCGATGTAAATGATTTAGTCGATATTTATGAAGAGTTAGACCTCCTCGAAGCGATCGAGCAAGACGAACAAACCTATCGCCCTACCCGCGTTTTGTTTTACTGGCCACTTGGGGCTTCGATCATCATTAGCTTCATACTCGCTTTAGTTTCTATTCCCTGGCTGTCATTGGCAGGAAGAGCACGTATAGAGGATTATGAAGAGGACCTAGAAGGAGATAACAAAGTAGCCACCAGCGGTGGGAATGCCTAAATGGATATTCTAATCCCCGCAAACATCGTTCAGGATTTCCATTTTCTACGCCCTATCTGGTTACTTGGGCTGATACCCGCTTTAATATTCTTTATAGCCATGTGGCGAATTAATACGGTGGTCACGGCTTGGGATAAGGCTATCGACAAGAACCTACTTCCCTATTTATTAGATCGCAGCAAAAATGCTGCTCAACGTACCCCTCTGTTACTTCTATTTTGTGCCTGGATACTATCCACTGTCGCTATGGCCGGACCGGTATGGGAGCAATTACCTCAACCAGTGCAGAAACGAGAGGATGCTTTGGTAATCGTAATGGACCTATCACTATCCATGTTCGCACCCGACCATAACCCCTCTCGTCTCGATTTAGCTAAACGTAAACTACGAGATATTTTGGCATTGCGTCAGGAAGGACAGACTGCCTTAGTTGTTTATGCAGGTGACTCTCATACAGTTACTCCGTTAACGGATGACGTGGTGACCATAGACGCTTTAGTTTCGTCACTTAGTCCAAACATCATGCCTTTGTTTGGCAGTAACCCAATGTCAGCTATCGACATGGCAGTAGGTTTACTCGACGACGTCGAATCCACAGACGGGCGGATAATGTTAATGACAGACGGCATCAGCGGATTCGATCAAGAACTTCTGATTACTGAACAACTCGAAGAAACTGACTATGAATTATTGGTCATGGGCATCGGTACCGAAGAAGGCGCGCCAATCCGCACAAGTGATGGTAGTTTTCTTACGGATGAAAATGGCGCTATGGTGGTGCCTACGCTAAACAAAAACGTATTGCAATCATTAGCCAATCGAGTTAATGGCCGCTATCACGACATACAACTCTCTAATGCAGATTTAGCTTTCTTATTATCTGAAAACCAATTACTTGATGATCAAGAGCTAACGGAAGTCGAAGAAGAGTTCGATGTATGGAATGAAGCTGGACCCTTTCTCTTATTATTAGTTTTACCGCTTGCTGCATTTACTTTCCGGCGTGGCTGGCTATTTAGCATTGTCTTACTCACAGGCGGTGGTCTGCTGTTCCCAAGTCAACCGGCTCAGGCCTTCGAATGGCGAGACCTTTGGAAGACCAAAGACCAACAAGCTGCAGAGGCATTTGCAGTTAACGATCATTCCCTTGCTGCTGCTTTATTTGACACGAGTGATTGGCGGGGTGCAGCAAGTTACCGCGCCCAAGACTACGAATCCGCTATAGCCGCCTTTAGTGCTAGCGATACTCCAGATGGACATTACAATCGTGGCAATGCCTTGGCTCTCGCAGGAAATTATGCAGAAGCTATTGCTGCTTACGATATAGCTATTAGCTTGGAGCCGGAACATTCAGATGCAATAAGCAATAAAACCATTATCGAACAACTCCTTGAAGAACAAGAGTCAGAACAAGGCGAAAATCAAGAAGGTGAAAACCAAGAAAACCAGTCAGAACAAAATTCGCAAAACGAATCAGAAGAACAGAACGAAAACTCTGAAAACCAAGACCAAGAAAGTCAAGAAGGCAACGAAGATCAGCAACAAAACGAGCAACAAAATGAAGCGCCTGAAGAACAAGAAAGCTCTGAATCAAATAGCGAACAAAATACGCCGAGTCAATCTAGCAATGAAGAATTTGAAGAGCAGCAAGCACTCGAACAATGGTTACGCAGAATTGAAGATGACCCTGGTGAACTATTGCGTCGGAAATTTCGCTATCAATATCGCCAACGCCAATTAAACGGCACAGCGAACAGCATCCAAAATGGAGGCCAGATCTGGTGAAGTACATGACCAAAGTCCTCCAACTCTTGCTACTCCCTCTATTCTTAATCACTTTTGCCGCGAATGCCCAGGAAGTAGAAGTAACAGTCGATCGCAATGAATTAGCCCGGGGAGAGACTTTAACTTATACCATTCGGGTATTTGACCAACGCCAGGGGATGCAATTAGACCTAACCCCTCTAACTGATGAATTTGATGTTTTAGGTACTCGCACCTCTAGTCAAATTCGAAGCGTGAATGGCTCCGTCGAATCATGGACAGACTACATCGTCACCCTCTTTCCTCTCGCTGAGGGAGAGCTTACGATACCCTCAATAGAAGTAAACAATGCTGTAACGGACCCAATTGTAATTTCTGTTGTAAACGAAGGTCCACGATCTAATCAGAACAGCGACGAATTATACTTGAATATCGAGGTCAACAAAGATTCAGTCTATGTTCAAGAGCAACTATTATTTACCGTTCGCCTCTTCTACACCATTAATGGAATTAGAAATCCGCAATTTACAGAGCTGGAAATGCCCGATACGGTTATTCAGCTGATTGGATCTCCTAATCAGTACGAAGAACTAATCGAAGGTGTACGATTCGGGGTTTATGAAAAACGCTATGTCATCTTCCCGCAGCGCAGTGGTCCATTAGAAATTCCTGACATATTATTCAGGGGTGAAGTTACCGATGGGTCAAGTAACTTTGTGTTTCGAAACCTAAACACACGCAGGGTAACCGCATTTATTGATGGAATAACTATCAATGTGGACGAAAGACCATCAGCGGTTCAAGGGGAAAATTTTTGGCTACCTGTTAGCAATCTGACACTCGAAGAAGAGTTTAGTACTGATATTACCAATTTGAGAGTCGGCGATTCTGTCGTCCGAACAATAACGATGGTAGCAGATGGACTCGACGGCGCAGTCCTTCCACCTTTTACTCCCGAAGAGTTCGAAGGTGTCAATGTCTACTCAGAACCACCTGATATTCAACGAACATTTGTCGATGGAAGTATTGTCGGCACCCGCATTGAATCCTCAACCATTGTTCCAATAACTTCCGGCGAAATAGAGATTCCGCAAATTACTATCCCATGGTGGAACATAAATACAGACCAAATAGAGTCAACGATCGTCCCTGCAACGCGAATTCAAGTTGCTACTATCGAGGGGGATATCCCATCAGAACAAGCATTATTGAGCTCAGAGAACATCGAAGAATTGCTCGCTTCTGCACCAGTAGTCGATCAAGACATGATCGACGAACAAGGCGAAGCCGAGTTTATTGAAGTCGATGCATCCTGGATGAACTACTTCATCGCCCTCGCCTTTCTTATTGTAGCTTACAGCATTTACCGCCTAGTAATTGCGCCACACACCAAAGAGATTAGCGACTACATGGCAGACAAACGAGAAAGATTCGAAGCTAGGTATAGCCCAGTAAATAATGAGCGCACAGCCTTTAAACTACTCCAGTCAGCCTGCCGGAAATCCGACTTAAATAGTATCAGAGAAGCATTAACTCAATGGTGCAACCATTTCTTGGATACAAGAGTCGTAATAACCATGGATGATGTATTACAGCAAAGAGAATGTACTGAATTGCATAAATATGTCACCCAAATTCAAACTGACCTTTTCAACAATGCTGACGGAAGAAAGCTAGCTAAGGACTTTAACCCTTCAGAATTTCTCAACGATGTTTCTCAGTTACGGAGATCAAAACTCTCTGCTGACAAATTAGCTACAAGAGAAAAACGCTTCGCCCTGCCTCCACTCTATAGAACTTAGTCGTGGCAAACTCCAGGCTTGTCTACTCGACTGATGAAAGCAATATTTGCTCAACCTGCAGCAAAGTCCTCCGAAAATGCAAATGCACAGAAACCCAATCAACAACTAAAGAAGACGTTGTGCGAATTTCGAGAGAGACCAAAGGCAGAAAGGGTGCTGGCGTTACAGTAATATCCGGCTTGAATATCAATCCCACCGAATTAAAGGAAATTGCCAAAAAGCTCAAAATCCAATGCGGTGTCGGAGGTACTACTAAATCCGGACAAATTGAAATTCAGGGAGATAAAAGAGAGATCATCAAATGTTTTTTCGAAAAAAGCGGGAAAAAAGTAAAATTGTCTGGTGGCTAAATACACCCCTCAGCCAGTCTTAACAAAGCCACGCTACTAAGGACCCAGCCGACACAAAAGTGTCTTTTAATTTTTCTTCTTTTAAGTCCGCTACACAACTCTAAACATCAGTATTAAGATCAGCAACTAAATTCTGCTTGCGAGTCTGATTGTTTTTTTTCTTACTCATCTTTGCCGCTTCACTTCGAATGTTTGCCAGACGCTTTAAATAAACCTCATCGACATCATCGGTAACGTAATCACCATTAAAGACCGAGCATTCGTATTTAGAGATCTTTGGATTTCCCTCTGCCGCCGCTGAAATAAGATCTTCTAAGTCTTGATAGATAAGCCAATCTGCTCCAATCAACTCTTCAACTTCTGAATCAGTCTTCCCTGCAGCGATTAACTCAGAAGCAGCAGGCATATCTATACCGTAGACGTTAGGGTAGCGAATTGCGGGAGCAGCAGATGCAAAATACACTTTTTTTGCACCAGCATCTCGAGCCATCTGGATTATTTGCTTACAGGTTGTGCCCCTTACGATTGAATCATCGACTAGCAATACGTTTTTCCCCTTAAACTCTAACTCAATGGCATTAAGTTTCTGGCGAACTGATTTCTTCCGCAGACTTTGCCCTGGCATTATAAAGGTTCTGCCAATATAGCGATTCTTTACAAACCCCTCTCGATACTTAATACCCAAACGATTAGCAAGCTCTAGCGCGGAAGTTCGACTTGTATCAGGTATTGGAATAACCACATCGATATCATAATTCGGCCGTAATTTATCCAACTTATCGGCAAGCTTTTCACCCATTCGCAAACGCGCCTTGTAAACTGAAATACCATCCATCAAGGAATCCGGTCGCGCGAAATAAACATGTTCGAAAATACAAGGTGTATGTTCGCCGGGTTCAGTGCAGAGCTTTGAATGCAAATTATTAAGCACATCAACGTAAACTGCTTCGCCCGGAGCTACGTCTCTTTCGATAGAAAACCCTTGCGAATCTAATGCGACGCTTTCTGAAGCTATCATATATTCTTTGCCACGCTCAGTTTGACGACTTCCAAACACCAAAGGTCTGATACCATTTTTATCTCGAAAACCTAAAATACCGTAACCCGTGATCATTACTATTGCTGCGAACCCACCACGACAACGATCAAAGACGCGGGACACGGCGGCAAAAATGTCTTCTGGTGTCGGTTTAATTTTCCCTTTTTGTTGTAATTCGTGAGCAAGAACATTTAACAAAACTTCTGAATCTGAATCAGTATTAATATGACGCAGGTCGCCTTTGAATAATTCTCTGCTAAGTTCGTTAGCATTAGTAAGATTGCCATTATGAGCTAAGGAAAGACCATAAGGTGAGTTGACATAGAAGGGTTGAGCTAATGCTGGACTGGAACTTCCAGCGGTTGGATATCTGACATGGCCAATCCCCATTTGGCCGATGAGTCTCCGCATATGTCGAGTTCTGAACACATCTTTTATGAGCCCATTATCCTTGCGTAAATTTAACTTACCATTGTCGCTGGTCATAATGCCAGCAGCATCCTGTCCTCGATGCTGCAAAACAGTTAGCGTGTCATAAATACAAACACCAACATCTTTACTAGTAACCACACCAACCAATCCACACATAGAATACTCCGTCCCTAGCCCTAACGTTATTGTGTCAAATAAACACTATTCGTGTCTCCGACAAACATTCGTAACCATTCTGTCATCCACAGCCCGTAAGGGATAAGAGTCGACTGTTGCCATTGCTCAGCTTCAGACAGGAATAGCCCAGATATGAACAAAATAACTAAAACTATAATGACCCCTCTAGCAACGCCAAATACACCGCCTAGCAATCGGTCTGCGAATTTTAATCCAGTTATAGTTAGCAGCTTTGACATCAGGTAGTTTAGAAATGTGCCCAGCATCATCACTACTATGAAAATCATCGCAAATGCGCTCACATAGCGAATACTACTACTGTCTATTATATTTACTAATAACTCTGATAAAGCCTCACTATATAACCTTGCCACTATCAAAGCTGCGACCCAGGTCAACAATGACAGCACTTCTTTAATCAATCCACGCCACAGACCGAACAAAAAAGACAGAGTAGTAATTACTAATATTGCGGTATCTACTCCGTTCATTACTCGCGACTAAATTCCTTATTTACAATTGCTCAATTTCAAAACGCACTATGTCACCCGCCAAACTGAATTCATTCCGCAACTCTTCCCGGTATTGATCAACAAGACCCCGATCTAGCCAAGGGCCAACGAAAACTCTCGTCAAATTGCTCTGACCACTTTCTCCACTCCGTATATAAGCTTTGTAACCGGCGGCCCGGAGGCGATCCATTAAATTCAAGGCATTGTCTTCTTCTGCAAAAGCGCCCATGCGGAGACTCCATCCTTGAGGCAGCCCTGCTTCGTCCAAACGAGGAACTTCCCGCGTATAAGCGGGCTCCGAAGTAATTACTGGAACGGGGTCTTCAGTTTCGTTTATGGCAGTATTTCCGATTTCTTCGGGGTCGGTTGATGGGCTAGCTTCGACATCAGCTATAACGATAGGCCTCGACTGGGTGGGCTCTGGCAAGACAGGGATTATTGGTTCATCGGGGATACGGCTGGACAATTGAACCTGATAACTCCCCTGCCCATCAAAGATAATAGGTAAAAATATTAATGCTAGAGCGAGTAGCACGACCGTTCCTACTATTCGCTGCTTAGTGCTTTGGTTCAATCTGGAGAGTCCCCGACTAAACTAACAATAGTACGCTCTATGTTTGAATCGCTAAAAAGCAATTTTCACCCTACTGAGTTGCTCAAATTTCGGACAGCCGCTACGGTATAAAAAGATCCCGTCACCACTACTAATTGCTTCTTGCCTGGATTCTCGCGAGCAAAGGAGCAACTATCTTTACATGCTTGGCGGTAGGCATTGATAACCGACTCTGTCCTAACCCATTGTCGCAGATGCCCGCTACTTTGGAACCGCTTCTCGACCTCTTCTGAAGGCATGCACCGGGATTCTTCAACTTGCGAAATATACCAGATGTCTGCACAGGATTCTAAGGCTAGAGCGATTCCTTCTATATCTTTATCTGCCATCACTGCTATCACTACAGATATTTGGGAAAACTCTGGCTCTAGGGCTTTTTTAGAACTCATAGCAGCTGCCAAAAACTTTGCCGCCGCTGGGTTGTGCGCCACATCAAGAATTACATCGACCCCAGTTTCCGCATCAAGTCTGTGCTCTTGGCGACCTTGAAAATGTAAGGTTTTAAACACTTTCTGAACATTCACCTTGGCCAGATCAATATTGAGCAGACTAAGTGTCTGTAAAGCGATTGAAGCATTATTAAGATGTAGCGCAGGCATTACTAATTCATGCAGCGATAAATCTCGACCCTCATTACAGCCACTCCACCGCCAATGGCAGCCATTTTTAGTTATTTCCCATTGAAAATGCTTGTTAATCAAATAGACGGGCGCGCCTAGCTTATGGGCTAAGCCAATAATGCTACCGACTGGTTCTGCGTCTCCATAAACCAAAGGAACGCCAGAGCGCAAAATACCGGCTTTCTCGCGGCCAATTGAATCCAGATTATCGCCTAACCAATCTTGATGATCTAAAGCAATTGATGAAATAATCGTCACATCGGCATCGACAATATTTACAGCATCTAACCGGCCACCTAGACCAACCTCGAGCAAAGCAACATCAATATTAGCTTGGCAAAAGATCCATAATGCAGCCAGGGTGGAAAATTCAAAATAGCTGAGGGAAACGCCTTCACGACATGCGTCTATATGAGTAAATGCAATACAGACAGATGCCTCATCTATTGATTTTCCATCTATTTTAATTCGCTCTGTATAATGGCTTAAATGAGGCGATGTATAACTAGCCACTGAACGCCCTGACTCAATCAGCAGCGCCTCCATTAAAGTGACACACGACCCTTTTCCATTTGTTCCTGCTACAATTACAATTTTCGGGGCAATTTTCTTCAGCCCCATATTGTTTGCAACCGTTCGCACTCTATCTAGCCCAAGTTCTATCTCACTGGGATGCACAGTAGAAATGTAATCCAACCAGGAATCTAGACCTTGGACTTCAGCGCAGTTGGTAGACATTAAGAAACTGTGGTTTCGTAGTGCAAAAGCTTTCCGAGAATAGAGGCAATCTTGTCCCGCATGTCACGTCGATGAACAATCATATCTACGGCACCGTGTTCCAGCAGGAATTCACTGCGCTGAAATCCTTCCGGAAGTTTCACCCGCACGGTTTGGCGAATCACATCTGGCCCCGTAAATCCCACCAATGCATTAGGTTCGGCGATATTTATATCCCCGAGCATTGCCAAACTAGCAGAGACCCCGCCATAGACCGGGTCTACTAAAACGGAAATATAGGGCAATGAATGTTGCTTTAACTTCTCTAGACCCGCCGAAGTCTTTGCCATTTGCATAAGAGAAACCAAAGCCTCCTGCATACGCGCCCCACCGCTGGTTGAAAAACAAATTAAAGGTAAATTTTGCTCGATACAGGTATTTATCGCTTGGACGAATTTTTCGCCCACTACGGCTCCCATAGAGCCCCCGATGAAAGCAAATTCGAAAGCCGTCACCACGACTCCAATGCCCTTGACCTGTCCTTTTACGACCACCAGAGCATCTTTTTCTCCGGTACCCTTCTGAGCAGCAAAAATGCGGTCCTTATAACGTTTAAGGTCCTTGAATTTGAGCAAATCAACCGGCTCTAGCTTCGTGTTTAATTCTATTTGATCACCTGGATCCAAAAATAACTCGATACGCCGGCGTGCAGTGATACGTAAATGGTGCTCACACTTTGGACAGACATCACAATTTTCATTAAGCGACTTCTTGTAAAGCATCGCTTCACAGCGGGGACATTTTTTCCACACACCTTCCGGCACCGAGACACGTCTCTTGGATGCAGATCTCGTATTTGCAATAGAGGGCAGGATTTTATCTATCCAACTCACTTTAATTCCTTTTTAGATCCATATATTAAGATAGAGTATCTATAGCCTCTCTAACTTCTTTTATAATTGCGGTAGTGACGCTCAACTCATTTTCAGTAAGTACTGAGCCTGTAGACAAAGTAGCAATTTTTTCCACTAAAGCGCTTCCAATTACGACACCGTCACTCTGCATTGCCATTGCTTTTGCGCTGCAACCATCTTTTATACCAAAACCAATTACGATGGGTAAATCACACAATTTTCGCAAAGAGACAATATTTTCTCGAACAGAGTCACTGTCTATTAACGCGGCTCCGGTGACACCCTTCAAAGACACATAGTATAAATAGCCACTAGAAACCTCTGTAATCGATTTCGCTCTAGTAGCCTTGGTCGTGGGAGCCACTAAATAAATCGTATCTATTTCAGCTTTTTGAAGGGCTTGACGTAAGGCTTGAGATTCGGCCGGGGGCATATCAACGATGAGCACTCCATCTACTCCCGCACCTGCCGCCGATTCAGCAAATAATTCATAGCCCATAATCTCAATAGGATTCAAATACCCCATAAGAACAACAGGGGTTGTTGAATTCTTTTCGCGGAAAGAGCGTACTATTTCAATTGTATCTTTTAGTGTGGTGCCCTGAGCGAGAGAACGTTCTATGCCCCGCTGAATGACCGGGCCATCCGATGAAGGGTCACTGAATGGAACACCAAGCTCTATAAGATCAGCTCCGCTAGCCACCAATTGATGCATGAGCTGCAGGGTAACCGCAATATTTGGATCTCCAGCAACGAGATAGGGAATTAATAGCTTTGATCCCTGCCTTTTTGCTGTTTCCGAAATGTCTTTAATACGACTCATAGCTCTCAATTAAAGTGCAATTTTTTCAATTTTTGCTACAGTCTCTATATCCTTGTCCCCACGGCCCGACAAATTGATCACTATTGACTGGGTGTCATTCATATTGGCAGCTAATTTCATGGCATAGGCAACAGCATGACTGCTTTCCAAGGCAGGAATTATACCCTCTAAGCGAGTTAATTTATGGAATGCATCAAGTGCCTCTGCGTCAGTAGCAGCCACATACCTCACTCGATTAATGTCTTTTAGCCACGAATGCTCCGGGCCCACGCCAGGATAATCCAGCCCTGCAGAAACGGAATGGGTTTCCATAATTTGTCCACTCGTATCCGTCATTAAATAGGTGCGATTCCCGTGGAGGACTCCTGGTTGCCCCGCACTGAGTGGCGCTGCGTGCTCATTTGTTTCAAGCCCCCTTCCCCCTGCCTCAACACCGTACATAGAGACTTTTTTATCATTTAAAAAAGGGTGAAATAATCCAATGGCATTTGAGCCACCACCAACACAGGCAACTAAGGCATCTGGTAACCCCGAGATTTGTTCTAACGATTGCTCTCTCGCTTCACGACCTATTACACATTGAAAGTCTCGCACCAGCATTGGATAAGGGTGAGGGCCAGCTACGGTTCCAATTATGTAATACGTATTATCTACGTTGGTCGCCCAATCTCGCAATGCCTCGTTCATTGCGTCTTTTAGTGTACGGGAACCCGACTCTACAGAAACAACAGTAGCTCCCAGTAACTTCATACGATAAACGTTAGGTGCTTGCCTTATGATATCGTCCGCACCCATATAGACGTGGCATTCCAAACCTAAGCGCGCAGCAACAGTCGCGCTAGCTACTCCGTGCTGTCCTGCACCAGTTTCAGCGATAATGCGAGATTTGCCCATATATTTAGCCAATAATGCCTGGCCAATGGTGTTATTAATTTTATGCGCGCCTGTATGATTCAAGTCCTCTCGTTTTAAATATATTTTTGCACCACCACAATGATTTGTAATTCGTTGTGCAAAATAAAGCGGAGATGGCCTCCCTACATAAAATTTTAATTGTTGATCAAATTCATGCCAAAAATCAGCATCTTTAGAAAGTTTTTCATAAACCTCAGCTAGCTCTTCAACCGCAGCAATTAGTGTTTCACCGACGAAGATTCCGCCATAGAGCCCAAAATGTCCTGACTCATCTGGACCATCATAATCAGATGGTTTGACACCAACTTTAGACACTTCTCGCTCCTTCTATAAACGCTTTCATTTTGCTCAATCTTTTTACTCCATGGCTTTGCTCTACACCACTGCTAACGTCAACGCCATAGGGTTTTATTTTCTGAATTGCTTTTTGTACGTTATTTGGATTCAGGCCGCCTGCTACAACAATCTTACTTGTAGTTTTTTCTGTTACTGACTTCCCAATTTTCCAATCGAATTTACTTCCAGTTCCACCTGGCGCTTTTTTGCTATGGCTATCTAGCAATAGCATCTCTGCAGATCCATATGCATTAATTACATTAGAAATTGTGCCGTAATTTTTTACCCTAATTGCCTTTATATAAGGCACATCAAATGACTTACAAAAAGCTTCTGATTCTTGCCCATGAAACTGCAACAGATTAATAGTATTTGTTGCCAATACTTGTCGCACCTCCTCTTCACTTGGGTCAACAAACAGGGCGACAACATCTACCCAACTTGGCAACCCAGTTGTAATTTCAGCAATACTTTTTTTCTTCACAGCTCTAGGGCTTTGGGGGTAAAACACCAATCCGATCGCGTCTGCCCCATAGCCAGCAGCAGCAATTGCGTCGCTATTGAGAGTGATGCCGCAAATTTTAATCCAGAGTCTAGACAAGGCAGGTCAGCTTCGCCGTAAAAGCAAAGCATTCTATCAAATCTGTCGTGTTCAGCCTACGGTTACAGGGAGAAATAAAGGAAATCTTTGACTCTCAGAGAGCCCAAATTTATTTGGATAATCCACCGCGACAAGGTATAGGCCATCAGGTGGCGCTGTCACTCCAGCCAGATTCCGATCCTTCGCTTCTAATAGCTCTTCTAACCATGAGGAACTCCTCTCCCCAAGCCCAATCTCTATAAGAGCGCCAGTGATATTTCTCACCATATGCTGCAGAAAAGCGTTGGCTTTGATGTCCAGTACCAAAAAGGAACCTTGCGCCCTAACATGAACATGTTCAACATTCCTGAACGATGACTTAGACTGACAACCGGCAGCTCGAAAAGAAGTAAAATCCTGTTCACCAAGCAAAGCTTGAGCCGCTTTTTCCATTGCCGCTGAATTTAACCGACGACGCATATGAGTAACTTTTTTATTTAAAATCGCTGAAGCTACTTTATTTATATAAATGACGTAATTATATTGCCTCGCTGTGGCTGAAAATCGCGCATGAAAACCGGCGTCAACTGGCTTCGACCAAATTACACGAACCGAATCTGGCAGAAGACTATTTACGCCCCTAGTCCAAGCTTTTTCCCCACGATCTATCGGAGAGTCAAAGTGTATTACCTGACATGTAGCATGGACTCCAGCATCTGTTCTGCCAGCGCAACTGCTAATAATTTCCGAATCTGCAATTTGACTGATAGCAGATTCGACAACTGACTGCACCGTCAGCAAATCAGGTGAAGCTTGTTTTTGCCAGCCAGAAAAGTCCGAGCCACTGTATTCGATTGCTAATGCTATGCGGTGGTTATTAAGACTAGAAAGTGTTTTAGTAGAAGGCATGCTGCGACAAACTGAATTATTCAACAAGCTGATCGAGCGAGATCATAAGTTGTTCTGCTTCTCTAGCCTGTTCATCGGTGCCTTCTTTAACAACTTCTTGTAGAATCTCTTTAGCGCCATCAGTATCACCCATTTTTTGATAGGCATAAGCTAGTTCCAATTTAGTAGCAGTCTCATCAGCACCTGACAGAAGGTCGACTTCTTTTACTTCTTCAATCAAGCCTATTTCCAGCTCATCATCTTCAGATAAAAATCCCAAGCTTGATATATCATTTTCTACTTCAATGACATTTAGTTCTGACTTATTTTCGCCTGCATTGATTTCTAAATTATCATCGAAACCGTCCAAAATTTCACGTATATCAACTGTGCTTTCTTTTTCTTTCTGATCGAAACCACCAGAATAAGCTGCCGGCATTTCCTCAACGGCAGTCCCTTCTATATCTAATTTCCCTTCCTCATTGCTTGTTACAGCTTCATCAATCTGCATTTTTCTTAATAATTCATTCGCTTCACTTACGCCAGCATTATCTTCTGATCCCATCTTCCTATCAGCAACTCGGGCCAGATTATTTATATGTTGACCGGTCGGACCACTTGGAAATTCTTTTTCTGCTAATTCATCGAAATCTTCAATATCAGGGCTAATTGCCTTGTTGCGCCGCAGCAAAAATATCACCAAGAGCAATATAACAAACCCCGCGCCAAGTAATACCATCATAGTGTTGCCAGATAGAATTCGCATAAGGTTACTAGTTAAGCTGGCCTGGGTAGTTGGTAATTGAGGGGCTATAGCAGCTTCTGTCGCCGCTAATGCTGCGGCCTCAGCTAGCTGGGCTTGTAGCTGAGCTAACTGCATGTCTTGCAATCTAATTATTTCTTGGGAAGCATCAATTTGAGCCTCGAGAGCAGCTAAACGCGAGTCCAATTCTTCGCGCTCAATCTTGGCCCGGTCAGCCTCTTCCTGACGTAAGGTTAAAAGATTTTCCAGCTCCACAATACGACGATCGAGCGCAACAGATTCGGTTGCCGCGCTTCTAGCACCAACTGTATCTGAATCAGTAGTTATTATACTAAGCTGCCCGCTGATACGCTCCTTTTGATCTGGTGCTGCAACTGCCGGGGTTGTTAAAGGCTGTACGTCAACTGCTTGCTGATTCTGGCGAACAACATCAGCGTTTTGATCTTGAAATATTTGAGGGCTTAGAGTAACAGAATGCTCGGTTAACGAGCGCCCATTCGGCCAACGGGTATCCAATACAAAACTGAGATTGGCCCCTTCTGCTATCTGGCCCGACCTAAGCATGACGTAATTGTCTTGGCCCGAGGCATCTACCAAAAAACGGATGCTGGCTAGAAAGGCTATCCTATCAATATTGAAACGCTCAAAATCATCCGCAGAAGCCATCCGGACAACGACATCTTGCAGACGCGTATCGCCAAGCTCCAAGATTTCTATGCGGACAATAAGTGGCTGGTTAAGACTGGATTCGACACTAACAGCACCAAGTTCCAAGGCAAAGGTTTGTATCGCCATGCTGCTTAGCAACATCGCTAAGATAACGACGGATTTACGCAGCATCGTGCCTATTTTCTCTCAATAGATTGCCCGTTTTTCCTGAAACCCTACAGTTTAATTAGAGCGTTATAATGCTTGTTGGACATTAACAAGCATCTAAACCCGAATTAATTTCTTTCCTTTATTAGTGCTTTGAAGTATTCATTATAAGTAGCTTTTTATCAACTCTTCAGCTATTTGTACCGAATTCAATGCCGCCCCTTTTCGCACATTGTCAGACACCACCCAAAGGTTTAAGCCATTAGGAAACGATATATCCTGCCGAATTCTCCCTACAAATACGGAGTCCTGACCAGCAGATTCATGGACTGCTGTCGGGTAACCAGCATCTTCTCGCTCATCAATTACAGTAATTCCTGTTGCTTCGGACAATATCTCTCTTACTTCTTTCTCACTAATCGGCTTATGGGTTTCTATTTGCACTGCCTCAGAATGCCCAAAGAACACCGGGACACGAACACAGGTCGCCGAAAGTTCGATGCTGTCATCACCAAAGATCTTTCGAGTTTCCCAATTCATCTTCATTTCCTCTTTGGTGTAACCGTTTTCCATGAATTCATCGATATGAGGAATGGCATTAAAAGCTATTTGACGCGGGTATACCCTATATTCAGCCTCGCGACCATTTAATAGCTCCGCGGTCTGTTTTGCTAACTCCTTTACTGCTTCCTTTCCAGAGCCAGAGACCGCTTGATAAGTAGCTACGCTAATACGTTTAATACCCACAGCCTCGTGGATAGGGTTTAATGCGACTAACATCTGAATTGTTGAACAGTTCGGGTTAGCAATAATATTGCGATTGGTGTATTCCGCAATTTTATCCGGATTCACTTCTGGCACGACCAATGGAATATCTTCGTCATATCGAAAATGGGAAGTATTGTCGATGACGATGCAGCCCGCCTCTCCAGCAATAGGCGCAAATTCCGCAGAAACTTTTCCGCCAGCCGAAAATAAACCTATTTGAGCTTTCGAAAAGTCAAATTCTGCCAAATTACCAACTAACAAGGGTTTGTTTTTGTACATCACAGTCTTGCCGGCTGAGCGCTCACTCGCTAGAGGATAGAGTTCTTCTATGGGAAAATTGCGCTCTGCCAGTATTTCTAGCAAAACCTCTCCAACCGCACCAGTTGCGCCCACTAGGGCAACATTGTATTTACTCATGATTTATTCTCACAGTCATTAGTCAGGTTTAGACTGCCTGAGTTAGTTTATTTTAGAGCTTCTTAACGCGTTTCCGTCTTATTAAAATACCAAGGCGACCGCGCCTGCCAGTTAGCTTCAAAAGATTTAATCGCATCAGCATCTTCCAGGGTCAGCCCGATATCATCTAACCCATTCAATAAACAATGCTTACGGAATGCATCAACTGAAAATTCTAGATGAGAACCATCAGGTTTGATGATTTTTTGAGTATTTAAGTCAATTTCTAGCTGATAGCCCTCTTTTGCTTCCACTTCCAGAAATAACTGATCAACCGTGTTCCGATTGAGTACGATCGGCAACAAACCGTTTTTAAAACAATTATTAAAGAAGATATCGGCGTAACTCGGTGCAATTACTACCCTAAACCCATAATCATCCAAGGCCCAGGGAGCATGCTCTCGAGACGATCCGCAACCAAAGTTATCGCGTGCCAGCAACACACGACTGCCCCTATATCTTGGAACATTGAGTACAAAGTCCTTATTTATGGGGCGGTTGCTGTTGTCTGCATCAGGCTCTCCTTTATCGAGGTATCGATGTTCGTCAAACAAATTGACACCAAACCCAGATCGCTTGATCGATTTAAGAAATTGCTTCGGGATAATGAAATCAGTATCAACGTTGGCTCGATCTAGTGGAAGCACAACTCCTTTTTCTTTAGTAAATTTTCTCATAATACTCTCGTAATATTCTGATATTGCTATATATTAAGTTGTCTAATGTCCACAAAATGTCCATAAATTGCTGCCGCTGCGGCCATCGCTGGGCTTACCAAATGTGTGCGACCGCCAAAGCCTTGCCTGCCTTCAAAATTACGATTTGACGTGGAGGCACAATGTTTACCTTCGCCTAACTGATCAGCATTCATGGCTAAGCACATTGAACATCCAGGTTCACGCCATTCCAAACCTGCACTCAGAAATATTTTATGCAAGCCTTCTGCCTCAGCTTGTTGCTTCACCAGTCCAGAGCCCGGCACAACCATAGCCAATTCCACCGAGTCTGCTACCTGTTTGCCTTCGACAACCTGTGCTGCCTCCCTTAGATCTTCGATGCGAGAATTGGTGCAGGAACCAATGAATACACAATCCAACTTAATATCTTTAATGGGTGTACCGCCGTTCAGTCCCATATAGTTAAGTGCCTGCTCAATATTTCCGCGCTTTATGGTATCCGTTTCTGCTAGCGGATCAGGGATGCTTCCATTTACAGACGCGACCATTTCTGGAGAGGTTCCCCAAGTGACTTGCGGCTCAATATCCGCACCGTTTAACTCAACAGTGCGATCAAAAAAAGCATCCGTATCTGAAACCAATTCCCTCCAGGCATTGGCAGCTCGGTCCCACAACTCACCTGCTGGAGCAAAAGGCCGGCCCTTGATGTATTTAAGCGTTTTTTCATCGACCGCAATCAGTCCTGCTCTAGCCCCCGCTTCTATTGCCATATTACAGACAGTCATCCGCCCTTCAATCGACAAGGATTGAATAGATTCTCCCGCAAATTCAATGGTATAGCCTGTCCCGCCCGCAGTGCCAATTTCACCTATTATTGCGAGCACTACGTCTTTGGCCGTGACTCCGACATTGAGAGTGCCGTCAACTCGAACTAGCATATTCTTCATCTTTTTCTGCATAAGACACTGAGTGGCTAACACGTGCTCAACTTCTGAGGTCCCGATACCATTCGCAAGCGCTCCCAAGGCGCCGTGAGTAGAGGTATGGGAGTCTCCACAAACGATAGTCATGCCGGGTAGGGTAGCCCCCTGCTCTGGGCCAACAACGTGAACGATACCTTGACGTAAATCATTCATTTTGAGTTCAAAGATATTGAATTCTCGACAATTTTCATCAAGAGTCTTCACTTGGATTTTGGATACAGGATCCTTAATGCCTGCCAAACCCTGGTTTCGCTCTTCTTTAGTTGTTGGGATATTGTGATCAGGAACAGCCAAATTAGCACCCGCACGCCATGGCCTTCGCCCAGCTATACGCAGACCCTCAAAGGCCTGAGGCGAAGTTACTTCATGGATTAGATGACGATCGATATAAATCAGCGCCGTTCCGTCTTCTCGCTGGCTAACTAAGTGGGCATCCCAAATTTTGTCGTAAAGCGTCTTACCTGTCATGTTCTTACCCATTTAATATATAAATTGAACCTAAGATCATAAACTACTGTTTTTAATGATATTTAATTTCTAGAAATTCAAGATTCAAGCAATGGTCGAAGTGGAATTTCGGGTTATACCAATTTGCGCTCGATCTCTGAGCAGGTGGTCCATTAATACCAATGCCAACATGGCTTCAGCGATAGTAGTCGCACGAATACCCACACAGGGATCATGGCGGCCAGTGGTGACCACTTCGTCTGACTTGCCATCTACATTAACCGATTTGCCTGGGATCCTAATACTGGAGGTAGGTTTAAGCGCGATACTAGCCAAGATATCTTGACCACTCGAGATGCCTCCGAGCACTCCACCGGCATTATTGCCTAAAAAACCGTTTGGTGTAATTTCATCTCTATGCTCAGATCCCTTCTGGTCAATTGAGGCAAAACCGGCTCCTATTTCGACACCTTTAACCGCATTAATACTCATTAGAGCCTTTGCTATATCAGCATCAAGTCGGTCAAATACTGGCTCACCAAGCCCTGCAGGGACATTACTTGCTTGAACTGTAATTCGGGCACCTATCGAGTTACCTTCTTTGCCAAGAGCGGCCATAAATGTTTCCATTTCCGTTACTTTAGAAGCATCTGGGCAGAAAAATGCATTATTCTCAACTTCAGCAAAGTCAATGGTTTCGATCTTAATTGGGCCTAACTGACTCAAATAACCCTGAATTTGTATTCCGTGATGTGTCAGCATAAATTTCTTGGCAATAGCACCCGCAGCAACTCGCATCGCGGTTTCTCGAGCTGAAGCCCTACCACCGCCACGATAATCCCTAATTCCGTATTTTTTCCAATAGGTGTAGTCAGCATGGGCCGGCCTAAACTGGTTTTTAATTTTGCTATAGTCCTTGGGGCGTTGGTCAATATTCTCAATCAACAAACCGATTGGTGTACCGGTCGTCCTTCCCTCAAACACACCAGAGAGAATTTTAACGGCGTCGTCTTCACGACGCTGAGTGGTGAACCTAGATTGCCCCGGCTTGCGTCGATCTAGATCAATCTGCATATCTGCTTCTGTCAACTCCAAACCTGGAGGACAACCGTCTACAACGCAGCCGAGTGCAGGACCATGGCTTTCACCAAAGCTCGTCACCGAAAATAGCTTACCAAATGTATTACCGGACATAAGATCGCTCACACTGAGTGATGCAAATTAGCTGCGGACAAAAAAGCAGCGCATTGTACACTAATTAAACGCCCCACTGTACTGCTCGAGCTCCCCAGAATCCATTGCGAGTACGCCCTCTCCTCCATTCTCAAACTCCAGCCAACGAATAGACACGCCCGCCAATCGCTGGCTCAATAGCTCATTAGAAAATCCTACTTCTAATATTAGCAACCCGCCAGGCTGCAAATACTGTGCAGCCTCTCTCAATACTCTTAATGGAATTGCCAAACCTTGCTCCTCCCCTACCAAACCCAAAACTGGCTCGGCCATGTATTCCTCAGGCAAATTTTCATACTCATAAGTCGATATATAGGGAGGGTTGCAGACTATTAGATCATAAAGACCCTCCAAATTTTCAAACAAGTCCGACTGGAATGTAGTCACTCTATCTCCAAATCCATGAAGGGCAACATTGCTGCTCGCCAATTCCAAAGCTAATTCGTCTATGTCGGCCAAATCAACATCGCATTCGTTAAATTGATTTGCGATTGCTATGCCAATACAGCCGTTGCCGGTACATAAATCCAGCACCCTCTTTGGCGTCGAACTTAACAAAGGGTGAAAGCCATTAAGAATTAGCTCCGCTATTGGTGAGCGAGGAATGAGCGCCCGCTCATCACAATTGAAATTTAGGCCAGCAAAAAGTGTCTGCTTCAATAGATAAGCTACTGGTTGATGCTTCTCTATTCTTTGCCGAACTTTCTCACTAATCATGCTTATTTCCGATTCCTTCAGCTCTCTATTTACCTCGTCTAATTCATGGTAGAAGTTAAGACCTAACATGCCATAGACTAAAAATACTGCCTCATCAAACGCGTTATCAGTTCCATGACCAAAGAATAATTCTGCAGATTCGAATTGAGAAGAGATATTATTAATATAGCTAATTAGGTCCAAAATAGCTTACCCAAATGATTTAATTGATGAACAAAAAACTCTTTACCCTCAGTTATAGTTATCGTAGGGTAGCGTCCTCTTTTAAGTGCTAAGGAGCAAATAAATCTCATGGAAAATGCCTATTTAAATATCCTTCAAAAAATTGGCGAGAACCCAGAGCGAGCTGGGTTAAAAGACACCCCTAAAAGGGCAGCCACTGCAATGCAGTTTCTGATGCAGGGCTACACAATGGATATCGACCAGGTTATCAACGATGCTCTATTTCCCTCTCTCTCTGATGAAATGGTCATCGTCAAAGACATTGAGCTCTATTCAATGTGCGAGCATCACATGCTGCCTTTTATTGGCAAGTGCCATGTCGCCTACCTACCCAGAGGCAAAGTAATAGGATTATCTAAGGTTGCTCGCGTGGTTGATATGTTCGCTCGACGCCTGCAGATTCAAGAAAATTTAACTCATGAAATTGCTAATTGTATTCTCGAAAAAACTCACGCGTCCGGAGCAGCAGTAATCATTGAAGCACAACACATGTGCATGATGATGCGAGGTGTAGAGAAGCAAAATTCAGTGATGACTACGTCTTGTATGCTGGGTGCATTTAGAAATAGCGCTAGTACCAGAAACGAATTTTTGTCATTGATTAGTCGATAGCAGAACTTTGCTGCAATACAAGTTCGACTCGATCTTCGCAATTACCACCACTGCAATCGGGAGCCAGCGGGCCCACGCCCCTAGCTATAATTCGATTACCATTAATCCCCCTACCAATAAGCAATTGCCTCAATACGTTTGCCCGCTGCTGAGATCTTTCTAACAAAGTATCGATATCACCTTCATCGCTTAAGTGAGATACAAGATAAATTTGAGTCGAGGGATCAGCTTGAAGCAAAGATACTATCGCAGATAAATTCGACTCGGCAGTCAATGCCAAGTCTTCTTGAAACTCAATGTCGGGCACGATAATAAAACCTCGCTCCGTTAGTCTCTCTAGCAAGTTATTGGGGCTAGCAATATCTATGCGAGTTTCGGCTCCCCCGACTTCAACGACCTCCATATAAGCATATAGCCGCCTATTCCCTCTTGTAATAATATAAAGGGCAATGCGAGGTGAAAATTCGACACTCGAATCGGTGCGCATTGCGAGGTAATATTGATTTCTTTCTGGCCCATAAAGAATCCTATTACGAAATATGTCATTAGCCCAATAGTTACTGCTTCCACACTCTCTTCCGGCGCAGCTAAATAACTCTTCATAATTACGCTCTTGTAGTTGCTCAAGAAAAAAATCATAAACATCTTGACCGTTAAATTCTTCAGACACCTCGTAAACTATTTTAGTAACGTCACCTCTAAGTCTTTCGGATATCTCCGAGGATACCAACCCACGAGTGCGCTGCAGGCTGCTCAATACTAATCGATAATTTATATCTTCATCGAATTCCAGGCTAGCTATCACTGAATCAGGAAATCGAGAAAGTAACGGATGGTCACGCGAAATGATTGAACTTTGAGCAGATAACAGTGAAGCAACTGCCAACATAGATAAGCATACTAAAACTATAATAGATTTTTTTACAATTAATTTAATCATGATTTAATACGTATTTAAGCTCCCCGCAACCAGGCGCAATAATATCCATCATGATACAAAGAGCATTACTTGTTTCCACTTGCCTAGTGCCTTCCATAGTTCCATCCACCAGCAAGGAACATAAACGCGATAATAGCGGATTGTGGGCAATTAAGATTACGTGATGGTCTTGGTTTTCTTCAAGTAGGTTTAACACATCGTAAGGATCAGATTCCGGGATAAGTAGCCAAGTTTCCTCTAGCTCCACATCAGGAAATGTCAGATGAAAGTCGACTGCTGTTTGCTTAGCTCGCTCGAAAGGGCTCACAAACCCTTTATCAATAATCGGAGACTGCGAAAACAACTTTTTTACCACTGCCCTATTCTGCGCGACACCTTCAGATGTAAGCTCTCGCCCCTCATCCGAAGTTGCACTTCGATCAGCTTTACCATGACGCATCAAATAAATTAGCATCTTCTACACTAAGTTCTCAGCAAAGAATTGACTTCGAGCACTAAGTACCAAAAGCGCTATTACTCAAATTTGAAGATTTGGCTTTAAACGAACTCACTTTTTTTTTGGCCGCTTTTTGACCGCAGTTTTTTTAGCAGGTTTTATTTCAACCTCTGCGTCTTCATCCTTTTCCTCTGGCTCTTCTTCAGCCATCACTTTGGTATCTTTTTTAATCTCGGGCTCATTACTTATATTAAATTTATCATCTTGTACTGATGGAAAATTTGAAAATGGAAATGGTTTATTATCAGTAGCATAAATAAGAAATTTTAGAATTTGAAAAATATACTCCACTAAAGCAATACTAAAATCTCGCAGATTTGAATTTGGATAACCAGTAATAAATACGAAAAAAATCTGAGCCGTTATAACAACGAGAATCACTGGGGCGATTATCAGATAAAGCACAACAGCAAAAGCCACCATAAATACTATGCGAATCCATACTGCAGGCTTACGGAGGTTGTCTACAATTTCATTTAGTTCATCTGGCATTATCAACCCTCTTTACCATTTAATACTTTCTCTTCATTAGCAGCAAATTCTACATCTAGGGCTTTTTCACTTAACATCAAAGAAGAAATAATATTATTTATGGATTCATTTCCGTAGATAATGTTATACAAGCCAGATGCTAAGGGCATATAAACCTTCAACTCATCTGCTTTTTCTTTAACTTGTTTTACCGTATTGATCCCTTCCGCTACTTGACCTACCTCGAATATAGCTTCCTCAACTGATTTTCCTGCGCCGAGCGCCTGACCAATCCGATAATTTCGACTTAAAGGAGTAGAACAAGTTACAACCAGATCCCCAACTCCTGCAAGCCCTAAAAAGGTCATGGGATCTGCCCCCAACTCCCTTCCGAATCGTGCCATCTCCGTAAGGCCACGAGTAACCAGCATACTATTGGTGTTATGCCCCATACCCAACGCTGCTGCAACCCCCGCAATTATGGCATAGATATTTTTTAAAGAGCCCCCAAGCTCAACGCCAAACATATCGTCATTGGTATACACACGGAATGAATTTGAACGAAGGTACTCTTTTACAGTTTCTCGAACCTCTTCAAAATTACTTGCTATAACAGTAGCCGTAAGATGTTGATTGGCTATTTCTTTAGCCAGATTTGGTCCACTAAGCACCCCAATTTTTGAGTGAGGCGCCTCTTTAGAAAGTATCTGGCTCATAAATTGAAAGGTTCCGCTTTCAATTCCTTTGGTAGTACTCACATAAATAGCGTCCGCAGGAGCGAATTTAACAACTTGTTGGACAACTTCACGAAACGAGGAGCTCGGGACTGCCACGAAGACCACTCTGCTGGCAGCCACAGCGCTTTCCATGTTTTCTGTCGCTACTACTCTCTCACTCAGTCCGTATCCAGGAAGGTATTGAGCATTTTCGTGATGCTCATTGACCTGATCTACTTGCTCATCACTGCGCATCCAGAACTGAACATCATGCCCATTTAAAGCAATAATATTTGCAATGACAGTACCAAAACTACCACCTCCAATTACCGATATTTTGCTCAAAGTGTCTCTGTCCTT
>JAQWQD010000067.1 GCA_029244985.1 Gammaproteobacteria bacterium | reverse complement strand
TCTGAATTGGTTCTGCAGCGGTTTTCTTATAAGAACCGCAGGGATTTTTGAGCAAGACTACAGCTCACTTGGAGCTGACATGGTTTCTGCTATGCAAGAAGGCGGAGAACGCTTAATTATCCTTGCCGCGCTTGATGGTCCATCAGATGCAGCATATTTCGGCCAAGAATATGCAAACATGATTACAAATGAGGATGTTTTTGAATCTATGCTTGACAGTGATTCTCTATTAAGAAAGACAATAATGAGCTGCGTCGAAAGATAACTATCGCCATTTTTCGCCAGTGAACAAACTACTAACAACAATAACCCTACTCTGCTTTTCTGTTGCTGCTACTTAAGGATTTACTATGGATGCCTCCTATATCTCCAATATTACGGAATTTGCAATTGTTTTGGCAGGTTTCTCTGGCCTAGTTATCGCCATAGGTTCTAAGGGTGGGAAAAGCAGTCCTTTAACAAAACATCGAACGCTTTGTCTGTTAAGTTTTTCTTTTGCTACTGCGTTTGGGTCGTTACTCCCCGCTCTTGCTCTATCTTTTGGAATTCAAAATATATGGACTTTTTCAAGCTACGGCCTAATTTGTATTTTGCTAGCAGCTGTTATCGTAGTTCATCTAAGCGTTAGGCTTTTACTGAATGAAGAAGAACGTAAGAAATTAGCATGGTACATGTATATATTAATTTACTGGGTTAACGCATTTCTTGTTTTCCTTTTGGCGCTGATGCCAACCGCAGGTCATTTTTTTATTGCTCTTGTTTGGCAATTAATAGTATCTGCTATCTTGTTTACTCGATTGATATTGCAATCATGAACAAGCTTCTAACAACAATTTGCGCAGGAGAGATAAGAACATGACAACGACAAGGGCAACAATGGGTCGCCGAGGTTTTTTAGCTGCAGGTGCTGGCGCAATGGCTCTCGCTGGCATTGCTCCCTCAGTTAGCGCAGCGGAGCCAACAGCTGGAGAGCAGGCTAATATCCAGCTTGTGAACGAATTTTGCGAAGCGTGGTCCAGCAATGATCTCGACAACATTATGGTATTTTTTGCCGAAGACAGTGCATACCGAATGATGGAGACGATGGCACTGGCAGATGGCAAAGACGCCGTATCAGAACGCATTCAAACGATCATTAACAACGTTGACCGTTTCGAGGTACTAGAAACGTTTGCTCGAGGACCGATGGTAATTAATGAGCGGATCGACTATTTTTCGAATTTTTCAATTAACACCTGGCACGGCGTCGGGGTATTCTTCATCCGGGACGGAAAAATCGTCGATTGGTACGACTACACAATGGAAATGCAGTAGACCCTGCTCGACTTTTCTGTTGCTGCTAATTCGGATTTATTGGGCTATAAAGGCCTGATCAGAAGGGATTAGATAAATCTAGAAGTGTTTAAATGAATGACTGGTACCAGCGGGCGGACTCGAACCGCCACGCCCGTGAAGGCAATGGATTTTGAATCCATCGTGTCTACCAATTTCACCACGCTGGCAGTATTCAATTATAAACATTAGTCCCAGATTCAATTCCCAGAGGACCTAAGCTATGCCTCCGCGGAGTCTTTTAGTATTCTGAGGCTACCGCGCCGGCATTATACCAATTGCGAATTGTAGCGCAATGAAACCTGCCTGCAGTTCCTAAGTAAGCAAATAATAACCCCCAACCCTTTATCCTTTATAACTATTTCTATAGGCTTCGTTTTCGATAATTCAGACGATGCTACCATCTATGAAAGTAAGTGAATTTTCTTATGAATTGCCAGATGAGTTGATTGCTGACTACCCATCTGACGTTCGTACCTCCAGTCGTTTACTGTGTCTTAATTCTGTTTCTGGTGAAATGGCACACAAGTATTTTACTGATTTATTGAATTATTTGAGACCAAATGACTTGCTGGTTTTCAATAATACGAAAGTTATTCCTGCTAGGTTTTTTGGCGAAAAGGAGACAGGAGGAAAGATAGAAATCTTGGTTGAACGAATAATGTCCGACAATTGCTTATTGGCTCAGATTAAAGCGAGTAAATCCCCCAAAATCGGGAGTAAATTGTTTTTTTACGCTAAGAATACTGAGCAGCCCGAGGATTCTCTTGTTGCTACCGTGCTAGATCTAGAAGAGGGTTTCTTTAAAATTCAGTTCGGCAGCGAGATTAGTCTTAGTCAATCATTATTTCCCCATGGTTATATGCCGCTACCGCCTTACATTAGAAGGCAAGAGGAAGCATTAGATCTAAACCGCTATCAGACAATTTATGCAACTAAAGAAGGTGCAGTGGCTGCTCCTACAGCGGGGTTGCATTTTGACCGCTCACTGATATCGAATCTTGTTGGGAATGGCATTAATACAGCTTTTCTTACGCTTCATGTTGGCGCGGGAACTTTTCAGCCGGTTAGAGTTAAAAACTTGGAAGAACATCGAATGCATAGAGAGTTTATTGAGTTAGACGCTTCTGTCTGTAATAAAGTGGAGCAATGCAGGGAGAAAGGGGGAAGAGTAATTGCTGTAGGTACAACAAGCGTTCGATGTTTAGAAAGTGCGGTAGAGGATGGCAGACTAAAGGCGACTCGAAAAGAGACGGCTATTTTTATTTATCCGGGGTATAAGTTTCAAATAGTCGACGCAATGATTACCAATTTTCATTTGCCGGAATCTACATTGCTCATGTTAGTAAGTGCGTTTAGTTCAAAAAAAGTTATACTTGATGCTTATGCAGAAGCTATTCGGCAGCGCTACCGATTTTTTAGTTATGGCGACGCTATGTTTATTTACTAAATAGTATTGAGAGAACTATCGCATATCGGAGACTTTTGATTCAAAGCTGTAAGACAGCATCTCATCCCGAA
This sequence comes from Gammaproteobacteria bacterium, assembly GCA_029244985.1. Classification (GTDB taxonomy): domain Bacteria; phylum Pseudomonadota; class Gammaproteobacteria; order Pseudomonadales; family Pseudohongiellaceae; genus UBA9145. Next base: position 34,800 of record JAQWQD010000067.1, on the reverse strand, counting down.
GGATATTCTGATATACTACCCGGCTCTGTATCAGATTCATTCAAACCGCTTAATTTTTAAAACTATAGAAGGACTTTTAGATAATGAAAGCACCCGTGCGCGTTGCTGTCACCGGAGCAGCAGGACAAATTAGTTATTCGCTCTTATTTAGATTGGCAGCTGGAGAAATGCTGGGTACTGATCAGCCCATTATTCTTCAGTTACTTGAGATTACCCCTGCTTTGGAAGCGTTACAGGGCACTGTGATGGAAATCGAAGATTGTGCTTTTCCATTGGTTGCAGGAATCGTGCAAAGCGATAATCCTGAAGTGGCATTTAAAGATGCGGATTATTGTGTGCTGGTAGGCGCCAGGCCGCGCGGACCTGGAATGGAGCGCAAAGATCTGCTTGAAGCGAATGCTCAAATTTTTTCTTTACAAGGCAATGCTATAAATAAAGTAGCTAGCCGTGACGTTAAAGTTCTGGTTGTAGGTAATCCGGCGAATACCAACGCGTTGATCGCCTATCGCAATGCTCCAGATTTGGAACCCGGTCAATTTACCGCCATGACGCGTCTGGATCACAATCGCGCGATTGCGCAACTTGCAAACAAGACTGAAAATCATAATACCGATATCAATGGCATGATTATTTGGGGAAATCATTCAGCTACTCAATACCCAGACCTTCATCATTGCTCTGTTGGCGGCACGAATGCCTATGAGCTGGTGAAGCAAGCTTGGGTTTCTAATGAATTTATTCCTACTGTGCAACAGCGCGGGGCAGCTATTATTAAGGCGCGAGGCCTATCAAGTGCCGCTTCTGCCGCAAATGCTGCAATAGAACACATGCGGGATTGGGCTCTAGGGACTGACGGAAAGATAGTAAGTATGGGAATATACAGCGATGGGAGTTATGGCATCGAAGAAGGATTGATCTACTCTTTCCCTGTAACCTGCGTAGATGGGCGTTATGAAATTGTCCAGGGTTTAGGTATAAACGATTTTAGTCGAGGACTCATGTCTGAGACAGAGCAGGAGTTGAAGGGCGAAAGAGATGCGATAGCTGGGTTACTCCCGTGAATAGCTAATTCGGCTTGAAGGATTTGTGATACAAGTCAGCATTTGTATGCAGGCTAAGAAAAGCACAAATTATTTTGGGGTATAGGACTAACTATGAGTTTTGCCTCTCTTACTAGAATCAGACGCAATCAATTCTGGGTTTTCCAGTTTGTAGGTTGGGCTGGTGTTGTCGTAATACTCCTTTTGTTAAGTCTTTTATTTAACCCGCCCACCACCGGATACTTGATTCCACTTGCATCTGTATATGTAAGCAGCGCAGTGGTCGCTGTAATTTTAACCTCGGTTCTTCGTCTTCTTTATCGTCTCGCTTGGAATAGGGGATTCATACTGCGTTTTTTATTGCTGGGTTTGGCTCTTTACTCGCGGCCGTATTTTGGCAGCTAACTTTGGACTTTTTAGAGCTCTTTTTTTTAGACACCGAATCCATCAATACTGCATGGTAGCCGGTCAGCCAGCAACTGATTTGGTCGAAGCTTCTTGGATTGTCGAAAACTTAATCCCCACCGTGCAACAGCGAGGGGCAGCCATTATTAAGGCCAGGGGTTTATCCAGCGCGGCTTCTGCAGTCAATGCAACTATAGAGCATATGCGTGATTGGGTGAGTGGAACAAATGGGGGGATGGTTAGTATGGGAATATATAGTGATGGAAGTTACGATGTTGAGGAGGGGCTGGTATTCTCTTTTCCAGTTACTTGTGAGGGAAGAAGTAACTCGGTGGTTAAAGGGCTTTCAATTAACGATCTGAGTCGAGAGCTAATCAAAAAAACCGAAGTAGAGTTTAAGGAAGAGAAAGAATGGGTTTCAGCTTTGTTACCGTAGAGATTTCAATGCAAGTGCTATCGGATTATCCTACAAAAGATGAAAAATAATGCTTTGGCGGTGATAAGAGGCAATCCGTTTTGGTCTTACCAGATAGCGGGTTGGTCGATTTGGTTTAGCCTTTTGGTTGCGGGCACCTTTGCTTTTGAACCAAACAGTTATCTTTTTGCCCGCTCTGTAAGTTATTTCTCCATAGCGGCTCTTGGGTTCATATTATCCTCAGGGCTTCGGTATTTGTTTAATCTTGTATCTGGGTTTCGCCTCATAGTTCGCTCATTGATGTGTTTGCTATCTATTTCTATAGCCTCGGTATTGTGGCCAGTTTTAATTGTTACTGCTGGGCGAATGGTTTCCCTAGATTGGGCGGGGCTCGCGAGTTCTGGAGTAATTCCTCAGGAACCATTCGATGCTATTTTAGATCTAACGTATCCCGTTTTTTTCATATGGGGAGGGCTTTATTTTGTTATCAAATTAATGCTACTTCTCCAGTTAGAGCGGGAAAAGGTATTACGGTCTGAAGCTCTAGCCCATGAAGCTCAATTATTAATGTTGCGTTACCAACTCAATCCACATTTTTTGTTTAACACGCTGAACGCTATTTCGACGCTTGTCCTCTCCAAGACAACTGATCAAGCGAATGAAATGGTGACAAAGTTAAGTAAGTTTCTTCGATACTCTCTCGATCACTCTCCCTTAGATCGGGTAAGCCTGGCTCATGAGCTAGAGACTTCTAAGCTTTATTTGGATATCGAGAAAGTTCGTTTTGCAGAGCGATTAAAATTACAGTTCGATATAGAAGTGAGCGCACAAGTGGCATTAGTGCCAACAATGCTGCTGCAGCCGATTATCGAAAATTCAATTAAACATGGTATTACTAAGGTCGAATCTGGAGGTACGATTACTATAAGAGCTCGCGAAAACGGGAATTTTTTGACTCTTGATGTCACCGATGACGGTCCTGGATTACCTGAGGAAGACGCTGAGGCAAGATTGTCTCTTTCCAAAGGAGTAGGTATCAGTAATATTAGGAACCGTTTGAAAGAAATTTACGGAAATGACCATAAATTAGTGTTTGCAAATACCAAGCCTAGGGGCCTTAAAGTTACAGTGGTAATTCCTTATGAATCAGAGTGAATCACAAAAATTGAAAGCAATTATTGTTGATGATGAAGAGCTGGCGCGACAAGGGCTGTCTATGCGCATTGAGCAATATGAAGACCTTGAAATCGTAGCAGAGTGCCGGAATGGGAAAGAGGCTATTGCTGCCATAATAGAGTATGAGCCAGATGTCGTATTTCTCGATATTCAAATGCCAGGTATGACTGGCTTTGAAGTAATCAATGAAGTGCAAAGCGATGTTATGCCAATGGTAATTTTCGTGACAGCTTACGATGCTTTTGCGATAGATGCATTTAAAGTGCATGCAATCGATTATTTGTTAAAGCCTGTTGAAGGAGAGCGTTTGGCAAGAGCCATCGATCGCACTAAACAGCAAAGGGAGCAAAAGATTGCTGTCCCTGAGAAGCAGAAATTACTGGAGCTGGCAGTAAGCCTTACTGGGAAGTCGGCTTCGGCTATTGGAGAGCTGCTTGATAGTGAGGAAGACATTGTCGATCGCGCTGATCGTCTTGCAATAAAGGATGGGTCGTCAATTACATTCGTGCCGGTTAAGGATATCGATTGGATCGATGCGGCTGGAGACTACATGTGTGTGCATGCGAAAAATGAAACTCATATCATGCGCACAACCATGAAGGAGCTAGAAGCCAAACTCGACCCTTCGATTTTTCAAAGAGTGCACCGATCCACTATCGTAAATACAGAGCGAGTGGAAAAGGTCTCATCCCATATCAATGGTGAATTTCATTTAACCCTGAGTTGTGGTTCATCATTAAAGATGAGTAGATCTTACAAAGGGAAAGTTAAACACTTTTTTTAGTTATTTGTGCTGTATATGGTTCAGTGGAAGTTCTGTAGAATTTATGACTTCTCGCAAAATGAAGCTGGAATGCACATCAGTAACACCCTCAATGCGAGTAATTTTGTTCAATAAGAACTCTTGATAATACTCCATGTCTGGTACAACAACTTTTAATTGGTAGTCTGCTGACAGACCTGTGATTAGTAGGCATTCAATTACCTCGGGATAGCTTTTCACCTTTTCTTCAAAAATTTCGAATCGATCTGGTGTGTGTCTATCCATGCTTATTTGGATTAGAGCGGTAAGTTTTAATTCTAGTTTGGAAGCATTTAGCAATGTTACCTGTCGATCAATAATTCCCAGGTCCCTCAATTGTTTTACTCGTCTAGCGCAAGGTGTTGGTGAAAGACCTATTGCCTCTGCCAGTTCTAAGTTAGAGACAGCTCCATTTTTCTGCAGCTTCTGCAGGATGCGGGTATCCAACTTATCTAGAATCATAAGAAATTTGATTTAAATTAGATAGAAAATCTTATGATATAATTAAATTTAGAGAAAATAAACACAAATTAAATATATTATAGTTATCTTAACTAAGAAACACTTAATTTAATAGAATAAGTGTGTAGAATAACTACAGATATTTTACTATAGTTCTGATACCCGAGCTGGCGGCTTGGATAAGGGTTAAACAGGCCCAAGCGCCGCGACAGCAACCTCAAAAAGGTCGGAGCAATAACGTCAAATGGATAAGCACTTCTGTAGTGCAAGCATTATGGTCTGGGAGCCCGCGTAAGAATCTGCTTGCGTTGGCAAAGCTAGGAGCAATCTGATGGATAGAAATCGATTCGATCATAGAAAGTACAAACCCTTTCAGCAGATCGATATTAGTGATCGTACGTGGCCGGCCAATGTGATTAAAGAAGCGCCGACTTGGTGTAGCGTTGATCTGCGTGACGGAAATCAGGCATTGATTGAGCCTATGTCTGTCTCCCAGAAAAAAAAGATGTTTAGCCTGCTAGTTGAAGTTGGTTTCAAGGAAATTGAAGTTGGATTTCCCGCAGCTTCGCAGCCTGATTTTGATTTCGTACGCAGTCTTATAGAAGAAAATAGAATTCCAGATGATGTCACCATCCAGGTATTGACTCAGGCCAGAGCCGAACTAATACAACGTACTTTTGAATCATTAAAAGGGGCAACTAAAGCAATTCTTCATGTCTATAATTCCACTTCCATTGTACAAAGAGAGAAAGTTTTTAGAACTGACAAAGCTGGGATTGTAGAAATTGCGGTTAATGGTGCCAAAGAAGTTAAAAAGTGTGCAGCGCTGCAAGCAGAAACAGAATGGACTTTTGAATATTCGCCGGAAAGTTTTACTGGCACTGAAGTGGATTTCGCTGTTGAGGTGTGTGATGCCGTAAATGAAGTTTGGCAACCAACACCTGAAAAGCCAAGCATTATTAATTTACCCTCTACTGTAGAAATGGCTACGCCTAATATTTATGCAGATCAAGTAGAGTGGTTTTGTCGTAATATTAAAAATCGCGATTCGGTTATCATATCTTTGCATACTCATAATGATCGTGCCTGCGCTGTGGCAGCTGCTGAGCTCGCAGTAATGGGTGGGGCTCAGCGAGTAGAAGGCACTTTGCTGGGCAATGGAGAGCGTACCGGTAATATGGATATTGTGGTAATGGCAATGAATCTCTATAGCCAGGGCATTGACCCCAAGCTGGATTTGCACGACATGGATCGCATCGTGTCAATAGTTAGAGAGTGCACTCAAATAAATGTGCATCCCCGTCAAGCTTATTCTGGCGACTTGGTCTTTACTGCATTTTCTGGTTCGCACCAGGATGCGATTAAGAAGTGCTTAGATATCTATGAGGAGGGTGCTCCTTGGGAGGTCGCGTACCTACCAATCGATCCTCGAGATATTGGTCGTACTTATCAAGATGTAATCCGAGTAAATAGTCAGTCAGGCAAGGGTGGTGTCGCTTATGTGTTAGCAAGCAAATTTGGCTTCCAATTACCCCGCTGGCTGCAAATAGAATTTAGTCGTGTCGTACAAAAAGTTACAGAGGAGCTCGGTGGTGAAATTAACCCAGATGAAATATGGGAGTTGTTTAATAGTCACTATCTTAATAATGAGAAAGTCATCAGCTTGGAAAATTTCACCATTGAAAAACAAGAAGGACGAGAGACTTTCAAGGCGAATATAGATTACTTTGGCAAAGATATTGCTATTAGCGGAGAAGGCAACGGTGTACTTGATGCCTTCGTTGAAGCATTGAAAAAAGCAATAAATATTGACTTTGAAATCATGGAATATGGCGAACATGCCCTGGGTCAAGGCGCAGATGCTGAAGCTGCAACTTATATTCAAATACGTTGCGAAGGCCGACGTTATAGCGGCGTCGCCATAAGTAAGGATATCATCGCCTCATCCCTGAATGCGTTTATGGGTGCCGCAAGTCAATTATTGCAGGAACAACATGCCGCCGCTTAAAAGCGGGAGCTAACTTATTGAGCACTGTGCCTGCTTCATGCCGATGGGGCCTAGTATTAACCTTCACAAGGTGGCTATTAGTAAGGATCGGCTGCGCCTGCAGTCGGTCGCCAACCCCCTGTCAAATATATGCAGAATGCAAACTTTTTAGTAAGTCCTTGCGACTAAGTCTTCAAAACCAGTATTCTTCGGTTTTTCAGACACTTACTCTGCCCATATATTCTGGCACGTAAGCTAATTTTTCGTAGTGCGGGAAGCTATGAGTTTAACCGATGAAGACGAAGCTTTAATAGCTGCAGCTCTTAATGGATCACCGCTCGCCTGGGAAAAACTAGTAAGGCGCTATGAAAGCAAAATTTATAATCATGGTCTCCGCCTCATGGGAAGCAGTTCTGATGCAATGGATCTAATGCAAGAAGTTTTTCTTGGGGTTTATCGGAACCTACATCACTTTCGAGGTGACGCGAAATTTAGCAGTTGGATTTTTCGGATTGCCCATAATAAAGCTATCGATATGAATCGTCGTAAACGTTTGATGACAACACAAACTCGAACAAGCGATCAGGAAGAATTAGATTTTCTCGATTTGATTCCGGGTGAAACAAATATAGAGCCAGATAATATGGTTAGTGAGCAGCAGCAGAATAAGCGAGTCATTTCAATGCTGTCTAAACTGCCTCTTGAGCAAAGACTAGTCGTTGAATTAAAAATGTTTCAATCACAAACCTTTGAAGAGATTGCAAATCTGCAAGATATATCTGTGAATACAGCGAAGACCCGTTTTTACACAGCACTTAAAAAATTAAAAGTTGTCTCGGAGAAAGTTCATGCCTTGCCCTAAGACTCAACATATATTGCAGGAGTATTTTGCCGATGATTTAGAATCTTTGGCGAAAGAAAAGATAGAAAGCCATTTACTTGTCTGTGAGCACTGTAGCAATGAATTGGAATCATTGCTTTTGACTCAAAATACTCTCACCCAATGGAAAAATGAGCGCACCCCTCATTGGAATAGGGGAATGGAATTATTTCGACGTGAGCATCAGGCCCCCATCTCAGGGTTTAGCCTCTGGCATCGTTTGCAATGGGCACCTACCGTTACTTGTTTTGCAATGATGTTAGTGCTTTTACTGAACGTAAATTTCATTTCCAGCCAAGAAGGGTTCTCAGTTTCATTCGGCTCCACTAGCGACGATAGTTCTGTAATTGCAGAGCGTTTAGTTGCCTTTCAGGAAGAGCAGCGACTCGCAATGGATGCATTAGCTGAGCGAGTAGAAGATAGACAAGTTAGTAATAATATTGAATTGCTACAAACGGTTTTGGATCAAAATCAGCAAACTACTGCTGAAAATTTAAATCGAATCTATGTGTTTTTTGAGCAGCAAAGATTGCGTGACCTCGAAGATATGCGGATAGGCTATCAAGATCTAGTGGATAACGACTATGAAACGATTCGTTCACTGCAGCAACTCGCTCAATTTGTAAGTTATCAAAGCCCTGAAAGATAGGAAAAAAGGTAGATAGAGGCAATGAATAAACTTTCGGTTGTTTTTAGTCTGATAGTGGCTTTTCCCTCAGCATCATCAACACATAGTCAGGATGTCAATTTTAGTGACCTCCAAGTAAACATCGATATTTTTACTGGTGTCATGGAAGATGCGCTAGAACTTGATCACAATACGGGGTTGTTCGGAATGCGCTTGGGCGGTATTTATGCAACCTATCTAGTTGGACAAGGTGTGCTCTTTGAGGTGCGGACACCTTTGGCTAATGAGCGCAACCGTTTAAGTTTGGCGTCCTTAAATTCGGCCATGCAGCCACTACAACCAGGCGAAAACCCATTCGAAAGGATTAGACTACAAACTAGTCCTCTAACTTCACCGCAGCAAGAAACTGATAGCCCAGAAGCTTATGGTTTGTATCAGAATATGATGGAGCGTATTTCCAAGGTCGATTACTCTATTGCTGTAAGTAAAGCGATAGAACAAGCCTCGGTCTCTGCCAGATCACTTAGAGCACTAGGGAACGTAGACGATGTTGAGTACGAAGAATTGCAAGTTGAATTAGAAGTAATGCGGGAGAACATGCAGGAAAATATTGATCAAATCGGAGCATTAGAACAAGAAATTCGTGCTGCTAGTGCTGTGACGGATCAAGCTGGTAGTGACGAATCAGAAGTAAGCTTTCGGCTAGATCAATTACTAGGGAAGATAGAACCCCTTAGGCAGCGAGCTATCAATAAAGCTGTTGAGCTAAAAGTTGAAACTGAGCTTGCTGAACAGCGTTATATTGCTCGTTGGAATGATGAGGTCAGTGAATTTGAGCAGAATTTGTATGTGGTTATGTGCAACTATGGGTCAACTCTGCGTGCTTTACCAGAAGATGAGAATATCTCAATCATACTAAAAGGGTTGGGTGAAGATACGGAAACAACAACGCGACGGCCTGACAAGATTCACATATTACTCAAGCGAAATGTTCAAGAGTGTCAACAAGGTGAAATTGATATTGCCGAATTAAGAGGGCGCTCTGAGAATTACAGTTACTAGATCAAACTAACTGAGAAAGTATCTGCCGACTAAGCATGCTAAAGACTCGATTAGCTGATAAGGACTTTGCCGTGGATACTAGCATCATGAATATGAAGCAAAATTAATAAATGTGAAGTTTTTACACACTTTAAGAAAGCAGAAATTTGGCTTGGTCTTCCCTTAGAATATTAGATAAAATGCGTACTCTGTGGTTTGAGGGACGGCGTTGATTTATGTGCGCGTTGTAACCAACAATTAAAAAGCTCTAAGAAGCTTGGATTAAGGGGATATAGATGGACTGTCCGAAGTGCAATTTTGAAATGCTGGAAATGAAGATCGAGACCCTTCACGGTCAGGTAGTCATTGATAAGTGTAACAGTTGTAAGGGTCTATGGTTCGACAATGGTGAAGCTGAGCAGTTGAAAGGTGGCTGGATGGCCGATTTTGCGGATAGTGGAGACCCCAGTGTGGGTAAGACTTATAATACTGTTAGGGACATTAAGTGCCCTCGTTGCGGAAAGCCTATGGCGAAATTAAATGATCCAAAACAAGGTCATATAGAGTATGAGGCTTGTGCTGAACATGGCATGTTCATGGATGCTGGAGAGTTTACTGATTATAAGCACGAAACATTATTAGATATTTTTCGTGATGCCGTTGCTTCACTAAAACGCAGCTAGGTTTTTAGCTCCTGATAATTTAGATTTAGAAATGCCATCTGGGGTGATTCCAGATGGCATTTTTTATGGCTGCCGCACTCGGTGTTGGAAATTTGCCGATATCAGTCCAGTGTGCTTCTTCGTTGTGGAAGTCCGACCCCATAGAGATGAATAAAGATGCAGATTCTGCGAGTTGCTCCAAGTGCCTTTGCATTAGCGGATCAATGCCGCCATAACTCACTTCCATTCCATCACCTTCATTAGCTTTAAAATAAGTAACCAGCGCTTCTAACTTGCGCTTGTTCAAGCTATACCTTCCTGGATGTGCTAGGACTGTCAGTCCTGCTGCATTATGGATGGCGCGGATAGCCTCAGAAAGTGGAATCCAAGTTATAGGTACATAAACTTTGCCCTTTTTGCCTAAGTATTGCTTAAAAGCTTTTTGTTTGTTCTTTGTATGGCCCGAGAGGATTAGGAAGTCAGCGATGTGACTTCGAGTAAGAGTAGTTGAGGTTAGGGCATCGAGATAATCTAAAAGCCCCTCAATGCCATTAGTCTCAAGTATTTGATTAATTGCCTCGCACCGGGATCGCCTCGCCGCTTGTTGTTTGTATAATATGTTTTTTAATTCAGCATTTTCCCAATCAATCCCTAATCCAATGAGGTGTATTTCTTGTGTTTCCCATTGACAGGATACTTCGATGCCGGGAATCAGTTGTAGTCCATGATAATCGTCCAGAGGTTTTTCCAGAGCTGTTGTGCAATCGTGGTCTGTAATTGCGAGATGGGTAAGGCCATTTTCTGCAGCACGTTTTAGCAAGAAATCAGGGGCATGGTTTCCGTCAGAATAATAGCTGTGACAATGTAAATCGGCTTTCATTTTTGGGCTTTAATATTCTTTGCTTTGATGTATGAGGGACAGTTTTTACTGTTTTATTGAGTTTTTAATCATGTGAATCATAAACTATTAAATTGAGAGCAATAACCCATTCAACTAATAGTCTCGTGATCATACCGTTCATAGCTAAACCTTTAGGTAATAAACTTAACAAAGAATTTCGTAAAGATGCCCAAAAATCCTCCAAAAGTTGCTAACTATCTGAAAAATCTTTGGAATACATGCTAGCTAGTCTCGGTACTTTGCCGACCGTTCGTCTTGCCAATACTTGACTATTTTACTTAGGTATTCGATAATTTCTCCCGAAAATCAGATGAGTTGCAGGCATTATTAATGCGTTTAACAACTAAAGGCAGATATGCGGTGACGGCAATGCTGGATCTCGCATTGCATAATAATCAGGGCCCAGTCAGTTTGGCAGATATTTCACTTCGGCAAGCAATTTCCTTGTCTTATTTAGAGCAATTGTTTGCCAAGTTAAGAAAGAGTTCTTTGGTCAATAGTATTCGCGGTCCTGGCGGTGGTTACGAACTAGAACGTCAGTCAGGCCAAATTTATATTGCAGAGATCGTGGATGCCGTTAATGAGTCCGTCGATACAACTAAGTGTCGAGGAGCCGGCGACTGTCAGGGAGGAGAAATTTGTTTGACACACTACCTTTGGGAAGATTTAAGTGAGCAGATTCATACGTTTCTTGGAGGTATCAGCCTTGCCGATTTAGTTTCGAAGAGTGAAGTGAAATGCATCGCGGAAAACCAAGATAGAAAGCAACTGCTTATGAATGATATTCAGGAAATGAGCAATCAAAAGACGCGGGTATCTGTAAGCAGTCTGTAATGAAGTAAAGGCGGAAAATTAAATGCAATATCCAATTTATTTAGATTATTCATCAACTACTCCTGTTGATCCCCGTGTATCTGAGAAAATGGTTGAATGTCTGACCCTGGAAGGAAACTTTGGAAATCCAGCTAGTCGTTCTCATTTACTGGGCTGGAAAGCAGAAGAGGCAGTTGAAACCGCAAGGCGTCAAGTCGCTGATTTAATTAACTGTGACCCTAGAGAAGTGGTTTGGACCTCTGGCGCCACAGAAGCTGACAATCTTGCTTTAAAGGGTGTGGCTCATTTCTATAGTAAAAAAGGCAAGCATATTATTACTTCGAAAATCGAACACAAAGCTGTACTTGATAGTTGTCGTCAATTAGAACGCGAAGGATTTGAAGTGACTTACTTGGATCCAGATGAGAATGGTCTAACAACACCAAGTGCGGTCGCTAATGCTATACGCGAAGATACAATTCTCGTGTCATTGATGCATGTGAATAATGAGATTGGTGTTATCAACGACATTGAAGCTATAGGCCAACTGACTCGAGAAAAAGGTGTCTTATTTCATGTTGACGCAGCTCAGTCTACTGGGAAAATAGATATTGATTTGGAAAAGATGCAGGTGGATCTTATGTCCATGACTGCACATAAAACCTATGGACCTAAAGGAATAGGTGCTCTTTATGTTAGACGTAAGCCGCGAGTTCGAATCGAGCCTCAAATTCATGGTGGCGGCCATGAACGTGGTATGCGCTCCGGAACTTTGCCAACTCATCAGATTGTAGGAATGGGTGAAGCTTATCGTATTGCCAAAGAGGAAATGCAGGATGAGAGTATCCGAATTCTTGCGCTGCGCAATCGGCTTTTAGATGGTTTTAGCGACATGGAAGAAGTCTACGTGAATGGCGATATTGATCACCGTGTCGCGGGTAATCTAAACATTAGCTTCAATTTTGTTGAAGGTGAATCGTTGATGATGGCGCTCAGAGATCTCGCTGTTTCATCTGGGTCGGCCTGTACATCAGCAAGCCTGGAACCGTCTTATGTGCTAAGAGCTATAGGGTTGAATGATGAGCTTGCGCATAGTTCGCTGCGTATGACAATTGGTAGATTCACTACAGCAGAAGAAGTTGACCATGCTGTAGAAAAAATTCACGGGGCAGTTGCGAAATTAAGAGAGTTATCTCCATTATGGGATATGTATAAGGACGGGGTCGATTTAGATCAAGTTCAATGGGCTGCGCATTAGGCTAATATAGAGAGAAGGTTTGCTGTAAACCACAATCAGTGCTACGGGGAAAATGAGGAAAACATGGCTTATTCGGACAAAGTGTTAGATCACTATGAAAATCCACGCAACGTTGGAAAGTTGAATGATGACGATGCTAGTGTAGGTACTGGTATGGTAGGTGCACCTGCTTGCGGGGATGTAATGCGTCTCCAAATAAAAGTTGATGACAATGGTGTTATTGAAGATGCAAAGTTTAAGACCTATGGCTGCGGTTCTGCTATCGCATCCAGTTCATTGTTGACAGAATGGGTTAAAGGTCGGTCTTTGGATGAAGCAACAGAAATCAAGAATAAGGATATTGCCGATGAGCTAGGTCTTCCACCGGTAAAAATTCATTGCTCAGTGCTCGCTGAAGATGCAATTAAGGCAGCTATAGCCGATGTAAAGTCTAAGAGAAGCAATGAAAAAGCCAGCGCCTAAGGGCTGAGTTGAATATTTTAGAGATTATTTAATTAATGACAGTCTCAATTTCAGAAAATGCAGCGAAGCATGTCGCGGGCCAATTGCAGGCTCGGGGGAAAGGTATAGGCATCCGAGTAGGTGTGACAACGACAGGCTGTTCAGGAATGGCCTATGTTTTGGAGTTTGTTGACGAGATAGATGTTGGTGACCAGGTGTTTGAAGATCAGGGTGTTAAAATAATTGTTGACCCTAAAAGTCTGGTTTATATCGATGGCACTGAAATGGATTTCGTGAAGCAAGGTGTCAATGAAGGTTTCGAATTTAAAAACCCAAATGCCAAAGGCGAATGTGGGTGTGGAGAGAGTTTTAGCGTATAGCCATAATCCGTTGCTGATAAAATTATCGGCTTTCTTCACTTCCGACCCAAGAACTAACCTCAACCCATCAAATCGTGCAGCAAATCAATCAGAATTATTTTCAGTTATTTGACCTCTCTGAGTCCTTTGATTTGGATCTAGAAAAATTGTCAGAAGAGTACCATGCACGGCAGGTGGGAGTGCATCCAGACAAATTTTCAGGGGCAACAGAAAAGGATAAATTGCGAGCCGTGCAATTAACGAGTTATTTGAATGAGGCTTATAGTACTTTAAAGTCACCGATTAAGCGCGCAGCTTATTTGTTAACAATTAATGGTCTGAATGTTGAGTCAGTAAGTCAGAATGATTTAGGCATGGACCTATTGCTCGAGCAAATGCAACTACGCGAGTCATTGGAGGCATTGCCTAAAGATGAATCTGCATTAACGACACTGAGTCATTTAAAATCTGAAGTCGGAGAGAAGCTTAATCTCAAGCAAAATATTTTTTCAAGAGAGTTTGCGTTGGGAGAATTAGCACAGGCAAAGCGAACTTTTCATGAGCTACAGTTTCTGCATAAATTGCTGTTAGAAATTGAGTCAGGCGAAGAACAACGACTAGGGTATTGATTTAACGACAGCTATGGCCTTACTAAAAATTTCAGAACCTGGCGAGAAATTGGCCATACCAGTCCATCGTTTTGCTGTAGGCATTGACTTGGGAACAACAAATTCTTTGGTGTCCACAAGCTCCGGCCAGGACATTGAAGTGTTGCCGGATGATGCTGGAAAATACTTATTACCCTCAGTTGTTCAATATTCTGCTGAAGTTGATCCAGTGGTCGGAAAAATTGCTATCTCTGCAGCAATAAATGATCCTAAGAATACTATTAGTTCGGTGAAGCGGCTTCTTGGAAGATCTATAGACGAGGTTTTAACTGCGCCACAATTTAAACATTATGACTTCGATACGCAAAGAACTGATAGCATACCGGCGATCATAACGGCAGCTGGAATCAAAGATTCCGTGCAAATTTCTGCTGATATTTTAAGAACTTTAGTAAACCGTGCTGAAAAATTTCTTGGTGGGAAGTTAGAAGGCGCAGTTATTACTGTACCTGCTTATTTTAATGATGCGCAACGACAACAAACTAAAGATGCCGCCAGGCTCATTGGTTTAAACGTGCTGCGTTTGCTTAATGAGCCTACCGCGGCGGCTGTAGCTTATGGCTTGGATAGTCGAGATGAAGGCAATGTGGTTGTGTTTGATTTGGGTGGTGGAACATTTGACGTCTCGTTACTGAGTTTGAAAAAAGGTATTTTTGAAGTGCTTGCCACAAGTGGAGATACGTTGCTTGGTGGAGATGATTTCGACTATCTGCTGGCGGCCTGGATTAAATCTGAGGCTTCACCGACAACGGAATTAAATTCGATGGAAGAAGCTGAGTTGTTAAGGCTTGCGAACCTCGTTAAACATCAATTGAGCGACCAGAATGAAACAAGTCTTAATTATTTAGGGTGGTCGGGTGTTATTACTAGAGCCAAATTCGCGAAGCTTTGTGAAAGTCTGATTACGAGGACGATTTCCACCTGCCGCAGAGTGCTGAGGGATGCGTCGCTTAGTGTTGAGGAAATTGACAATATAGTTTTAGTCGGTGGTTCTACACGTATGCCAATAGTTCGTGATTCGGTTGCGGAATTTTTCGGTAAGGTACCATTGACAGATTTTGATCCCGATAAAGTTGTAGCTATTGGGGCCGGCATTCAAGCTGATGTACTAATAGGTAATAAGTCAGTGGATGATTTTCTACTTCTCGATGTGAACCCGTTATCATTGGGAATAGAAACTATGGGTGAATTGGTTGAAAAAATAATCCCAAGAAATACCACGATCCCTGCAGCAAAGGCGCAAGAATTTACGACTTTTAAAGATGGCCAGACTGCCATGTCTTTGCATGTGGTGCAGGGAGAAAGAGAGCTAGTGAATGATTGTCGCTCTCTGGCCAGATTCGAATTACGCGATATACCGCCAATGGTTGCAGGCGCGGCCAAGATTCGGGTGACCTTTCAAGTAGACGCTGATGGCTTGTTGAGTGTCATGGCGGAAGAATTAAGTACTGGGAAAACTGCGGAAGTTCAGGTTAAGCCGAGCTATGGTTTGGATGCAGATTCCATCGAGAAAATGCTGAGCTCGTCTCATGAAAATGCAAAAGAAGACATGGAAATTCGAGCATTAAGAGAAGCGCAGATAGAAGCCAGACAATTGATCGATGCGATAAGTTCTGCAAGATCTATAGATGGTCAACTGTTGATTGCTCAGGAAGCCATGCGAATTGAAGAAGTTGTTGCCCAGTTGCAGCTTCTTATGGAACAGGGTACCAGTGTGCAGATACATGAATTAACCGAAGAGCTAAACCGCCTCAGCAGCGAATTTGCTTCACGCCGCATGGACTTACATATAGGTGAGGCTTTGCGCGGGGAATCGATTGATGAAGTTGAACAATAACTACCAAGTGAATACTACGTAATGCCAAAACTTAAAGTCTTACCTCATGAAGTAATTTGTCCAGATGGTTCTATTTTTGAAGCAGATACTGGTGAAACTATCCTTAATGCTGCACTTGCTAATGGTATTTCTATAGAGCACGCATGCGAAAAATCTTGTGCCTGTACCACCTGCCATGTTGTTGTCCGTGAAGGATTCAACTCTCTGGAGGACGCAGAAGAGAATGAAGAAGATTATCTAGACAAGGCGTGGGGTTTGGAGCCTGAATCCCGATTAAGCTGCCAAGTCAAGGTCGCGGATTCAGATCTTGTTATTGAAATACCTAAGTACACAATTAATATGGTGTCAGAAGAACATTAAGGAGTCAGGCTATGAAGTGGACAGATGTATTCGATATTGCCATGGCCTTAGTAGACCGGTATCCCGACACCGACCCCCAATATGTCAATTTTGTCGACTTGCACCGTTGGGTCTGCGATCTTGAAGAATTCGATGATGATCCTGATCGCAGCGGGGAAAAGATTTTGGAAGCTATTCAGGCTACCTGGATTGAAGAGGTAGCCGACTAGCTCACTTCCTGAGTACTGCGATCAACCGTTATTTTAAAGGTTTCAGGGATTTTCAGCGAAGTTACATTAGGTGGCTAAAACCCTGAAATTTCGGGTTTTTTTTGCAATTATTGGTTCTCAGGCGTACAAAATTGCAGAATACTCACGTATAATGCGCGCACTTTTTGAATACTGATGTAGGAGTGAAGATGTCGATCGAACGTACTCTTTCGATTATAAAACCGGATGCCGTAGCCAAAAATGTTATTGGTGAAATTTATGCTCGGTTTGAGAAAGCTGGGCTGAAAATCATAGCAGCCAAGATGCTGCAACTGAATGAGGAATCGGCAGGCGGTTTTTATGCTGAGCACCAGGGTAAAGGGTTTTACACTGATCTTATCGAATTCATGACTTCTGGACCTGTTTTTGTCCAAGTCTTAGAAGGTGAGAATGCAGTTTTGCTTAATCGTGAATTGATGGGAGCTACCAACCCCATCGAAGCAGAATCTGGAACTATTCGCGCTGATTTTGCAATTTCGATTGACGCTAATGCAGTCCATGGCTCTGACTCGACGAGCTCAGCTGCTCGAGAGGTAGCTTACTTCTTTAATGATGATGAAATCTGTTCTTAAAATAGAGCATTCTCTCAGTTGGAAAACATGGTGGCAGCTGAAAAAATCAATCTACTAGGTCTTAGCAGAGAAAAACTGAAAGCCCTGTTTGCTGAACTTGGGGAGAAACCGTTTCGGGCTGAACAAGTTATGAAATGGATTTATCAGCGTGGTGTATTAGATTTTGATGCTATGACTGATATCAGCATGGCTTTACGAGAACGCCTAAAAGAATGCACGGAAATCTCCCCACCAAAAATTGTTGAAGACTTTGCTTCTGAAGATGGAAGCCATAAATGGATTATTACGGTTGCCAGTGGCAGTAAAGTCGAAATGGTATTCATTCCAGAGTCAGATCGAGGAACACTTTGTGTTTCTTCTCAAGCAGGTTGTACTTTAGATTGCAGCTTTTGTGCCACTGGAAAGCAGGGCTTTAATAGCAACCTTAGTGCCGCGGAAATCATTGGCCAGCTTTGGTGGGCAAATCATTATCTTGGTGGTTTCAAAAATAATATGGAGCGACCAGTTAGCAATGTAGTGATGATGGGCATGGGCGAGCCGCTGCTAAATTTTGAAAATGTCATGGACGCAGTAGATTTAATGATGGATGACTGCGCTTTCGGATTATCCAAGCGAAAAGTCACTATCAGCACATCCGGCGTTGTGCCGGCGATTGAAAAGATGAAGGATTTTACCGATGCGTCTCTAGCTGTATCACTGCATGCACCTAACGATGAATTACGCAGTCAGATAGTTCCTATTAACAAAAAATACCCGATAGCAGAATTGATGAGAGCGGTTAAAGGTTATATGGAAAGTTTACCTGATCGGCGCGTACCGGTTATCGAATATACCTTGATAAAAGGCGTAAACGATTATCGCCAACATGCACGTGATCTGGCTGTTTTATTAGAATCTTTACCCTGCAAAATAAATCTAATTCCTTTCAATCCTTTCTCTCTAAGCGACTATGAGCGACCGAGTAATACGTCTGTAAGCAATTTCCGGAAAATACTTCAGGAAGCAGGCTATACTGTTACTGTGCGTACAACCCGAGCCGATGATATTGGCGCCGCCTGCGGGCAACTGGTTGGCGATGTTGTAGATCAGACTCTGCGCAGCGATAGACATAAAAAGAATGCAAAATCCAAGATAGGAAAGGCTTTTGGCAGGGCTGATAATCTGGCCGTAACGGCCGACAGAATATAAAGTAGTTCGCTAATTCGATCAGGAGCGCATCTTGTCACGAATAAGAATTCCAGTTTTTCTGGCCGCTATGGTTGCTTTGCCACTGCACGCCTCCTGCCTTGGTGCTAATTCGGAATATTTTCCTAGTTTTTCCTGCACCACAATAACATTGTTGGTAGGAATTCAAACAGAAAGAAGATTTCAGAATATAGTAGTAATAGACAACCCTCTTCTGGTTTCTAATACCCTCTATCAAACTTCTCTAGATTATGATGCTTACGAGAGGATCTCAAATGCAAAGTGAGAAATTTTCAGATAATGTGTCTGAAGATGGGGTTGCAAAGGAATTCTTGACAACGGGAGATATGTTGCGGGAAGAACGCCTGCGTCAGAATATGAGTGAGAAAGAAGTAGGTGATCAACTACACATAACAGCAGACTATGTTAGGGCATTAGAATCTAATAATTATGAAAAGTTACCTGGCGCTATTTTTATAAAAGGATATCTTAAAAGTTATGCTGCATTGTTAAATTTAGATGAAGCTGAGCTGCTTGGTCAATATAAAAATGCTTCTTGGCAACAGCATAGTGAAGAAATAGCTCGTGTTTATATGCGTCGCCGGCGAGGGAAAAACTTTCCTTGGGTAGTGCTTTCGGTGCTGGGGTTTGTTGGTGGTTTTGCAGGGCTATGGGCTTATAACAACTTTTTCGGCGCAAATGGGCAGCCAGTAACAGTGCCAGATAATTCGATGAGCGAATCTGTGGAAAAGGTTTCAGCGCTAATACAGCCTTCAGTTACTGCTCCTACAGGTCAAAGTCAGACTGAAATTAATCCGATTCTCAATGCAAGTGAATCAAGAGAAGGACGGGTAATAAGTAACACACTCCCAGAAATAATTGATGAAAATTCTGTATCGACTATTTCAACTCTAACAAATCTTCCAGCAATGCCTGGAAATAGCCGGGGGCAAGAGGTGCCTGCTCAAGCCGCTACTGATTTTATAAGTGATGCATTAGTCGAGGCTGAAAGCCGAATAATAGAGATTAATTCTACTGGCTCTGACGTTTTGCGTATTTTTTTCTCTGGAGAGAGTTGGGTGGAAGTCAATGATGAGGCTGAAAATAGCATTTACCGTGATATTCGCGATGCCGGCGATATTTTGGAGATAACTGGTAATGCCCCCTTTAATATTCTTCTTGGAGATGCCCCTTTTGCGCGTCTCACATTTAATGGTACTGAAATCGACGTGTCCGACGATATCCGCATCGACAATTCTGCACTCCTCACTGTAGGATTGTAAACCATGAGTTCCAATAGGTTGATTACTCGGCGCAAGACCCGCCAGATCATGGTGGGTGATGTTGCTGTGGGTGGGGATGCGCCTATTTCGGTTCAGAGTATGACTAATACGGAGACTACGGATGTTGAGGCGACGCTGGGTCAAATAGGTAAGTTGGAATCTACCGGTGTAGATATCGTTAGAGTCTCTGTACCTAGTATCAATGCCGCGGAGGCGTTTAAGCAGATTCGTAGCCAGGTCAGCTTGCCCTTAGTTGCTGATATTCACTTTGATTATCGGATAGCTTTAAAAGTTCTAGATTATGGTGTGGACTGTCTGCGCATTAATCCGGGCAATATAGGTAGTGAGGCACGCATTAAGACTGTTATTGAATCAGCAAAGGATAAAGGTATTCCACTGCGAATTGGTGTCAATGCTGGTTCATTGGGTAAAACATTGTTGCGCAAATACAAGGAGCCAAATGCCGAAGCAATGATTGAATCGGCACTGACACAAATTGATATTTTAGATAAGCTGGATTTTCAGAATTTTAAAATTAGTCTTAAAGCTTCAGAAATATTTATGACTTTACAGGCTTATCGCGGGCTAGCTCCGCAGATTGAGCAACCATTTCATCTAGGGATAACAGAAGCAGGCGGTTTGAGATCTGGCACAGTGAAGTCGTCGGTTGGGATTGGGGCCTTACTAATGGATGGAATTGGAGATACGATTCGGATTTCCCTAGCTGCCGATCCTGTGGAAGAAGTGAAAGTAGGATTCGATATTTTAAAAAGCCTAGGTATAAGAAGTAAAGGTGTCAACTTGATTGCCTGCCCTAGTTGTTCTAGGCAAAATTTTGATGTAATCGGTGTGGTGAATGAACTGGAGTCTCGATTAGAAGATATTACGACGCCAATAGAAGTTGCTGTTATTGGTTGTATTGTGAATGGGCCAGGTGAAGCTAAAGTAGCAGAGATCGGTTTAACAGGTGCTAGCCCGAATAATTTAGCCTATGTAGAAGGCGTCCCTGATCATAAAATTAATAATGCCAACCTGGTAGATGAATTAGAAACGATGATTCGACAAAAGGTGGCAGATAAGCAAGCCGCAACGAAGGATGTTATCGCTTCAGGTTAATGAATTAATAAGCTCTATGGCAAAATTACAGGCAATCCGGGGTATGAATGATATTCTTCCGGAACAATCGCTAAGTTGGCAATATCTGGAATCGAGATTCCAGAATGTTGTTAAACGCTTTGGGTACCAAGAAATTAGGTTTCCCATTCTTGAGCAGACACAACTTTTTAAGCGGTCAATTGGTGAAGTTACCGACATCGTTGAAAAAGAAATGTACAGCTTCGAAGATCGTAATGGCGATAATCTAAGCCTGCGACCTGAAGGTACTGCTGGATGTGTGCGTGCTGCAGATCAGAACGGCTTGCTTTATAACCAGCAACAACGACTTTGGTATCAAGGCCCGATGTTTCGGCATGAGCGCCCACAAAAAGGGCGCTATCGTCAATTTCATCAGTTCGGTGTTGAAGCGTTTGGCATGACCGGGCCCGATATTGATGTAGAGGTTTTGCAAGTAGCTGCAGCCCTATGGAGTGAGCTCGATCTGACTGAGCATTTAAGTCTTGAAATAAACAACATAGGAAGTGCAGAGGATCGGAAAAACTTTGGTAAAGCTTTAACAAAGTTTTTGGAGTCCAAAGTAGAGCAGCTCGATGATGATGCCCGTAATCGCATGTATAGCAATCCGCTGCGCGTTTTAGATAGCAAAAATCCCATCGTTCAAGCGGCGCTATCAGATGTCCCAGTATTGGAAGATTACGTCAATGAAGAAAGTAGACAGCATTATAAACAATTGAAAGTGCTACTAGCTTCTGCGGATATTAGCTATGTAGAAAATTCTAGACTGGTGCGCGGATTAGATTATTACAATAACTGCGTTTACGAATGGACTACCACCTCTTTAGGTGCTCAAGGAGCTGTCTGCGGTGGGGGTCGTTATGATGGTCTAGTTGAGCAGTTGGGGGGAAAGCCAACTTTTAGCTGTGGCTTTGCGATTGGTATTGAACGCTTAGTGCTGATGCTCGATTCTCTGGATAAAGTTCCTGCTACCGCGCTGCAGCCAATTGATGTTTATGTGGTGTCGGTAGGGCAAAACATCACTGAACAAACGCTTTCACTGGCTCAGGCAATTCGCGAAAGTAACACTGAGCTCGGTGTGATAAGTCACTGCGGTGGCGGTAAATTCAATAATCAGCTTAAACGGGCATTCAACTGTGGTGCTAAAATAGCAGTGATTCTGGAAAGAGAAAATAACGGCGCAGACCCTCTAAAGTTTGCTAAAATCCGGACCCTTGATGACTCTGCCGCCGCTGATATCCTCGAAATCGGCGCTATCCCTGGCAAAGTGGCCGAAATTCTCCGAAATTCAGCCAGTTAATTAAATATATAGGTGTATAAGAGTGCCGTTAATGGTGTCTCAAGCTGAACAAACCTGTAAAATTGTACTCTACTGAGCTCGCGCTGAAAGCAGGCATTAATCGAGTGAAGAAATCCCAATAGCATGCAGTTGAGAGTAGGAGTGAGTCGTGGCAATAAACGCGGCAGAAGAAGAGACGATAGAGTCTTTAAAGAAATGGTGGGAAGAGAACGGCAAACAGCTAATGCTGGGTGCTGTAACTATACTTGCAGCTTTGTCTGCGTGGTCTTATTGGCAAAGCAGTCAATCAGTAGCCTCGGAATCTGCTTCCGATGTCTACGAAGAAATTCTGGCGCTTACCTTGACTGAGCCAGGGGTTCTGGTTAGTGAAGCTGAGCGCAACGAGATTCTCCAATTGTCAGACGAGCTCATTTCCGAACATTCAGACTCTATTTATGCACATTACGGTGCGCTATTCGCTGCACAACAGCAGGTTGCTGCGAACGATCTCAGTGCGGCCGAGGCTACTTTGCAATGGATAGTTGATAACCCCCTTGGCGGATTATTTGTCAGTGAAGACGAAGGTTTGATGCTTGCAGCGAGTTTACGCTTGGGCAGGGTAATCTTGGCGCAGGGTGATTCGGAACGAGCACTGAGCATTGTCAATAACATAGATCCAAAAGGTTTTGAAGCTGGCTTTGCTGAATTGCGCGGAGATATTTATGCAGCGATGGATCGATTTCTAGATGCCAGGGATTCTTACGTTGCGGCCCAGCAAGCAGGGTCCATTAGTGATGGACTTCGCATGAAGTTGGATGAACTTCCTGACGAAAGTTAGCGAGAGAATTCAACTATGAAACATTCAATAACAATTACAGGCCCTCTTCTTCATTTTAGTTCTTTGAGGTTAGTGGCTTTTGCTTGTTTTTTTGGACTAAGCGGTTGTTCCAGTTTGCCAAGCCTGCCAAGCCTGCCAAGCTCCTGGAATCCTTTTGATTCAGATGATGACCCTAATCAACCTGTCGAGTTACTTCAGATAGAAGAGGAAGTCGATCTGCGACGCCTTTGGAGTATTAATGTTGGCAACGGCCAGGGCAACAATTACACAGAGATTACTCCTGCTGTTGATGGTGGTTTCGTTTTCGCTGCGAGTGAAGACGGCGATGTTGTGGGGGTTAACTCACAAAATGGAGATATTGTCTGGCGGACTGAGTTAGATACTAGTATCACCGGTGGAGTCGGTGCTGGAGACGATATTGTTATTGTGGGTACTCAAGACGCAGAAATTGTTGTGCTACGTCAAGTTGATGGCGATGAGGTTTGGCGTTCACGAGTCTCTAGCGAAGTGCTCTCAAAGCCACAAACTGATGGGGATATTATTGTTTCTCAAACGGTTGATGGAAAACTTGTTGCCCTAGACCGGGAAGATGGATCGCTGCGTTGGACTTACGAAACTACGCTACCAGCCTTAACTTTAAGGGGGACTTCCTCTCCGATAATAACCCCTGATGGAACTGTCATCGCTGGTTTTAGTAATGGCATATTGGTAGCAGTTGCTGCAGAGAATGGGGTTTGGAGCTGGGAAGAGCGAGTCGCTGTTCCTGAGGGAGAATACGACATAGAGCGAGTCATTGATGTCGACGGTGATTTGCTTCTCGATGGATCTCGAATCTTAGCTTCCAGTTATCAGGGAAACATCATGGCATTCGACGTGCAGTCAGGGCGTATCGTTTGGGGCATGGAAGCATCGAGTTATCATGGTTTAGATCGTGGCTTTGGTAATGTTTATTACAGTGACGATAAAAGTCATCTAATTGCAGTAAGAGATAATTCTAACGATGTGGTTTGGCAAAATGAGAACTTAGAATATAGAGCTATCACCGCACCTAAGACCATTAATAATTTTGTAGCCGTGGCCGACTTTGAAGGTTACTTACATTTGGTTTCACAAATTGATGGACGCATTGTTGGACGCACTCGAATCGATAATGATGGTATCCGAGCCAATCTTCTTGTTGAAAATGGCCAACTTATAGTTTTCGGAAATAGCGGCACTCTCACAGCGCTGTCTTTGCAATAAACTAATCCTTCCAACCTAGTCAGGCAGATTTGTCATGAGGCCAGTCATCGCCCTTGTTGGTCGCCCCAACGTTGGGAAATCAACACTCTTCAACCGCCTCACTCGAAGCAGAGACGCTTTAGTCGCGAATATACCTGGCTTGACTCGAGACAGGCAATACGGTGAAGGGAGTTACGACGAAAAATCTTTCATCGTAATAGATACCGGTGGTATCTCAGGTTATGAAGATGGCATCGATCTTGAAATGGCGTCTCAATCTCTGCAGGCAATTGATGAGGCCAGTATCTGTCTATTTTTGGTTGATGCCCGAGACGGACTTACTCCAGACGATAATAAAATCGTTAACTATCTGAGAAAAAATAGTAAGAATAGCTACTTAATTGTTAACAAAGTCGATGGATTAGATCCTGACCAAGCCTGCTCAGATTTTTTTAGCCTGGGCATATCAGATGTTTTTCCCATTACCGCAACCCAAGGACGTGGTGTCGACAAGCTTTTGAAAGCGGTTTTGAAAGATGCCACAGAAGATCTAAATGAGCAAAGTGAAGAAGATGAAGAAATTGCTGGAATCAAGATTGCTATCGCCGGCAGGCCAAACGTAGGAAAGTCTACTCTGGTTAATCGTATGTTAGGGGAAGAGCGAGTAGTTGTTTATGATCAGCCTGGCACCACTCGAGACAGTGTTTATATACCGTTTGAACGGCGGGGGAAAAAGTACACGCTGATAGACACGGCAGGTATAAGAAAACGGGGTAAGACAAAAGAAACTATTGAAAAATTCTCTGTAGTCAAATCACTGCAGGCTATTAAAGATGCAAATGTAGTTATTCTTTTGGTTGATGGTCATGACAGCATTGTTGAGCAAGATTTACATTTACTAGGTTATGTTATTGATAGCGGAAGAGCTTTGGTTATCGCAATCAACAAATGGGATGGGATGGATTCTGATCAAAAGGATTTGATTAAGTCAGATATTCGTCGACGTTTTACCTTCGTAGATTTCGCGAAAATCCATTTTATTTCTGCACTCCATGGAACCGGTGTTGGTGACTTATATAAATCTATTCACAAAGCTTATGATTCTGCGAAGAAAAAGCTTTCGACAAATCAACTCACTAAGGTTCTACAACACGCTGTTACCGATCATGCTCCCCCAGTTGTGAATGGACGTAGGATAAAATTGCGCTATGCTCACCCCGGTGGGCATAATCCACCGACCATAGTAATACATGGTAAACAAACAAAGAAACTTCCTGGTCATTACTGTCGCTATCTGGAAAAAACATTCAGAAATATTTTGAAGCTTGAAGGAACGCCCGTACGTATTGAGTTGCGTAGTGATGAGAACCCATTCGTTAAAGACGAGCAAAAGCTTTCTCAAAAGCAAGTAGCTAGGAAACGCAGAATTAAAAAAAATCGCCAATATTTAAAAAACTAGCTATGACTGTAACTATTAACTCTATTAGAGCTGCGGCAGCACGATTAAAAAATGTTGCGATCACGACACCGTTAATTAGCAATACCTTTCTTGATGAAAAACTGAAAGCACGTGTATTTATTAAGCCTGAATGTTTGCAGCATATCGGTGCTTTTAAATTTAGAGGAGCCTATAACCGCCTAAGTCAGTTATCAAATGAAGAGCGGCAATTAGGCGTTGTTGCATTTTCTTCAGGTAATCATGCTCAGGGCATCGCATTGGCGGCAAAGCTATTGAATATAAGGGCTACGATTGTAATGCCCAGTGACGCGCCAAAAATAAAACTTGAAGGTACTCAACGTCTAGGTGCAAGTGTGCGCGAATATCAGCGGGCCACTGAATCTCGAGAAGAAATTGCTGGCGAAATTGCTCGAACTACTGGGGCTACACTAGTCCCTGCATTTGATGATTACGAGATCATGGCCGGACAAGGCACAGTTGGCCTCGAAATCGTGGATCAGCTTGCGGAGCAATCCTTGTTACCCGATGTGGTCTTGACCCCTTGTGGTGGTGGCGGATTGTTGGCTGGCACTTCAACAGCGGTGAAATCAATAATTCCCAAGGCCACGGTGTATGGTGTCGAGCAGGAAAATTTTGACGATCATTATCTTTCTAAGCAAGCGGGGAAGAGAGTAAAAGTTAGCGGTCGGGCTAAGACAATGTGCGATGCGCTAATGGCGACATCACCAGGAGAAATGACCTGGTCGATTAACTGTCAAAACGTAGACGATTATTTGGTTGTAACGGAAGACGAGATAGCCATGGCGGTTGCCTATGCTTTTCGAAACCTCAAATTAGTCGTCGAGCCTGGCGGGTCAGTAGCGCTTGCTGCATTACTTAGTAATAAATTGAACATAAAGGGCAAAACTGTTGCTATAGTTTTGTCCGGAGGAAATATCGATAATGCGACCTTAGTTGAGTGCTTAGAAAAGTATCCTTCCCCAGCATAAAAATTAGGATAGGACTAACATTTTGAACCCTTAGCGTTTTTAATCTTGGGGTTCGCTGTGGAAATTTGCTATCAGTGTTCAAATACTTGACCGGTGTATTGACCCTCTGGGCTGGGAATCCTTTTGGATTTCTGTAACTGAATCTAAATAAGTCGTAATATTTTATTTTGCGAAAGAGTGCAAAGCGTTTCTGCATGCAGTCATATAGAACTCAGTTTCATAAGTTAAGTTATTATTTATGCAGAAGCTAATGGCTTTGAAGAGTCAAATGAGCTTCTAGCTGGTTTATAAATCTATGAATAAACGTATTTTAATACTCAAAACCGGCAACACGGTGAATAGTCTGTTGGATCAGGGAGAGGATTTTGAAGACTGGTTTATTAAAGAATCTGGCAGGACACCTGCTGAGTTTATCGTTAGATCCCTGCACAAGGGTGAGCTACTGGATGAATTCAATACCGTAGCAGGCATTATTATTACAGGTTCTCCTGCCTATGTAACTGATGAGGCAAGTTGGAATTTTGTTGGGGCTGACTATTTACGAACGGCGCATGAACTAGAGATTCCTATACTCGGTGTTTGTTATGGTCATCAATTAATTGCTTGGGCGTTTCAAGGTGAAGTTGACTTCCATGCTAAAGGACGAGAAATAGGCAGCGTGCCGGTTCAGCTTACTGCGGCTGCCAAAGAAGATTTCCTGTTCAAGGAATTGCCAGGTGACTTCTTTGTTCAAGTATCTCATCAGCAGTCAGTAAAAGGTTTGCCGGTGAATGCGGTGAGACTGGCTTCGAATGCATTTGAACCTAACCAAGCTTATCGATTGGGTAAATGTACCTGGGGGATTCAATTTCATCCAGAGTTTAGTGCAGAGATCATAAAGGAATATATCCGGGAGAGAAGCGAAGCGATTGCGAGCGAAGGTTTAGACGCAGAAATTTTGCTAAATCTAGTACAGGCAACTCCGCACAGCGTGAGCTTGCTTCAGAGATTTTGCCGCTTATCACTTTCTTGAAAGTAACTTAGCTCTTAACCGCCATCTGATTCTCTAACTTCTTCATTAACTCGTGCAATAATTCTAGCGCGACTAGGATTTAAGATTTGTCGCCCATTTATGAACACAGTAGGTGTAGCCCTCACTCCTGCAGAGGTGCCACCACGTAAGTCATTGCGCACTTTCGCCACAACCTCATCGGTCTCCATGTCGGCATGGAGCTGCTCTACATCGATATTGAGTTCTTCAGCGTAGCCATCGAATTCAGACTCTACGCTAGACATGCCGAACCAGACATTCTGAGTGGCAAATAGGTAATCGTGCATTTCCCAGAAAAGGCCTTGATTACCCGCGGCTTCAGCATAAAGGGATGCGGTCCACGCATGCGGATGTGTGCTGGTTACGGGGAAATGACGAAAAATCAAATGAGCTCTGTCACTAATTCTCGGCCATGCCTGCATCATAGTTTGATGTTCGGTGGCACACGCTGGGCACTGAAAATCTGCGTAGACAACAATGCTAACAGGATTGCTAGTAGTGCCTCTTATATGGTCAGATTCAGCTATTTCGACAGGTGAGTAGGTGGGGCCCTGGTTAAATAGTGTATAGAGAACAAAGGCAAGGAATAAAGGTGCTACACCAAATACAGTAACCTTAAGTGCTAGGCGCTTGGTCCTGTCGCGCTGCATGGCTGCCAGTTGCTTTTGCTCTTTTATTTTTTGTTGTTGTTCACGTTTGCTCATTGAAAAACTCACTTTTATTTTTACTGCAATTTCCTGCTACTTGAAGACATCCAGCTCCTAAGGTCCATACTATACAAAGGTATCTGGAGGCAGGCCAGCCCTTCTAAGTGGATCTGCTCACAAAATGCCTTTTAGAAGAGTTTGTGGGGTAAAGTCCTAGGCGGTATTCAATCTTATGGTATGGCCAATGTATAAGCTTTGATTCTGATAGAAGCAGGTTTTATCGATAACTTAACGCAAGCGGGTGCTACCAATCTTTAGAGTACTCCCTCTAATGGACTTAGCTATTTTAGGGATAAATTCGACAGTTGCTATTAATAAAGCTTCAGTTTATTAGAGGTAGAACAATTCAATTTTAACATCCTTAGAGTTAATTTTTAACTGTAAGCGGGATTCCTATTTGTCATCAGGCAGTATCGATTCCACACTCGACTTAATTCTACCCTTATGCAGATGTGAAATAATTCGGCTTCCTGGCTTTACACTGTTTGCTGTGTCAATTACCTTGCCGCTGTCGTCATAGGTTATGCTATAACCCCTAGCTAAAGTATCGAGAGGGCTAACTGCAGATAGGCTGCGACTTAACCCCACAATCTGAGATTTAGTTTTCTGAATCGAACTTTTAATTAAAAGAGAGATTTCTTTTTTCAAACTTTCCACCAAAGCTAAGCGCTGTTTTATTAGGCTGCTGGGTGAATTGTTCATCATGCCTTGATGTATTCTTTTAAGCTCATTTTGTTTCAAAATGATCTTGTTTTTAGTGGCGAGTTGCATCTGGTTCTCTAGACGATCAAGATTCTGTGCGTGTTCTTGCAAGCGTCGGTCAGGGCGTTTTAATTGCCTGGTAAGCGATTGAATTTGATTTTTTGCCTGGCTTAGGGTTTTGTTCAGCTTTTGGTAGAGGTCAGACCTATAGGCAGTTAAGCTGTTAAAGTAATCTTGCTGATCAGGGCTCATTAGTTCCGCGGCAGCGGATGGAGTAGGAGCTCTCAAGTCTGCAGTAAAATCTGCGATAGTAAAATCTACTTCGTGACCTACGGCGCTCACAATTGGTATTGTGCTAGAAAAAATTGCACGAGCTACAGACTCTTCGTTAAAGGCCTGTAAGTCCTCCAGAGAGCCACCTCCTCGGCCAACTATTAAAGCTTGCACTCCTATTTTTGCTTGCAGTTTATTAGCCAGCTGAATGGCGTTAACGATTTCATCTGGTGCAGCTAGTCCTTGTACCGTGGTGGGGAATAGCGTGATTTTAGTGGCGGGGAAGCGTCGATCGAAAACTGATAATATGTCTTGGATGGCGGCCCCAGTGGCTGAGGTAACTACGCCTACATGTTCAAAACAGGAAAAAACTTCTTGCTTGTGTTCGATATTAAATAGGCCTTCGTTTTGTAATTTTTCCTTTAGTTTTTCAAATGCGCGACGGAGAGCGCCATCACCTTCTTCTTCCATGGAGTCAGCGATTAGTTGGTAGTCGCCACGCCCTTCATAGATGCTCAGTTTGCCGCGGATAATTACCTGGTTACCATTTTGGGGCCTAAATTTTACGGAACGATTTCGGCCAGCGAACATTGCGCAGCGTATTTGAGAGTTTTTATCTTTGAGAGTGAGGTACCAGTGACCAGAGGCGGGGGTTGCCAAATTAGATACTTCACCTTCGACAACGATCGCAGGAAAATTACTCTCAAGTAAGCCTTTTGCCATTCTGTTAAGGCTACTAACAGATAGTGTGGGGACTTTCTGTTCTGAATTTTGGTTAGATAAGTCCACGTTATAAAATGTCATGAAGAAATACTGCCCTATGAAGCTCTTTCGGGTCCTTGAACCTGCTCATATATTGCCAGGAGCCTGACGGAAGACTCTTGAAGTCGTGATAAGAATAGGTCTTGAATTAATGTTTTTGATAACTGATATCTATAGTATCTTCTGAACATAAATATAAATACTAAAAAGCGAGTGTGTAAATAATGCGATTAAAAAAAATAGCCCTATTTTGCTTTGGTTGCAGCCTGGTGACGTTTCTGCAGGAGGTCAACGCTCAGACATCGATACTCGAACGTCAGCGAGAGATGTTTAGTCGTAACGTAGGATCCGCAGAACAGCAGCGAGCGCAATTTCCACCACATCAAATTGCGGGTAACCTTTATTACGTTGGCTCAGAGAGTCTGGCATCCTTTCTCATTGCGACACCTGAAGGTCACATTCTGATCAATACGAATTGGGAAGATAGTGTCGAAACACTGCGTGCTTCGGTAGAGGATTTAGGATTCAACTTTGAAGATATTGAAATCATTCTTGGTAGTCATGCGCATGGTGATCATATGCAAGGAGATGCACTGGTCAAAGAAATGACCGGAGCATCTGTAATGGCTATGGCTGAGGATATTCCTGGTCTGCTGCGCATTCAGCCCGGTGGTAAGCCGCATCCCGTTGACCGTATTCTTGAGGATGGCGACGAAGTGATGCTTGGTGGATCAACACTAGTTGCGCGGCTAACTCCAGGCCACACACCAGGTTGCACGACATGGACGATGACCGTCGAAGAAGGGGATGAAACTTATAACGTTGTGATTGTGGGTAGTATGGGAAGTAATCCTGGATTTCAGTTTGTAAACAACACCTCGAATCCAGCTATTGTGGATCAGTACAAGAAAGGCTTTTCTGTTCTTAGTTCACTTTCGGTTGATATTCCCTTAGCATCACATCCCGCAATGTACAACATGGCCGATAAATATGAACGCCTAGGTCAATCGCCAAATCCCTATATCGACCCAGAGGGTTATAGGGCAGAAATCGAGGCTGTAGAGACTTTATTTTTGGATGTTCTTGCGTCTCAAGAAAGAGATGCAGCGGCTGAGAGCCAATAATTGGTGCTTATGCAGATCTTTTAAAGTGCGATTTCTAGCGATAAATAGTAGTATTTTCAATGAGGTACCAATCTATTCTATAAGGTTTTTATGAAGATCATTAAAAGTTATGTCCTCGTCTTTGGATTTTTATCAATTATAATTTCGCCTTCTGGTTTTTCACAAAGTTCTTTTGATTTGACTCAACTTGAGTCGGGTCAATTGTTGTTAAATCTGAGTGCAACCGAGCAAATAAGTGTTGAACAAGACACTTTAAATGCGTCACTGGCATATTCGGTCCAAGGCAGAGAAAAAATATCTTTACAAAATGATGTGAACACAAAAATAGCAGATGCCCTGGAGCTAGTAGAAGCCATTCCAGAACTTCAAAATTCAACAGGGCAGTATTATGTCTATATCATTCAGCCAGGTAGGCCTTCACGGAATGATATAGAAAACCCGATATGGCGGGCGCAGCAGAGTCTGCAACTGAGTAGCAGAGACAGTGAGAAATTATTGGAGGCTGTAGGGGAGTTGCAGTCTAGTGGTATGGAGATAAATAGACTCAATTACAGCCTGTCCGAAGAGGCCTTTGAACAAAATTCAGACTCATTATTGTCAATCGCGTTAGAAAAACTGGAAAGTAAGGCAAATGAAGCCGCTAAATTATTGAATAAAAGCTCTGCGAGCCTTGTAGAAGTAACAATTAACGGTGATAGAAATACAGGTTTTTTCCAGCCGAGAATGGAAATGATGATGGAAGCGTCCCAAGCTGACATCCCGTTCGAGTCGCCCACAGCGGTCCCGGGGCAGAGTGAAGTTTCATTAAGTATATCTGCTAAAGCTTTATTGTCGCCTTAACCGGGCGCCACAATTGTTCCATGAGATACGCATGGGATAATTTGTTCAGATAGCAATGTAATTTTGCGGCTACAAATTGATTAATAAGATAATCACGAATTCATTCATAAGGAATTGGCAGTATGATTGGTAGCAAGATTGGTTTCTGTTTCGCAAGTCCATTAATAAACATTTTCAGAAAGTCATTGAGGTTTTACGTATTAGCCTTGTTGTCAGCCCTAGCGCAATCGGGTCTTTCTGCGACTATTGAGGTCAGTGTTGACGGGACTGTTTTGCCCAACGCGACGATTTCAGATTATGTTGACACAGGTATTAGCCTGGTAACCAACAGTGAGGGAAGAATTCAATATACGGAAGGTAGCTGTGCGAGTCTGAGCTATGTCAGTGAAGACAATGTTACCTATCGTGCCTTGAGAATTTGTGGGCTGGACAATTCAGATGTACCGGTATTCAAGATAAATCTTACAAAACTTGTGACGTTAAGTGGAACAGTAGAGGTTCCGGAAAGTTGCAACTGTAATTTATATTTTATGAATTTAGATGAGCATGTTTCTTCTGGGATAGGAACCAGCCTGCTTAACACCACAAAGATTGAGTTTAATGAAACGCTCCCAGCAGGCAGGTATCGAATTAAGGTTTCTACGAATAGCGGGACAGATAAATATTATCTTGCCTCAGTTGGAGTGGACGCTAGGCTACAATCAGTCTCTAATATCAAAATAGCGCCGGTATCTCCAGGCGAAGCTAGTCGATTTGGTGCAAGTCCGCCAAGGGCTGACCTAATTTCGATCCGTCACTCTGAAGGTTCTCACCTATCGTTCGTCGAAGGCGCGCCCGGTGCGGCTGAGCCTTTAGTGTCGATCGGTATAGTCAACCTGCAAACTGGCCAGATAGAGTCTGGCGTATCAGAGACGGATGGAAGTTTCTCAATAAAATTCTTTGCGCCTTCTGGTTCAGCAATTCAAGTAAGTCAGGATCGTCATGCCGAGGCTTACAATGACTTCACCAGCAATGCGCCTTCTACGCTGATTTATGTTCCTCAAATTGATCCTGACTTAGCAATAGCAACGGGACAGCGTTTGAATGGAAGTAGCCAGAATGCAATGAATGGGTTGAGATTGAAGGGAGGCAAAGACCCTGGTGTTGCATGGCTGACTGGCACTTTGGATACTAACGAGTGGCAGCCAGGTCGAGCTGGCGAGTTATCTGGCACTATTGATATTTATTCAAGGAATCTTGACTATGGAGTTGTACCTCAATTAGAAGATGGTAGCGCGTATTTGGAGATGCTGTTTAATGAGGATGGTGAGCAGAAAACCTCAGGCCCTGAAAACAGTTCAAGCGACCTCACGATTACTGAATTGCCAATTGCAAGGTCGGAGCCTGTTTGGAGGGAGAGTATTCAGCTCGGTAACTTTTATTTCTCCGATTACACCTTCGTTGGCGATGGCCATGCACGAGCTTCGTGGACTCTAAACTATGAAGTGCCTTCAAGTGCACCCAACGGTGTCTACCAGCTTGTGCTTAGCGGTAGCGGCTGGTCGATGAACCCATGGTTTTCTGGGTTAACTTCTGATCAACTATTTTATGAAGATGTTTACGGGGAGCCTTCTTTTCATCTCACAAATATTCATGGAGCTGCTCGAATTAATATCGGTCAGACAGAACCACTTCGGCTTTACGCTGCTATTTTAATGAATGAAGTTACTAATGGCTCTCGGGGGACGGTGGCAAAATCTGACAGTAGCAAATTCGGTATATCAAGCCGTTGGGTCTACAACGCAGAGAAATTAATATTGCCCCCTTCAACGAGAGCGGATGGTTCGGTCCATAAATACAATATCGAGCCGTTCGTGCCACTGACCGCTTATAGTAATAAGGAGTGGCTTAATCCGCCAAAAATTCCGTTAAGTTTCCCTACGGGACAGCTGATTGCAAACGTACAATCACCAAGCGGTTCTGTAGTCAAAATCGGACCACACACTATTAAGGGAGGCTTTGCGCAAAAAGCTACCACGTCAATTGGAGAGGACCTCGCAAGAAACAGCAATGTTCCCGATAGCCACTATGCAGTAACCACCTATTCAGATGAATTTAATTTGGTTTTAGATGAGTATGGCGAATACAAAATTGAACTTGTCGGGAATGTTAAAGACATTTACGGTGAGGTCTATGAAATTAGCGGCAACTATTCTGTATATGTGGCAGAGCTATTGGATATTGAGACGGGGGTATTTCCGGGAACACCTTTCGAAGTGGGTGACAGCTTTTCCTCATCATTGATTACTCAGCCTGGATTACCGGCCGAAGTATCTATCTCTTTGTCACACTTTCCTAACTCTTCAGTTTCTGAACGGGTTACTAAGAACTACTCTGGGGATGCGAATCGATTTGGTTATTTTGCTTCAAGCGTTACACCATTTAAATTTACGGTTGCCGGAGAGTATCTCGTAAACTATGACGCTAGTTACACTTCTCCCGACGGCGTACTCTGGATGGCATCAAAAAAATGGGCATCGATCGTTGAGACGCCTAATTCTAACATCGTAACCCATGGCCACAGAGGTGATGAGGCAGGATTCGAATCCAGGCAGTGGTATCTTCTCGAAGACTCATCATCTAATCGTAACGGCCATTTTTTTTCGCCTTATCAAATAGGCGACGTTATGTGGACTAAAAATTTCACCTCTTGGAATGCTGCAATGCAAAATATTGTAACGCTGGAGGATGGGGATGGAACACTAACGGCGCTTGTGGAGGACAGAAATTTAGAGGGCCTTGGAATAGGTTCCATGTACCTTAGGTCAACTAATAGTAAGAATTACCAAGGTATCCCTCCTTTTGTAGACCCAACACAACTTGATATTCATTGGGGCTACTATTATTCGAGCATTGGAAGACCGGGAGTAAGTGTCAGAGAGTTTGTTGGTACAGGAAGCAGTACCAATGGCTACTGGAGATTTAACACCCCTTACGGGTATCAGCTTGGTAATGGCTTCGAAGGGGATCTGCCAAATGATTT
>JAQWQD010000066.1 GCA_029244985.1 Gammaproteobacteria bacterium | reverse complement strand
AAAGTCACGCATCTCACCACCGTAGGCTTCCGCACACACCTTTGTCAGCGCTGCCGTTAACGTCGTCTTTCCATGATCAACGTGACCAATCGTACCTACGTTAACGTGTACCTTCGTTCTTTCAAATTTTTCCTTCGCCACAATTCTATCCCCTCTCTAATCTGATACTAACTTGCAGTGTTGTTGATAATTGACTCAGCAATGTTACCGGGTACTTCCGCATATTTATCGAATTCCATAGTATAAGTTGCACGGCCTTGGGTTGCAGAGCGCAGATCTGTCGCATAACCAAACATTTCAGACAACGGAACTCCGGCATTAATTACCTTACCCATTGCACTATCTTCCATACCACCAACCATACCGCGTCGCCGGTTCAAATCACCCATTACATCGCCCATATATTCTTCGGGAGTTACTACTTCCACAGCCATCATGGGTTCGAGTAAAGCTGGGTCTGCCTCTAATGCGCCTTTTTTAAGTGCTAAAGATCCGGCAATTTTAAATGCCATTTCACTAGAATCCACGTCATGAAAGGAACCATCATAGAGAGTTACTTTCATCGCCAACAAAGGGTATCCGGCTAGACATCCATTTTGCATTTGCTCCTTAACGCCCTTATCTACTGCTGGAATGTATTCCCTTGGTACGATTCCGCCGACAATTTCATTGACGAATTCGTATTCCG
Source organism: Gammaproteobacteria bacterium (assembly GCA_029244985.1). Taxonomy (GTDB): domain Bacteria; phylum Pseudomonadota; class Gammaproteobacteria; order Pseudomonadales; family Pseudohongiellaceae; genus UBA9145. The sequence goes on along the minus strand of JAQWQD010000066.1, from coordinate 15,371 downwards.
AATCTGGATCAAGCGGCTCAAGGCGCAACCAAACATGGCCGTACTGTCCACGACCACCCGATTGCTTTACGTGCTTACCTTCAATCTCAACAGATTTCTTGATTGTTTCCCGATATGCCACTTGTGGCTTACCAATGTTAGCCTCAACTGAGAATTCGCGCCGCATTCTATCGACGAGTACATCCAAATGCAGCTCTCCCATTCCCGAGATAATGGTTTGACCAGACTCTTCATCGGATTCGACACGGAAGGATGGGTCTTCTTGAGCAAGCTTACCCAAAGCAATACTCATCTTTTCCTGGTCTGCTTGACTTTTCGGCTCTACTGCAACGGAGATTACCGGCTCTGGAAAATCCATTTTTTCTAATGTTACGACATTATTCGGTTCACACAGGGTTTCACCGGTGGTGACATCCTTTAAACCGATAGCAGCCGCAATATCACCGGCCATTACTTCTTTGATTTCTTCACGAGAATTAGAATGCATTTGAACCATTCGGCCTACACGCTCTTTCTTATGCTTAAGAGGATTATAAACGGAGTCCCCAGAATGAAGGGTTCCTGAGTAAACACGAAAAAAGGTTAAAGTACCAACATAGGGGTCAGTTGCAATCTTAAATGCTAGCGATGCGAATGGTGCATTATCATCAGCTGGGCAGGTGGTTTCAGTTCCGTCTTCTTTAGTGCCTTCTATTTCCTTAACTTCCGTTGGTGCCGGCATGTAATCAATTACCGCATCAAGTACAGCTTGCACTCCTTTATTCTTAAAAGCCGAGCCACAAAGAACGGGAACAATCTCATTTGCCAATGTGCGCTGACGAATTGCTGACATTACTTCTTCTTCGCTGAGCTCTCCACCCTCGAGATATTTCTCCATTACTTCTTCATTAGCCTCAGCAGCTGCTTCAAGCATGTTTTCTCGCCAATGATCAGACAGAGATTGAAGATCTTCAGGAATGTCTTTGTATTCGAATGAGGTGCCCTGATCATCTTCGCTCCAGACAATAGACTTCATTTTCACCAGATCAATAACACCCTTGAATTCATCTTCTGCACCAATCGCCAATTGCAGTGGAACTGCGTTGGCACCAAGACGCTCCACCATCTGTTCGACCACTTTCAGAAAATCTGCACCAGCTCGATCCATTTTATTTACGAACACCATGCGCGGCACTTCGTAACGATTAGCTTGTCGCCAAACAGTTTCTGTTTGAGGCTGCACACCAGAAGAAGCGCAAAGCACAACGACAGCTCCATCTAGCACACGCAAAGAACGTTCTACTTCAATCGTGAAATCAACATGTCCCGGTGTGTCGATGATATTAATTCTATGCTCATCGTACTGTTTATCCATACCATTCCAGAAGCAAGTTGTTGCCGCTGAAGTAATGGTAATGCCGCGCTCCTGCTCTTGCTCCATCCAATCCATAACCGCTGCACCATCGTGTACCTCACCAATCTTGTGTGAAATACCTGTATAAAACAAAACACGCTCAGTAGTTGTTGTTTTACCGGCGTCAACATGTGCGGCGATACCAATGTTTCTGTAACGGCTTAGGGGATGTTTTCTAGCCACGGCTTTAAGCTCAAATAGGTAAAATTAATTAAAAACGATAATGTGAAAAAGCACGATTAGCTTCAGCCATACGGTGCACATCTTCGCGCTTCTTAACGGCACTTCCCCGCCCTTCTGCAGCGTCAGCAATTTCGCCAGCTAAACGCAATGCCATAGATTTTTCACCTCGAGAACGGGAATGCTCTACAAGCCAGCGCATAGCTAATGCGTTGCGGCGCTCAGCACGAACTTCGACAGGCACTTGGTACGTGGCACCACCCACGCGGCGAGATTTTACTTCTACCATCGGAGCAATACTGTCCAATGCTTTTTCGAAAGCTTCTAGGGGGTCGGCGCTGGTCTTTTCAGCGACCACGTCCAGAGCACCATACACGATCTTTTCAGCAACAGATTTCTTGCCATCGACCATGACATGGTTCATGAACTTAGCTAGGACTTTACTTCCGAATTTGGGATCTGGCAAAACTTCACGCTTCGCCACTACTCTGCGTCTTGGCATATATGACCTCTATGTTTATTCAGGATAGTCCAGGATTCTTCATTAGAAAAAGTTCTAACTAATACCTGGCCTTACTCAATCTCATCGTTAATTTTAGAGAGCTCCGATGAGTCACGCACTCCATGCGCTTGTTGTGAGCTCTTGAAAAGGAATTACTTAGGGCGCTTAGCTCCATATTTGGAGCGGCCTTGTTTACGATCAGACACACCAGATGTATCCAAACTGCCGCGAACAGTGTGATACCGAACACCAGGTAAGTCTTTTACACGTCCACCGCGAATTAGAACCACCGAATGTTCTTGCAGATTGTGGCCTTCCCCACCAATGTAGGATGTGACTTCATAACCATTTACTAGCCGAACACGGCATACCTTCCGAAGCGCTGAATTTGGTTTCTTGGGAGTTGTCGTGTAAACACGCGTGCATACGCCACGCTTTTGAGGTGATCGCTGCAGAGCAGGCACGTCACTTTTAGAGATCTTGCTCTTTCGAGGCTTTCGTACTAATTGGTTAATTGTGGCCATCTATCTCTCTTAATATGCTCGTTCTAATCGTTATCCCAAATTTTAAATAATCCCCTACGAGATTTTCTTTAATTTGGAGTCCTGACTCGAAAGATGCGAGAGTTTAATGATCTCACATCATTGAGTCAACAGTTTTTGCGGCTGAATCCCCCTGTTTTTCTAGCCTTCAGCCTTTTCCTTGAGCTCCTCGCTAAGAGCTTCAGTTAACGCTGCTTCTACATCACTAGCTGAGACTTCTAGGTCAGTTTTATCCTGATTCGCCTTCTTGCGAGCATCGTGATAAGCCAAGCCCGTACCAGCAGGAATCAAACGCCCAACCACGACGTTTTCTTTCAAGCCGCGCAGAAAATCACGCTTGCCGGTAACTGCTGCTTCCGTGAGGACCCTGGTGGTTTCCTGGAATGACGCTGCGGAAATGAAAGATTCCGTAGCCAATGATGCCTTGGTAATACCCAAGAGCATGCGATCAAACTTCGCTGGCTGCTTATCTTCAGCCTGCAGATTGTCATTAATTTCCAAAACCTGGGTAAAGGTAAGCTGTTCCCCTTTAATCAGGTTAGAGTCGCCTGGCTGGGTGATCTCAATTTTTCGCAGCATTTGGCGCACAATAACTTCGATATGTTTGTCGTTAATACGCACACCCTGCAAGCGATAAACATCCTGCACCTCATTTACTATGTACTGGGCCAGTGCTTCCACACCTTTCAAGCGCAAAATATCATGTGGTGCTGGCGGTCCTTCAGAAACAACCTCGCCTTTTTCAATATGTTCACCTTCGAACACAGTCATAGTACGCCATTTCGGAATCAAAACTTCGTAATGATCTGATCCATCGATAGGATTAACGCCATCCTTTGGAGTGATTACCAATCGACGCTTTCCTTTCGTTTCCTTACCGAAGCTTACAGTTCCTGAGATCTCAGCAAGAATAGCTGGCTCTTTAGGCTTGCGCGCTTCAAATAAATCGGCAACCCTTGGAAGACCACCAGTAATATCACGAGTCTTTGAGCCCTCTTGCGGAATACGCGCAATAACGTCACCAATATTCAAATCTGCCCCGTCATTCAAGCCAATAATTGCATTCGCTGGCAGGAAGTAGTGTGCAGGAACGTTAGTTCCAGGCAAACAAATTTCCTTGCCTTTCTTGTCAACGACATTAACCGCAGGACGTAATTCCTTAGCTGAAGAGGCTCGTTCCGCCGGGTCAATGACAGAAATACTCGACAAACCAGTAATTTCATCTGTTTGTTCGCGGACTGTAATACCTTCTTCCATGTGCTCAAAAGAAACCTTCCCAGCCACTTCAGAAACGATTGGATGGGTATGTGGATCCCAAGTCGCAACAACTTGACCCGCTTCCACTTCCACCTTTTTACCAATCGTAATTAGTGCCCCATAAGGGAGTTTATAACGTTCTCTTTCGCGACCATTGGTATCATTAACAATTAGCTCTCCAGAGCGGGATACTACTACTAGTTCGCCTTTAATATTCTCAACCGTCTTCATATTGTTGAGATGCACAGACCCGGTGTTTTTAACCTGAACATTATCACTAGCAGTTGCTCTAGATGCCGCACCACCGATGTGAAAAGTACGCATTGTTAACTGCGTACCTGGCTCACCGATTGACTGCGCAGCAATAACACCTACTGCCTCCCCAACATTAGCAACATGACCGCGAGCCAAATCTCTTCCGTAGCACTGGCTGCAAATGCCGAAACGCGTTTCACAAGTAATTGGCGAACGCACTTGAACCTGATCTACGCCACAAGTTTCTAGAATTTCCACCATGCGCTCATTAATAACAGTGCCAGCTTCAACAATAACTTCATTGCTGCCTTCTTTTAAAACGTCTTCGACGAGAACTCGACCCAACACCCGATCGCCAAGTGGCGCAATGATGTCGCCCCCCTCAATAATCGGCGCCATGGTTAGACCTTGATCGGTACCACAATCATTCTCAGTAATTACGAGGTCTTGAGAAATATCTACCAGTCGGCGCGTTAAATAACCCGAGTTCGCTGTCTTCAATGCCGTATCTGCCAATCCTTTTCGAGCACCATGAGTCGAAGTAAAGTACTGAGATACGCTAAGACCTTCGCGGAAATTTGCCGTAATAGGCGTTTCAATAATTGAGCCGTCTGGACGCGCCATAAGGCCGCGCATTCCCGCTAATTGTCGAATCTGCGCTGGAGAGCCTCTAGCACCTGAATCGGCGTAGACATAAACTGAATTAAAAGATTCTTGTTGTTCTTCTTTGCCCTCTTTATTAATAACAGGTTCGCTAGATAAACCCTCCATCATTGATTTCGCTACAATGTCATTGGCTCGCGACCAAATATCTATAACCTTGTTGTACTTCTCGCCTTGAGTTACAAGACCGGAAGCAAACTGTGCCTCAATTTCTTCTACTTCTGAATTGGCCTGGCCGATAATGGCAGCCTTCTCATCCGGAATTACAAAATCGTTAACACCAATTGAAGAGCCAGAACGCGTTGAATAGGCATAACCCGTATACATCAATTGGTCAGCAAAGATAACTGATTCTTTTAAACCAACATTTCGATAGCAGGCATTCAGAATCTGGGAAATAGGCTTCTTGGCCATCTTCTGATTGACCATCGAAAATGGCAAGCCTTCAGGCACAATATTGTATAGCAACACACGACCTACTGTGGTATCCACAATCTCGCTGTTAGATTCCTTGTTACCTTCATCATCAACAATGACTTCTTGAATGCGCACCTTAATCCGTGCTTGTAAATGCACTTGCTTGGTATCATAAGCACGTTGCACTTCTCTCGCGTCAGCGAAGATCATACCTTCACCTTTCGCATTTACGCGCTCACGCGTCATGTAATATAAACCTAAAACAACATCCTGAGATGGCACAATGATTGGCTCACCATTCGCAGGCGCAAGAATGTTGTTGGTTGACATCATTAGAGTCCGAGCTTCAAGCTGAGCTTCTAAAGTCAACGGTACATGCACCGCCATTTGGTCACCATCGAAGTCTGCATTGTAAGCAGCACACACCAATGGATGTAATTGAATCGCCTTACCTTCAATTAATACTGGTTCGAAAGCCTGAATACCCAGACGGTGAAGCGTAGGAGCACGATTAAGTAATACTGGGTGCTCTCGAATCACCTCAGCAAGAATATCCCAGACTTCTGCTGTCTCTCTTTCCACCATCTTCTTGGCGGCTTTAATAGTAGTAGCAAGGCCCCGACGTTCTAGTTTGCCGAAAATAAATGGCTTAAATAATTCTAGTGCCATTTTCTTAGGCAGACCACATTGATGCAGTCTCAAGGTAGGGCCAACTACGATCACCGAACGACCCGAATAGTCCACACGCTTCCCGAGTAGGTTCTGACGGAATCGACCTTGTTTTCCTTTGATCATGTCAGCCAACGATTTAAGTGGTCTTTTATTAGAGCCGGTAATCGCTCTACCTCGACGACCGTTATCAAGAAGTGCGTCTACTGCTTCCTGTAACATCCGCTTTTCATTGCGAACAATAATGTCCGGAGCATTCAGATCGAGAAGACGCTTCAATCGGTTATTCCTGTTAATTACACGGCGATAAAGATCGTTTAGATCAGAAGTTGCGAAACGGCCGCCGTCGAGAGGCACCAGAGGACGCAGATCAGGTGGTAATACAGGCAAAACTGTCATCACCATCCATTCAGGCTTATTGCCAGAAGATAGGAACGCTTCCAGTAGCTTTAACCGCTTCGATAGTTTTTTAAGTTTAGTTTCAGAATTTGTCGCAGGAATTTCTTCGCGAAGTCGAGCCACTTCAGCTTCTACGTCCATGTCTTTCATAAGGGCTTGTACGGCTTCGGCACCCATTTTGGCTTCGAATTCATCACTAAATTCTTCCATGGCTTCGTAATATTGCTCATCGGTAAGCAACTGCCCCTTTTCCAAGGTAGTCATACCAGGCTCTGTCACCACAAAAGACTCAAAGTAAAGAATTCGCTCAATATCCCTCAAAGTCATATCAAGCAACAAACCAATTCTTGAAGGTAGCGACTTTAAAAACCAGATATGAGCCACCGGGCTAGCCAGTTCGATGTGACCCATACGGTCACGGCGAACCTTAGAAAGAGCAACTTCTACACCACACTTTTCACAGATAACACCACGATGCTTAAGACGCTTGTACTTACCACACAGGCATTCGTAATCCTTCACTGGACCGAAAATCTTTGCACAGAACAAACCGTCTCGTTCTGGTTTAAACGTACGATAGTTAATTGTTTCTGGTTTCTTAACCTCACCAAATGACCATGCTCTGATCATTTCCGGTGATGCTAACCCAATTCGAATGGAATCAAACTCATCAGATGGTGATTGAGATTTAAGCAACCCTAATAGGTCTTTCATTCTATTTCCTCTCCAGCCGCATTCTGCAAAGAATGCGGGCTCAAAAATTTATAGTGCAATTCGGATAGCACGCATGTCCGATTTTCGCAACCGAATTACTTACTAACATCTAATTCCATATCAATCCCGAGAGACCGTATTTCTTTGACTAAAACGTTAAACGATTCCGGCATTGCGGGCTCCATTCTATGATCGCCATCCACAATGTTTTTATACATTTTGGTGCGCCCAGCAACGTCATCCGACTTTACGGTTAACATTTCTTGCAAGGTGTAAGCAGCGCCATAAGCTTCTAGCGCCCACACTTCCATCTCTCCGAAGCGTTGACCTCCAAATTGCGCTTTGCCACCAAGTGGTTGCTGAGTTACCAAGCTATAGGAGCCTGTCGATCGAGCGTGCATCTTATCATCAACCAAGTGATTCAGCTTAAGCATGTACATGATGCCAACAGTTATTTGTCGATCAAAGGCGTCACCAGTTCGACCATCAAAGAGTGTGACCTGACCACTATCATCCATATCAGCTAGCTTTAACATCTCCTTGATTTCCGCCTCTGCAGCTCCGTCAAATACAGGTGTAGCCATCGGTACGCCTTCTCGGAGATTTTCTGCCAGTTCCAGGATTTCCTCGTTTTCAAGGCCTTTGATGTCTTCTGTGCGCTGGCCGATTTTGTTGTATACCTCAGTGATAAGTTTACGAACTTCGGTTACTTTCTTTTGCGCATCAATTAATTTACCGATCTTTAATCCAAGTCCTTTCGAAGCAGCACCAAGGTGTGTTTCAAGAACCTGTCCAACATTCATCCGCGATGGCACGCCCAATGGGTTTAGCACAATATCCACAGGCTCACCTTTTTCATCGTATGGCATATCTTCTACTGGCATAATCACAGAAATAACACCTTTGTTACCATGGCGTCCCGCCATTTTATCGCCAGGTTGAATGCGGCGCTTAATAGCAAGATAGACCTTAACAATCTTTAAAACCCCTGGCGCCAAATCGTCGCCTTGAGTAAGCTTTTTCTTCTTGTCTTCAAAGCGCTCATCAAGTTCCTTGCTGCGCTCTTTCAACTGCTCTTCCGCACGCTCTAATTGCTTATTCAAAGAATCGTTAGACATTCTTAGCTTGAACCAATCGTCTTGTGGAAGTTCGTTCAAGTAATCATTAGTAATCTTCTGTCCTTTCTTCAATTTAGGACCGCCAGCCACCACTTTGCCGACAAGCGATTTTTGTAACCGCTCGAAAGTTGCTGCTTCGACAATCCGATATTCATCATCGATGTCTTTTCTAACTTTCAACAATTGAGATCGCTCAATTTCGATAGCTCGTTGGTCTTTTTCGAGACCGTCACGCGTAAAGACTTGAACATCTATTACGGTTCCCTTAACACTTGTAGGAACCCTCAAGGATGTATCCTTAACATCAGACGCCTTCTCACCAAAAATAGCCCGAAGGAGTTTCTCTTCTGGCGTTAATTGGGTTTCTCCTTTTGGAGTGACCTTTCCAACTAGAATATCTCCGGCGTTTACTTCGGCTCCAATATAAACAATACCGGCCTCATCGAGCTTGCCGAGCGCGCCTTCACCAACATTTGGAATATCACCCGTAATTTCTTCTGAACCAAGCTTGGTATCTCGTGCTACACAGGTTAGTTCTTGTATGTGAATGGTAGTAAATCGATCTTCTTTAACTACTCGTTCCGAAATAAGAATTGAGTCTTCGAAGTTATAACCATTCCAAGGCATAAACGCGATGCGCATATTCTGACCCAAGGCAAGCTCACCCATATCGATGGATGGCCCATCAGCTAGAATATCACCGCGCGCAATGGCATCGCCGTCTTTAACCAGAGGTTTTTGAGAAATGCAAGTATTCTGATTCGAGCGGGTGTATTTAGTCAGGTTATAGATATCTACGCCCGCTTCTCCAGCATCCGTTTCTTCATCATTCACACGAACGATAATTCTAGCAGCGTCTACAGATTCAATGACCCCACCGCGGAATGCAACAACACACACCCCTGAGTCGCTAGCGACATTGCGCTCCATGCCAGTTCCCACTAAAGGCTTCTCGGTCTTCAATGTTGGAACAGCTTGGCGCTGCATGTTTGACCCCATTAGTGCGCGATTGGCATCATCATGCTCCAAAAATGGAATTAGAGCAGCGGCAACAGATACCATCTGCTGTGGCGCAACATCCATATAGTCCACTTCTTCCCGGGCCTTTAAGGTAGTTTCACCCTTGTAACGCACAGTTACCAGGTTATCTACAAATCCACGCTTCTTATCTAACTCGGCACTGGCTTGAGCGATAACAAAGTCGCTCTCATCGATCGCCGACAAGTAATCGATCTCATCAGTAACTTTGTTGTTTACAACTTTACGATAAGGGCTTTCTAGAAAGCCGTAGTGATTGGTTCGGGCGTAGGTTGCCAGCGAATTGATCAGACCAATATTTGGCCCTTCAGGCGTCTCGATGGGGCAAACTCGACCATAATGAGTCGGATGCACATCGCGCACTTCAAAACCTGCTCTTTCTCGCGTAAGGCCGCCTGGCCCAAGCGCTGACACTCGACGTTTATGCGTAACCTCTGACAGTGGATTGTTTTGATCCATGAATTGAGAAAGCTGACTGGAGCCAAAAAATTCTTTGATTGCCGCCGCAACTGGTTTCGCATTAATCATATCTTGCGGCATTAAGCCTTCAGAATCTGCCATGCTTAGGCGTTCTTTAACCGCACGCTCAACTCGAACCAATCCAACTCTGAACTGATTCTCTGCCATCTCACCCACAGAGCGGATACGGCGATTGCCTAGATGATCAATATCGTCGACAGAACCAAACCCATTGCGGATACCAACCAAAGTCTTAAGCACATCAACAATATCTTCTTTGCTTAGTACTGATTGGCCTTTAGATTCAGGTCGACCTAGTCGTCGGTTAAATTTCATTCGACCAACGGCCGATAAATCATAACGCTCTGGAGCAAAGAACAAATTAGAAAATAAGTTCTCAGCAGACTCCTTGGTAGGCGGCTCACCCGGGCGCATCATGCGATAGATTTCAACCATGGCTTCCAATTTGGAAGTAGTTGAATCTATGCGCAATGTATCAGATACAAATGGCCCGCAATCTAGATCATTCGTGTAGATTGTCTCAAAACCTTTTACACCGGCCTCGACAAATTCAGCGATCAACTCGTCGGTGAGTTCTGTATTACAAGGAAATATTACTTCGCCAGTTTCTTCGTTGACAATATCTTTAGCGAGCGAAATACCAACTAAATAGTCATTGCTTACAATTAGTTCAGTTAGCTTAGCTGTTTCCATCTGCCTAATATGCCGTGACGTAATGCGGCGTCCTTCTTCCACAATCACTTTACCCTTCTTATCTTTAACAGGAAAAGTAAGTACTTCGCCGCGCAAACGAGCAGGAATAAGCTGTAGTTTAATTTCTGATTCTTGATCTTTCTTTTGAGATATTTTGAAGGTATTGTTCTCGTAGAACATTCCTAAAATTTCCTCGGAGCTATATCCCAAAGACCTCAAGAGTATAGTCGCAGGTAATTTACGGCGACGATCGATTCGAACATAAACCATATCTTTAGGATCAAACTCAAAGTCTAACCAAGAGCCACGGTAAGGTATTACTCGAGCGGAATAGAGTAATTTGCCTGAGCTATGAGTTTTCCCACGGTCATGATCAAAAAATACACCAGGCGATCTATGCAATTGTGATACAACAACACGCTCGGTGCCATTAATCACAAAAGTACCAGAATCAGTCATTAATGGGATTTCACCCATATAAACTTCTTGCTCTTTGATATCTTTAATAGTTTGAGTTGTTGATTCTTTATCATAAAGAATCAACCGGACTTTTACGCGCAGAGAAACCGAATAAGTCGAACCTCTCAACTGACATTCTTTTACATCAAAAGCGGGTTTTCCTAAGTCATAGCTCACATACTCCAGAACTGCTTTGCCGGAATAGCTGACAATAGGAAATACAGATTTGAACGCGGCGTGTAAGCCTTGATCTAAGCGTTCCTCGACTGAGGTACCAGCCTGAGTAAATTGTCTGTAAGAATCGATTTGGATAGACAATAAATAAGGAATATCCATTGCGCTTGGCAGCTTTCCGAAATTCTTACGAATACGTTTTTTCTCTGTATACGAATAGGCCATGTTGTGTTCCTAGCGTTATGTACTCTCAACAAATGCGGTTTGCATTAGTAATTACTGCTGACAGATTTACTCTGCCAATTTTGACAACGGTTACATCATCAAACATCCGTTATCGGGAGTTTTCTCCGACAAAAAATTCCAAACAGACTAACGCCAAGCATAAAAAATGCTTGCCGTTAGTCTGTTACAACTGTCGCTTCTTACTTAAGCTCAACGGAGGCGCCAGCTTCTTCCAGTGCTTTCTTGGCTTCTTCCGCTTCTGCTTTTGGTGCCGCCTCTTTAATAGTTGAAGGCGCTCCATCTACAAGCGCCTTGGCTTCTTTCAAACCAAGGCCCGTAATCCCTCGAACTGCTTTAATGACGTTTACTTTCTTCTCGCCTGTCGCTGCAAGAACGATATCAAACTCGTCTTTTTCTTCAGCTGGGGCAGCGTCGCCACCAACAGCGGCAACAGGTGCTGCAGCAACAGCCGCAGCTGCTGAAACGCCGAATTTTTCTTCCATCGCTTCAACTAGTTGAACAACATCCATTACTGACATATCAGCAATTGCATCTAAAACTTCTTCTTTAGATAGAGCCATAACTCTTATCTCCTAAACTAAAAATTAATTAAACACGGTTATTTATGAAATTAGGCTGCTTCCTGCTTCTGATCTCTCACTGCCGCAACGGCGCGAGTAACCTTGGAAGGAACTTCATTCACTGTACGTGCAAGCTTCGTTACTGGTGCCAACATGACACTCATTAACATGGATCTAGCCTGATCAAGGGTTGGTAGTTTCGCCAACACGTCGATCTGATTAGCTTCCAGTAACTTGCCTCCTACAGAAAGTGCCTTTATCTCAAACTCTGTATTTTCTTTTGCAAAATCCTTAAGCACACGAGCAGCGGCTCCGGGATCTTCTTGAGATAATGCGAGCAGAGTTGGGCCTACTAAAACTTCTTGAATACACGCGAACTCAGTATCTTCTACCGCTAACTTCAACAATGTGTTGCGAACAACGCGAAGATAGACCTTATTTTCTCGTGCAGTTTTTCGAAGTGCAGTAAGCTCATCTACGTTGACCCCGCGATAATCAGCGAGCACAGCAGACATGGCACTAGCAGCAGCCTGATTGACCTCCGAAACGATTAGTTTCTTGTCTTCAAGTCCAATTGCCACTTGTTTTAACCTCACTTAGTTGAACCGTTGCCAGTTCAGTTAAAAGTACTCAAATAACAAGTACCCGTTCTGTTTGGTGATAAGATTCTCAGACGACAGTCTGGATCTGGTTTCACCATCTGCGTAGGAAATTAAGAGCTAGCGACTTCAATCTGCTGTCTCGCCTACGGTCTTTGATGGAATCACCAGTAGGCGATACCACAAAGTCATTGGAGAACTAAAAATTCTAGTTCTCGGAATTTCAGTTTTTATTAAATCGTTAGAGACGATTGATCAATTAAGAGACCGGGCCCCATAGTCGATGACAACACTACCTTCTTTATAAAGACACCTTTTGCTGAAGAAGGTTTTGACTTCTGTAAGTCAGCAATCAGTGCTTCAAGGTTTGATTTCACCGCGTCACCATCGAATCCAACTTTGCCAATACCCCCGTGGACAATGCCATTCTTGTCAGTTCGATAACGGACCTGACCCGCTTTAGCATTTTTAACAGCAGTTTCCACATCAGGCGTCACTGTTCCTACTTTAGGATTTGGCATTAATCCTCTCGGGCCAAGTACCGTTCCTAATTTGCCGACAACACGCATTGCGTCTGGAGTTGCAATGACTACATCGAAATCTAGGTTTCCACCTTGGATAGATTCTGCTAAGTCTTCGAAGCCCACAATATCAGCTCCCGCTGCCGTAGCTTTGTCGGCATTAGCACCTTGGGCAAAAACGGCGACTTTTACATCTTTGCCTGTACCGGCAGGCAAAATGGTAGAACCTCGAATAACTTGATCAGATTTACGTGGATCAACACCAAGATTTATTGCGACATCTAGTGATTCGGTAAATTTTCCGGAAGCAAATTCAGATATTAGAGATACCGCTTCATCAATCGAGTAGTTTTTCCCTATTTCGATTTTTTCAGCCATTTGCTTTCGTCTTTTGGATAGCTTTGCCATTTTAATCTACCCCCTCGACTTCAATTCCGGCGCTGCGCGCACTTCCAGCAATTGTTCTAACTGCCGCATTCATATCTGCCGCAGTAAGATCGGCCATCTTTTGCGTCGCTATATCTTCTAGCTGGGCCCGATTTACTTTGCCTACTTTTTCAGTATTTGGTCTTCCGCTACCTTTTTTCAAACCCGCAGCCTTGCGCAGCAATACAGATGCTGGTGGAGTCTTGGTAATAAAGGTAAAACTTCGATCCGCATAAACTGTAATCACTACCGGAATTGGTAATCCAGGCTCCATTCCCTGAGTCTGAGCGTTAAACGCCTTACAGAAATCCATTATGTTCACACCATGTTGCCCAAGCGCTGGACCAACAGGTGGACTTGGATTGGCTTGTCCAGCGGCAACTTGCAGCTTGATATAAGCCAGTACTTTTTTAGCCATTGATAACTCTCCTATTTGGGTACGAGCGCTTAAAGCTTCTGAGGCCTATCCAGACGCTCAACTCAAACTAAATTGAATGAGCTATCTGTTTAATTATCTAACCTCAGGGATTTCAGCTCCCCGGCGTTTTTCTTCTTATTAAAAGAAGAGATTCGACTTTTTACATGCTCATGAAACTGGCTGGTTCCAAGAACACAATGTAGCTAGCTTTTCTCCACTTGGCCGAACTCAAGTTCAACTGGTGTAGATCTACCAAAAATTAATACTGCAACGCGAAGGCGACTCTTTTCATAGTTCACCTCTTCAACGGTACCAGTGAAATCATTAAATGGGCCGTCAGTAACACGAACCATTTCTCCTGGCTCATAAATTGTCTTATGAGTTGGAGTCTCTTCACTATCCTCCATTCTCTGAAGGATCTTGTTTGCTTCTTTATCACTAATTGGAGCAGGTCTTTCTGCTGTTCCACCGATAAAACCCATAACCCTTGGGGTCTCTTTAACTAGATGCCAAGTGTCATCATTCAATTCCATATGTACTAGGACGTAACCAGGAAAGAACTTTCTCTCACTCTTACGTTTTTGACCTGCCCGTATCTCAAGTACTTCTTCCGTGGGCACGAGCACTTCGTCAAAGTAATCATCCATTCCCGAAAGACTGATACGTTCTCCCAGTGCATGCATCACCTTTTTTTCATAGCCCGAGTAGGCGTGGACTACATACCAGCGCTTAGCCATTAATTCCCTCTACGTGATAAAGGATGAAATTACACTACCCAGAAGTGCATCGAGCAGCCAAAGAATTATTGCCACAATAAAAATGACAATTAAAACTACTATAGTTGTCTGCGTGGTTTCCTGTCTGGTAGGCCAAACGACCTTACGAATTTCCACCCTCGCCTCTAAGCAAAGATTTACAAAGGAACGTCCTCTGTCTGTTTGTGCCGCAATCCAGCCTGCCGCGCCAGCAGCTATCAATAACCCAATCGTTCTAAACAACAAAGATTCAGCCGAAAAATAGGAATTTACGTAAACTCCTGCAGCCACAATAATGGCTACGATTATCCACTTAACCAAATCCAGGTTATTGCCTTCGCTATCAAATTTTTCTGACATTAGTTTGTCTATTCAAGCCTTAATAGTTAGCAGTACTCATATTTTTCTGCCTGCCTTTAAGTGGCAGGCCAGGAGGGAATCGAACCCCCAACCTGCGGTTTTGGAGACCGCTGCTCTGCCAATTGAGCTACTGGCCTACATCAACTCGATACTATTTAATTCTTTTCTCTAAACTTTTCGTCATTCTTAGCAACGCTCAGTTGCTCGAAGATTAGCGTGTCGAGAAATAATCTCCCATCAATTGCTCTTATTGACTCGAGAACTTGACTCCTCAAGGATCGCAATCCTATCCAATCTTAATAAATCTGCTGTTATGCGCGTATCCCTTGAGACGACAAAGCCAGCGCACCTTTTGGGGTATGCTGGCTTAACCATTTATTGACTGAAATTATTCGATTATCTTAGCGACAACGCCGGCACCAACTGTGCGACCACCTTCACGAATAGCGAAACGTAACCCTTCATCCATCGCAATCGGTGCAATCATTTCAACTGTCATCTTAATGTTGTCACCTGGCATTACCATCTCAACA
>JAQWQD010000040.1 GCA_029244985.1 Gammaproteobacteria bacterium | reverse complement strand
CTAATTATCAGGGCCACTTCAATGCGTTTGAAGGGGGGCATTAACGTTTCGTTGGTATATAGTTTGGTATATAAAGTTGGACAAAACGGCTACAGGCTAATGAATTCAGCACTAATTGAATCCGCCCGCTGGTACCAGTCATTCGGTTAATCAATTCTAGATTCATCTAACCTCTTCTAACCAAACCTCTGCAGCCTATTGGACGAGAGTAGTTACTGAGCCGGAATTCACGGCGCCAACCCTGTTCCATATTCTGGCACATTTCGCTGAAAAACCCGCCAATAGTGCCACTCCTCAGCGATGTATTCATTCCCGTCGGCATCCGTCTCTTTCACGATAGGGTCGCTCCCCCCTCGCAATCGAGCAACTTCGGCCCGGTCTTGGATCAATACCACTGTCATTTCGTAGATCTTTCCGCCAATCTTCAGGCGCACACGGGGATCACGCTCGACGTTTCTCCACCACGCCTTGCCATACGGGAACTCATTGTTCAGTCTGAATGTTTGTGCACTCGACATCAGGTAGAGTTTGTCTTCACGTGGAACCAATAGGACAGTGACGGAGTGGGGGATACCGTACCAGGTACGAGTCTCAAGCTCGGTTCCGTTCTCGCCGAACGCGTCACTGAACTCGTTGACCCAGTCCCAATTCGTCACCGCCTCACGGGCAACCTCCCCCGCCAACCACAATCCCGGCCTGGCTGATCGACCGGCATTCGCGTACTCCTCGGCACTGGGATGCCCCGGCGCCAACCCGGTCACGCGTATTGTCAAGAGTGTCCCAACTATGAGGGCGCCGACCACCAGTAAGCTAATTTTCAATGGCTTCATCATCTTCGTTCCGCCTGGGATTTAGCGTGAGGATGCAGTAGCACCCATAACTTGGAGCAGCGCAGGATTATTATTAGTAGTTTATCCATGATGCCTTTCGGTAAAAGTATGACAAGTCACACTACAAATATCTAAATGATTGTTCTAGAAATTATGTACCACCTAGCCACTACTGACAAAAGAAAATCGCTTTCTAGAATAAATGCATGCTCTAGAATTTATCTACCCCTTACTATCCTTATCATTTTTTTTCATTTCCTTTTGCGAAAAACTGGACTTAAGTATTTTGTCGGTTATTGTTGTTGCCTTTTTTATGGCGCTCAGAAACCTCTTCTTTGATAGTTTTTAAAAGAGTTGTAATTGCTTCATCCGACAGACCTAATTCTTTCAATTTAGAAATTATTTTCAACCATTCGGTGAGCGAGCTATAAGTGACACCAGCAACCCGCAGTTCTTTCCATTGATTTCTAAATGTATCGCGATCCATAATTTATCTGCTGTTATAGAGGATAAAATTTTTCCGAGGCTAGAAGCTTAAAGCGTTTGAGTCCTCAGAAACACGAACTGCTCTTGTTGCACCAAGTACGCTCCCGTTGCTGTCATATTGGGGATTAACTATTATTCCCGCGCACGAAGCGCCGGATTCATCGCAAATTGCCACTTTCTGCACACCGCTCTGAGCATAGGCAGCCGGGAATACATCAATATCTTTCACAGTTTGAATAGTCAGATTAACCGCAATAATCCCAAGTACTATCTTCATTGTTTTATCTTTCATTTTTCCAACTCCATTTTTTCAGATTTTTTCCAAAATCAGCTTTAGTAATTCTAAGTTGGTATTATAACAATTAAAGACAACGAAACCGTCTCCTCCCGTCCAATATATCAATGCACCTTGAGGCCATCAGAAAGCTGAGGGATACCAGTTAAGCCTTTGTAGAGCTTTGGGCTATCTGTGGTGTCACATAAATGGCCTCCGCCAAACTAGACGGTAGACTTTTTCATCAAAGTTATACTAGCAATAAGCATGATAGAAAAGAGAATCTCTGACATTATTCCAGGTAACCAAAATTCAGTTCCATGCATAGCGCCTGCGCTTAGTCTAAATAACGCAGCTGACCCCAGCAAAGCTAAAGGCCCGTATAGCCATTCATATTCATTCCTATAAGATCCAATACAGGACAAAATTCCAGCAGCAAAAAAGAAAGAAGTAAAATCACCTATTAGCGTATTTCTCCCTAATAAAGTTTCGCCCCCAACAGCACTTAGACTTTCTGTAATTTGAAGACTTGCTGCAGCAGAAACTGGATCAATAATCCAATTTATTGCTGAAATGAGCATTATTGCACCAACTAGACCAGATAATATTTTTGCGACCATGACTTCCTCCTACCAAATAAATTTTATGCAATTCATAATACCTTATTATTAGATATCGCCTGTAAAGGAAAGTAATAGAACGTAAGGATAAGCGGATTATGTTGTACTTTACCAAGACGCAAGCTGAATTGCGCTGAGGAGCATGCTATTGAGATCAGACCCATTAGGAAAAGAGCTTGAAGAATATATGGGGTAAAGTACTAGCTAAACAGATGTCTCTATTTGGGCTATTAGCAGGCTTATTTTATTCGATAGGAGGACTGATAGCCGATCTGTTAACGATCGGTCTTAATGCCGGAACCGCAATGGCATTTGGGGCCGTAATAGTTTTGCCTGTTATTTGCGGCATGTTGGGCATGGTCATTGGTTTCCTAGCTGAATTGATAACCATAATTGCTAAAAAATACCTATGAACCTGAAGACAATAAGTGGAAGTCTGAATTGGTAGCAAACATCCACCATTTAATACACTCACTAAAGCCAGCTATGAGGCCAAATCATCGTGCGCCACATATGAGCCACCGGTGACCCATCGAACCCTAATCCCTCTTTGGGTTGCTTGAAATTTCTGCCCACCACATCTTCAAATTGATCGATTTCAATATCGGTGACATCGGGATCGAAAGAGTAGAGATCATTCAAAGTAATCAGGCGAGAAGTCATATACCAGCGATGATTGCGCGCTTCATCGTATTCGGCTTGCACCCATGGCTCCACCTGGTAGTCATAGCCGAACCACTCCCGATAAGCGGCAGGATATTCATAACCTACCGACTCATCGGCAAAGAACCGCAGCGCCTGGTGTTTCTGAATTGCCCAAGAGACCTCTTCGTCAACGTAGGGAGTAACAAGTTGGGAGCCCCAGAACCCATGGTCGGTGCGTAAAAACCCTTCGACAGAAATATCATGCAGCAGACAGGCGAGGATGACTTTCTCATCCATACCATTTCTCATTGCGAGGTTAGCGCTTTGCAACAAATGCGAAGGATTCGGAATTCGATAACGATAGAAATCCAGCAAAGTCGGTTTCTTGGGCATGGGTGGCAGGCGAGGATCGTCCATACCAGCTACCAGCTTCGCCGAAGGGGCGCCCCCTCCCCCAATTCTGCTCCCAGGAGGTGCCATAGAACGTTCTCGATCAGGGTCACAAATTACGGGCCTGCCCACATGATAAGGAAGCCCTTGGATCATTACTCCTTCGAAGGCCTCTGCACGCTGACTTAACGTCATTTCAGCCGTGAAGCTTGCAGCTGCCACCGCAGCCGCCCTGTTCATAAACTTACGTCGGTCCATTTGGGGCACCTTTCCTCAATTAATAGCTGACAGGAGCATAGGTTAGCCCGATGAGGCTGCGCTGGCAATCCTTCTAGACCCACTCAATAACCTACTCAAATGAATTAAAAAGATCACCGAAAGACTGAACTCCAAACGGCTAGGAATATTGCGAGTCGAGTTGAACCAACCGTTTTTATTCTTCTAAAGCAGGAGAGCTGATTCACCTTTATTCCTAAAATTTGAAACTTTTGTCAAGAAATCCTCGCTATATATTAGTGGCGCCTCCTCGCTAAACCAACGCTCTCCAACATCTGTGTTTATAAGTTTATGGATGTAAGGATTACCGTATAGAAAATCTAGGTCGTAATCGCCAGAGAACATTACCTCTGCCTTATTTGCAACTATTACTGACTCGCAAAGCGCTACCCACCTGTTCACAAATTGAGAGAATTGAATTGTCTCAGTCTCATCTAATCGCTGATTACTTAAGCCTTTCTGATAAATCTCCACAAATTCCTTGTCTCGCATCAAGGCATCAGAGTTATTAATAATCATATTATTTATATCAATTGATAATTGTGCGGTTACATTTTCATTAGATTTTTCTAGCTGATGATTTTGCATTTTAATTTGCGCGGCCAAATAGAACAGTGTACCTAAAACAGCTACTGCTCCTATAATTTCACCGATCGCTCCTAATGCTTCCCAATTCATACAATCTCTCCTCTATTTAGATTTCCTAAGTATTACTCTACAAATATCGAGTTTCAATTTGTCTAGATTTTTTTCTAAAATTTACTGCCAATTATTCGACAGAGAGTAAAATAATAATACTTCGTCAACCCATTAATTGTCTGGGCGAAACTAGGGTATCGTTTCATGAAAGTTTGTATTTGTTACCAGCGATACTAACCTCGCATTAACTTCTCTTAACGATTCATCTCCAAAAAAATCAAGGGAAGCCATGTCAATATAAAATATATCTCACCATTTGTAATGGTTCGATTAAAAAGGCGCCTACAGAACATTCCAATTTTATTATTTTGTGTAATTTTTTTATAAGCATAAGCGCTCACACTATAACCGATAATGTGAAAAAAGGTGTCCGACTGCAGAATTCTATTTCATAGCGCCCTACAGGTAGTAATTTCTCCAAATAAAGCGCATTACGCGCTCAGCAGACTGCGCTACAGGTTAAAAGCCGCTTATTTTCTAGAACAATTGTTTAATTACTTGTAAGATGAATAAGAAGCTAAAATAATCCCGACCTAAAGCAGCAATGCTAGATTCTAGAAACAGGAAGTTAATCATGATTAACCGCTATCTGTTACTTGCCATTGCCCTGGTCAGTTTACCCTCTTGCGCGGGGGAACTTAGGCCATCCTTTGAAATAATGAATGAATCTGAATTAGCTTTGTACAACGCCTCCGCATCTTTTGACGAAAAAATTATTTGCAGGGAAGAAGTTGATGGTTGGCACATATTTTCTGGTGCAATTTCTTTTCGAGAAGAAGCTGAAGATGAGGATTGGCGAGGGATGAGCTTTAGACGTAATCCAAAGACCTGTTTATCAGTTCAGCAATTAAAAACTCTAGAGCAAAACGCAAAATTCAGTGGTGAAGCGCCAATTTTTAGTCCCAGTTTTGATTCTTATCAACCAGCGGATGCGGCTGATTACCCGAGCACCTTTAACTAACCACGTAGAAGAAATAATCAGAAAAACCAACGTTGGGCGCGACTGATAGTAAAATTTATACAAGCTAACCCTAGGCAAAAATAATCCCGCTATTCGAGACATAAAAAGTTGGCATAAATACTGAGAGGGACGAGGAATGATTTCTTTTTTAAGAGTGTTTGCTTACATTTGCATTTGGACAACTCCTTTCCAAGTAGCATTGGTTTTGTGGGGTATCGGCATTGTTGCCGTTACCGATTATAGTATTTTGTCACTATCAAATATCGAATTTTTTAGAAACTATCTTGGCTTCTTACTTCCTATTATTGAGTGGTTATACACATGGGTCTGGAATGCTCTCTTAGACTGGGTGTTTTCTTTGCCGATAATTTTACACCAAACACTTAAGGCAATAGTGAGCACATGGCTAGGCCTTTGGATACTAAAAAACATAACCCGATGACAATAATGTCAAAACGGTCCAAACTACTAACAAAAATAATAGTAAGGTGTTAACCATGGAATGTGGATGTGGAAGAAGTCCAACAGGAAAATGCATTGGTTGGCATGCGTTATCTGAGGAAGAGTATCAAAATGAGCTAAGCAAGATACAGGCTGAAGAGTCAGAAATGAATGCACCCAATGAAGAAGACTAATCAGCTGAATACATCAGCGTCTCTAGAGGCTGTTCAAGCTAGCCCATCTAATCTCAATAAAGCTATGGATTTATTCCTGCAAGGAATAATAGCATTTTGCTTTATTTTCGGCCTAGCCGTTACCACTGTTTCTGCACAAGAAGCTAGCACATCAGATGAAGCAGCAGTAGCACCAAGGCCTATCGAAGAGATAACAGTAGTAGGTCAAGAATCCCTAAGCAGGTTACGACTTCGTATTACTGAGAAGGAGAACGAAATATTCGGTTTTTTTAATGCCAATAATAGCTCTAGAAGAATGGACATTATTTGTACCAAGCGTAGGCCAACTGGAACCTACATGATGAAGCGAGAGTGTGAACCTAGGTTCATGAGAGAACGACGGGTAGAACTAACACGGGATGCCAGACAAGGCATTGGAGTAGGTTTCACCCAGGGAGACTTGGCTGGAATGTTGGCACAAGATTTTGAAAAGTTGCAAAACGAAATGCTTACCCTGATGTTAACAAACAAAGAATTCGCTGACGCACTGGCTGATCTTGCTGATCTCGCAGAAAACCACGACGCACATAGGGGACTTATGTTCGATGATGGGCAGTAGGTTCTATCAACTATAAGTAATTTTACTCAGTTTAAAATTATTGTATTGCCAGAAGGTAAACCCAGATCGAAATTCTCAAAGACAAATGGCGTTAATTCGGTGAAGAAATTATTTTGGCTGATAAGTCTAATTCCTGCCACTCTCGAAGGCCAAGCAACTGAATTTTGGACCTGTCAGGGTACAAATGCCGCTGGATTCAATTGGAACACAGAAGAAGGGTATAGGTGGGAAAGCACCAGAATTCCGATAAAAGGACTGATGTTAAAAATTGATGGGGCCAACTCTCATTTAACATTAAATTCCGAAGATATCTCACTTGTATGCGAGGAATATGCTAACGAGATTAGCGGAAAATTCATATCCTGCACCAGAAGCAATGGGTTAGCGTATGACTTTCTAGTCCTCAATCCCACAAATGGACAAGCGGCACTTTCGCAACTAGGTGGTTCAATTACACCTAATACGTTTTATCGCGAATTGGTAACCACGCAGCTATTTGAATGCGAAGCTATTTAATGCAACCCAGGCGCCTGCGCCTTGAACGCACATCCTAAAAAGTATCAATCGAATCTATGGCGTATGTTTCCGCTTATTTACCGATAATCACGACAGCACCCCTCATCAATCCTTCTTGTGCATCATTAGTCGCTTAAATTACAGAGGGCTGCTATTTTGTTGCCAGAAGGGTCTCGTAAATAGGCCAGATAAAGTTTAGCACCACCAAAATCTCGTTCACCTGGCGGATCTTCACACTCAGTGCCACCATTTTTCAGACCTGCCGCATGCCACGCGTCAATAGCAGCAAAGCTCTCGGCGCTAAAACTAATTGTACTTCCATTACCACAATTTGCAGGGGACCCATCCAATGGTTTGGTAAATGCAAAAAAAACACCTTTCCCATAGTTGTATAGCGTACGGCCGGACTCTAACTGATTTCCAGCTTCATAACCTAAACAACTGAGTATCGCGTCATAAAATTTCTTAGATGCCTCTGTATCATTGGCACCCAGCACTATGTGACTGAACATAAATTACTCCAGAACAAAATTTTAAAGGGTCGACATTATCAATATATTGGTGAAAGTGATCAAACCCTATGAACATTAAAAAGAAAGTAGCGCAGGATTGTTATTACGAGCAATTAGCCCTACCTTGATGTTCAACTTTTATATGTTTTGCTTATTAATAATAGATCTTACTCTATAGCCGGCTCACCAGTGACAGCATTACTTGACTACTGTGATAATCTCCCCGAGTATTTCCGACGGTTATTTGGACAGTAAACTTGTCCGAAATATTGTAGCCTATTCCTAAAGAGTACAGGTTTGATTCCCAATTTATATCATTGGTATTTCTGTGCCTGTATGAGGTGTCTAAATATGTTTTCGGAGTTAGAATATATCGAGTGCCAACTGTCACAGTATGATACAAAACATTCGACCTAGAAGAATAGTATGCGCGCGCACCTTTGCTCAAAAAAGCGTAGGGGGCGAAATTAGAACCTGATGGCACTGTTGTATAACCTATAATAGCTTCGTATCTCGCCTCCCCAGGTACGTCTTGGAAACTTATATCTCCAAACATAGCGACGCCTCCAATGGTAACGCCATTATCAAATCTATAAAGACCTTTGATCGCCCCAAG
>JAQWQD010000023.1 GCA_029244985.1 Gammaproteobacteria bacterium | reverse complement strand
GATTACGCGGCTAAATTTGTCAACGATGAATACAAGAGTTATCTCGTTGAGGTGGAACCGGGCGTTAAAGTGCATGTACTGGAAGTAGGTTCAGGTTTTCCCGTCTATCTTCAGCACGGCAACCCGACCTCGGGTTTCCTTTACCGCAAGGTTGCGGCTGCACTGCCGACAGACCAGGTACGCGTCATCATGCCGACGATGGTCGGTCTTGGTTTCTCTAGCAAGATTCCAGCAAGTGAACATACATTGGATAACCACATGCGCTGGATGGCCAGTGTACTTGAGCAGTTGCAGATCAATCAGGTGGTCTATGTCGGACAGGACTGGGGCGGACCGGTAGGTATGGGCGCACTGGCACTTAAACCGGACATCCTGAAAGGCCTGGTTGCTATGAATACGGGTTTTAATGCCCCGACAGAGCAGTTTGATCTATCCCAGGCACACGCTATGGTCAAAACGCCAATACTCGGCGAGTTTTTCTTGGAAGGTCTGCTGTCGATCTTTGAGCAACTCCCCAACATGCAGGGAGACCCCACTTCGATTCCAGCCGAGGTTTCAGAACTTTACGGACGACCACTGGAAGACAGTGGAAACAGTAAGGCACCGCTTGCACTGATGCGAATGGTAACTGATGGGCCGGATCACCCGAGCACGCCCCAGATGCAGGTTATCGAAGACTATGTGGCTGGCCTCAAGGTACCTGCCGAGATCGTCTGGGGGTTGAATGACCCCATCATTGGAAAGGGGCTTGGTGCAATGAAATCAAATTTTCCGGATGCGCCAGTGACAGAAACCGAAGCAGGGCATTTTCTGCAGGAAGAAGTGCCGCAAGAGATCGCCGATGCCATTGTTCGTGTGATTGATCAACTGATGGACGGTACTTCATCTCCGTACGAAGATTCGTTTTAATCTTAGGAGACAGGTCCAAGTGCCAGATCCAGCAGAATGGTATCCTTCACTGTCTCAAGGTAGCGACCTAGTTACGAGGGGTCTCTCTTCCCAGATCGAATCCTCTACAAAGGCCATGTCTGATCTTGAATACTAACTGTGAAAGCAGCCGATTGTCGTGCGGGAGATTTGCGGGGGAAAGTTGAAGGTCATCGCCTGTATTGAGGATGAGGAAGTGATACACAAGATCCAGAAGCATCAGGGACTGGTCGAAGCTTCCCAGACCAGAAACCGATCACTACCATCAGATTTTTTTGAACACTCGTCCCAGCTTTTCTGACATAAGCACTCTTTGATGGGTATGGCCTCGCCCGGAACAACAGATAACCACGAATTCAGGCCTGTGGCACCCTGCCAGGGATTGAATGAGCGCTACATTTTATTGAGATTTGAGGGAAATTCGGTGCGCCGAGAAAGGCAATGCTGGGAAGATACTTGGTAATCGGCAGAAAAACGTGGTTAATTTGTCTTATCCCCCCCGGCATGATGATCTTGTCGCTGAACCGATCGTTGATCTCATGTTCATAAGCGCCCAACATTGCCAGATCTAACCGCAATAGCCGTCGCACGGTGCGACAATGTAAATTCACGCCGCAGTTACAAAGTTTGTAGGTGGGCAAACGGTACCTGTTTGATTTTTTGTAGGTTAGCCACGCAAATTTTGAGGTCAAAGAGTTTGATTCTTGCAAGGCAGTTACAAACCAGCTAATCGCGCCTGTAACCCATTGTTTTTATTCGGTTAAATGCGGCCCTGCTATTGAGTGGGAGTAGTTATTCTTCTCAGACAAGAAGACTATACGAGGTGTAAACAGAATAAGTGTTGTGGGATAAAGCTTTGACTTAAATAGGATGAAAAGATTCAATCAATGAAATCACAAAAAGGATTTTGTGATTAATAAAGGCAGGTACTGCATAAAAAAGCTAAGAACCTAAGTGACTTAAAGTAGCCACTTAAGCTCTAGCAAACTTTCTTGAACGTAAGACCCAGCTTTATGAGCAAGGTTCAGAAGTTAGACGCATCGGGCAATACGTCAGGAACTGGTGGAGATAAGTGTCGTAAACACTTTCATTGTACGCAATCAGTTATGCAGAGACTCAGCCACATCCATGTCGTTCTATTTGATCACATCTATATAGAACTCCGTTTGGAGACGGGTCGTATCTCCATGTATTCGGGCCACTCTGACCACTGCTAGTGCCGCCTTTATAGTAATAACAATAACCGCCAGCTGACTGAATATAACGAGTAACATAACCCAAGCCCATCTCTCGTATTTTCTTCCTGAATGACTTCCCTTCCGCATACCATCCTTCTGCCTGGATCATTTTTTTCTCGCAATCACTTTGCGACCCACTCTTACCACTCGCATGCGGGATTGGTGCACGAGATTGGGGACCTACGGTTTCTCCGGGAGTGTGTGTGGTCCTAAAATTTGCATGACTGGTTGATGGAACCAAGAATATGTATAACGCTGCTACGATTGCAAAAGATAAAACTTTGTATTTTTGTTGCATTACTTTCTCCTCTAGTAACAATGTGATCATTTCTTTCAAACCATCTTGAAATGATGGGTATGAGTCGTAAATACTACAGCATTGCACTCAGTATTGCGCATACTATTCATTCAGAATCACCGCACCCCTAAAGCAACTCTCGCCCACCCCAAGAAAAACTCTTGATAAACGGCAAGTAACCATCACACCTTCATACTAATAAACTTTACGCAATCACCATTGCTATAAGCAGTCATCACTCCTCATAGTTAGCAGTTCGTTCCTCTGTCTTACCCAAGCATTCAAAAAGGTTCAATATGATCTGAAATAAGCGCGAAATTAATGTGACAATAGTTTTTTAAAGTAAAGAAATTTATAGGCTTATAGCCTTAGTAAAATGAATATCTATCAAACGTTTTGTTTTTACGTCTTCGCAAGTAAATTTGAATAAGTTATCGAATGACAACTTCGGCAGAATCTTCCAGGCTAAAATTCGAATATGGCGTTGATAAGCCATGCGACGGCAGATCTATTGTGATAACTGAAAAGCCACTAAGAAAATAGTCTATTTGTTCTTTGAATAGATCATGATCCATCGTGGCGCCATGCAAGAACAACAAGGCGTTGCTTTTCTTTTCCGATATCCAGTAATGAACTACCCCGTTCTTGTTTTTTTGAGTCTTATGTTTAAGCAAAAAAAACTGTCCTCGTATTGTGTATGGTACCAAGTTGAACGGGTAGTCAGCCCAAACTAGAATCTTGGGTCGAGAATACATTGTAAAGGAAAATTGATGAAATGGTTACAATGTTTGTAACTTACAAGTCGCTAAGTTACTGATACAACAGAGGAATTGGTTTAATGGGCAGAACAAAAATAAAAGGTAAGAGTTACAAACTACAAAATGCCCCTTGTAAACCATTGTTCTTACGAGTTTTTTCTAACCCTACTGTTGAGTGGGAATAGTGACATAGGCTGTAAGCCCCATATTTACTGACTTCTGCCACTTATAAACTACTTGTAATCCAGCTTTTTTCTGCAATTCTTGTAAACAAACTTGTAAAGTCTCGCTACTACTAAGAATTATCGATTCTTCAGGTATTGTGTCTTTGCGCCTTGGGAAAAGGCAGTGGGGATATGGGGATAAGAAAGCAATGGATTTTCAGAGCGGTAATAGTTAACTTGTCAGTACCTGTCAGCGGCAAGCAATCGCAACATTAGATAACATGCTGAAATTAAGAGACGTATCAAAAACTTCAATTGCCACTTCACTTAGAAGTCACATTATAGAATCACAAAAAAAGAATCCAATTATCAATGATCCTATGGCAAAGTATTGTTTGGATAAACTTTACTCATTGGCATCAGAGAAAGACAGAGAACTTTTGTTCGACCGAAAACTACCATTGGCTCTTACTAATTCTCAGGCGCTCCGAGCCAGAAAATATGATGAAATAGCAAATGAGTTTATTTCAATAAACCCAGGTTGTACTGTAGTAAATCTCGGGTGTGGCTTCGATACTCGATATTGGAGACTAAAAAATAAGAACTGCGAGTATATCGAACTTGATTTACCTGAATTAATTGAGATTAAAAAAGACATCCTCAAAGAGCAACTAAGCTATAAACTAATAAGTTGTTCAGTTTTAGATGCTTCGTGGATCGACACGGTTACAAAAAGGGGAAATAATAATATTCTTATACTTGCTGAAGGTTTGTTCATGTACTTACCTAAAAATGATGTTATAGATCTTCTTAAAACTATTTCAGAAAGATTCTATAATTCAAAAATAGCATTGGAAGTTACAAACGAAAAATATATCCGTGGTTTGTGGAAAAAGATAATTAGAAGGAAAATAAAATCTCAATTAGGATTCGATGCTGGCTCTCTATTTAAATTTGGTGTTAGAAATGGTCAAGAAATCGAGTCTTATGGTGATGGGATAAAAGTCATTGAGGAATGGATATATACGGAAGCTGAAGAAGCCCGTCCAAAAATCGCCAAATATCTAACACCTAAAAGATCTCAATGGACAGTTACAGCAACATTAAATAAAGATGAATGGGTAGGTGGGATGCACTAGACGTCACCAAACTGAGCACAGTGCTGACTGCCAAGTATGGAAGCATTCATGCTGCACAAGAGCAGCTAGGCAGCGTGCAAGATATACAGAGCACCTTCGTGGACTTTCAGCAGTATCTTTATGCTGCTGAGGGGAATTAGAAGGACTTGGATTCTTGCGTCATCACGGTTAGCGCAGAAGGTTGTAAGGTTTGTAACCGACATAAGCTTGTTATCAATAAAAACAAGCATCTATAAAAAACGAAGCTGGTAAAAAGTGGAGTTAGAGTTACAAAGAAGTTACAAAGAAGGATAATGAATGTTGCAAAATATTGATTTTACAGGGAATTTAAACAACACCATTATTGAGTGGGAGTAGTAGTGTGGCGCTAACCTATTGATTTATAACGAATTTAGAGTTACAAGCTTGTTACAAACCATCCCTAAAATAGGGGGTTTTACAAAGAAAGTTACAAACGACTACGACTACTGCAAATCATAAGTAACATTTAAGAATAGTAGCGTTAAATCACGCTGATACGCGATAAATAGGGCTTATTCTGTTCTAGTACATTAACTAAAAATGCCGATACCAGTTGCTTTGCATTTCTTTTTACGTCATCTAAAACTCATATTCAAACA
>JAQWQD010000019.1 GCA_029244985.1 Gammaproteobacteria bacterium | reverse complement strand
CATTCTTTGCGGTGGTAGAAACCGGTTTTTACATATGCTGACAAGGTTTATGTCTCGCCGACGAGTTCTTGAGATGGCAGGCGGAATGTTTAAAAAAATAGCAGGCTAGTTTTGGAACAGATAATTATTTAAATCATTGTTCACTGTTCTAAAACACTCGGTAACGTTATAGTAATTCAGGAGCCAGTTAATAATCGTTACAACACACTCACAACACACTTTATTAAAGTGTCTCTCAAACCCTTGTGCTATAAGGGTTTGTAAAACACCAACTATTGAGTGGGAATAGAAAAACAGCTGGTGAAAAACAGATACATATTGTTAGTTCTACTAGTCACCTCGTGCACTGCGCCTGGTGATAACATCGGAACACTTGAAGATTCGAGCAGAGATCGTTCGATACCATATCAAATTTGGCTTCCCAACGTTGAAGTAGACGCGGTGAAATTTCCACTTGTCATATTGAGCCATGGTAGTGGCGGAGAGTATTCCAATCATACTTGGCTCATAGACTCTCTTGTTGAAAACGGTTTTATTGTTGCGGCGTTAAACCATCCAATGAATACGACACGAGACAATACTGATGAAGGTGTTATCAGTGTCTGGCATCGTCCGCGTGACATTAGCGTATTGTTGGACTACTTGTTAAGGGATTCAGATTGGGTGGATGTCATTGATGAAAGCCGTGTTGGTGCAGCTGGGTTCTCGTCAGGTGGTTATACCGTTCTCGCTTTGGCTGGTGCGATATATGATCCTGAACTAATGAGTGCCTACTGCACCAGTCAGGAAAGAAGCAAAGATTGCGAGCTCGCAACTGATTCTAGCAACGTAGACTTCCGAGATTCCTCAGCATCATATAAAGATGAACGTATAAAATCTGTGTTCTCGATGGCTCCTGCCGTTGGTTCTGCTATAACAAAAGAGAGTTTAGCTGAAATCGAACTTCCGGTTTTTATCATCGCTTCAAAAGATGATGAACTTGTAAGCCCCAATTATGGTGCGATTCGATATGCTGAGAATATTCCTCTTTCCGATCTAGTTTTGCTGCCTAGTGGGGGACATTTTATTTTTCTTGAGTGCAATGCCATAATTATTGTTGTTGATTGGTTTAATAGCGAGCTTGATCTTTGCGGTACACAATTTAATGTAGATAGAGATGGAATTCGAAAAATGGTGTCGGCTAAAGCGGTTAGTTTTTTTAACGATACCCTTTTGGCAATTACCCCATAACATGTCATACCAGAACGAGTTCAGAATCATTACAACACACTGTGTAGTTAGAACATGGTAAGTTATTGATAATGAAGGTAGGAAGAAAATTTAAAAACAACCTGTTCAAAACTATACTCACGACATGGATGAGGCTGTCGAGTTTATTGAAGGTGGATTTGCCACTGGAGATTTAATACCAGTCATTGATAGGACATTTGCTTTTGAAGATTTTCTAGACGCTTATGCCTATATGGCATCGAAGAGGGACAAGCACGGTAAAATTGTCTTAACCCTAAATTAGCAGGATAGTCTTCAAATATCAGTCTAGACTTGATGAAAACCACCCTGTAAAAATGCATATGGCTTTTCTATAGATTATTTTCCACCATTAAACACTAACGATTCATTTTTAACTAACGTAATAATTTTATGAAAGATATATTTCCAACCGAAGGTGCATCCGTGATCGTATCTGATGACATGTGTGATATGAATGGGCATATGAATGTAAGGTTCTATCAAACTATTCCTATGGATTATGATGGCAATTTCTATAACAGTCTTGGTTTTGGAGAAGATTATATTGCGAAAGGTTATTCATCTTTTACAGCCGAACAAAATATTAGATATCTGAAAGAATGTTTAAAAGGTGAAAAATTAACACCTAGATTCAGAATGCTTAACGTAAATAAAAAGTTATACCACTACGTATGTGCGATTTTCAAAGAATCAGATGAAGTTGCAGCGCTGGTTGAAACTGTTGAAATCCATATTGATATGTCTATAAGAAAATCTGCAGAAATGTCAGATGAAATCTTTGAGACTATGGTTAAGATGCAAAAAGAGCATGAATCGTCAGGTGATTATCCTTTTGAAGCAAAGTTAAAAATCAACTAAATTAGTTTGATTCAAATAGTGGCTTTATAAAAGGTTGCCTATAATGTTCCCGAAAATCTTAACTAGCACACTTTGCTTGGTTTGCAGTACAGCATTCTCTTACGAAACATCATTATATGACCAAGGAACTATAACTGTTCCAAGTGTTGTGGTCGGCGATAAAGCTTATAGAGTGTCTTTGGTTGTTTCTCCTTGTAACCAGACATGTGTAACAATCGAATCGGCAGTGGAAGTCACGCCACCGCAAAATGCCTCAGGCACATATTTTGATGGTAAGTTAACTGTGCACTCGGTAGATGTGTCAGGCAAACTCTACTCAGCAAGTTTTCAACTTTCAAATCTCTCTCTTTATGAATTCACACTTTTAAATGCTGAATTAATCGGTGTCAAGACGGATCCGAATTCGATGTATTTTTCATGGGACACTGGCTATGGCACGCCTGCTGAGGAAAAGCCGCAAAGGGGTTTTGAAACCATAGATGGCGGCTTTATCGCATGCGGCTCGGGTGGTAATGATACTGCCAACGATGTCTTGATAATGAAAATCGATCGCAATGGTAACTTAGTTTGGCAGCAACAATTTGGGAGTACGAATAATAAAAGTGATATTGGTTACGATTGCTTAGAGATTGAGGATGGGATAATTGTTGCTGGAGCCCAGACTTCTTCGAGTTCATCTACGCAAGAGCGTTGGCTTGCTAAACTTGATAAAGAGACGGGTTCTCAAATCTGGGAAAGGTATTATTCAATTGATCAACTAGGACAAGAGCAGCGAAATGATTTTGTTGCTGATGCTATACACGAGGTTCTCCTCGGAGCCGATGGGATGCTGTATGCGACCGGTTATCTTGGGGCTGAGCAACTGGGTTTTGCTTTTATGGCGCAAGGTGGAACGAGTTTTCTCATGAAAATTGATCCGAAATCTGGCCAGCTGATAGATGAAAACATCATGAGTAATCAAGGTCTGACTTTTGGAAGTTCTGTAGTCGAATCAGATGGTGGAATTTATGTAATAGGTACATACAGCGGGGACAAGATGGGAATAAGCTTCTTTAATAAAGATTCCTTAGTTCTCGAATGGACTAAATTTTATCCGTGTGAAAAAGAATCGGAAAATTGCGAAAATGACGCAGGATGGGGGAACCTTGGGCTCAATGCAACACATGGCGTGGGAGGGGGCGTGGTTACTGTCGGTCACTATCCAATGGAAGTGAAGGATGAGACCAAAGAATGGGAACCATTTCAAATTAAAGTCATAAAGTGGAAGCCTACTGGCGGAGTTCCGCCTTATCTAGAGCTCGAATGGGAGCAAAGTTATTATAACCCCAGAGAATTTGAACCCATTGATGGCGACCATTTTATGCGAAATGAAGCGTGGGGTATTGTTACGGTACAAAAGAAAGATGGCTATCCAAACGATGGTTATATTTTTGTTGCAGGTGATGGAGACGAGACAGGAGATGTTGATGCAAAAAGTACTAAATTTCCGGATCTGCCAAGTTCAAGTATTTGGATGAGTTATGTTGGCTATTTGGGTATCGACGGTAGTCGGTACTGGGATGATGTATACATGACAGACAGTCTTACAGACCCAGGCAATGAGGCCGGCGAATACATCAGTACTACTTCTGATGCCGGATTAATGCTTTTCATTGACTCGGATATTAAAACTGAGAACCCTAATGCATTTGGGTTCACAAAGTTAATTCAGTGAATATATATATTTTAGATTTGCCCTAGCTAATTAGCATGAAGAGCTTTTATTACCGGAGAACTAAATGAAAACGGCGGGTATTCTCTTTTTGGGATCCGTTTTGGGCGTGCTGACGGGTTGTCAGTCCGAACAGTCCCAGTTGGCGGACAACGCTGCCGCCACACGACCGTCCGATACCGTGGCCGATTTCCCCATCCTGCCGCTGGATCCCTGGTTTTATCTCGGGGATCCTCGACTGGTATTTGGTCGGCCGTTTCTATAGGGGCAATGAAGGAGTCGATTCCATGGCAACTAAAGGAAAAACTACTAAAGAGCATGATGAAAAAATTGGGAAGATGGTTTTCTCTTCAGTATATCCCCACTATCTAAATAAGGTTGTAAAGAAAGGGCGCAGTGAAAAAGAATTGCAGGAAGTCATTACATGGCTGACTGGTTTCGAAGGTACAGTTTTGCGGGATCTGATTGAGGGCGAAGACACGTTTACAGAGTTTTTCGATAAGGCGAATCTAAATCTAGATGCCAGCCTAATTAAAGGCGTGATATGCGGCTATCGTATTGAAGACATTGAAACACCACTGACAAAAAAATGCCGGTATCTTGATAAGCTTGTAGACGAACTTGCGAAGGGACGCAAGATGGACAAGATACTTCGAAAGTCCTGAATGAGTGTTGTAAAGTCAGATTTTCCGCTTGCAAGCCCTTTAATAGCAAGGGGTTGTTTTAGTGTAACTATTGAGTGGGAATAGTTGTAAATAGCACAAATCTCTTAAAATCAATACTTTGAGAGTATTTAAAGTGTGACAAGGTGCGACAAGCTAATAAGTTTTTTATGAAAAATATTTTTAATGATTATATTCAGAATTTCTTAAATGAATATTTTTCAACATTGAGTTTTAAAGACAAATCTAAAATAACGAATATATCTTCAGACTATTTTTGTGCAGATAAAAAAAATGCAGATTTATGTTCGGATTTAGTTCTTAATGGCGTTAAGACTGCTTCCTGTAGTTTAAAGGAGAGTTATAGTCATATAGAAGATGAATTACCAGTGATTGGTGATTTACTAATTGTTACTAATTGGGAATCTACTCCTGTATGTATAGTAGAATTTATTGAGATAAGTGAAGTAAAATATTTGGAAGTTGATGAGTTACATGCTTTTAAAGAGGGAGAGGGTGATAGAACCCTATCTTGGTGGAGAGATGTCCATATAGATTTTTTTACTAATGAGTGCGAAGAACTAGGAATAACATTTGATGAAAGCATGACATTAGTATTAGAGTACTTCAAAGTTGTTTATCCCAAATTAAGTTAAGGTATTTCAATAAATTGTTACAAGCATACCTAAATATTTACGATAATTTAATGGATTTTCAGCAAGACAAGAGTACGACACTGTTAAAAAAGCGCCTCTCAAACCCTTGCAAAATGAAAGGTTATTTTTGTGCAATTATTGAGTGGGAGTATGGTGGTGGAACCAAATTTCGATGCTTTACAATTAATTGCTGAAATTGCACTAGGTATAGTTGGCTTCTCAGCAATATTAATTGGATTAAGTAGAACTTCAGATGGGTTTAGTAGTCCAGACAATTTTCGTATTCAGCTTCTTACATATTCGGCTTTTGGGGCAATGTTTGGTTCAATATTACCTTTTGCTATATTTGACAATCAAAATAATGATTTATCTTGGCTGATAACTTGTTGGATCTTATGTATTTATTCTGTGATTGGATTAATAATTTTCCCAAAAAAGATGTTATCTTTAAGAATTCAAGGACATAGAGAAATATTTCCTATCAAGCTTTATTTATTTCAAACAGGGATTTTATCGGCTATTTTCATTTTATCAGGCTTAATGATAACTGGCTTAATCTCACAAATGACAAACATTTATACAATTTGTTTAATATTGTTTTTAGTTCAAAGTACTGTAGCTTTTATTAGAACAATGTTTTTTAGAGTAAAGTAAATCTACTTGTAAAGTATTTATTGAGTGGGAATGAATAAAAAATTACCTGTATACTAAGCACTAGGAAAACAGGCATCGCAAACTTCGATCAATACTAAATATTTGACTTGTAAACTTCTTTCGCTATTGTCCATCCCAGCTTGTATAACTAAGCTACTTGAAGATGATGAGCTCCAAGCTCGTTGTAGATTTATTGCGGCGAGAGAAAAATGAAGTGTTTAAGACAGGGTAAGCATTAGCTGTAGACTTTAAGTAGAGAGAACTTAAAGACACACAGCATAACTCTTGAGGAAGTAGTAATGTTAGCACCAAAATTTACAAAACATGCATGTCTGTTGTTCTTTTTTTTATCTCTGCCTTCAGTGTCTTTAGGCATTGAAATTAGTGGATATGTGAAAAATCAGGCGCAAGGTCCGGTAATTGCAACCGTATATATTAATGACGACTTTGAATTTAAGACAGACATAAACGGGTATTTCGCTGGAGAGGTCCCTGCGGGGCAATTAGCTATTTATGCAGAAGCCACCACAGAGAATGTCACCTCAAAAAGCCTTCGCAGAAACTTTTACGCAGCAAGTAATACTGAAGTACGACTTACCGTCAGCCCACTTCGTTCAGTAACGATATCGACAGAGGCACCGAGTAACGCTTTCGGTCTTTGGCTGTCAATCTTTGAAGCAGTTACGCCAGGTGACTACCTTTCAAAAGAAAGCATTGAGTGCTGTAGCCTCATAACCACCACTCCGTCAGGTCAAATTTCATACACAACAACCCACGAACTACCAGAGGGCGTTTATCGTGCTCAACTAAGAGCTCAGTGGCCAGAGCAAGAAGACAATACTTTTATTTCTTGGATTGGCTTTGAAGTGACAGAGAATAATAATATTTTTAAATTGACTACTGAAGATCGTTACACGCTATATCCACTTGCAGAGCGATCAGTAGACCCAAGCAAAGTGACTTTTAAAAACGACATAGAAACTGGATATATAAAAATTATTGGAGAAAAAAAGTCTGCATCAGCTGCTATGCCATTATCCCTTTTAAACTTACAAACGGGACACTATACTTGGGGTTCATCGCATGCAGATGGCTCTTTTGAATTACTAATCAATGGCCAGGAAGGAAGCGAGTACGTAATTTATCAGCGCGGCATGGTAGATGGTTGGCGAAACTATCAACTAGGAGCAGGAACGCACTTACGTATTCCGTTCACGTCAAATTCTGCAAACAAATTTTCAACAGAGCATGCTCTGTCATCATCAAATAATTCTCCTACCAAAAAATCAGATGCGGATTTACTCGGAGGAAAGACTACGGGAATAGCACAATTTTTTGGGACTTTTGATTTTTCTACACTAAGCGCAGGCGCCGCAGGCGTATTTGATGGAACAGTTAGAATTGTCGGCCCATCTGTTGACACGCTTAATTTGAATTGGGGTTCGTCAGATTTATACCTTGAAAAAATTGTGAATAAAGAAGGTTGGGTTATTGCAGCAAGTCCTGAAAACAGTTCGAACTTTATGACGGTCAGCGGACTGCCGATAAATGGGGAACCAACTGTAAATGACACACGAGTGGGGTCGGTAACATACTCCGAGATTAGTCGAGTAGCGGAAAATAATTATGAGGCAAAATTCACGGCAACCTACAACATTCCAGCAGAGCTTTCTGATGGTCGCTATCAAATTCATTTAAAAGCGGGGAGTCTAACTTCAAACATATCCGCTGAGACCGTATTCACCCATAATTTTGCGCTGGATGCATCGACATCCGTACTTGACGGGCGCGTCGGCGAATTTCAAGTAGGGCTCTCTGAAGAATCAAAAATAGACATAGCACTACTAGCTAACACCTACAGCAATGGTTCGCGGGGCATGGTACCAACTTCCCGGAAAAATAGTTTTGGTATCACTCCAGGAATTATATTTAATACACACAAATTTATCGTGGACGATACGGTTCCTTTCAAATCCGAAAGAGTTACATTCAATCTCGAGCCTTATATCCCTCTTGTGAGCTGGACAACTAAAGGACATCAGGTTCCCCTACCGATTCAATTTAAGTTCCCTTCAGGTGAACTCTTAATCACTATTGTTGACCCCAACGGAAAGCGCACCCAATTAGGTCCGGCCCCATTTCAAGGTACCTATATGAATGAGCCCTTTGCAAATTGGGGCGCAGTAGGAGGGAACGGCGGAGCAGCGCCACAACAGTATCTAAAACTTTCTACGCTCACAGATCTTTATGAATATCCATTTGATGATTATGGCGAATATTCGATTAGCTTGAGCGGGAGCGTTCTGGATATCCAAGATAGAAAATATGCGTTAAACGGCGACTTTCAAGTGGTCAGAGCAGAGCCGCTAGACCTCGAGTATGGTGCAATGCCAGGCACACCATTCGAAATAGGTGATTATTTTTCACCTCAGCTGATAACGCAACCTGGGGTACCCGCTAAAGTCAACATTACCGTCACACATTATCCAAATTCTGACCCAGCTTTAGTTGAAAAAACTGATTTCGAAGGCTTTGCAAATAGATTTGGCTACTTTGATGGTGGCGACAAGAGCTATATGTTCAGCGAACCTGGTGAATACAGGGTCGATGTATACGCAAGTCATTTAGATACAAGTGGGAAATTATGGGCAGGCAGCAGGACTTGGGGGGGCATCGTCGAAACGCCAGATTCCGATCTAGAAATGAGAGGTGTAAAGGGCACAGAAGCTTATATGAATTACAGGCAGTGGTTTAATTTTGACACACGACCTTTAGGACCTGGAGAGTCAAACACTCACATGGCACCTCCCTACCAAACAGGTGACATTAGCTGGATGACAGCAGAGGAACTAGATCGCAGTAATTCCGCAATGACAGCTTTTTATACGATTTTCGATAAAGAAGGAACATTCAGAGCAAGTGTAGCTAATAGACTTTCAGAATATAGCGGATTAGATCTAACAAATACCGGATTACCATTCGTGTCGACGACGAACCTAATAACCCCTGATAATTCAAGTATTAACCCCTTCTTCGAACTCAAGGGATCTAATGACCATTGGGCCTATTACTATAACGCGGCAGAAAGGCCTGGAGTGGCAGCGAGGGAGCACATAGGACAACTAGCCTCTAGGAACAATTACTGGCGCTTTTCGGATACTTATAATTATCAACTCGGAAATGGGAAGCAAGGAGATAATCCAAACGATTTCAAATTTGTATTTGGCGGCGGCGTATATCGCATACCCAAAAATGACGAGAATCATTACCTAGCTTACGGATCCTTATGGGTACACTTGCCGGGGGAAGATGAAATAGGGGGTAGAATCATGCCACCTTTTCAAGGCGCTTCTGGTGGCCCATCCGGCGGACCAATAATGACGCTTTTGGATCAAGAGATCGATATTTTTTACCACCCACTTGGGGTTAGACCCGGCACCATACTTGAGGTTGGAGATATAGCAGCCTTCTCTGGACAGATAGCCCCCACACTACCTTCAGACATCTCCATAAAGATTACGACGCCATCAGGCAGTATCAAAGTCATAGAAGGCACAGCCAACAAAATTGGCTATTTTTACAAACCAGGATCCAATTTTTTAATCACCGAGCCTGGAGTTTACGACGTAAACTTATCGGTCACACATAAAGGAATAACCTCATCTGGGTTGGTTCAGCCTCCTTACCCAACTGGGGGTATTCTCGGGCCAGAACCAAACGTTTTCCAATTTTACGCGGTGACCGATAAGAGTAATATAGCGAAACTCAACCCATTACCTTCCAGTCTACCCCGTTCTACGGAACTCAACTTCACATTGAATAACTCAGATGGGACCAATAGCAACCAATTTTATCAAACGACTGTTATGCCTGGATTTCTATTAGAACAATCAAATTCTAATTCGAATAACTATGTCTACAATGCTAAAAACCTAAACCTTTCATTCCCTAATTTAGATGTGGACGACAGAGATATATATACCTCAAATGCGGACACAGTTACCTACAGTTTTTTATTAAAATCACAAGACAAAACAGGCAACATCGCTTACGAAGCCAACCAAATATTACTCCAAGGCGAAACTATATTTAATCCTGATCACGAATTGGCGGTTACTGGGAGCATCAGCATCTCTGTAGCCGATAATACGCTTACCGTAGGGGAAGTTTTAAAAGTTGATCTCTCACTTTCGGCGCAAGGTTTAGGAGATCTTTACATTGCACTAATTATGCCTGATGGTAATTTCATAACCTTGGGAGAAACAAGACTGGTCTCAGAAGTCAGTGAAATCATACCCTTTAGGCAATCAATCAGTCTTGAAGATAACCAGAATATTCAAATAATAGACGTACTCATCCCAGCGGGTGTCATGATTGGAGACTACTCCTTCTACGCAATATTTGTATCGGAGGGAGAGAGTGTAATGGACGAAAGTAATTGGAAAGGGACTAGCAGTGCTTCTTGGCAATTGAATTGATTTTTTAGCTGGAGCAGTAAAGAACGGTTACAGAGTTCCACAGTTGCCATTGGCAGAAGGCGATTAAGCTCAAGAGCCCTTATCTATGAGTTAATAACGTAAACTCTTTGCTTTCTTGATTACGGGAGTTGAAATAAATTCTCGACGGAACAATTAAGAGTTTTAGCAATTTTTAATGCAAGAACAGTGGAGGGGACATAAATTCCGTTTTCAATTGCATTAATACTTTTTCTTGAGACTTGAGCACTCTCAGATAATTCTTGTTGAGTTAAAACAGCAGACTTCCTGAGTTCTTCAAGATTGTTTAAAAGTTTTTTGTGATGTTTGCCCACTTTTAGTTCTCTTCAAACTTCTCGACTGCATTTGTTAGTTCTCCGCTAGTATTAGGGTAGAGATATCCAGCAATTAGAGTTCCTACCCCTATAGTGCCAACTAAAAGCCCAACGCCTTCAAGAATAGCTCCCACCGCAGCAAAACCAAGAAGATACAAACCAACACCCACAAAAAGGGTTATTACTCCACTTCTGCGATAATCTATCGGGTCCTTTTTTCTTTCATCAAAAATCCCCAGTAATTTCTCCACTTTAGATGGATCGTCAATAATTTTAGCTATCTCTAGCACAGTATCTCTCTTGCCCTTACCGTCATAATAGAGCCAGATAAATACCGATACTGGGATAATGATTCCCGTCAGGATTCCTAAGATTGGAATTAGTAAAGCAAGGTTTTCCGACATAATTTCCTCTCCGCTTGATTATGTAACGCAAACTTATCATATCAAATAAGGGAAGTAAAGGTTACATTAATGAAAAAGTAGAGCCCTATGATGATGTTAAAATACTAAATTGGTAATAATGGAAGGGAGCAAATAGAACTTTTAGGGGAAGGAAACGATTTCTAAAAGAGGGGGCAATCCAAGCACTTAAGATAGACATTTTTTGGATCATTAAAAAATCCTAAATCACTTGCCAATTCAAAAGATTTTTTAACTAAATGGTTACTCACAACTGGAGAGTCAATAAAGTTTCTAATTTTAAAGAAAAATTGGGTAAATAACTGATCCGTCCATGCTGAAGGTAATGCAGGATAGTACGTTTGGTAATCTTCTGTTTCCGCCAACGTTGCTGCCCTTTCAATGGCGTCTTCCAAATCACCTAAATTGTCGATAAGGCCAAGATCAAGAGCAGTCTCTCCGGCCCAAACCCTGCCTTGGGCTATTTCATCCGCTTCTTCTAAAGTCATACCCCGAGCTTCAGAAACCAAAGTGATAAACCTTTGATAGCTAAATTCGACATTTGATTGCAATGCTCTCGCGAGTATAGGGTTTATAGCTTGCGTGATGCCTTGGCCTGAACCTAGTTTGGTAGTAGAAACTCCATCGGAGTGAATTCCAATTTTATTTAGAGTTTTCTCAAAAGTTGGTAAATATCCGAAAACTCCAATGGAACCTGTAATAGTGTCATGAGAAGCCCAAATTTCATCAGCACTTACGGAAATCCAATATCCGCCAGAGGCAGCAACATTTGACATAGAAGCCACTACTTTTATCCCTTTAGATTTAGCAATAACTATTTCTTCTCTTATAACTTCGGAAGCAAAGGCACTCCCACCCCCAGAATCAACTCGAAGTACTATCGCTTTTACTGCTTCGTCTTGATGAGCTTCTCTTAATAGCTGCGCAGTCGAATCACCCCCTATCATGCCAGGAGGTTGACTACCATCTAAGATATTTCCAGACGCTACAACCACCGCTATTTTATTTTCTGACGTATTGATTTTCTCATTTGCTCTCGCAATAGCGAGGTAGTCATTTAAAGAAACTTGAGCAAAACTCTGCTTTTCTTCGTCGGCTCCCACCAGTTCTATCAGATAATCTCGTTGTTGGTTTCGATTTAAAAGTTGATCGACAAGCTGGTAATTAAGAGCAGCTGTACCTGTATTTCCATTTTCTTGGATGACCAATTCATCATACGTATCAGAAAAATTCTGTATGTCTTGGATCTCTAGGTTTCGATTACTTGAGACAATTGCCATCCATGAGTCCCATAGGACTTTCATGTAAGTCAGGCTCGCTTCTTTATCTGCTTCTGACATGTCTTCCCTGATATAGGGCTCCATGGCTGATTTATATTGTCCGACTTGAAAAAGATTAAAGGTCACGTCTAACTTATCAATTAAAGATTTGTAATAAGTTCTTATTCTTGAATAGCCTTGAATATAAATTTCTCCATCTGGGTGTAGAACGATCTGATTAGCAAAAGAGGCAAGGTAATAAGAGCTTTGAGTGTAGTAATCTGCGACGGCGACTATATTTTTCCCCGAATCCTTAAGCTCTTGTAATGCCTGTCCAATATCGTAAAGAGTTGTTTGCCCTGTTCCATTAATGTTGTCCAATTTAAGGATAATGTGCTCTATTTGTTCGTCTTCTTTCGCAGTCTTTAATGCAAATAATATGTTTTTTGCATCAAGCTCAGGGGCTGGAGACCCATTGAGTACAATGCTCAATGGGTCTAACGACCCGGAGGTCTGCTCTACAATTGGGCCTTGGGGGTCTACAACTAACGCTTTTCCTTCTAGGTTAGGAAGCTCGCTTCCACTAAAGAGAGAGGCTAAAACAGCTACTAGAACTATTAAAACTATTAGAAGAAATAGCAGGTTGGCTGTAATTTCTCTAGCTGTAGTTACGCCCTGCCAGAATAAATTAATTTTTTTCGTTTTATTCATTCGAGAATTGTATTGGATATTTGATTTGGTTTGATCATAAACACGGTAAAGATCAAATAAAGTGAGGTCAGTCGATAAGAATATCAGCCACTCAAAATAATATCGATAATAAGTTGCTCTGTTTGTTTCTGAAAATATGTTAAAAACTAGGAATGAAAAAATTAGAAAATTATATTCCGATTATTCAAGCTCCTATGGCTGGCTATACTACGCCAGAATTAGTGGCCGCTGTTTCAAATGCTGGCGCCATAGGTAGTTTTGGCTTTGCATTTAGTAATGCGGAAAGAATCGATTCAGATTTAAGTGAGGCTCGTAAGCTCACCGATAAGTCTATTAATGCGAATTTTTTTGTCTTTGAGGAACAACATACTGCGTCCGATAAAGACTGTAAAATAGCGATCGACGTTTTGGGTAGATTGCCTTTAGCTGCAGATATAACGTATCAGTCATTATCAGCACCTTTTTCTCCTTCGCTAGAGCGCCAATTAGAGCCAATTTGGAAACATAAGCCGGAATTTTTAACATTCCATTTTGGCTTGCCGCCTAAATATATTTTACAGAAAGCTCAGTCTTTAGGGATGTGTGTTGGCGTCACCGCAACTTGTTTAGAAGAGGCAAATGCAATTGAGAATCACGGGGCAGATTTTGTTGTTGCGCAGGGAATAGAAGCAGGAGGGCATAGGGGAACATTTTCTATTGAAGGCAAAGGAGATCAGAAACTTCTAACATTCGACCTGCTTAAAGTTTTAAAAGAAAATTGTGTATTACCAATTGTTTGTGCGGGTGGAATCATGAACGGCGGGGACATCGTAACTTATTTGAATGAAGGGGCAACTGCGGTTCAGATGGGCACTTCATTTCTTTGCTGCCACGAAGCAGGTACAAACCCAATACATAAAAAGTATGTTTTAGAAGAACGGCAGCGCAAGACTGTTTATACAAAAGGTTTTTCGGGTAGGTGGGCTCAATCCATCGAGAATGAATTTACTTTATCGATGGAGTGCAAATATGTTCTGCCATTTCCGTTACAAAATACTCTCACAAATCCGTTAAGAAAGTTTGCGGTAAAAACTGGAAATGGGGAATATCAAAGCCTGTGGGCTGGAACGGAATTTAAAAAAGCTCGTGCTTTACCTGCAGCGAAACTAATTTCTCAATTAGTTTCGGAAATGGGGGGTTCGTAATCGTCACGAAAAGGGAAAGATTTATTGAAAAAGTAATAAAAACTTTATCTGTAAAAACTGTGCCTTCGGTGTCATGGAGCTCCCGTCATCCACTGAATGTTATGCCTAATATTTTAACTCTAGGAATGCTTTGCATTGGTTTGGTTATTTTCGGATTAGGTGAAGCCTTGCTTATTGCGGCGGGGACTGGAGTCAGTCCTTGGACAGTGTTTGCCCAAGGTCTCGGTTTGGTGATGAGCCTGTCTATTGGTTGGGCAACTTTCGTGGTCAGCGCTGGTGTATTGCTGTTCTGGGTACCGCTGAAACAAGTTCCAGGAATAGGGACTATCCTGAATGCAGTCATTATTTCTGCAGTAATTGGAAGCTCTCTTCCTTATTTGCCTAAACCGGCAGTCTATGGGCTGCAAGTTATAGAGTCCGTAATTGGGATATTAATGGTAGGATTTGGTAGCGGCTTATACTTAATTGCTCATTTGGGTGCTGGGCCGCGGGATGGCCTGATGACCGGATTGCAGCGAGTTACTGATTTGCCAATTGCCTGGGTTAGAACTTCCATTGAAATTATTGTCGTACTTTGTGGTTGGCTTTTGGGAGGCACTGTTGGATTGGGCACAGTATTGTTTGCATTTGGAATTGGCCCAGCCGTGTCTATTGGATTATTTACAGTACAAAAATATTCATCTATACAGCCGTCAGTGCATTAAGAGCATCGTCAATAATGTAAATCATGACACCTTCTCTAAATAAAGACTCTGTGGAAGTGCATAAATATTGGATGCAAATAGCCTTAGGTGAGGCTAAGAAAGCCGCTGCTTGTGGCGAAGTGCCAATTGGTGCTGTATTGGTAGACAAGGAATCAAACCAGCACATTGCTTCATCTTATAACCAACCTATTAGTAAGAGTGACCCTACAGCACATGCCGAAATACAGGTCTTGAGGCAGGCGTCACAGCTCCGAAACAATTATCGCCTTCCTGGAACGTCGCTTTATGTAACAATTGAGCCTTGTACCATGTGTGTAGGGGCTTTGATTCATGCTCGAGTTGACACTGTTATTTTTGGTGCCAGAGAACCTAGAGCTGGGGCTCTAGTTAGTCAGTTACAGCTGGGAAATGCAGAGTACTTTAATCATCGAATACAGGTTGTTGAGGCAGTACTGGGAAATCAGTGCAGTGATTTACTCCAAACATTCTTCCGGTCGAAAAGACAGTAGTGTTAGAGATAAAAACCAATAAAGACATCACTACTCTAGGTAGCGCAGATTTTCAATGCAATGTGGACTTGGCAAGGGAATTCTCATCAGGGAATGAAGGGCAAATATCGTCAATTAATAAAGATTTCCATTCGAAA
Source organism: Gammaproteobacteria bacterium (assembly GCA_029244985.1). Classification (GTDB taxonomy): domain Bacteria; phylum Pseudomonadota; class Gammaproteobacteria; order Pseudomonadales; family Pseudohongiellaceae; genus UBA9145. The sequence continues at coordinate 34,130 of JAQWQD010000019.1, read as the reverse complement.
ACCCTCAGTTTTTCCTGAATTTCTATTGTAAATGGATTAGTATAAGCGTTGGTCTATTGATTGCTTTTCGTACTAACTTCGACCATCACCATACTCGATTTTTTGGAATAATCATCGATGCAAGCATTGTTTGGGGCAGCAGCTCTATCTGCTTTCAAATCTACAAATCTACTCCGCACTCTACAAGCCTCTCTTCCCAATGTAACTGCTGTTTATTCACAGCACATTCACTTTGTTGATTGTCAAGATGGGTTTAATGCAAGTCAGTCGGAAGAACTGCTTTCTTTGCTGAAATATGGCGACTCTCTTACAGCTAAGGTCGAGCCTGATCAGCGAGCTCAAAACGCCTTACAGCGCTTAGTAGTTCCCCGACCGGGAACTATTTCACCTTGGTCGAGCAAAGCCACGGATATCCTTCATAACTGCGGTTTGCAGCTAGTTAATCGAATTGAGAGAGGCACTATGCACGTGGTAGAGGTTTCCTCTCCACTGGATGCGTCTGGATACGCAGAATTAGATCGATTACTACATGACCGCATGACCCAGTCTGTGTTAGATGAAATTAGCGAAGCTACGTTGCTGTTTAGGTCGGCAGAACCAAAACCCCTGTCCTCGATTGATATTTCTAACGGTAAGGCTGCCCTCGAGGAGGCAAACGAATATATGGGTTTGGCGTTAGCCCAAGATGAAATTGAATATCTCTATGATCAATTTAAAAAACTCGGCAGAGATCCCAACGACGTTGAATTGATGATGTTCGCTCAGGCAAATTCTGAGCATTGTCGCCACAAAATATTTAATGCTAGCTGGTCTGTGGACGGGATAGAAAAAGATCGCTCGCTTTTTTCCATGATTCGGCATACCCATGAGCGGTCACCTGGTAATGTCCTCTCTGCTTATTCTGATAATGCTGCGGTAATGCGTGGCCACGAAAGTACTCGATTTTTTCCAGATGCGGAGTCTAACAAATACAAGTTTTATGATGAGCCTGTTCATATATTGATGAAGGTTGAGACGCATAATCACCCTACGGCGATTGCACCATTTCCTGGCGCATCAACTGGCTCTGGTGGAGAAATTCGAGACGAAGGGGCTACTGGCACCGGCGCCAAACCCAAAGCAGGCCTAAACGGTTTTAGTGTTTCGAATCTACGCCTACCGGAATTACCTCAACCATGGGAAGAGGACTTTGGAAAACCTGAGCATATCGCATCGGCTCTTGACATTATGATTGAAGGCCCTATTGGTGGTGCTGCCTTTAATAATGAATTCGGCAGACCTAATCTTTGTGGCTACTTTCGAAGTTTCGAAGAAAGAGTCGTTAATGAATTAGGCGTTGATGAAGTTAGGGGATATCACAAACCTATCATGATCGCTGGAGGAATTGGCAATATCCGTGAGGAGCACGTGCTTAAGAGTGAAATAGCCATTGGTTCCAAACTAATAGTGCTTGGTGGGCCAGCGATGCTTATTGGGCTGGGCGGAGGTGCGGCATCATCTATGGCATCGGGCTCAGGTAATGAGGATTTAGATTTCGCTTCAGTGCAACGCGACAACGCTGAAATGGAGAGGCGTTGCCAGGAAGTGATCGATCGATGTTGGCAGCTCGGTGATGCCAACCCTATAGCCTTTATTCATGACGTTGGAGCCGGCGGTTTGTCGAATGCACTGCCCGAATTGGTTAAGGACGGTGGACGTGGAGGTATATTTGAACTTCGCGCGATTCCTAATGCTGAATCAAAGATGTCACCGCTTGAAATTTGGTGTAACGAAGCACAAGAGCGTTACGTGCTCGCGGTGGCGGCCCAAGACATTGATAAGTTTGATCGGCTTTGCTTAAGAGAGCGCTGTCCCTATGCAGTGGTCGGCGAAACTACCGCAGAAAAGCAAATTCAACTTAATGATAGCCATTTCGGTAATAGCCCGATCGATCTTCCTATGGATGTATTGTTTGGTAAGCCACCAAAAATGTATCGCGAAGTAAATTCTGGCGAAATCCAATTGGAGCATCTTGACTCTAACATTCTCGATCTTACTGATGCTGCCAATAGAGTGCTCTCACTGCCTACTGTCGCGAACAAAACTTTCTTAATAACAATCGGTGACCGCACTATTACGGGGCTGGTTCATCGTGATCAGATGGTGGGGCCTTGGCAAGTTCCTGTTGCTGATGCTGCCGTGACTGCCACTTCTTATAATCATTACGAAGGAGAAGCGATGGCAATGGGGGAGCGTGCCCCGTTGGCACTGTTTGATGGTGCGGCTTCTGGTCGCATGGCAATCGCAGAAGCAATTACGAACATTGCGAGTTGCTCAATTAGCAAAATTGGAGACATTAAGCTTTCAGCTAATTGGATGGTAGCGGCAGGCTATGGTTGTGAAGATGCAAAACTGTTCAGTACTGTTGAAGCGGTCGGTATGGAATTGTGCCCACAATTGGGAATTTGTATACCTGTAGGTAAAGATTCCATGTCGATGCGAACTGTTTGGAAAGATGGGAGAGAAGAACGCAGCAACACAGCGCCACTGTCTTTGATTGTTTCAGCCTTCGCACCAGTCACTGATATTCGAAAAACCTCTACACCACAGATCCGCTCCGACAAAGGTGATACGACACTGGTACTGATTGACCTTGGCCATCGCCAGCACCGGTTGGGTGGTTCGGCTTTAGCTCAGGTGTTTCGCAATTTGAATGGAGCAGTTCCGGATCTCGATAACCCTGAAGATTTGAAGAATCTGTTTGCCTTTGTACAAGCCTGTCGGAATCAAAATTTTCTGCTCGCCTATCATGACCGGTCTGATGGTGGTTTGTTTACTACTGTCGCAGAAATGTGTTTTGCCGCTCATTGTGGTGTTGACCTGCAGTTAAAAGGCCTCGCAGATGAAGATTCAGTGCTTGCTAGTTTGTTTACCGAAGAACTGGGCGTTGTATTGCAGGTAAATGATGAAAATTTGAAAGAGATTAGTCAGTTAGTTGCACAGCATAATCTGCAGACTTGTTTTTATGCCATTGGAAAATTAAATCACCGCGATGAAATCAATATTAGTTTTGGTGAAGATAGTATTTTTAGCAGTAACCGGATTGACTTGCAGCGAACTTGGTCTGAAACAACGTTCCACATGCAAAGTATCCGAGATAATTCTGATTGCGCGAAAGAAGAGTTTGATCAAATCTTACAAGCTGATGACCCAGGTTTAAATGTTGTGCTTGGTTTTGATGTGAATGAAGATATTACTGCGCCTTACATCAATGTAGGTGTCCAACCCCAAGTTGCAGTATTGCGAGAGCAAGGAGTCAATGGTCAGATAGAAATGGCTGCCGCATTTGATCGTGCGCGTTTCAATGCAATTGATGTTCATATGACAGATCTCATTAGTGGCCGAGTCAATTTAGACCGGTTTAATGTGGTTGTAGCTTGTGGAGGTTTCTCCTATGGCGATGTTCTCGGTGCTGGGGGTGGTTGGGCTAAGTCCATTCTTTTTAATCAGCAAATCCGATCAGCTTTCACTAAGTATTTTGAGAACTCGAACACACTGACGCTGGGTGTATGTAATGGCTGTCAGATGGTTTCCTTGTTAAGAGATTTAATTCCGGGGGCTGATAATTGGCCAAGATTTGTGCGAAACCGATCTGAGCAATTTGAAGGCCGATTGAGTCTAGTAAAAGTTGAGAATTCACCATCAGTATTTTTTGGTGGTATGGAAGGCTCGCAATTCCCGATGGCTATAGCTCATGGTGAAGGACGCGCACTTTTTCACGATGAAGGTGAAGAGCAACAATTAGCTGATACTGGATTAATTGATATTCGCTATGTGAGCAGCAATGGTGACGTTGCCGCCAATTACCCGTCTAATCCTAATGGTTCTCCTGACGGTATTGCTGGCCTTTGTAGTAAAGATGGCCGAGTAAGCATAATGATGCCTCATCCGGAGAGGGTATTTCGTGCAAGTCAAAACTCATGGTGTCCCGACGACTGGGATGAAGACGCACCCAGCATTCGGCTATTTCGTAATGCACGTAAATGGCTTGAGTAATTATGGGTAGAGAGTCGCTATACAAAATTGAGTTTTACGTTCCTGAGCACAATGTAGAGCGAGTAAAAATCGCGATGTTCGATGCTGGCGCAGGAAGAGTGGGGAACTATGATGCTTGCGCCTGGCAAACTCTTGGACAAGGACAGTATCGACCATTAGCAGGCAGCCAAACTTATTTGGGAACACAGGATAAGATCGAAACGGTTAGTGAATACAAAGTAGAACTAGTTTGTGCAGAAGAATTTTTAACCAAGGTAATCGAAGCATTGAATACTGCGCATCCTTATGAGGAAGTGGCTTATTCTGTGTTTCGAATAGAATCAGGAATTGCTTAGGCTGATTAGCTTGGTAGTTATGGATCTGTCTTCACCGTGATGAACATCGAACATGCGGACTGGAAAATTATTGGACTGAAGGTCTTGGAAATAATGTTCTAGGGTGCTTTTAACTACAGGAAAAGCGATATCAGCCCATGGAATTTCTTCCTCGGTAAACAAGGCCACTTCTTCAGATTCAATGCCTGGGGCAAAATTTAAATTCGCTAAATCGGCCCGGAAAAACATATAAACTTGGTTTATAGTAGGTAGATTGAAGAGTGTATATAGGCAGTCGCCGTTAACCGTAACCTGCGCTCCAGCTTCTTCTTCCGTTTCGCGAATGGCACCCAATAGACTTGATTCACCATTTTCCATAAATCCCGCAGGGAGCGTCCATTTCCCAATTCTTGGCTGAATTGCGCGCTTACAAAGCAAGACCTTATTTTCGTGTGTAGGCAGCGTTCCAACCACATTCTTAGGGTTCTGATAAAAGATCGTATCGCAGTCGTCGCAGCAGTGCCGGGGTTTATCGTCTCCGACAGGGATACGAACAATTAGGGGTGCGGCACATTGATGACAAAACTTCATAGATAACTCGGCCTTAATGCCATTCTTAACAGCTAAATTTACTGTGCTCACAGATGTGAGGTTAATAAGCGGAACTAAGAGGAAAAAACCTTTTATTTTTTGGTTAGATTACCTGTCTATTCCACCATAGCTTCATAAATCATACGCTGTGCTATGTTGGCATCGAAGGGTGATCCGCTGGGTCCGCCCCATTTTTGCTCCATATAAATCATATAGAAATCGTTTTCTTCATCGACAGCAAAGAATGTTCCGCCGATTCCTCGCCAACCATAATTATGGGGACCATTAGAGTCGTTGGTCGTAGGTTGTAAATGAAATCCTAAGCCCCAGTCACCTGTATTGCCGTAAAAGAAAAATTCGCGTGAAACATCATCAGTGCCAATTTTCTTTACCCGCATTTGATCGAGTGTTGATTCCTCGATAATACGATTGTCACGATAAATCCCGCCGTTTAAAAGCATCTCGGCAAAACGAACGTAATCTTCGGTTGTTGAGTTGAGTCCGCCGCCGCCGGACAGCATTTTGCGAGGAGCCGTGTTATCACCCATCGCAACACCGTGAATAGGCTCGGCAATACGATATTTCTTACTTACAGGAACCCAGAAGCTGGTTTCATCCATGCCTAGAGGCTCGAATATTCTTTCTGCTAAAACCAGATCGAGTGACTTCCCGCCAGCTACCTCAAGAACAGCACCAAGCACATCAGTTGAGTGGCCATAATGCCATGCTGTTCCTGGTTCAAAATATACGGGGAGTTGCCCTAATCTCGCGGCGAACTCTTGTGCCGTTAGATCACCCTGTAAATCATTAGCGTACATTTTGCCGAGATCACTGCCCGGCGAGAAAATTGCTTGGATTATGCCTGATTCATGGGTTAATAAATTCTCAATAGTAATCGAAGATTCAGCAGGTCGGGTTTCACCAGATTCCCGATTGATCACCTGTAAGTTTGCGAACTCAGGAATGTACTTTTCTAGAGGATCATTCAAATTAATCATACCGTCTTCGACCATTGTCATAATGGCAACACTGATTATTGGCTTGGTCATTGAATAAATGCGGAAGATGGTATCTTTGTTGATTGGTGTTGAACTCTCTGGGCCTTCCATGCCGACAGTTTCAAGCAACCCAATGCCCTCGCTGTTGCCAACCAGTAGCAGTGCCCCAGGTAGAAATTCCTCATCTACTGCAGCTTGCATTGCACGTTTAATATCTTCAATTTCACTCTGATCAATTCCAAAGTTAGTCGAATGAATCGAACTGATTGAAGTTAGCTGGATAGTCTCATCATGATGATCAGCTATTGAGATAGCTCCAATGCTCAAGGCAAGAATCGCAATTACACTCTTTGACAATTTCATAGGATTGATCATATAAATTCCCAATGCGTTTGATTAATCTAGGACGGAGATGGTAACTGAAGCATGTAAGCCTCACAACACACTGAGGTTGAGAGGATGTTTAGGCAGATAATCAGGTCTGCAGGTGGTCGAGGAGATCTACGTAAAATCTCGGAGTAGGGATTGGCTGATTTCCGCTTTAAGTGTGTTCGTTGAATGTTGATAATTCAAATGTTCACTTTGAATCGTCCAGTTAGCTCCAGATTTTGCCGAGTCGATCATCTCCTGGGTAAATTCAAAGCGAAGAAAATGCACAGCCGATGTTTTTTCATCGGTAGAGCGAGGTAAGTCTTCATTCGCTATGGGGTAGACAGCATCGTGTCCCTCTATTTGGATCGAGATCATCTCTTCAATGCCAATAAGTTGACTGAGGCGTTCAGCTCTTTCATCGGGGTCAGGATATTCCAGCATAAATGTCACTTTGAGGTTCGATCCGTCAGGAATTAGCGGGTTATAAGCATCTAGCTCTTCAAGCAGTTCATCTTCTCCGCTAATTTTTTCCACCCGCATAAGCTCAAGGATTTGATAGCGCATCACCATGTAGTCTTCAAAATGCAGCATCGCATTGGGCCCGAGTTCTACCCGTCGAGTTTTCTTGTGCTCCATGATTGCCTGTCGCATGACAGGTCTCTGGGCTTCATAAGCTTCGATGGGCATGAGATCTGCAGTAGTCACTTTTTTCATTGGTTTCTTTGTCCGTTAATTTTTCGGAGATTTTTCGGAGATTTTTCGTAGTATGGTCTTCGTAGTTAGTTAGACTAAATGTCATAGGCAATTCTTAATAAATCGATAGGGTGTATAGCAATTTGTTCTCCTTCAAGATTGTTTTCAATATGTTTTCCAGCGATGGGGCAGTCGCTTCCATAGTAGTCGGGCTCTTGCTGTTTGATTTGGCGCACAATAGGTTTCACTATTTTGTTGGCATGTTTTAAAGTCTCGCTCTTTATTCCATAAGTGCCATCGTGACCAGAGCAGCGTTCAATGTTTTTTACGGATGTGTCTCCGATGAGTTCCAAAATTTGTTTTGTTTTTGGTCCAATGTTCTGTACGCGCTGATGACAGGCAACGTGATAGCTTATGTTGCCTAATTTATGCGGAAAATTAGTATTTAATCTTCCCTCTTTATTCAGCCTGTAAAGAAATTCGAATGGGTCGAAAAAAGCAGCGGCTACAGCCTGAACTTGGTCGTCATCTGGAAACATTAGTGGGAGTTCTTGTTTAAACATTAATACACATGACGGAACAGCTGCGACAATTGCATTACCCCTCAGCACTGCTTGGTAAAGTATAGGAATGTTCTGTTCTTTTAATCGAGTAACGGACTTTAAATCACCGAGCTCCAATTTGGGCATACCACAGCAGTGCTCTCTAGGAGCTAGCTCTACCTCGACTTCGTTGTGTTGAAGAACTTTGATCAAGCTATCTGCAATTGATGGCTCATTGTAATTGCAGTAGCAAGTTGTAAATAATGTGACCCGTTTATTTTCCTGGTTTGCTGTCGTAGTTTCGCTACTGCTTTCTTCAGCAGCAGGATCAAACATCAGTGCTGAGTGTTGTGCCCTTGCTGTTTCGCTATTATAAGGAGGAAGTTTGGCCTCTTTATGGATGCCAAAAGCTGAATCAAGAAGCTTGCGTGAAAGGGTTGATTTAGTTCCCCAGTTAGCTAGTGCATTAAGTACTGGTTTGCTAGCAAGTTTTCCCACGGTATCAGTACTGGTAATAATTCGATCCCTGAATTTAGTATCGCCTTTCTTAAATTTAATTGCTTTCGCTCGCAGCATTAAATGCGGAAAGTCTACGTTCCATTCGTGTGGCGGAACGTATGGACATTTTGTGAGATAACACAAATCACAGAGATAGCATTGATCAACCACCTTGGTGTAATCGGCCTTAGCTACACCATCGACTTCCATTGTTTCCGAATCATCCACCAGGTCAAACAGTGTGGGGAATGAATTGCAAAGGCTAACGCAGCGGCGGCAGGTATGGCATATGTCAAAGACTCGCTCTAACTCTTTATTGAGATCTTCTTCTTCCCAAAATTTAGGGTCGTTTTGATTGAGAGGGTGTCTGGTAGGCGCGTCAAGGCCTCCTTCTCTACCTTGATCAGACATCAATGGTCTCCGGATATTTTTTAGTGTAAAACGAGAAACCTGCCGTAATAGTCACGGCAGGGACTAAGATCTTTCTTACTCGTCTAGCGCATCTAGAGCTTTTTGGAAACGATTTGCGTGAGAGCGTTCAGCCTTCGCAAGAGTTTCCATCCAATCGGCAATTTCATCAAACCCTTCATCTCGTGCATCTTTTGCCATGCCGGGATACATATCAGTGTATTCGTGCGTTTCACCTGCTACCGCAGATTTCAAATTGTCTTCAGTGCTACCAATGGGGAGGCCAGTAGCTGGATCACCAACTTCCTCAAGGTATTCTAGGTGGCCATGGGCATGCCCAGTTTCGCCTTCTGCTGTGGAGCGAAACAAAGCCGAGACATCGTTGTAGCCTTCTACATCAGCTTTCTGAGCGAAGTAGAGGTAGCGGCGATTTGCCTGAGATTCGCCAGCGAACGCTGCCTTTAAGTTTTCTTCAGTTTTAGATCCTTTGAGCGACATTACTTTTCTCCCGTCAATATTGCCAAATCAGATATCAGTTAAGCCTCTGAACAAGTTTAGTAGAATTACTTTACTTGATGGTCGCACTTTACGTCTTGAACTCCATCAAATCCAATTGATTTTTTTAATGTGTTAATCGTTTTTTTCGATTACCATGCCGCAGCATGACGCCCTCAATCAAGCAACTTCGCTATATATGTGCAGTGGCTGAACACAGGCATTTCAGCAAGGCTGCTGAATCTTGCTTCGTTACTCAATCCACTCTTTCTGCGGCTATTCAGGAGCTTGAATCTCAGCTGGGAGTAATGATTTTCGAGCGCAGCAAAAAGACTGTTCTGATCACTCCGTTAGGTGGTCGTCTTCTGGATCAGGCTCGTTTGATTCTTGGTGATGTTGAGGATTTTGTGAGCTTGGCCAAAATCCATAATGAGGCCTTGGCAGGAGAAATTCGACTCGGTGTCATACCTACGATTGGCCCATTCTTGCTGCCGCATCTACTTAAAGATTTAAGAAAGAACTATACGAAACTTAAACTTTACTTGAAAGAAGATTTGAGTTCACAGCTATACCAACAATTAAGGCAGGGACAGCTAGACTTGGTTATCCTCGCATTGCCTTATGCTCTGCCAGAAATGGAAACCATAAGCCTGTTTAAAGACGAGTTCCTTTTGTGCCTTTCTCCCGGTCATCAATTGGAAAAATCAAAACAAATTAAACAGGCGCAATTAAAAGGAGAAAGTTTGTTGCTTTTGGAAGAGGGGCATTGTCTCCGAGATCACGCCTTAGAAGCATGCAAACTTGAAAAGACAGAGTCAGATCTTATCTATCAAGGCACGAGTTTGCATACTTTAGTGCAAATGGTGGCTAATGGTTTAGGTGTAACTTTGTTACCAGCGATGTCTGTTGATGCGGATGTCTTGGGAGATACTAAATTACAATTACGACACTTTTCTGGCGAGAACGTAAGTCGTGAAATAGGCATGGCGTGGCGTAAGTCTGACCCGAGAAGGGAAGAGTATTTGTTATTAGCAGATTTTATAAAGCAAAATTCTTCGGCTGCGAAATCTATTGTGAAATAGATTTGATCGCTCGTTTAAGAGTGGTTACTGCCCCACTTTAATCCAAACGAGCTCTTCGAATCTCTGAAATTGCGATATGAAGATCAGGTGCTACTATTTGTTTTGTGAGCTTTTGATTTCGAACCGATAGGATTTACTGAAATTAATGAAAGTTTATACGGTTTCAGATTTGCATGCTGATTACCCAGAGAACATGGACTGGGTTCTTTCACTAAATTCCTCTGAATATAAGAGTGATATAGTTATCTTGGCAGGCGATATCAGTCATGATCTTAATGATCTGATGCAGGTTTTTAATTCTCTTATTGGCAAATTTAAGGCTGTTCATTTTGTGCCCGGCAATCATGAATTATGGGTCGAAGATGGGCATTATGATTGCTCCTTGAAGAAATTTAAGGCAGTACAGTCCCTTAGTAATGAGCTCGGAATTCAAACTAGTGTCTGTCATTACGGCAAACTAAGTGTTGTGCCAATGTTTAGTTGGTACGACTTTTCTTTCGGTGAACCTGACCGCTATTTGAATCGGGCGTGGAGAGATTTTCGTGCCTGCCAATGGCCGGCTCATCTTGAAAATAGCAAAGATATAAACAACTATTTCTTAAAATTAAATCAAGATAAATTAACCGTAAGAAATGAACTGGTAATTAGTTATTCGCATTTTCTTCCGAGAATAGATGTTATGCCATCTTATATTCCAGAAAGTCGCAGAAGGGTTTATCCTATTCTAGGGAGTGAATCTTTGGGTAAGCAAGTAAAAATCTTAAAACCAGATATTCATATCTATGGTCATAGCCATGTCAATCAATCAATTAAGATTGAGGATATTCAATATGTTAATAATGCCTACGCCTATCCTAGTGAAAATCGAATTTCTCGCAAACAGCTGCATTGTGTTCTTGATTTGAATGCCTAATATATGCTGAAACTAGAAGACTCAGACATTCATCTTTGGTATGCCGATCAGGCGGAGTTTAACGTACCCGAATTAGAAGAGAATTGTATCACCTCGCTGACTGACCAGGAGGCAGAGCGCTACCAGCGTTACACCTCTGAACGGCGCCGAAAACAGTTTTTACTTGGCCGTATGTTGATTCGCAGAACTTTAAGCCAATATGCAGAACTACCCCCAGCAGCTTGGAAGTTTGTTGAAAATGACTATGGTAAACCCACCGTCGAAATGGCGGGAAAAGGCCATGCCTTATTTTTTAATTTGTCCCATTCAGGCGACCGGTTAGTCTTAGCTATTGCCAGCAATGAATCAATTGGTGTTGATATTGAATCGAGAAATAAACCACGCCGCTTGCTCAAAGTAGCCGATCGCTATTTCTCACCAACGGAAGTAGCAGATTTATTCGCATTGCCAGAAGCTGAACAACTTTCACGTTTCTACGACCTGTGGACCTTGAAAGAGGCCTATATCAAAGCTTGTGGTTTGGGTTTAGCTATTTCTTTGCAGCATTTTAGTTACAGCTTTCCGTTTGATCGTCGAATATTGGTCGATTTTTCCGCCGAGCGTAACGATGAAGCAGCTCAATGGCAGTTTTGGCTAATAGATCCGGGAGGACCTTTTAAAATGGGCCTAGCGATTAAAAGTGGATTAAATAAAATTACTAAAATTCAGTCCAGAAAATACCTGGCCTTAGAAGAAATTATTACAGTAGATACGGATATAGTGAGAGATTAGTTATCTGATACAAGTGTTTAATTTGCGGCTAACCAAGAATATATTCAAGTGCAAACTTAGAGCCATAGAATCCTATGATAAGACAGCCAAATCCTATAAGCGTGCCGCGAATAGCTGTTACTCCACGCCAGCCCAATTGATGACGTCCCAATAGCAAAACTGCAAACACGACCCATGCCAGAACAGAGAAGAAAGTTTTATGAATTATTCCATCTCTGCCCCAAATATCATCAATGAAAATCAATCCAGCAAGAATGCCTAAGCTGAGTAGCATCTGCCCAACCCATAAAAGTTCGAACAGAAAAGCTTCCATGTCTTGCAAAGGAGGCAATTTACTGACAAAACCACTCACTTGATGATGTTTTAGTTGGTGGTTTTGATAAGCAAGAAAACCTGCTTGTACGGCCGCGATAGTGATAAAACTGTAAGCCAAGATTGAAATAAGGACATGACTCGCGAGCCCAAGGCTTAGGTTGGTGGGAGGAAAATCGCTTGAAATAGTGAGTGATGCAATTATCGAGATTATCGCTAAGGGGAATAGCCCTAGGAATAAGTTGTCGAGCGGTTTGTGAATGCTGCTAATCAGCACTAGGGTTGAAATGGAAACAGCAATTAAAGTCGATATTTCGGTAACTCCGAAGTGATAACCATTTGTCGTTCTAATTATGCCATAGGCACTAATGGCATGGGCAAGCACCGCGATAGTACCGAAAAGAAAAACCTTGGATTTCACATCTTTATTTGAAACGAAATTCATCCCTTGAAAGATTGATCCTACCAAGTAGAAGAAAACAGCAAATAAGCCTGAGATTACGGTGACTTGAATCATGTTTAGCCGGTCGGGTTGCCTTGAAAGTTTCGCATATACCAGCTATCAGTTGATAGCGTTATTTTAGTCCATCATCGCTAGAATCGGTTGCGGAATGCTTGACCTTAGTTTGAATGGTCTGGCCATTGTGAATTGGCTATAATATTCCGCTGGCCCTTGGACGCAGATTTATATCATGTTTGATAATTTGACTGAAAGACTATCGGGTACTTTTCGCAAGATAACCGGTAGGGCAACGCTTACTGAAAATAACATTCAAGAGGCTTTGCGCGAGGTACGCAGAGCATTGCTCGAAGCTGATGTTGCGCTTTCGGTCGTTAAAGAATTTATTGATCGAGTGAGCTTACGTGCTGTCGGCCAAGAAGTAGCAAAAAGTCTTTCGCCGGGCCAGGCACTTATTAAAGTGGTTCAAGCTGAGCTCGAAGCAATTATGGGTTCGGCTAATGCCAGTCTCGACTTAAAAGCGACCCCCCCGGCAGTGATTCTGATGGCTGGACTGCAGGGTGCTGGTAAAACCACTACCGTCGCTAAATTATCTAAATTTCTAAAAGAACAATCCCAAAAATCAGTCATGGTGGTTTCGGCTGACGTTTACCGTCCGGCAGCAATTCAACAATTAGAAACTTTAGCGACTGAAGTCGGTGTGCAGTTTTTTGCTAGTGATTCTGAGCAATCACCTGAAGTTATTGCAGCCGCTGCTGTAAAAGAAGCAAAACGAAAATTCATTGATGTTCTGATTGTTGATACTGCGGGTCGCCTCGCCATTGATGAAAAAATGATGGCGGAGATTCGGCAGTTGCATAAACAGCTAAATCCAATTGAAACATTGTTTGTTGTCGATGCTATGACTGGTCAAGACGCTGCGAATACAGCGAAAGCATTTGATGATGCACTTCCGTTAACAGGTGTCGTGCTAACAAAAGCCGATGGTGATGCGCGTGGTGGTGCAGCATTGTCGGTGCGACATATAACCGGTAAGCCGATCAAATTTATCGGCATGGGCGAAAAAGCAGAAGCATTAGAGCCTTTCTATCCCGATCGTATTGCATCTCGCATCCTTGGGATGGGCGATATGCTTTCGTTAATAGAAGAAGCTGAAAAGAAAGTAGATAAGCAAAAGGCTGAACAGCTCGCTCGTAAAATTAAAAAGGGCAAAGGGTTCGACCTTGAAGACTTTAAGGAGCAATTGAAGCAAATGCAAAACATGGGAGGAGTTAGCAGCATAATGGATAAAATGCCTGGAGTCGGGGCATTGCCCCCAGGTGCTGCGAATATGGTCGATGATTCTCAATTTCGACGTATGGAATCCATTATTAATTCCATGACAATGCGCGAGCGAATAAATCCTGACTTGTTGAATGGCTCTCGCAAGCGACGAATCACCCAAGGTTCTGGCACGCAAATCCAGGATTTAAATAGATTGTTGAAACAGCACAAGCAAATGCAGAAGGTTATGAAGAAGATGAAAGGTGGCAACATGGCCAACATGATGCGCGGACTAGGGGGTATGCAAGGCCCTGGAGGTGGAGCAGCTGGAATGCCGCCTTTTCCAGGCGGAAAACTGCCCCGGCACTAAACTCTTCAAAATTGCCCTTGGCAGAGCCATTAGGTATTCCGCGAAAACCCCCATACATCGGGTATTTCAGCGCTTCCAATAAGGGTCCAATTGACATAGAATACCCGCCTTTTTATCTGGGTGGTTGCGAAGTACCGATTTTTGCTAAAACCTAGACAATTACTGATTAATTAACAGGTACTTATATATGGTGACAATTCGCTTATCGCGTGGTGGTGCTAAGAAAAAGCCTTTCTATCACATCACTGTGAGTGACAGTCGCAAGTCAAGAGATGGTCGTTACATTGAGCGCATTGGTTTTTTTAATCCTATGGCCCGCGGCCAGGAAGAGCGGTTAAGACTCGATCTAGAGCGCATGGCTTATTGGCAAACTCAGGGAGCACAGATTAGTCCGCGTGTTTCTACCCTTGCCAAAGATGCCGCAACTGCCTCTAGTACTGAGGCTTAGCAGGCCTATTTACTGTTTAAGCTATGAGTAATAGCGGAGAACGAGTAAATAAGAGAGTGGTGCTGGGTCAGATTGGTAAGGCTCATGGGATCCAAGGCTGGCTCAGACTAAATTCCTTCACTATACAACCAGAAAATATCCTAGAGTATTCTGAGCTATTCGTGGAGATCGATGAGAGTTGGCAAGTATTGGAAATCAGTGAATCCAAGAAGTTAGCCAAAGGTTTTATTGTTCACTTCAAAGGGTATGACGACCCAGATATTGCTAAGCAGTTAACTGGACTGGAGTTGACGGTTTTTGCTGAAAAATTGCCCGGATTGGAAGATGGAAGTTTCTATTGGCATGAATTAGAAGGCATGGAAGTCAGTAATCAGAAGGGGCAGGTGTTCGGTTCAGTAGTTCGGTTGCTGGAGACCGGAGCAAATGATGTGCTTGAAGTAGCGCCGAGTATTAGTAGTATCGATGAGAAGGAAAGACTGATTCCTTATATAAAGGAAGCGGTGATAAAGAATGTAGATATCAGGACGGGGAAGATAGTAGTCGATTGGGAAGCAGACTATTTAGAATAAGGTAATTATTCGAGCTAGTCAGAGGTGCGGGCAATGCAAGTCAATGTAGTCACCCTGTTTCCGGAGATGTTCGCCGCAATAACCGAGTGGGGTATTAGTGGCAGAGCAGTTAAACAAGGGTTAGTGTCTTTGGATTTTTATAATCCTAGAGGTTATACAAAAGACAAGCATCGTACAGTTGATGACAAGCCATTCGGTGGTGGCCCGGGCATGTTAATGAAGACTGAGCCATTGATAGCAGCGATTCATGCCGCTAAACATGGATTGCATGGCCATCAGCTAGACACTAAGGTTGTCTATCTTTCACCACAAGGCAGGCACGTCACAAATCAGGATATTGTTGATTTGGCGTCTTTAGAAAGATTAGCACTTGTATGTGGCCGGTATCAGGGAATCGATAACCGAGTAATCGAAAGCGAAATCGATGAAGAATTATCGCTAGGTGATTTTGTTATTAGCGGCGGAGAGCTGGCTGCTATGGCCCTGATTGATGCCATAATACGTTTTCAGCCGGGAGCTCTCGGCGATGACGGTTCAGCACAACAGGACAGTTTTAGCAGTGGGCTGCTGCATTGCCCAGAATATACAAGGCCCCAGGTAGTTGCTGGAAAAGAGGTGCCAAAGGTCTTGCTTAGCGGAGACCATGGAGCGATAGACAGATGGCGTTTAAAACAAAGCTTAGGCGCAACGTGGTTAAAACGACCTGATTTAATAGACAGAAACAAGCTAAGTGATGACCAACAAGAAATTCTAGATCAGTTTATCAACGAATATCAGACGTAGCGAGATAGAATTATTACGCTGAATTCAGGAGCAGAAAAGATGGGTAAGAATAAAATCATCCAAAAAATCGAAGACGAGCAAATGGCAAAAGAGTTGCCAGAATTCGGTCCGGGTGACACTGTAGTAGTCCAGGTTAAGATCAAGGAAGGTGATCGTGAGCGGCTGCAGGCTTTCGAAGGAGTTGTTATTGGCAGACGTAGTCGCGGTTTGAACTCTTCCTTCACAGTCCGCAAAATATCTCATGGTGTTGGCGTTGAAAGAACATTCCAGGCATACAGTCCTTTGGTCGACAGTGTGGAATTAAAGCGCCGCGGAGATGTGCGTCAGGCGAAGCTCTATTATTTGCGAGAACTTACTGGTCGAGCTGCTCGGATTACTGAAAAGCTTGATAAGAAATCAGAAGCTTAAGCAAATACCTTTCCCTTGTATCGGGCTCTCAATAGGACTTAGCAGGAAGTAACTCAATACTACTTTCTGGTGAGTTCTGCGCCAAAAACCAAAATACTTTCTTTGAGGCGACAAATTCTGGGTTAATTCGTCACAAATTATGACAAATACGAATTGCTTTGAGTGTTATCTGGCCTTCTGTTTACGCATAAAACGCAATAGACTCAGTATCAAGAATTCTTGGAGAAACGAGATGAAAATCAATATGGCGCGATTACTCCTCTTTTTTGTGATGTCTCCGCTGATAACTAGTGTTCAAGCTCAAACGTTTAGTGGTTCGCAAGCGCTGCAAGAAAAACTTGTGCAAGCGATTGAAGTCTCCTCGCAAGGACAGCTCGAAATTCTCGCGATTAAAGAAACTCCGCTTGCAAGTATCTATGAAATTGAATTGGATACCGGCGAGCTTTTGTACAGTGATGAATCAGGCGATTATCTCTTTGCCGGAGACATGTACCAAACTACAGCAGCAGGTTTGATGAACCTCTCGTCAGGGACTCGGCAAGTTCGAATTCTCGAGCGCATCGCAAGAATTCCAGAAGAACAAATGATTATCTTTTCTCCTGAGGTCGACGTTCAGGCCACCTTGACTGTGTTTACAGATGTTGATTGCACATACTGCCGGGCACTTCATGGCGACTTGGAAGCACTAATGGCTCAGGGGATTCAGGTTCGGTATCTAGCTTATCCTCGTGGGGGAGAGGCTGCGGATTCCTATGATAAAATGATCTCTGTTTGGTGTTCTGATGATCGCCACAAATCATTAACTCAAGCTAAGAATGGACAAAACTTACCAGCTCGTGAGTGTGATACGCCTGTCCTTTCCCATTATGACCTGGGAAATCAAATAGGTATCTCTGGAACACCGGCTTTGATTTTTCCTGATGGAAGACTCATCCCCGGTTATATGGATGTTGAGCGCTTGGTGGCAATGCTTAATCTCAAATAGCCTCAAATGCGCTATCCTGAGTGCTTATAGAGCCGCCACTTGATGAGTTTTTCATTAGTCTCTGCACTATTTCCAAATATTGATTTTCTAATCCAGTAGAGGAAAACTTTGCTGTGGCTGAGTTTATTGTTGGATTCCAGTATAATTTTCGGTTATGCACGGCCATTGCGATTATTTAGGGCACTAAATTGCAGTGATGGCGAAAGGGGGATGTGATTCATTGGCTATAATGGTTAGCTAAATACTGCTAGCGGGAAAAAGTGTGAATAACGGAAATAGAACAGGCCTCAATATTGCAATCTGTGGACTAGGCACAGTCGGCGGAGGAACGTTAGCTTTGCTTCAAAAAAATGCCGAAGAATTGCGCCTCCGTTTGGGTGCTGAATTAAAGGTAACCCGCATAGCTACTCGTACCCTTGATCCTGAAAAATTAAGTGGCATAGAAAATCTTAGCAATGATCCGCTGGATGCGGTCAATGACGAATCAATCGATGTAGTGATTGAAACTATTGGAGGGGTTGATCCTGCGCTTGAGGTGATTCGACAAGCTTTAGTTAATGGCAAACATATCGTTACTGCAAATAAAGCGTTGATAGCAGAGTATGGAAATGAATTATTTCAATTGGCGCAGGCAAATAATGTGACGCTTGCCTTTGAAAGTAGCGTAGCAGGTGGCATTCCGATAATAAAAGCATTACGTGAAGGTTTGGCAGCCAATAAGATAGATTGGCTTGCTGGCATTATAAACGGCACTGGTAATTTCATAATGTCAGAAATGACTTCGAAGAAGCGCAAATTTGATGAAGTTTTAATAGAGGCTCAGGAATTAGGCTATGCCGAAGCTGATCCGACTTTTGATGTTGAAGGTATCGATGCAGCTCACAAATTAACAATTATGGGTTCTATAGCATTTGGTATTCCGCTTCAATTTAACAAGACTTACACGGAAGGAATTAGCCAAATTACTCCAGAAGACATTAGTTATGCAGATGAACTAGGTTATTGTATTAAACACCTTGGAATTGCTCGTAGATCAGAGAAAGGTGTTGAAATGCGTGTGCACCCAACTCTGTTATCTAAATCACGTCTATTGGCAAACTCGAATGGTGTAGGAAATGCTATATTGGTCCATGGCAATGCTGTAGGAGCAACTCTGTACAATGGTCCAGGAGCAGGGGCTGAGGCAACTGCATCTGCCGTTGTTGCAGATTTAGTGGACCTTTGTAGACATATTCAAAGCGGAGCTACATCTCCAGTTTACCCACCGCTGGGTTATCGGGAAATGCACAGCGATGTATCAGTTGTCGACATTGAGGACATAAACGCAGAATATTATTTGCGTATTCCAGCGATGGATCGCGTAGGTGTCATGGCGAGGATCTCAAGTATTCTGCAAGCTCATAACATCAGTATTGAGGCGGTGATACAAAAGGAAGCGATAAGCAAAACAGTGCCGATTATTATCCTTACGCACTCTGCAGAAGAGCGTCAGTTAAATAAAGCAATCGATGCTATCGAAGCATTAGAAGATGTTGCTGGGAAAATAAACCGTATTCGTGTTGAACCCTTTCATGGAGAGGCGGCTTAGAGTCGGTTTACTGGCATGAAATACATCAGTACTCGAGGCGGTTGTGAGCCCCAAAACTTTGAACAAGTTCTGTTAACTGGCTTGGCGCCAGATGGGGGTCTTTATGTACCTGCGGGCCTTCCAAAGATTTCCAAAGAGCAAATGCAAGTTTGGCAGTCGCTCGACTACGCTGATCTTGCTTTGGCTATTGTTACCCCATTTATTGATGGCGCGATTCCAGATGTTGAATTAAAAATAATAATTGAAGACAGTTATAAGGAATTTGATCACTCCGCTGTAGCGCCATTGGTGCAGTTAGGCAAACAAGAATATCTCTTAGAACTTTTTCATGGGCCCACCCTGGCATTCAAGGATTTTGCTCTGCAAGTGCTGGGTAGAATGCTTGACTATGTACTCAAAAAAAATGATCAGCGAGTAGTCATTCTCGGAGCAACTTCTGGAGATACAGGGTCCGCCGCACTCGAAGGTTGCCGTCACTCTGATCAAGTCGATATTTTTATCTTGCACCCACATCAACGGGTATCAGATGTGCAACGTAAACAAATGACCACTGTTCCTGGGGATAATGTATTTAATCTAGCCGTCGAAGGTAATTTTGATGATTGCCAGCGAATAGTTAAGGCAGCCTTTGCCGATCAATCATTCTTGCCGGAAGGGCGACAGTTAGTCGCTGTCAACTCAATTAATTGGGCGCGGATCTTGATGCAGATAGTGTATTACTTTTTCGCTGCCCTAAAACTTGGTGCTCCAGAGAAGAAAGTTTCTTTTTCTGTGCCAACAGGGAATTTTGGCGATATTTATGCTGGATATTTGGCCAAAAGAATTGGTCTGCCAATTGATCGGCTTGTTGTTGCGACGAATAAGAATGATATTTTGCATCGCTTTATCGGTAACAATGATTATTCGGTATCCGAATTAAGTAAGACTTTTTCGCCGAGCATGGATATCTTGATTTCATCTAATTTTGAAAGATTCTTATTCGATCTGTTTGGTCGCGACGGTGCTACACTTTTGGACTTTATGGAGCGCCTTGGCAAGGAAACTTTGAGCGTGTCGAGCGAGCAGTGGAGACAGGTCAAAAATCATTTTGACAGTGCGAGCATTGATGACGAAACGACCTGCAATACCATTGAGCAGATCTTTAAAGAGAATGGAATTCTTTTGGATCCACACAGCGCCGTGGGTGTTAGATCTGCACGAGAGTGTCAGCAAAGTAATTCAGATATACCCATGGTTACGTTGGCGACAGCGCACCCCGCTAAATTTGCGGAAGCCATTGCAGCGGCGGGTTTGTCTGAACCAGTTCTACCCGTCCATTTGAAAGACTTAAATGAAAGAGAAGAGCGTTATTCGGTAGTATCTAACGACCTTGGCAAAGTCAAAAATTATATTAAGACTCATGCTCGCGCAGATTAATCTCTAAGCAATGGCTATTCAGGTTCAGCGGCGCGCTAGTGATCCGAGTCTCAGCTTTACTGATTCCATCCATCCTCTTCTGCAGCGCGTATATCGACAGCGCGAGATTTTATCTATCGATGATTTAAGTTTGGGTCTATCCAATCTGCTAACGCCTGACAGTTTTAAGGATATGAACAAGGCTGTAGATTTATTGGTTAGTTGTTTGGTAGGACGAAAAAAAATTCTGATTGTCTCGGATTTCGATGCAGACGGTGCCACGAGTTGCGTGTTGGCAATAAATGTACTGCGGCAGTTTGGTGCTAATGCTATTGAATATATCGTGCCCAATCGATTCGAATTCGGCTATGGGCTTACGCCAAAAATTGTCGAGTTGGCAAAGCTCAGGAATCCAGATCTCATCATAACAGTCGACAATGGGATTTCGAGTATAGAGGGAGTAGAAACTGCTAATACAGCAGGTATAGATGTTCTTATCACTGACCACCATATTGCTCCGTCACAGCTTCCTGCTGCCCAGGCGATTATTAACCCGAACCAACCGGAATGTGATTTCGAAAGTAAATGCATTGCTGGAGTTGGGGTTATATTTTATGTGATGTTAGCGTTAAGAAGCCGTCTCCGGTCATTAAATTGGTTTAAAGAGCAGAGTATAACAGAGCCAAATCTTGCTGATCAGCTGGATCTCGTCGCTTTGGGCACCGTGGCTGATGTTGTTGCACTGGATAGGAATAATCGTATTCTTGTCGATGAAGGATTAAAGCGTATCCGGGCAGGGCGATCACGGCCTGGCATTTTGGCGCTACTTGAAATTTCGCATAGGAACAAGAAAGGTATTTCTTCTAGTGATTTGGGTTTTAGTCTGGGTCCACGGCTAAATGCGGCAGGCAGGTTAGAAGACATGTCCATTGGCATCGAATGCCTGCTGGCTGAATCGGCAGGGTCCGCCCATCAATTAGCATTACAACTTGATGGAATGAATCAAGACCGCAAATACATCGAATCAGAGATGCGTGATCAAGCCTTTCAATATTTAAGTGAGCTTAACCTTGAGGAAGAGTCGCTACCGGTGGCACTTTGTTTGTTTGACGAGCGTTGGCATCAGGGCGTCGTAGGGATCGTCGCATCAAGAGTAAAGGATAAATACCATCGCCCGGTAATTGCTTTTGCTGAAGTTGAAAATGAAGATGGTGAAGAAAAGCAATTAAAAGGGTCTGCGCGTTCAGTAAGAGGCTTTCATATAAGGGATGCGTTAGATGCTGTGGCAACTAAAAATCCTGGTTTATTTAGTAAATTTGGTGGACATGCTATGGCTGCTGGATTAAGTCTCGACAAGCGGAATTTCGATGCGTTTAGTGAAGCTTTTTCAAAAGAGTCAGCAAAATTGCTCACCGCCGAACAATTACAGGCGAAGGTATTAAGTGATGGGCTCGTTGAGTCAGAATGGCTTAGCCTAGAAACTGCACAATTAATCCATAGTGCAGGACCTTGGGGGCAGGAATTTACTGAGCCGCTCTTTGATGGACGGTTCAATTTGATTCAACAGCGCCGTGTAGGTGAGCGGCACCTTAAAATGGTATTGAGCCCTGCAGAGGATCAAGCAAGGATCATTGATGCGATTGCATTCAATGTGGCAGCCGAAGATTGGCCTGCGGATTCAGCTAGCGAAGTGGAAATCGCTTATCGTCTTGCTATTAATGAATTTCGAGGAGCGGTGAATTTGCAACTAATAGTAGAGCATCTGCTTGCTAGTATTTAGGGGCACTAAACGAGCAGGTCACATAATTGGTCTCAGTATTGTTACTGTAGAGGCCTTCTGCTGTTAGAAAGGCACTATATTCGCACGATGTTTTATTGAGTCAGGTCTGTCGAAGGTATTATATTGCTATAGTGATGTACGTAAAATGCCGAAACTGTCTATGAGCTAACGTGATAGAATGGACAAAATTTGTTACCTTTTGGCACAATCAGTACCCGAGCTAGCGAGTACAATTCTCCGCTTATGATGATGGCAGCCTGAATGCAAAAATATGCTTATAAGCTACTGATAAACCTGATTTTATTTGGCTTGGCCAGCACTGGCTATAGCCAAGTGCATAAAACTGATCAGATCGAAGTAGAGTTGATTTCAGAGACTACCAATGTGGTTGCTGGTGAGACTTTATGGCTTGGTATTCGCCTAGACCCTGCTGATCATTGGCATACCTACTGGAAATTTGGGGGTGACAGCGGAGTTGCGACCTTCACTAGTGACTGGGAAATTGCTGATGGCGCTGAAATTGGAGATATCGTTTGGCCTATCCCAGAATGGACCCCTTTTCTTGGAAGTGAGCTAGTCACCTTCACTTATGAGCGAGAAGTAATCCTTCCTATACCAGTCACTATTCCCTCAGATTTTGAAGGGGCCAGCTTTGACCTAAGGACCAAAATTGATTGGCAGGTTTGTGAAGAAATTTGTATCCCTGGAGATGCTGAATTTTCGCTTTCACTCCCAGTAGCTAGTTCTCTGGAAATTGATGAGCGCTGGGTCGCTAGTTTTATGAATACTAGAGATCTTACTCCTGTGGCCATAGATCAGCACAACTTACTTAGTCAGTTTAACGCTCACGATGACAAAGTGAATGTCATGGTGAGTGCTTTTAATGGCGAATTCGAAAATGTTGACGAAGCTTATTTTTTCCCAACCGAGCGGCGCATTATGAAATATGCGCCATTCCGGAAAGTGATCTTGGATGGAGATCGGATTCAAATTTCCACTGAGCAACATCGGCGCTATCCAGACGATCTAAGCGAATTAGTCGGTACGCTTAAATTAATTGACGACGATGGTTCGTGGCGTGCTTACGACATCGCGCCACGCTTAACTAGTGTTGCCCGCGACTACAGTATTGAAGTGGAGTTATTAGCAGAAACCACTAGTATCGTTCCAGGTAAAACTGCCTGGCTGGGATTGCGACTTGATCCCGCAGAACATTGGCACACCTATTGGAAAATGGGTGGTGATAGCGGTGAGCCCACAAGCTTGACTGAATGGGTTGCTCCCGAGGGCACTCAGATTGGCGAGATTCAATGGCCAGCGCCACATTGGCTGCCGTTCTATGAAACTGATTTAGTAAATTTTGGTTACGAGGAAGAAATTTTACTGCCTGTCGCAATCACAATTCCTGAAAACTACGAAGGTGATTCAGTTGAATTAAGCGCTCTGGCTTTTTGGAATGTGTGCGAACAAATTTGCATTCCGGGCGATCAACGCTTGAGTATTACTCTGCCAGTATCAGAGGTTGCGGAACTTGATGCTACCGCAGGTGAATTATTCGCCACCGTTCGAGATAACTTGCCAATTTCAGATCACGAAATTCAATCGATTATAGCGGCAGCGGGTGAACGGGTTAGTTTAGGGTTTGATTCTCCTGAACCATTATTTGCAGACTATTCAGAAGCGTGGTTTTTCCCAGACCAGCGTCGCGTCATAAAGCCGGGCCCATTACGAGATGTAAGTATTCAACAGAACTTGTTGCAGATTACGCATCAGCAGCCCCGCCGCATGCTGACTGATCTGAGCGAAGTCTTCGGCGTCTTGGTATTGGAAAATGATAATGGCGAGCGCATTGCCTATGATTTTGAGAATCCAGCAGCGGATGCGAACCTAACGACGATAACTCCACTCGCTGCGATAAATGGCGGTGGTGGCGGAAACAGCGATGATGGTAGTGGATTGCTTCTCTATATGCTATTCGCATTGCTAGGCGGCATTATTCTGAACTTAATGCCTTGTGTTTTCCCAGTGCTGTCTATTAAGGCACTAAGTTTTACTAAAAATATCGGTGAATCTCAGCATACACAGCGCATGGATGGAATAGTTTATGCTGTTGGTGTTATCTCAGCGTTTGTAGTGCTTGCTAGCGTCCTGATCGCGCTTCGCGCTGGAGGTGAAGCAGTTGGATGGGCTTTTCAATTTCAACAGCCTTGGTTCCTTGCAGTTATCGTATATTTGTTCTTTTTGATGGCCCTCAGCTTGTCTGGTGTGTTTGAAATCGGCACTAGCCTAATGGGAGCTGGTAGTGGACTGGCTAGTAAGGGCGGTTACAAAGGGTCTTTCTTTACCGGCGTCTTAGCAACAACAGTTGCAACACCTTGCACTGCACCTTTTATGGGACCCGCTATCGGTTTCGCATTGTCCCAATCCTGGGCAGTCGCGATGTTAGTGTTTGTTTCATTAGGTTTGGGCATGGCCTTGCCTATATTAATTCTTTCTTTTATCCCTGCGTTGTTCCGCTATTTGCCTAAACCGGGAGCATGGATGACTACCTTTAAACAATTCATGGCTTTTCCGCTTTATGCTTCGGCCTTGTTTTTTCTTTGGGTATTAGGGAATCAAGTTGGTGTAATGGGCATGTCGTTAGTTCTGCTTGTTTGTATTGTGTTTGCGTTTGCTGCCTGGTTGTATCAACGCCGGTTTACCATGGGGCCGACCCTTCGGACAGTTAATTATGCCGTAGGCATTGGAAGTTTTGTTCTAGCGATATATCTGGCACAAAGCCCTTTTATGCAAACAGTTACAGCCGCTGATGTCGCGCAGTTCGATGAAGAAGGCAATCCAACACAAAACTATGAAGTGTTTAGCACCGCGCGATTAAATGAACTACAGGCGCAAGGAAAGCCCGTATTCGTCAACATGACAGCTGCATGGTGTATTACTTGTTTGGCAAATGAGCAAACCACACTTGGAACTGATCGAGTGCAACAGGCTATGACAGATAGCGAGATTACCTACATGAAAGGGGATTGGACTAACGAAGACCCTGAAATAACGGCAGTCTTGGAACGGTTTAATCGCCCTTCGGTTCCTTTATACGTGCTTTATCCGGGCGACTCGGCGAAAGAGCCAGTAATTCTGCCACAAATACTGACGCCAGGAATTGTCGCCGACGCATTTGAAGCTATCTAGCATTTCTATATTTCAATTGACCAATTGTTAACAATATTAATTTCTTTCGGAAGTTCTTGTTCAGGTTGTTTTAAAAGGAAAAATTTTTCACCATTGTCTGCAACTCCATATGAGATGCCAGGTACATTCCCATATGGTCCTTCAAATAGTACTTCGGGAACTCCAGCTTCAAACTCTGGGCTAGTCTTGATTGGAATTGTTAGCCACTGGTTTCCTCTTCGATAAAAAATTTCGCTCCCGTCTTCTGACCAAAATGGTTCTTCACCATAACCTGAAGATATTACCCATCTCTCTTCGGTAGGAGGATAACGTTTTACATTAATTTGGTATTGCCCTGAAACGTCGGTGGTGTATGCAACGTAATCACTGTTTGGTGAAAATGACGCTCCCCATTCAGAATTTTCCGTGACTAAAAAAGGCCGACGTTCTTGATCTTCAGGATCGATAACGTATAAATCGAGACCTTGATCAGCTTGGGATATGGCTGAAACAACCAATTCCCCATTTTCACCCCACGAATCAGGAGCAATTAAATCCGCAAAGTCAGAATCAATTCGTGCGGATTCAACAGCGCCTGAGCCTTGAATATCGAGCCTTGCTCTTACGTCTGAATTAGCTGGGTTCTGTGCACCAAAAACTATATTGCTGCCATCTAAGGACCACTTGGGAAATAATGCACCTTTGCCTACGGTTAATCTCTGCGGGGTAGTTTGGCGATCAAAATCGTAAACCCATACATCAGAGTCGGGCCCATCAACGATGGAAATAGCTACTTGAGAGGCATCAGGGGACAAGTCAAAGCTCCCGTATCTGCGAGAGATTAAGGAAATTGGTGTTTCATTTCCATTTCGATCGGTCCATACAGGGGTAACAATACCCATATCTGCGCCTGGTATATAAGCTAAAATTCCATTATTTGAAAATGTAAGTTGTGATGCGCCCAAAGCTTCTACTAAGACGCCATCTAGAATTGGAAATGCAGACCCCTCAATGGACATAGTTTCTAAGCTAAAGGATGCAGCCATATAGCTTTCCATGCCGGCATACACGATGTGACCTGAATCAATATAGCGTGCGTCCCGCCCTCGCGGAATTAAAGGTCTAACGACTCCAGTTTCGGGATCGAAAAGCTGAATTACAGAAGATAGGTTCGAAAGTAGAATACCTTTGTTGTCTGGAAGAAGTGCAGGATTCATAACTAGATCTGTGCTCTCAAGGAGAATATTTTTTTGTCCTCCGTCGGCTGAGATCGAAGCTATTCGCATACCTTCTCTTTCTGAGAAAACTATATTGTTGTCATCTCCCCATGTAATGCCATACACATTAGTTGACTCTGTTAGTGTTTGTGGTGAACCGCCAGATACAGGGATTTTTAGAATATGGGTTGGAGTTAAAAATCCCAGCCATTGTTCGTCAGGGGAGAAAAAAGGGGAGAAGCCGCCTTCAGTTCCATTTAATGGATAGGCCTCAAAAGAATCCATTGGCCGGATGTAAATTTTGAGTGATCCGGACTCATTAGCTACATAGGCTAAAAAATTTCCTTGATTTGAGATCGCTAAAGATTTCCGGCCGACACCTAAGGGCATCATTTCTGCGAGTGCTATGGTTTGATCAGAAGGTAAAAGGATGTTGGTTCGTTGAACAATTTGTTGACTAGTATTACCGTTATTTTGCGAATTATTTGCTTGTTCATTGGAAGACAATAAAAATCGGTCCATTAGCAGAAAGGTAACTGCCAAAAAAATTAAGCCAAACGCTAAGCTATTGACGATTGATCCTCCAGTAATAAAACTTTTTTGCTGTTGTGACGAGTTTATTTTCTGCTCATTTTCTTCTTCAGTATGGCTATCCATCAACCAAGCTAAAATGGTAACGAGAGGCAGGCCTAATAGAAGCAGAAGTAAAAGCGTTTGGTTAACCCATAAAGGAGCGTTAAAAGTTGGAAGGACAATGTCAAGGATTTGCATAAGGAGCCATGCCACAACGCTATAAACCGTTGCAACCCGAAAAACCTTTCGATGATTTAATCGTTGTAGAAAATTTTGCATTACTTCACTCCTGTAGCGACCTATAGTATATCGTAAATATAGGATGTATTTGTAAGTGCTGCCTACCGCTCAAAAATTTCTGTATAAGTGAGATAGATAGCTGGAAAGCCTATAAAAAACTCTTCCAGAGTTGAAGAGGGGTCATTATATATAAAGGAGAGATGGGTGATCTTCTGTGTATTTATATGAAAAAATATCTATATAATGAGAGCTACTTTTCGTCGCTGTAAGGCGTTCTGCAGGGGATTTTTTGCCAGTCACAGTAGCTGAGTGACAACTAATGGATTTTTGCTCTCTATGAAGATATTGAATTACACAGCTGCTGCAGTCCTCGTCGTTCTTATTTTCTATCTCTTAATCATAGGTAAGGACTTACTCTTGCCATTGGTGATTGCGACTGCGCTTTGGTATTTAATTATCACGCTTGGCAATGCTTTCGCTAACATAAGAATCGGTGCGCTTGGTTTTCCTAGGCGTCTCTGCGTTACGGCTTCTTTTCTAACATTTATTGCTTTGATTTGGATGATAGTTAATTTTCTAAGTTCGACAGTAGATGACGTATTAGAAATTGCTCCGGTTTACCAAGAAAATTTGACAACTCGTCTGGAGAACCTTTCGTTTTTCGATATATCACAATTTGAAGGGCAAAGCTTTGGGCAATTAATATCAGGATGGATAAATATTCCAAGTTATGCAGCTTCAATTGCGTCAACTTTAACAAGTGTGCTCGCTAGTGGTGGTTTGATTCTTATTTATCTGGGGTTCTTATTTCTTGAGCAGGGGCACTTCAGTAAGAAAATTTCGTCTTTAGTTGCTGACGAAGAAAAAGAGGAAAACGTCAATAAGATCATCGCCAGAATTCGGGATGATATTCAAAAATATATTACGATAAAAGTCTTTACGAGTTCTCTCACCGGTCTTCTTAGTTTTACTTTCCTTAGCATTATGGATGTAGATTTTGCTGGTGTTTGGGGGCTGATTATTTTCCTATTAAACTTTATTCCAACAATTGGTTCCATAATCGCTACTATCTTTCCTGCATTGATAGCGCTAGCACAATCAGATGGGTATACATTGTTCTTCGCTGTGTTGGGTGGAATTGGTGTAGTTCAACTTTGTATCGGCAATATTTTGGAACCTCGGTTGATGGGCTCATCTTTTAATTTAAGTCCAATCGTTATTCTTCTGAATTTGGCGCTATGGGGATATGTCTGGGAAATTCCAGGTATGTTTTTGTGCGTGCCATTCCTGATTATTGTCACGATAATTCTAAGTCATTTTCCGCAAACTCGCCCAATAGCAATAATTCTATCCAGTGATGGTCGCTTGCGAGTACCAATTGACAAAACCATTGCTCCATTTTGATTTAGTCAATTAGCTCCTTCTTTGCTAGGACCAAATGCAGGCGAGCCGCAGCAAAAAGACTAAAAACCCTGCAAATTCAGAGCTGTAAGCGCTATAATCCCCTGCTTTTTTTAATTGGCGCGCCACATCGATAGCCAAATAATGACTTAGGATTGACATGAAAAGCGCGGAAATCCGTCAGAAATTCTTAGATTTTTTTGCAGCCCGCGACCATGAAGTGGTGGCGAGTAGTTCGCTCGTCCCTGGAAACGACCCAACACTACTTTTTACTAATGCTGGCATGGTTCAGTTTAAAGATACTTTTTTGGGAGATGAGAAGCGCACTTATGCCCGAGCAACAACCTCTCAGCGCTGTGTCCGCGCTGGAGGCAAACATAATGACCTTGAGAATGTCGGCTATACCGCACGGCACCATACCTTTTTTGAAATGTTGGGAAATTTCTCCTTTGGAGACTATTTTAAACGCGAGGCTATTCAATTTGCTTGGGAATTCTTGACTGTTGATTTGGGTCTGCCCGCAGAGAAGCTTTGGATAACAGTGTTCACCGACGACGACGAAGCAGCATCTATCTGGTTAGACGAAATAAAGATCGATGCCAGCAAATTTTCCAGGTTAGGAGAAAAAGACAATTTTTGGGCAATGGGAGATACCGGCCCTTGCGGGCCGTGTTCAGAGATATTTTATGATCATGGGTCAGATGTTGAAGGTGGTCCCCCGGGGAGTCCGGATGAGGATGGAGATCGCTATATCGAGATATGGAATCTCGTTTTCATGCAATTTGAACGAAAAGCTGATGGGTCGATGAGGCCGCTACCAAAACCCTCCGTAGATACTGGCGCTGGATTGGAAAGGCTCGCCGCTGTCATGCAGCATGTTCACAGCAACTATGAAATTGATTTATTTCAATCCTTGATAAACGATATTGCAGAAATCACTGGCCGATCAGATCTAAATGACTCGTCACTGAACGTGATAGCTGATCATATCCGGTCTTGTGCCTTTCTTGTTGTTGATGGCGTGGTGCCTTCTAATGAAGGCCGAGGTTATGTGCTGCGAAGAATAGTGAGAAGAGCAGTACGTCACGGATATCAACTCGGTATTAAAGATGTATTTTTCTATAAGCTAGTTAGTTCTTTGGCGAAGGTCATGGGAATAGCATATCCAGAATTAGTCGAGAGCCAACAATTCGTTGAGAAAGTTCTCAAAGAAGAAGAGGAGCAATTTGCCCGCACATTAGAAAATGGCATGGTGATCCTAGAGAAGGCAATTTCAAGCCTGAAAGGTGATGTGCTTCCTGGTGATACGGTGTTTCAGCTATACGACACTTACGGCTTTCCAGTTGACCTTACAGCGGATGTTGCTAGAGAGCATGATCTAAACCTAGACATGGAAGAGTTTGATCGCGCGATGGCAATACAAAAAGAATCTGCGCGAGCAGCGAGTAATTTTGGCGCAGTAGAAAAGCTGGAATTGGATGCTTCACACTCTACGAACTTCTCGGGCTATTCAAATTTGCAAGACAGTGCAAAAATTATTGCTATCTTTTCCAAGGAGAATGAGAAGCTCGAATCAGTTCCGGATGAATCTGAAGTATTATTACTCTTGGATACAAGTCCGTTTTATGGTGAATCTGGTGGTCAAATTGGCGATCACGGTGTCTTAGAAAATGATAGTGCTAGTTTTAGAATCCTTGATACACAGAAACAAGGAAATACCCATATTCACCGAGGCGTATTGGATCAAGGAAGCTTAGAAATTGGGGACATAGTCACCGCCAAGGTCGCTAGCGATGATCGACAAGCAATTACCTTAAATCATTCTGCTACACACTTAATGCATTCTGCTCTGAGGAGTATTTTGGGGGATCATGTTTCTCAAAAGGGTTCTCTGGTTGACGCTGATCGATTGCGATTCGATTTCTCACACTCATCTCCTGTCACAACGGATGAATTAAAAGCAATCGAAGATAAAGTGAATGCACAAATTCTTTTGAATTCATCAGTCAGCAAAGAAGTCATGCCCTTGATTGAAGCCAAAGAACGGGGAGCATTGGCACTGTTTGGCGAAAAATATGGAGATGAAGTCCGGGTCGTTACCATGGGTGGTGAATTCTCTGTTGAATTTTGTGGTGGCTGTCATGTGAATCGAACTGGAGATATCGGCTTATTTAAAATTACTAGTGAGACAGGTATTTCTGCTGGCGTGCGTAGAGTTGAGGCAGTTACTGGAACAGGAGCTTTAGCTCTGATAGATGAAGAAGGGCAGATTCTCAGAAACCTTCGCGAGATTATTAAGTCTGGAACTTCTGACCTTGTCGACAAGGTGCAGCAATTAAGTAATAGCAATCGAGCCCTGGAAAAAGAAGTTGAACAACTAAAAGGAAAGTTAGCATCATCCGCTGGTGATGATTTGATTGATCAGGCAATAAGCTTAAATGGCGTGAAGGTGTTAATTGCGAGTGTCGAAGGGTTTAATTCTAAATCCTTGAGAGAAACTGTTGATCAATTAAAAAATAAACTTGGTTCATCCGTGATATTACTTGCGAGCAGCTCTGGTGAAAAGGTAAATCTAGTTGCTGGAGTCAGCAAGGATTTGACAGATAAAGTTAAGGCTGGCGATCTGGTAAATTTGGTTGCTGAACAAGTCGGAGGCAAAGGAGGAGGTCGTCCTGATATGGCCATGGCGGGTGGCAACGATATAGGTGCTGTTCCTGAAGCATTGAATTCCGTTACACCGTGGCTAGAAGGAAAGTTATAGACGATGACTTTGATTGTCCAAAAATATGGCGGAACCTCAGTTGGAAGTCCTGAAAGAATAGATGCTGTAGCGGAAAAAATCGGTAAGTTTCGTGACGATGGTGATGATGTCGTTGTCGTGGTTTCTGCTATGAGCGGAGAAACCAATAGGTTGACCTCCTTAGCTCAGGAAATAACGGAACAACCAATTCCAAGAGAAATGGATGTGCTGCTGTCTACTGGAGAGCAAGTAACTATCGCGCTACTTTGTATGGCGTTAAAAAAACGTGGATATGCTGCCCGTTCTTTCACTGGGGGTCAGGTTCGAATTCTTACTGATAATTCCCACACAAAAGCACGGATTAAAGAGATTGATAGTTCTCTCATGCGTGCTGAACTAGATCAGGGCAATATCGTTGTTGTTGCTGGCTTTCAAGGTGCGGATGACAATGGAAACATTACTACCTTAGGAAGAGGTGGCTCAGACACCACTGCTGTCGCGTTAGCTGCTGCGTTGGATGCCGATGAGTGCCAAATTTATACTGATGTAAAAGGTGTTTACACCACGGATCCACGAGTAGTTGAAGACGCAAAACTGTTAAAGAGCATTACATTTGAAGAAATGTTAGAGCTCGCAAGCCTGGGTGCCAAGGTATTGCAACTTCGTTCAGTAGAGTTTGCAGGAAAGTACAAAGTACCATTGCGTGTTTTATCTACCTTCGAAGAAAGTGAAGGAACCCTAATAACTTTAGAGGAAGAAACCGATATGGAAGATCCAGCCATAGCTGGTATCGCGTTTGAACGTGATGAAGCGAAATTGACGGTCGCAGGTGTGCCTGATATCCCAGGGATTGCCTACAAAGTTATTGGGCCCGTTAGTGAGGCGGGAATTGAAGTTGATGTCATAGTGCAAAATGCTGCGGCAGATGGTTCCAATGATATTACTTTTACAGTGAAACGGGCGGAAAGTGACAAGGCAAAAGAAATTCTGGATACCATCGCTAACGATCTAAAAGCCAAAGAAGTTACTCTAGATAGGAGAGTTTGTAAGGTCTCCTTAGTTGGAGTCGGTATGCGTTCCCATGCAGGTATAGCGAGCAAAATGTTTAAAGCTCTAGCCGACGAGAATATCAATATAGAAATTATTACTACTTCAGAGATTAAGATATCTGTAGTTATCGAAGAAAAGTATTTGGAACTTGCCGTGAGAGCGCTGCATAGCGTATTTGAACTGGCGGATTCACCAACCGGCAATGAGGCCTAATTCCTCTCACCGAGCATCTCCAGAGATAACTACCCCATAAAACAGAGCTGAAGGTATTGGCAATCTCCCAATATAGGCAGATACTAGACCCCAAGCTAAAAGTGCTTTCGAGAGCGAGCCCGGTCATACCCGGGCTGGCACGGAACCCAAGTGCTGAAGGCCTTCATTTGCTAATGGGAAAATCTCAATATTCGAGGATTTTTATCAGGTTAAATGAGTTTGCTGAAGAATCAACAAATAGTTGATAGGAAATCAGATTACATTTAATTTTTCGCGGATAGGTTAAGGTCAAAAGTAGGGGTTAATTTAGGACGTACAAAGGAATGATTAATGGAGGAATGCAATGTTAATACTGACGCGCCGGATTGGCGAAACATTGATGGTTGGAGATGATGTGACAGTGACTGTGCTTGGAGTTAAAGGCAATCAGGTAAGGATAGGAGTTAATGCCCCAAAAGAAGTCGCAGTGCATCGCGAAGAAATTTATCAGCGGATCCAAAAAGAGAAGGGCGGCGAATTACCGTCAAATCAAGAAGACGAATGAAATGGCTTCTGCTAACGCTCTTCAATTTCTTGGAGAGTGGTCGTTTTACGATTAGTGCTTTCACTTTAAGATCCGAAATGCTTTGGATTAAAATTTCTATCTGGCCACCTCTGCTCAAAAATCACTCTAAAATATTTTCAATTGATCATTCTATTACTTTTATACATCATTGAATGATGGCAGAAAAATATGATTACTATTCAATATAGTATGTTATTAAAGGCGATACTATGAAAAATAAGTTTAAGATTTTTTTGCATGGTTCTAGCACTAATGTCAGTCCCATCACATGCGTAACTTGTCCTAGCATAATTTTTGAATTAGGAGGCTAATATGCGATTCTCGATTGTAGTACTATCGCTGTTGCTTGGTGTTTCTGTCTATGCCGCTGAAGGGAATAATTCTTGGAGATGCGAAGGGGTTAATTCTATTGGTTTTCTTTGGCAGGAAGGAAGGTGGGAGAATCAGTCTTTTGCTCCTGCCGCCTACCTCTTCACAATTGGAAGTGAAAGTAGTGGTAGCTTAATTTTTTCAGGTTACCAGTGGGTTTTCGAGAATTGCACAAGTAGTAATATTATTCGTTGCTCAACGAATCTAGGGAATGCCATCGTAATGAATTTGCAGACGGGCGAGGGTGCTGTTTCGAGTATCGTTGCCGCTGCTGTGCCACCTGCGGACGAAGTTGCATCAACATTTATGGAGCGCATTCAGTGCAGTCGGGTTGGCCAATAAAATTGCTTAATTAAGAAGTGGTAGATAGTTAATGCTTACGAATACCCTTAGGTCGCGCTAACTTGTCAGTACCCTCAAAGCAAGTCATTCTCCCTAAGGCAGATATTAGGGTAGTGCCAAGGCTATCAGCTCGGCGGCATAGCTTCCCCCTCCGATAAACAAGGCGACGTATTGCGTGC
>JAQWQD010000017.1 GCA_029244985.1 Gammaproteobacteria bacterium | reverse complement strand
ATGAATGAAGACATACCAGTTGTAAACTTTCATGTGCCCAAAAGATACGTGATCGAAAATGGCAAACTAGCAGGCATGGAATTCGAAAAAGTTAAAAAAGAATATGATGAGAAAGGAAGACGATTACTAATACCCACAGGAGAAGATCCGGTAATTATCCCCTGCGAGGAC
Organism: Gammaproteobacteria bacterium; assembly: GCA_029244985.1. Lineage (GTDB taxonomy): Bacteria > Pseudomonadota > Gammaproteobacteria > Pseudomonadales > Pseudohongiellaceae > UBA9145. The sequence continues at coordinate 316,074 of JAQWQD010000017.1, read as the reverse complement.
GTGCTCTGTGCGATAGGTCAAGACAATAGCTTTCCATGGATTGAACGTGATCTTGGTATTGAATTTGACAAATGGGAGCTTCCTATTCTCGACAAAACTACTTTCCAATCTACCAATGAAAAAATATTTTTTGGCGGAGATGCAGCGCTCGGGCCAGATAACATAATTACAGCCGTCGCTCACGGCCACGATGCAGCCTTGTCTATTCATTTGCTCTGCAATAACGAAGATATAGCCGTGCGACCCAACCCATTAACAACACTCGATAGTCAGAAAATGGGTATTCATCAGTGGTCTTATGACAACGACATTAGCAATGATATTCGCTATGCCGTGCCACATGCAGCAAAAGAACAAACACTTAACGACCTTAACATGGAAGTTGAGCTTGGCTTTGACGAAGAGCTTGCGTTCAATGAAACTATGCGATGCTTTAACTGCGACGTTCAAACTGTGTTTACCGACCAACTTTGTATTGAGTGCGACGCATGTGTCGATATCTGCCCAACAGACTGCATTACCTTTACTGAAAACGCGGAAGAGCCTGAGTTGCGCAAAAACCTCCTAGCTCCAGCTCAAAACCTTGAGCAGGATATTTATGTCTCAGACGCACTCAAGACTGGACGCATAATGGCGAAAGGTGAGGATCTGTGTCTGCACTGCGGCCTCTGCGCTGAACGCTGCCCGACTAGCGCCTGGGATATGAGAAAATACCTTTTCAATACTGCAAAGGCGGCCGACGCGTGCCAGAATTAGTTCACTCCACGAAAATAAAGGCTATGCCGAAAATCAATGATTTTGTGGTCAAATTTGCGAATGTTAATGGCTCTGGCTCTGCCAGCGCTAATAACATGTTTGCAAAGGCAATTTTCCGCATGGGCATTCCTGTAAGCCCTCATAATATTTTTCCTTCTAATATTCAAGGTTTGCCAACTTGGTACGAAGTACGAATCTCTGAAGACAACTACCTTGGTCGCAGAGAAGGCGTCGACCTGATGGTTGCTATGAACGAACAAACCATTAAAGCCGATATTCAGTCTGTTGTTCCTGGCGGCTATGTCTTATTCGACTCTTCCAAAGCACTAGCCAATGACTTAATACGTGATGACATAAACTACCTGCCACTTCCTTTAAAAGATATTTGTTTACGTGAATTTGAAAAACCTGCACAGCGCCAACTATTTAAAAATATTGTATATGTCGGTGCTTTGGCGGCTTTTCTAAATATTAACTTTAAAGTACTCACCGAGATGGTTAGTGAGCAATTCCGTGGTAAAGAAAAATTAATCCTTCCAAACATACATGCATTAGAATTAGGACAGAAATACGTCAACGAAAATTTCGAATATCCTCTTCCCTTACAGTTGAAAAAGTCCAACAAAACAGCTGGAAAAATCCTCATTGATGGTAATACTGCTGTAGGTCTTGGGTGTGTTTATGGCGGGGCAACGATTGCCTCCTGGTATCCACTTACGCCTTCAACGTCAGTCGTTGATTCTTTTGGCAAGTACTGCAATCGGTTGCGCATCGATCCGGGCTCAGGCAAGAAGAAATTTTCAATTATTCAAGCAGAAGATGAATTGGCAGCGATTGGAATTGCGATCGGCGCAGGCTGGAATGGTGCACGTGCCTTTACTGCATCATCAGGCCCTGGTGTGTCACTAATGCAAGAATTCCTTGGCCTCGCCTATTTTTCTGAAGTACCAGTTGTTCTTTTTAATATACAACGAGTTGGACCTTCCACTGGGATGCCCACAAGAACACAGCAAGGTGACTTGTTTAGCTGCGCTTATGCATCCCACGGCGATACAAAACAAATTTTATTATTCCCGTCAACCCCAAAAGAATGCTTCGAGTTCGCCGCCGATGCCTTCGACATCTCAGACCGTCTACAAACTCCTGTAATCGTAATGAGTGATCTCGAGCTAGGCATGAATGAGCAAATCTGTGATCAGCTAAGCTGGGATGATTCGAGAGTTTATGACAGGGGTAAAGTACTCTCAACAGAACAACTTGAGGAAATTGAGAAATTCGGTAGATACCAAGATATTGATGGAGACGGCATACCCTATCGCACTTATCCAGGAACTCACCCTCACAAAGGGAGCTATTTTACTCGTGGTAGCTCACATGATGTTAATGCCGCCTATACCGAAGATGGCGATGTCTACGCTGAAGTTATGGATCGCATAGCGCTTAAATTTGAGACAGCCGCCAACTATTTGCCAATACCTGAAATATCAAATCAAGCAAAACATCGGCTAGGTATGATTTATCTCGGGACGACCACCGGCGCTATTCAAGAAGTATTAGATAACTTAGCGAAAAAAAACATAGCGCTAGATACTCTTCGAATAAAAGCCTTCCCTTTTCACCAAAGTGTAAAAAAATTCATTAACGACCACGAGTTGGTTTATATCATCGAGCAAAACCGAGACGCACAGCTTAAAAGCCTGCTGAAAATAGAATGCAATGCTAATGAAGAACAGATGCACTCCATTCTGAGTTACAACGGTCTCCTCATTACAGCGCAGCACATAGAACGAGATATTCTCAATTCAATGACCACACTCGAGAATGCTAAAGATGTTCCAGCTTAAAACCTATTCGGACGTAATATAAAATGAGTTATATCACTAAACCAAAATTCCAATATCCGGGTCTAAAAACAAATGATGTAGGTTTGTCCAGGCGCGACTATGAAGGAACGCTGACTACTCTTTGCGGGGGCTGTGGTCACGACTCAATCAGCGCTGCGATTATACAAGCGGCAGCTGAAATGAGCTTGGAACCACACAAAGTTGCTAAGATTTCAGGTATTGGTTGCTCTTCAAAAATACCTTCTTATTTTCTTAGCAAAGCCCATGGCTTTAACTCAGTACATGGTCGTATGCCTTCAGTAGCCACCGGAGCCAATATAGCAAACAAGGATCTCCATTATGTTGGAATATCCGGCGATGGCGACAGCGCCTCCATAGGGCTTGGACAATTTTGCCATATCGTCAGGCGCCGCATAAACATGCTATACATAGTTGCCAATAACGGTACTTATGGTCTAACTAAAGGTCAATTATCCGCTACCGCGGATCAAGGCTCAAAAACCAAGACTGGCGAAGAAAGTCTGTACGATAATATTGATATGGCAAACTTGGCGATTGAATTAGGCGCAAGCTTTGTAGCTCGATCTTTTTCTGGCGACAAACAACAGCTTATTCCTTTACTACAAGCTGGCTTGACGCATAAAGGATTTGCTTTTATTGATATAGTCTCTCCATGTGTAACTTTCAATAATACCGATTCGTCTACCCATGGTTATAAAAACACTTGGGAAAATTACATAGCTTTGAGCCAAGTAGATTTTGTTCCTATGCGGAAGGAAATCACTACTAAATATGAGGCGGGCAAAGAAAAAGAAATAACACTACACGATGGATCAGTGATTCATCTGCACAAGACCGGCAACAACTACGACCCCTATGACAAAGAAAATGCCCAACATCACATCAATCAACATAAAAAAGAAGGCAAGATTGCAACTGGGCTATTATATATAAATCAATCGACCTCAGACTTGCACGAACTGCAGGACACTGTAGACAAACCTTTTAACCGATTGACGAACCATGACCTTTGTCCTGGAAGTGAAGTTCTAGATGATATCAATGAAACTTTTAGCTAGTGCCGCCTACCGCCGGACGCTCTATCGGCATTAATTAACTCGTAGGCCTCTTTAATGTCCTGCGTCTTTGCTGTTGCTATATCGATCATTTCTTCCGGAAGGCCCTTGGCAACTAACTTATCCGGGTGGTGCTGAGTCATTTGTCTGCGATACGCTTTTTTAACCTCACCAAAAGTTGCACTTTCTGAAATACCAAGCAATTCATAAGCAGCCGTTATTTTGTCATAACTAGATACTGGGTCACCAAATTGAGCCTGACCCGATACTCGAGCGAGCAGATCATTAAATTGATTTCGGGAATAACCAAGGTCGTGCGCGACGTCTTGTAGAACTTTTTGCTCTCGGGAATCTAATTGTCCATCAGCAAAAGCGGTGGCAACGATAATTTCCAAAAATATTTGAACTAAGTTACTACGCCTAAAGCTTTCACGCTTAAACTGCGCCAAGACTTCATGCACAGGAAAGCCTTCTTTTTTGCCTTCGTTAAAAAGATTGACTGCAACAGTGCGCTGCTGTTGATTGAGATTCATTTGCTGCATGACCCTTTCGGCCATGGCAATCTCATCCTTGGTGACGCGACCATCAACTTTAGCGATATAGCCCATTAAGGCGAAGGTTGTTGTAAAGAAAACAGACTGAACTCTTTCCCTGGAGCCAAGGCCAAGAGATTCATCAATACTGAGGTTACTAAGTCCGCTATCAAAGTAGTTTCCTAGAGCAGCACCCATCAACGCACCTAAAGGTCCACCCATCATGAACCCAAAGGTTCCACCAACTACTCGCCCCCACCAACTCATATGTTTCTTAAAACCACCTATTTATCAAAGGACTATAAAACCAAATTATTTAGCTAAGATTAAGTTTACTAGGAAAGAAGGCGTTGAAACCAATTTTTCTCAAGATCGCGTCGACAAGAACTGAGCTGACGACTGAAAATCTCTGAATTTTCTTGCACTCTATTAGCCACATCGAGCAACCATGGCTTATCGAGATAAGTTCTCCGTTGATAACCACCATTGCCTTCGTGGTAAGCAAAGTAGAGATTGCGGGCATCACTAGATGCAATATTATTTGTCAGACTTGAATTAGCGTTGTACCAAGCAACAAAATCTATCGCATCAGCGAAATTCGAACGAGACGCTCTACTATTACCTGAAGTAGACTCATAATCATTCCAGGTGCTGTCCAATGCTTGCGCATAACCAAAAGCCGAAGACTGCCTTGAGCCCGGCAACACCCACAAAAAGCGGTTACGCTCTGGTTTAGCCCGAGCACGAAAGCTAGATTCTTGATAAATGAAAGCCATATTTACTGCGATCGGAACTCTCCAGCGCTCTTCTGAATCATGAGCTGCCTGATACCAATTACGACGTTCGGCAAATATCTCACAGACGTTTGTGATATTTTGAGGCTGAGAGCTAAGACAAGACGAAAGGACTAGAGCTGAAAGGATCAGCAATAGAGTACGCACAACCCGAACTTTGACGCTAGCTAAAGACGACTGAAGGCTCCTATTAAATCCGTCGCTGTCAAACCGACCACAATCTTCTTGTTCTAGCATTGTTAGTTTTCCACTCTGTTATAACGACCCCAATCAACAAAATACCCGAGAGCCAATACCTTCTAACTTAGACTATCGAAAAGGTTGAAAAGCTCCCTTTCATCGATAATTTTTATTTCTAATTCTTCTGCTTTAGTCAATTTGGATCCGGCGCCTGGCCCTGCAACAACAATATTAGTGCTTTTTGAAACACTGCCAGCCACTTTTGCACCAAGACTAACTAATTTAGCTCTTACTTTATTTCTTGGAAGTCTTTCGAGAGTGCCAGTTAAGACAAAGGTCTGCCCTCGAAGAGGCTTGGACTCAACATTAGCCTCAACAGCAGGCCAATTAACTCCAGCATCTTCCAATTCTTTGATTAATGACAAATTATTTTTATCACCAAAAAACTTAAAAACATGCTCGGCAACAATTGGACCAATATCTTCCACTTTTTCCAAATCTTCGACCGACGCTCCTATAACAAGTTCAAGGTCACCGAAGTGGGCAGCAAGCCCCAAAGCGGTCGCCTCTCCAACTTCACGAATACCTAATGCAAATAAAAAGCGAGGTAATGTCGTACTTTTGCTCTTATTTATTGCATCTATCAGGTTTTGCGCAGACTTCTTGCCCATCCTCTCTAAATCAGCTAACTGCTCCAAGTTAAGTTGGTAAATATCAGATACGCTATTCACCAATTTCTCCTCTACCAATAGTTCAACTAACTTACTCCCCAAGCCTTCCATATCCATTGCAGTCCGCGAGACAAAATGCTTAATGGACTCTTTCTGCTGTGCAGGACAAATAAATCCGCCAGTGCAACGAAATAGCACTTCACTACCCTTCTCTACCGGAGAATTACAAGCTGGACATAGCTTAGGTGGATTAATGCGGGCTGCGTCATTATTTTTTGCAGGGCTTAATACCCTAATTATCTTCGGTATAACATCCCCAGCTCGACTAACAACTACAGAGTCACCAATCCTTAACCCTAAGCGTTCAATCTCATCCATGTTATGCAAAGTAGTATTACTCACCGTTACCCCACCAACAAATACTGGTTTTAATCGTGCAACTGGTGTGATAACTCCCGTTCTACCAACTTGGAATTCTACATCCAACACTGTTGTCGACTTTTCTTCTGCGGGAAATTTATAGGCCGTAGCCCAACGCGGACTCTTTGTATTCTGACCTAAAGCATGTTGCACATCCAAATCATTAACCTTAATTACTGCGCCATCAATTTCATAAGCAAGCTCATTGCGTTTGCCGAGCAACTCAATACAATAATCCTTGCAACCCTCGATTCCTCGTATAGTCCGACTATCAGAATTAATTGGTAAGCCAAGTTTCCCCAGCTCAGTGAAAATTTCACCGAGATTCAAGGGCATCGCTATGCCCTCAACGATTCCTACACTATAACAAAACATTTGAAGTGGGATTTTTGCAGTTGCCTTCGCATCGAGTTGCCTAACTGCCCCAGCCGCGGTATTACGAGGATTAACAAATATTTTTGTGCCCTCTAACTTAGCTCTCTTGTTTAATTTTTCAAAACCAGGCTTGCCAAGGAAAATTTCACCCCTGACCTCGAGACGAGAATCCTTTTTGATTTGATTGAGCTTCAGCGGGACGCTTTTGATAGTTTTTACATTATGAGTGATATCTTCACCGGTTACCCCGTCACCTCGGGTCGCCGCTCGGACAAGAAAACCATCCTCGTAGAGCAAGCTAACTGCAACGCCGTCAATCTTTGGCTCACAACTATAAGTAAGTGCTTCAATTAGCCCCAATCGCTTTTTAGTGCGAACGTCAAAGTCTTTTAAGTCTTTCTCTCCAAAAACTTTGTCTAATGACAACATAGCTATTTCATGAGTAACTTGGGAAAACTGACTTAGCGGCGTGCCGCCTACTCGCTGAGTTGGAGAATCGGCTGAGACAAGATCGAATTTTTGTTCCAGTTCTTCAAGACGCAATAATAAGGTATCGTAATCAGCATCTAGGATTTCCGGGGTATCCAGGGAATGATAGAGTTGGTTGTGATGCTCTATTTGTGCCCGAAGAGCCTTAACTTCCCGTTTGATATTTGCAGGAACTGTCATGATTAAGAGTTATCAACTATTTATGAGAGTTGCTAACCACGACTTCCGGTAGCCTTGAGCTGATGCAACTCAAAATCCCTAATGCGTTGATAGTAATGTTCAATCGTCTGTGCTGTCATGACATTACGATGATCATCTTTTAATTCACCGTCAAGAGCGCCGCGAATTTGTTGCGCAACTTCTAACATCTGTTCAAAAGCTTGTAAGTTGTTAATCTGAGTTGGAAGCGCTAAAAAAAAGCTGATACCTATGGTAGAAAAACTATCCATCTGATTCAGGTCAAAGGTGCCCGGATTAAGAATATTCGCTACGCTAAAAATAACTGGTCCGGTATTTCCATTATTAAGGCGATGATGAAAAATATTCATCTCACCAAATTTCAGACCCGACGTAACGAGTGCTTGCAGAAGATCATGCCCTTCAAAAACTCTTCTATCTCGGGCCATAACGTTAACAATGAGAACTTCTGATTGCTGAATTGATTCTTGCTCGACAGAGCTATCTACTCGAATAGGTTCTTCGACGCTTGTGGAATTAGATGAGGCAACTGCGTCTTCAAAATTGCTAACGTTGTCCTCCTCGTACAGATCAGACTCACTGAAATCAGAGGCACTTAAGTCGGAGTTATCTTCGAGAGCTATATGCACTGATTGATTTTGAGCTTCTTCGATCGGGCTTGCATCATGATCAATTTCTTTTTGCTTCGGCCGACCGAATGCTGAGATTAAAGACCTGATTCCGGATCTTACTTTGGCCCCTTTACTTAATTCAATGTGTTCATTGTCCGCTGCATCGGTATCGATATCGAATAAATCTGATTGATTCTCTCTCTCTGACTCCGTAGCCTGGTAGCCAATCCGGTCTCCCGCAGACATGGAGAATTCATCAAGACTATCTTCAAAGCTTGCGCCAATCGTAGGCGCCAATCGATTACCATGTTCATCCTCACAGTCTTCTATATCAAGGTGGGCCAGTTCATCATTATCAAAACCTGATTCAAAATCATCCCCTTTAGAGATTTGTCTTTGTTTGAAGGCTGCGATAATCGCATCATCGTCTTCTAAATCTTCTTCAGAAGACGTTTCGTCTGACCCACCTACATCCTCTCTGAATTCCGGTCCAGCGGCCCACCCTTCTAGATCTTCAGAATCAGATGAACCACCAAACTCTTCCTCATGAAATCCATCGGGAATTTCATCCTCTTCCTCATCATTATCGTCAGCCCATTCATTTTCAGGGTAATCAGGCATCACAGCAGCCATGCCGTCCTCTGCGTAAGAATTCCGTACATCTATCTCGTCTATCTCGTCAGCTTCTTCAAGGTCTTCGGACTCAACATCTTTTGACACTGTTTCCAAGGGTGGTGAGTTTGCTTCGTCAAAGTAGTCGAACAGAACGTCATCAGGGTCTTCATAACTTACTTCTCTTTGAGAAGAGAAATTATCGAGATCCGCCTTCTCATAAGAAACGTCAACCAGATTTTCCTCTACCTGAAAACCTTCCTGGTCCATAGTTGTAAAGTTTTCTTTATTATCTGCAGTGTCAAGCTCCTGCTCCTCTAATTGGACCTCCTCTGTTAATTCAACCGTATCCATTAATACCGGAATTGCAGTGGATTCTTCCTTCTCAATACCCAACCCTAAAGATGCCGATCTAGCGTTGGCGGCTTCAATGGCACTGTTTTGAGAATTAACTGCCCGCAAGGATCTTTCGACTACCCGAGCACCTCCGCCCGGAAGCTCAGACAGCTCAAGTGCATCTAGGTCAACGTCTTGAGGAATATTCTTATCAATAACAAGTTTGATTTGGTCACGCCGGGCCTGAATAGCAATATAAAGCCCACGCAAAATAGCTGCCGCGGTGGCGAGGCCTAATAAAAAAATTATCAGTTCGCGAGGACTCATAACTGGCCTATATTTGAGCTTTTTAAATATACCAAATTTTTAAATGTTATCTTACAGTTACTGAAATTTCTTTAGCTCAAATAGGACATTACAAAAAAAGAGAAGTGTGAATTATAAGAATTACGGGCAGCTACATTGTCGCCAATTCTGAAGCCTCATCAATATCAACAGCTACAATTCTGGACACACCAGCTTCATGCATGGTGACGCCAAGCAACTGATTCGCCATTTCCATGGTAATTTTGTTGTGAGTGATGAAAATGAACTGAACCGTCTCAGCCATCTCCTTCACTAGCTTCGCATAGCGACCCACATTAGCGTCATCCAGTGGTGCATCAACCTCGTCTAACATGCAAAAAGGCGATGGGTTTAAATGAAAGATGGAGAAAACCAGCGCGATCGCAGTCATTGCTTTCTCGCCCCCGGAAAGAAGATGAATTGTGCTGTTTCTTTTCCCCGGAGGACGCGCCATGATAGCGACACCTGTGTCCAGCAAATCTTCGCCAGTCATATCCAGATAGGCATGCCCGCCGCCAAAGACTCGAGGAAAGAGACTTTGTAATCCCGTATTAATCTTATCGAAAGTCTCTTTAAAACGAGTCCGAGTTTCCTTATCTATTTTACGAATCGCATTTTGAAGCGTATTTAATGCCCTCTCTAAATCTTCATTTTGCCGATCCAGGTAAATTTTACGTTCGCTCTGCTGATCATACTCATCAATAGCAGTTAGATTAATTGGGCCCAAGCGTTGAATTCGATTAGATAGCTTATCCAGATCCTGCTCGCATTGCGATTCTTCCAGACCCTCCGGCATATTTTTGAGAACTTGATCAAGCTCATATTTCGCTTCTTTCAACTGTGCGAGCAGAGCATCTCTCTTCACCGAAGCTCCTTCACTCTTCAGCCTAGACTCCATTAGCAATTCCCTAAGCTTGTTTTGTTTCTCTTGGTGCTGATTACGCTCCTGCTCGAGCTCGCGAATAGTGTGTTCATTCTCATCTACTTTGCTTTTGGCAAAACCGAGTTCTTTCTCCACCTCTAACTGTTTACCGAGCAAGCCTTCCAGGTCAATACGCATCTCGCCTAGTGGTTGATCCGATTCTAGGATTTGGGAGGAAAGTGATTCGATTCTTTCTTTTGATCGCTGCACCTGGCTCGCCATTCGATCCATCGTTTCACGCGTTGATTGCAGCTGTGCCTCTAGTGCTTGTTTTTCTAATGCGAGTTTGTGTGCTAAGTTTTTGTCATTGCTAGACTTTTCACGAATAGTTTCGAGTGCTTTCTGGGTGGCTTCCCGAGCTTTTTCTAACTCTTCACGACCTCCGACATCATCCGCCATACTGTCAAGTGCGGCTTGAAGACGCGCACGTGCCTCTGATGTATTTTCCTCTTCGCTGGTTAACTGAAGTGATAGCTCTTCTAACTCCTGTTTAATCTTGATTTTGCGAGTTTCAGCTTGCTCTCCTTTAGCTTGTTGAGCGCTAATTACGGACTTCATCTCTCCAAGCTGTTTGGATTTCTCTGCAAGCTTACTTTGTAGTTGCTCCCGCTCAGATTCCAATCTGGCAACGCCATTCCGCAGCTCCTCACACCTTTGAAGTAAACCCTCTGATTTTTCGCTTGAAATATTGATCTCCGACAATAGATCAATTATCAGTCCACGTCTTTCGACAATGGAATCCTGCGATGCTTTGTTCTTTATCTGTATCCAATTCGCTCCTATCCAAATTCCTTCGCGTGTAATAATGGACTCATCTTCCTCTAGCGCTGTTCGCTTGCGAAGCGCATCATCCAAGTCATCTGCGACGTAAACTCCGCGCAACAAGTCGCTGATGTCCCACTTACTGCTTACCTTTGAAGTTAGTGGTTCAAGCGTCTGATTTTTAATCTTTATCTGGGCAGTTTTAGAAATATCCAATAGGCTGAGCTTACCCTTGGGTAAATTACTAAGCAGAACATCGATCTGACCCAAGTCTTCTATACAAATCGACTGCAAGATGTCTCCTAGCACCGCTTCGGCAGCCATTTCCCAGCCGCTATCTATACGAAGGCTTTCAGCTAGTCGAATTTGATTGTCTAGCCCACGTGATTTGAGCCAATTATTGATCTCAAGATTGTCTTGCCCAAGCGCTGCCTGCTGCAAGGATTCCAACGAAGCGTGCTTACCTTTGCTTGTTTGTAATTTGCTTCTCACTGAATCCAATTCTTCGGTGCAGATGTTGAGCGCTTCTCGAGATGCATCAATGGCAGCGACTAATTCTTTTGCTCTTTGCTGTTGTTGATCAATTTCAGTCTCGAATCGCGTCACTTCCTGCAGCTGCAATTGAAAGTCTATGTCTGTCGGGGTCTGCCTTAACTGAGCCAGCTCTTCTTCAAGTCTTTTTTTCCTTAATAGTCCTCGGTCTACAATATTCTCTAACTGCTGAATTCGAGACTGCTCAACTTCAGCAATTTGTCTTGGCTCTTCTGCGCGCTGGTTAAATTTATCCCAGTCTTCTTGCCAGCACTGCAATGCCCCCTCGGCCTCTGTCAATAATTTGGAAGATTCAACTTCTACCCTCTCTGCCGAATCTAACTGGGGGGCAATAGACTTGAGTTCAGCATCTAGTTGAGTAATCTTACGTAAGTCGGTATTCAACTCTTCCTGAGAGAGGGTCCAACCGTCTTCCGTTTCAGTTAAGTCCAGCTTGAGTTGATCGACTCGCTCAAGATGGTGCTCAATAGACTGTTCGATACGGGCTATATCATTTCCGAGACTATAAAACCTAGCTTGCACATCACCTAAGGCATCCGTCAAATCTGAGTTGTCAGCAAGATGTTTTTCCACCTTAGCATCAATAGATCGCTGATCCGCAACCGTCGATTCGATATTGATCTCAAGGTTATTAACAGATTCCTGATTAATTTTGATATCTTCGTCCAGGCTACGCCATCTCAATGCATTAAGATTTGCGGTTGTATTACGCTCCTGCTGCTTGAGTTCACCATATTTCTCTGCGGCAACAGATTGTCTTTTGAGATTCTGCAATTGCCGCTGCAACTCTTCGCGAATATCAGCTAATCGTTCTAAGTTTTGTTTGGTTCTTTTAATCCGGCGCTCAGTTTCCCGGCGTCGTTCCTTGTATTTTGAAATTCCAGCCGCCTCTTCTATAAAGACACGCAATTCTTCCGGTTTTGATTCGATTAAACGTGAAACCATTCCCTGCTCAATAATCGAATAACTTCTAGCGCCCAAACCTGTGCCCAGAAAAATATCAGTGACGTCACGACGACGACAGGTTGTGCCATTGAGAGCGTATGTAGACTGCGATTCACGATCGACCTTGCGCTTGATCGAAACTTCGCTAAAGTTCGCATATTCGCCAGTAAGTTTGCGGTCATGATTATCAAAAACCAATTCAACACTGGCCTGGCCCACTGGCTTGCGAGCGCTGGAACCATTGAAAATCACATCAGTCATATGTTCGCCACGTAGATTCTTAGCTGAACTCTCACCCATTACCCATCGCACTGCATCGATGACATTAGATTTACCACAGCCATTGGGCCCGACCACGGCACCTAAATTAGAAGGGAAATTGATGGTAGTTGGGTCTACGAAGGATTTAAAACCTACCAACTTTATGCACTTCAACCGCATTGGCGCCTCACTCTGCCAGCCGAGCTTTCTGTGGTGGCAGTATTGCAAGGTCTAGATGAAAAGACTGGAAAGGACAAGAAAGAAATCTGCAATAAATTCAGCATTTTGATGGCGCAAAATTCTATCTGATAAAAGGAATCGATAACAGTGTAAATCGGCCGAAGTAGACTAAAAAATAGCATGACACGGAAAGTATTTACTGCCCATGAGCAATTATTGATCAAGCATTATCCATAACTAGCATACCCGAAATCAAAACCGGACTTACACTAGTATCTAAAATGAACGTCTTGTAACAAGGCCTAGGCTTTTTAAAGGATGCTGCTGTCAGCTTTTGCATACTATGGTCTCCAATAGAACAGGATAGTACCTTGATGTCTATCTGCTATTTGGCCACAAGACATACCTAATATTGGTATCTTATTTTCTATTTCAAAGAGCACCAACAAATTGTTGGTATCTTGTAGTATCGGAATGTATTGTGCTGGATAGAAAATTGGTCGGGGCGGCCGGATTTGAACCGACGACCACTACACCCCCAGTGTAGTGCGCTACCAGACTGCGCTACGCCCCGTTTGAAAGCCTTTTAAATAACCAAAGATTAATCGCGAACCTAAAAAGGTTTACTTATCATCAGATTTAGTTGGCTTAAATACCGTGTGATACCAAACTTCAATAATCACAGATAGAAAAATGAATAACGATAAATAATTCGAAAAATCTAACCGAGACTTAAATTCGCCTGATTACATCCTCGAGATCTCTCACGAGCGACTTTATTTCGCTTGAATTGATACTGGGCCTTGCTACTTCTTTTGGGCCATCGCTCATCTTTTGACGTGCGCCGCCAATAGTATATCCCTGCTCATAAAGCAAACTCTTGATTTGACGGATAAGTACAACATCTTGACGTTGATAATAGCGGCGATTTCCTCGACGTTTTACGGGCTTTAACTGAGGAAACTCTGCTTCCCAATAGCGCAGCACATGGGGTTTAACGGCGCAAAGTTCGCCCACTTCGCCGATCGTGAAATAGCGTTTTGGCGGAATTAAAGGTAATTCGTCGTTATTCTTCGGTTCCAGCATATCCTTCTACTCTAGCCTTAAGTTTTTGGCCCGGTCGGAATGTCACAACCCTTCTAGCCTTGATCGGAATTTCTTGACCGGTTTTTGGGTTTCTTCCAGGTCGCTGCTTCTTATCCCTTAGGTCAAAATTGCCGTAGCCGGACAATTTAACTTGTTCATTCCTTTCTAGAGACAAACGGACTTCCTCAAAAAATTCCTCCACTACTTCTTTAGCTTCGCGCTTATTTAGTCCGAGTTCCTCAAACAGGCGTTCAGCCATATCAGCTTTTGTGAGTGCTCCATCGCCCATAGTCAATTCCTCGGCTTAATTCCGCAAACTTGCATTAAATTGTTCTTGTAGTTCTTTGATGCAGCTACTTATTATTGCATTTACCTCTTCGTCGCTAAGAGTGCGGGAAGGATGCTGCCACGTCAAGCCCAAAGCAATACTTTTTTTGCCTTTTAATACCGCATCCCCTTGATAAACATCAAATATTCTCGAGCCGACCAAGAATTCCCCAGCCTTGTCTTCAACCATCGCAAGAATAGCACTAGAACTGACAAATTCGTCAATAACGATTGCCAGGTCGCGACTAACTTCAGGGTATTTTGATAGCTCTGTTGCTCGTGGTATTTCGGATAATTCCGCCGCCGCTTGCAATAATTCAAAAATATAGACAGTACTTTCTATTCCTAATTGTATAGCGGCGGCCGGATGCAGAGCTCCTAGGTGACCAATTTCATTACCTTGCATATCCTCTATACGGGCACATTGCCCTGGATGGAAACCAGATCTCTCTGCTGCGACAAAACGAATCCCCATAGACTGTCCTTTAAGACTAAGCAAAACCTCTACATCGCCTTTTATGTCATAAAAATCGCCTACCTCTTTTTTATTAGTCCAATTTTCTGGATTTCTTTGACCGCTAATTAATCCCCCAATCATCGGAGTTTGTTGAATTTCGTTGTCCGACTGACTAAAAACGAGCCCGGTTTCAAAAAGCCTTAATCGGTTCCTCTGTCTATTCGAATTATATTGATAAGCGCTTATTAACCCAGGTAAAAGACTGCTGCGCATTAGTGACATATCTTCAGAAATCGGATTTTGAAGGGGAAT
Organism: Gammaproteobacteria bacterium; assembly: GCA_029244985.1. Lineage (GTDB taxonomy): Bacteria > Pseudomonadota > Gammaproteobacteria > Pseudomonadales > Pseudohongiellaceae > UBA9145. The sequence continues at coordinate 301,030 of JAQWQD010000017.1, read as the reverse complement.
CGTGCCCCCGTCAGAACCTAGGACTACTCTAGACAAAGTTGGGTCAATGAATGCATAGGTTACAACTTCTTGATAGCCCAGAGCCACTAACTGATAACGAATTCTCCGTAAAGGGACTTGGGCCTCAATAGTAGGCGAAAGCAACTGCTGCCCTACCCCTCTAGTTTCAGGAATGTTGTTATAACCGTAAATTCTAGCTAATTCTTCGATAAGGTCCACCTCTATACTGACATCAAACCTGTACGGAGGTACCTCAACCGTTAATACTTTCTTGTTCGTTTCAATTACTGAAAACCCAAGGCGCGAAATGATGTCTTGAATCTCATCTGAATCCATCTCAATACCTAAGACTTCTTTAACGCTTTGAAACCGCAACTCCACTGTAGTCGCTTTCGGTAAATTTCCTACCGCTTCAGTAATAGGGCCAGGTGTTCCACCAACAATCTCTAAAAGAAGTTCTGTAGCGCGCTCCATCGCCCTGGACTGTAAAGTATAATCAACACCACGCTCATAACGATGTGATGCATCAGTCTGCATACCAAATAACCTAGCTTTACCTGCGATTGCGAGTGGAGCGAAATATGCACACTCCAGATATACGTCTCTAGTGGAATCAGTAACAGCAGTCTTCAACCCACCCATAATTCCGGCCATAGCCACTGGCTTTTCATTATCTGCAATTACTAGGACTTCTGGATTTAGAACAATTTCTTTTCCATCGAGCAAGGTTAGCTTCTCACCATCTGTCGCCATTCGCACGTCTATACCACCTATTAATTTGCCAAAATCAAATGCATGCATCGGCTGCCCTAATTCAATCAAAACAAAATTTGTGACATCAACAATTGGATCAACACTGCGCAAACCAGATCTTCGGAGTTTCTCTTGTAGCCAATAGGGGGAGACGGAATTAAGATTAATATTTTTAATAACTCGCCCTAAATATCTGGGGCACGAATCCTTAGCAGAAATTGTGATAGGAAGTTCGTCAGAAATCTCTACGCGAGCAGGCGAAATCTCATACTTTTTGACATTGGCTCGAGTTAGCACGCCTAATTCTCTTGCCAAACCAATCATACCCAGACAGTCTCCTCTGTTAGGCGTCAAATCTAACTCTATAATTTTATCTTCGAGATTCAATTCTTTTCTTATGTCTTCGCCAACTTTCATGTATTTCGGCAAAGATAACAAGCCTTCAGATTTTTCCTCTAACCCGAGTTCCTCTGCAGAGCACAACATGCCATTAGATTCTATCCCTCTCAATTTGGCGGCCTTAATTGTAAAAGGCTTGTCTTCACCAGGAATATCTATTCTCGCACCTAATTTAGCAAAAGGCGCTTTCATCCCTATTTTTACATTAGGCGCACCACAGACCACTTGAAAAGAATGTGTACCATCACTCACTTCACACAAACTAAGCTTGTCCGCATCAGGATGAGGTTGAACCTTGGTAACTTCTGCAACTATGACACCAGAGAATTCTCGCGCTACAGGAACAATTCCATCTACTTCTAAACCGGCCATAGTAAAGCTCTCTACCAAATTTTCAGAGCTCATCTGATGGTCGATTAACTCTTTAAGCCACAGCTCGCTAAATTTCATTTAGACACTTTCCATTTACGTGTTTTCACTTCTCCGTTTAGTTAAATTGCTGCAAAAATCGAATATCGTTTTCGAAGTAAGTCCGAAGATCACCTACGTCATAACGCAACATGGCAAGTCGCTCTACCCCCATGCCGAAGGCAAAACCTTTGTATTTCGAAGTATCTACGTTGGACATTTCTAATACTTTGGGGTGCACCATTCCACAACCCATGACTTCTAACCAGCCAGTATTGCCACAAATTCGACAACCACGGCCCCCACAGGCTACGCAACCCATGTCTGCTTCTGCGGAAGGCTCAGTAAAGGGGAAGTAAGAAGGTCGAAACCGTACCGGGAGGTCAGTTTCAAAAAAGGCCTGCAAAAAACTTACAACCGTGCCCTTGAGGTCAGCAAAAGTAACTTCTTCATCAATCAATAAACCTTCGACCTGATGAAACATAGGTGTATGCGTTAAATCAGAGTCGCAGCGGTATACTCTGCCCGGACAAATCATTTTGAATGGAGCCTCGCCACTTTCCATGACACGCACTTGAACAGGTGAAGTATGAGTTCTAAGCACAGTACAAGGATTCACGTAAAATGTATCATGCATTGCGCGAGCAGGATGATGAGCAGGAATATTTAAGGCTTCGAAATTGTGATAATCATCTTCAATTTCAGGCCCAACGGCAACATCATACCCAGCCGATTGAAAGATATCTGTTATTCTATCTATTGTTATCGAAAGAGGATGCAAACCACCAAAGTTTTGACGTCTGCCAGGAAGCGTGATATCTATTTTTTCAGAACTAAGCTTTGCATCAAGACTAGCTCTCACTAATGCTGCTTTGCGTAATTCAAGAGCTGACTGAAGTTCTGTTTTAGCAGCGTTTATTTCTTCGCCTGCCGCCGGTCTTTTTTCCGGAGGCATTTGGCCAAGTGCTTTTAATAAAGCAGTAAAACTACCTTTTTTGCCAAGATATTGCACCCGCAAAGCGTCAAGCGCTGCTTCCTCTTTAGCTACGCCTATTGCTTGCAGGGCATCCGCAAGAAGGGAATCGGTATCCACCATTAGCCGCTTCCGTAAGTTTAATTAAGCAGCCAGGCTTTCTTTTGCTTGGTCAACGATTGCTGTGAACGCTAGTTTATCGTGAACTGCAAGATCAGCTAGCACTCTGCGGTCGATATCTATATTGGCTTTCTTTAACCCTGCAATCAATTGACTGTAACTAATCCCGCTCTCACGAGCTTGAGCATTGATACGTGTAATCCAAAGTGATCTAAATACACGCTTCTTTGCTCTGCGATCACGATAAGCGTACTGACCGGCTTTAGTTACAGCTTGCTTGGCTACGCGATATACACGACTGCGTGCACCATAGTAGCCTTTTGCTTCTTTTAGAACTTTCTTATGACGCCTGTTTGCAACAACGCCTCTCTTTACTCGAGCCATTATATGTCTCCTTCTCCACCAAAATTAAATATCACGAAGCATCCGTTTTACCGCTGGCACATCTGAAGGATGTACAGATGAAGTTCCACGCAGCTTTCGCTTACGCTTCGTTGTCATTTTGGTCAAGATATGACTCTTGTAGGCGCTCTTGCGCTTGAAACCAGAACCGGTTTTCTTAAACCGTTTCGCAGCACCGCTATGGGTTTTTAGTTTTCCAGCCATTACTTTATAACTCCGCATTTCCCTCTTACATATTTGTCGAGGGCTTTGATAAATTTAACCAACAACTAAAAAGGCCAGTGTCCATTAACCCATCAGGATCAATGGACACTGACCCTTACAGCAGTTAGCGCTTCTTGACCGGAGCTAGCACCATGACTATTTGCCGGCCTTCCATCTTGGGCTCCTGTTCAACAGTGCCGTATTCGGAGAGATCGTCGCGGATCTTCTCAACTAGCTCCTGTCCAAGATGTTGATGGGCTAGTTCTCGGCCACGGAATCGTAATGAAACCTTGGCTTTGTCCCCATCTGTTAGGAAACGTATCAGGTTGCGCAGTTTTACCTGATAATCTCCTTCTTCCGTCCCTGGTCGAAATTTTATTTCTTTTACGTGAATACGCCGCTGCTTCTTTTTACTAGCAGCTTTCTGTTTTTTCAAATCAAATACGTGTTTGCCATAATCCATTATCTTGCAAACTTTAGGGTCTGAATCTGGCGCTATTAGCACTAAATCGAGTTTAGCATCTGCTGCAGCTGTGCGGGCATCTCCGATGGAAACAATCCCAGCCTGAGATCCATCTGCTGCAACCAGTCGCACTTCTTCAGCCTCTATAAATTCATTGATTATGGGCTTTTTAGATCCGCCCCTCATGATTTGAGCGATCGCTCAGTTTTCTTTTCGGTATTTACCAATATATTACTTCCTGTTTAACTATTTTGATTGTTATCGCTGCGACCAAAATTGGCTACATCTTGAGCTAAGCGGGTACAAAAATCCTCGATTTTTTGGGCTCCGAGATCCTCACCATTGCGTTTTCTAACAGCTACAGAGTCGGACTCCACCTCTTTATCTCCTATGATGAGAAGATAAGGAACTTTCTGTAAAGTGTGCTCGCGGATTTTAAAGCCGATTTTTTCATTTCTCAAGTCTATAGCGACCCTAAACCCTTTATTTTTCAAGGTTTCCTGCAGATTTAGGCAATATTCTGACTGCTTGTCGGTAATATTAAGAATTATAACTTGTTCTGGAGCCAACCAAGTTGGCATCGCACCAGAATAATGTTCGATTAGAACGCCAATAAATCGCTCAAAAGAGCCCAAAATAGCTCGATGCAACATCACAGGCGTCTTACGACTGCTGTCTTCGGCAACATATTGAGCGCCTAGACGCTCAGGCAGCACAAAATCCACTTGAATTGTGCCACATTGCTGAATTCTACCCATGCAGTCTTTTAATGAATATTCGATTTTCGGACCATAAAAGGCACCTTCGCCGGGAACTAGCTCCCAAGGAAGGCCTTTCGCAATAAGCGCATCTTTCAATGCTTGCTCAGCTTTATCCCAAAGCTCGTCAGACCCCACTCTTTTCTCAGGGCGAGTCGATAGCCGCAGAATAACTTCGTCAAAACCAAAATCGCGATAGATCGCTAGAAGCAATTCCATGAAGTCGGCTACTTCAGACTGGATTTGTTCCTCGGTACAGAAAATATGGCCGTCATCTTGAACGAAACTTCGGACTCGCATTAAGCCATGCATACTCCCAGACGGCTCATAGCGATGGCAGGAGCCAAATTCAGCCATACGCAGCGGTAAATCCCGGTAGCTCTTGAGCCCTTGATTGAATACCTGAATATGACACGGACAATTCATTGGTTTTAGTGCATAGGTTCGATTGTCAGATTCAACGCTAAACATCTCCTCAGAAAATTTCGACGCATGACCAGATTTTTCCCAAAGGGTAAAGTCCACTAATTGTGGCGTACTTATTTCTTGATATTTGTTTTCGTTTTGGACTTTTTGCATGTAGTCCCTAATTATTTGATAAATTTTCCAACCTTTTGGATGCCAAAAGGCCATACCTGGCGCTTCTTCCTGAAAATGGAAAAGTCCAAGTTGTTTACCAAGTTTCCGGTGGTCGCGCTTCTCTGCTTCTTCCAAACGTTCTAGGTAAAGCTCCAAATCTTTCTTTGAAGCCCAGGCAGTGCCATAAACTCGTTGCAGCATTTCCTTCTCAGAATCGCCACGCCAATAGGCACCTGCCACATTAGTAAGTTTGAACGCCTTAAATTTACCTGTGTTAGGCACATGAGGGCCGCGACAAAGATCGATAAACTCCCCTTGTCTGTAGAAAGATAGATCCTCTTCTCCAGGAATCGATTCAATAATTTCGACCTTGTAGTCCTCACCCATTTCTTTAAAGAGAGCAATCGCTTCTTTCCGAGCAAGGACAGATCTTTCGACGTCTAGATTCTCTTTAACAATGACGCCCATTGTCCTCTCGATGGCAGCGAGATCTTCCGGCGTAAAAGTTCGCTCAAAAGCAAAATCGTAGAAGAAGCCATCTTCAACAACCGGACCGATAGTCACCTGGGCTTTCGGAAACAGTCGTTGCACCGCTTGTGCCATTAAGTGAGCACAAGAGTGTCTTAGAATTTCGATACCATCATCATCTCTTTCGGTAACAATTGCTATATCAGCATCTGACCCAACCAAATAAGAAGTATCTACCAATTCACCATCCACTCGCCCAGCTAGTGCCGCTTTAGCAAGACCCGCGCCGATTGATTGCGCGATTTGAGCAACAGTCACGGGGTCCTTGTAATCTCGCTTACTGCCATCCGGCAATGTAACTTGAGGCATTTCTGCTTAATTCCCAAAACTCTCGGCTTTCAATATTCTTATAAATCCAAACGTTTTGGGGTTTTATAATAGAAAATCGAGTAAGTTTTCGTATATTGATGGAATGGTAGGCACGACCAGATTCGAACTGGTGACCTCTACCATGTCAAGGTAGCGCTCTAACCAACTGAGCTACGCGCCTATGAACCACTCTATTTAGCCAAATTTATATACTGAATATTCGCCTAATTTAATGAAGCAGTTTGATGATAGACGACTACAATGGATTATACGGAATTAGCGACCTGACTGTCGATAGCGGCAGCGAATTTTTCCTTTTAAATTATTACTTTAGAAGTTGATTCTTGAGTTCAGCAATCTTATCTCTAGTTGAAGCTGCTTCTTCGAATGCTAAATTCTTTGCCTGTTCATACATTGCATTTTCTAAACGAACAATTTCCTTCTTTAATTGTTTTGGATTTGAAAAATCCATCCGAGAATACTCTCCCGATTTTTCGACGACTCCTCTATGCTTTTGCCTACTGCGAGAGCCGGGAGAAACGTAAGCACCCTCCATAACATCCAGCACCTCCTTTTTTACGCCAATTGGAGTTATGTTATGGGCCACGTTGTATTCGAGCTGCGTATTTCTACGCCGATTAGACTCGTCCATCGCTCGTTGCATAGAGCCCGTTATATTATCTCCATAAAGAATCGCCTTACCGTTTAAATTTCTTGCCGCCCGACCAACTGTTTGGATCAGGGAGCGCTCAGATCGCAAAAACCCTTCTTTATCAGCATCGAAAATAGCAACTAAGGAAACTTCTGGAATATCCAGACCTTCTCTTAACAAATTAATCCCTACCAGCACATCAAAATGCCCCAAACGTAAATCTCTAAGAATTTCTGAGCGCTCAACGGTTTCTATATCAGAATGTAAATAGCGAACTCTCACATCATGTTCAGCCAGAAAATCAGTAAAGTCTTCAGCCATGCGCTTAGTAAGTACCGTAACCAAAACTCGCTCACCCTGCCCTGCAACGCGGCGCACCTCTGACAAAAGGTCATCGACTTGAGTTGACGCTGGTCTTACTTCTAATTCCGGGTCTACAAGCCCAGTTGGCCTGACTACCTGTCTTACTCGAGAGCCTTCATGCTCTTCTTCGTAAGACCCCGGTGTAGCAGATACATAGATAATTTGAGGTGAAAGCTCTTCCCATTCCTCAAACCGCAACGGCCGATTATCCAAAGCCGAAGGCAGCCGGAAACCGTATTCCACAAGTGTTTCTTTTCTCGATCGATCGCCTTTATACATTGCGCCCAGTTGCGGTATAGACACATGAGATTCATCCGCTACCACCAATGCATTTGCAGGCAGATAATCGTACAACGTTGGTGGCGGTTGTCCTGACTCTCTACCAGACAGGTACCTGGAATAATTCTCAATTCCTTGACAATACCCAATCTCTTGGATCATCTCTAAATCGAATTTAGTTCTTTGTTCTAACCGCTGGGCTTCGACTAATTTATTATTTTCATTCAGTTCTTTTAATCTTGTTTTTAACTCCTCTTTAATATCATCAAGAGTTCCTAAGAGTTTTTCCCGTGGAGTTACATAATGGGATTTAGGAAACACCGTTAATCTTGGCACCTCCTTGATAACACTCCCTGTTAAGGGATCGAAGAACGACAGTTTTTCAATCTCGTCGTCGTAAAGCTCAATTCGAATCGCGTCCCGCTCTGATTCTGCAGGATAAATATCGATGACATCACCCCTAACACGATAGGTAGCTCGACGCAGTTCCATGTCATTTCGAGTATATTGAAGGTCTGACAAGCGTTTTAATAGTTGCCGCTGGTCAATACGGTCGCCACGATCCAAATGAACCACCATCTGTAGATAGGAATTAGGGTCACCTAACCCATAAATCGCTGAAACTGTTGCGACTACCACCACATCTTGGCGCTCCAATAGAGCTTTGGTAGCAGACAAGCGCATCTGCTCAATATGATCATTAATAGACGCATCTTTTTCTATGTAAAGGTCCGATGAAGGGACATAGGCTTCAGGCTGATAGTAATCATAATAAGATACGAAATATTCTACTGCATTGTGTGGAAAGAACTCTTTAAACTCACCATAAAGTTGTGCAGCAAGGGTTTTATTTGGGGCCATCACTAATGTAGGCCGCTGTACTTGTTCAATCACGTTAGCGATGGTAAACGTTTTACCTGAACCAGTGACGCCGAGCAGCGTTTGTGCGCGCAGGCCGTCACCTAACCCCTCCACTAATTTGTCAATAGCGTGCGGCTGATCTCCCGCTGGAAGAAATTTGGATTCAATCTTGAACTGCTTTTCCATAATGTTTTACTGATCTCCCCGAACCAACCGGTAAGATTACACCAGAATTGACCGTGAGCTGTAGCAACTGTTGACCGGGATTTCATTTCTCATTAGACTACGCGCCTTTTCGAGCTATACTCAGATAACAAAACTCTGCTGCCCAATAGCTCAATGGTAGAGTAGGTGACTGTTAATCACTTGGTTCCTGGTTCGAGTCCAGGTTGGGCAGCCATTTTTCATGAGTACTTATACTCTCCTTTTTCTCTGATAAATTCGCTCATCAGATTACAGACAATCTGGTCTCTGCAGTCCATATATGGTTATGCCCCAAGGAAATATTGTATAGTAGCGACCTATTTTGAATCGCTTACTAGCTATAGGAGAACAAATATGCGAGCGCTATTACTAGCCACCCTTCTTGTCATTAGCTCATCCGTGACTGCCCAGGATAATCCTGTGGTAGCTATGGAAACTTCGATGGGAACAATTAAAATTGAATTACGGCCTGATTTAACGCCCATTACCGTCGAAAATTTTCTTAGATATGTGAACAATGGTTATTTCGACGGCCTTATTTTTCATCGAGTTATCAGTGACTTCATGATTCAAGGTGGAGGATTCGACGAGGATATGGTGCAAAAATCTACCTACGACCCCATAAAGAATGAAGCAGATACGGGCCTATCTAATACTAGGGGCACAATTGCCATGGCACGTACGGGCGTAGTAGACAGCGCAACCTCTCAATTCTTTATCAATGTAGTAAATAATGGAAATCTTGATTTTCAGAATTCTAGTCAAGCAGGTTATGGTTATGCAGCCTTTGGGAACGTAACGGAGGGCATGGATATTATTGATCAAATTAGGATGGTAGCGACAGGGTCCCAGCAAGGCCATCAAAATGTGCCGTTAGAAGCTATAACAATTATTTCAGCTACGCAGGAATAGCAATAAAATAGAAAAGCAAACTAGTAGAATGGCTTTGCTGATTTTATAGCTCTTAAGCTTAAACTCGAGCCATTCTATTCTGTCCTCTTTACTTCGAAAAATACTTATTTTTTAAATAACGGTGTCACTTTCTGCTCGATTGAACTGAATTGAGCTGATTTCTCGGAACTCTCGATCGAATCATTGTGAACGTTGGCATAATAAGTTTCCCAGAGCGGATCACTGGCTTCTTCCTTCGGCTCAAAACCATCAACAGCTTCCATTAACACTTCTCGAATTTCGGGCAGGTCTATGTTCTGACAAGCTGTTTCAAGTCGCTCTAAGAGCCCCTTTAGAGAATCCCAAGACAGTGTTTCTTCTTCTGCGCGCATGATTTTAGGATGCTCAGTACCCGTAACCGACTCACCTATCAATAGCTCTTCATAGAGCTTTTCCCCTGGCCGCAAACCAGTATACTCAATAGCAATATCACCCCGGTAAGAATTTTCATCTTTAATGTCATATCCTATTAAGTGAATCATTTTCTTAGCAAGATCAACTATCCGAATTGGGTCATGCATATCTAACACAAAAACATCGCCTCCCGTTGCCATTGAACCAGCTTGAATTACGAGCTGTGCTGCTTCTTGCACGGTCATAAAATAGCGAGTGACCTCTGGATGGGTAACAGTTACTGGCCCACCAGAGCTTATTTGTTTTCTAAATAGTGGGACTACCGACCCAGAGGATCCAAGCACATTCCCAAATCGCACCATGCTATACTTAGTGCTGCTTTCTTTTTGTGCTAGTGCCTGCAAGACCTGTTCTGCGAATCGCTTAGTCGCACCCATAAAATTTGTTGGTCGTACGGCCTTGTCAGTCGAAATTAAGACAAAGTTTTTAACTTTGCATTTTTTTGAGGCCAGTGCGGAAGTGAGCGTACCAAATATATTATTCTGCACTCCCTCTACAATATTTCTTTCTACCATCGGCACTTGTTTGTAAGCTGCAACGTGATAAACAGTATCAACTCCAAAACTCTTTATCGCATTTTCCATTTGCGCGCGATTACAGACGGACCCTAGCAAGGCAATGATTTCAATCTTGCCCCCATCTTTAATTGTATGTAATTTTTCTCTGAGTTCACTCTCAACCTCATACAAACCATACTCAAAAGAATCAAGAAGGATAACTCGCGCAGGATTGATATTAATAATCTGACGACATAGCTCTGAGCCGATAGAGCCGCCAGCACCAGTTACCATTACCGATTGACCGTTAATACATGCGCCCAACAATTCTGGATTCGGCGGGACAATATCACGTCCGAGCAAATCTTCGATATCGATATCACGAACTTCATCAACTCCCACTTTCCCAGAAACCATATCGAACAAGTCGGGAACAGTTTTTACATGCACTGGCAAGTGCTCAAGCCGATTAAGAATTTCTTTCCTTTCAACATGTGTCGCGGATGGTATTGCTAAGAGAATTTGGCGCACAGCATAACTTTCAATTAACTCATAAAGCGAATTAGGACTATAAACTCTTACGCCATGAACTGTACTACCCAGCATACGATGACTGTCATCAACAAATGCAACTGGCAGATACTGGTCACCATTTTGTAAAGCCACAACCAGTTGCATGCCTGAGCTTCCGGCACCGTATATGATTACGGGCTCCTTCGGTCGAAAGTTTTGTACCAAACTTTGTAAGATTACCTTGGCTACAAACCGGCTCCCACCAATAAAAAGTACAGCTATCATCCAGAAAATTGGAAGAATTGAATAATTCGAAGACTCAGGTGTTTGAGAAAACAAATAGGAAACAGCGAAAAGGCAGCTAGCGATAGTAACGCCCTGCAGGACAACAAATCCCGACTGCAAACCCATATAAATTACGATCGCTCGATACAACCCAATACGAACAAACACTAAAATACTAAATAAGGTCGAAATCGATGTGTAGAGGTAAAAAGTTTGACCTTGAGCCAGAAAATTTTTCTCTAGCAACATAAAACTAAATGCCAGCGCCATTACGATCATTATGCTATCAGCAAGCATCATTAGAATTTGTTTTATAAACCGCGATACTGGTATTGCATAAAGCTGCATAGTTACCCCCCCACCAAAAAAATCGTCCTGACGTTTACTGTCAATTATTCCTTACTAGACATCTTTCTGTGATTTGTTGCTATATTTTTTCTAACTGTCAAACTCTAATTAAGATACCAATACTTTTTTCAGTCTTGGCAAGTTTTCTAATTTGTGATGCCCGCCGATTTCCCAGCTTGATATTTACTAGCTAGAAATATCAAAGGCGCCAACGCAATAACAGTTAACAATACTCCGTATTCCGGCAGCTGAGTGGATAGCCAAGCCAAAGGGGCCAACCATAAAACATTTATTGCTAGTACTGCTATCGTCACTTTGCTATGGCTTTTATAGCTTTTAGCAGCATTTTGATAAGCGTGGGACGCATGGCCTTCATACCAATTGCTACCCAGCAAAAAGCGGTTACACAAAGTGGCCATTGAGTCCACCACAAACACGCCTAACAGGATAAACCAAGTCCAAACCGCTAGGCTTTCATGGTGCATCGATAAAAGTGCCATTATTCCTAGTGAATAACCTATAAAACTACTGCCCGCATCTCCCATAAAAATTTTTGCCGGTGGCCAATTCCAAACTAGAAACCCGGCTCCTGCCGCAATCAATACTGCAGAGAGCATTCCTACAACTTGATCTTCATTATTCATAGCGAGAACATAAATCATTGCACTGACAAAAAGTAGCTGACTTCCAGCTAATCCATCTATCCCGTCCATAAAATTATAGAGATTTAAGAGCCAAACTAGTGCCATCACACCTAATATACTCAGAATTAGAGGATATGAAAGGACAAAAAATCCAAAGTTTATCGGCGCCACACCACCCAGCCAATAGACACTCCAAATGGCAGCCAAGAATTGTACAGACAATCTCCAGCGTAGTCTCAGCGAAACAACATCATCAGCTAATCCCAATAACCCAATTAGAAAGGCCCCGCTGAGGGCTAAAAATTCATCTGCGGATATCAAGCCAACAAAGTAACAGCATAAGGTAGCTAACGAAAATAGAAGACTAATGCTCAACCCTCCGCCTGTAGGGATCGGTTCGTGATGTGCACTTCGTTCAATAGGTGTAGCAATAAGGTTGAGCCGTACTGCATATTTACATAACACCCCCGTTAGCATTAAGGATGCGACGAATATAATAAAACAGAGAGACAGCATCGACATGAATCAATACCCTTAATACTGGTTTTGGCGTCGGCATTATATAGAAAGAAATTGCATTTATACCAAAAATAATCAGACACTTGCGTAAACAAATGAAATCATTTTATCTCTAGTACTTAATTACTCGAGAAGAAAGTCTCAAGCCATTTTCTTTCTATAGCGACCACTCCAAGATCTTTGGCCATGGCAAGTTCTGCTGCTTAACGAAAATCGCTGAGCATTCCACAGTAGTTCCGATACTGGTAACTTAAAAGACTCAAACAGTCTAATTGAGAGTTTAACTAACACTGGATACAGCAGAATTAAACTCTATCAACGCACCATTGGGTGAATCAGCATTTGTTATTGGGCGTCCAACAACTAAATAATTACTTCCATTCTGAATAGCCTCAGCCGGCCCTACGACGCGTTTCTGGTCGCCAATAGCGTCTTCTGGGCGCCGTATCCCTGGAGTTACAAGGCAGAATTTATCTTGAAGCTGAGAACGTAACAATTTAGTTTCCGCAGCAGAGCAAACAACCCCATCTAACCCTGAATCGCGTGCCAGAAAAGCGAGTTTACTCACTTGGTCTTCTGGACAGGATTGAATACCGGTTTGCTCTAAATCTTCTTTTAAGAAGCTAGTTAGAACTGTGACCCCAATCAATAAAGGTCGTTGATCTCCTAGAGAATCGATGGACTCCCTCGCAGCTTCCATCATTGCTCGACCACCGGAAGCATGGATATTCAGCATCCATATTCCTAGATCTGCTGCAACTTTTGATGCTCTAGCGACAGTATTTGGGATATCGTAGAATTTTAAATCCAGGAACACATCGAAACCGCGGTCTATAATTTTTCTTACCAGTTGCGGACCGCTTGCAGTAAACAGCTCTTTGCCAATTTTAACTCTGCAAAGATTTGGATCAAGAAGATCCAAGAATTGAAGAGTCTGATCGCTTGTCCCAAAATCTAACGCGATGATTATATTCTTACTCATTCGGATTGAAGCCTCTTAACGTTATTGACAATCTTCACACTCTGTTTTAATTATGCTGTGAACTAGTGGTGCTGAAAGCGCTCAATGCCCCATAAACTCGAAACATTCGAGATCTCAAACTAATTTAGCTACCACCCGCCTCTAAAATTGGCTTAATTTTGTCCCATTTTTGACAACTTGGGCACAACCAGTAGAGAGATCTAGCCTCATAACCACAGTGATGACACTGATAGGTAGCTCTTTTATTCACGAGCTTATTAATCATTTGCTGCAAGAGATTTAAATTAGTGCTCATAGCAGCTTCTGTTTTGGGTATTTGCAGCTTAAGCAATTCAATCAACCCAGTCAGTGAAGGTTTCTTTAATAGGTAATCGTTTAAGAATGAAATTGCCGCTTCATCACCAGACCGCCTTTTTACTAAGTCTGATAGTGCGAGGACAACACTTACATCTGGCTCTTCCGGGAGCGTATTCATCAAAAACTTTTCATATGCTACTAAATTATGAATCTGCTCATAACACTCAGCCAATGGACCTAAAACCTGGCTAATGAACTCAGGATTATTTATTCTTACTCTAACCAACTCTTTGATTGCGGTCTTATAATTCCCCAAGCTTTGTTCCGTCCGTGCAAGCAACAAGGTAGCACGCACATTTTTTTTATCAAAGGCAAACGCCTTCTTAATGATATCTTTTGCTCCAACGCTTTTCTCTTCGCGTAATAATTGCTCTGCTAATTCACAGCAATAATGAGCTGCAGCAGTTCGGATATCATAATCTTTCTTATAAGCCGGATTTTTAAGTAATTCAGAGGAGCAACTGATTGCCTTAACCCATTCTTTTTCTATTTGATAAATAGTTATTAAATATCGTAGGGCGTCCCACTTAACAGCAGCACTATCTCCGAGAATTTCATTGAGTAATAGCTCCGCTCTGTCTAACAAGCCTGCTGAAACATAATCTATTGCTAGTTGTAACCGCGTTGAATCAGAAAAAGATTTATCTAGTTCCTCGCGAGCTAATAGATTCTGATGAATTTTAATAGCTTTATCAACTTTTCCTCTTCTTCGTAAAAGTGCACCAAGAGCTAGATGCGTTTCAACGGTTTCACTGTTAATCTCTAGAGCCCTAATAAAAGTATCAATAGCTTCATCTGGTTCGTCATTGAGCAAATAATTCAAACCAACAAAATAATCTCCAAAGATCTTATTAGCTTCAACGCTATGCATTTTTCGTGAAGATACAGAAATTCTACCGAGCGCCCAACCCGCGGCTACTGCAAATAGCAAAAGAATGTAGATGCCGATGTTTTCCACTACTTCTAGAGTTCCTTCGAGGTTTTTCCTCTTAATTGAAGCACTTGTTTTTTCGCCTTATCTAATTGTCTTTTCAAGTACCGATTTTCGGCCCTCAATTTGAGGTTTTTAAATATTTCCAATCCAAACAATAAGCCAATTAAACCGCCCAAAACGAACGCGCCAATAATCCATACAGAAATAGGTTGTGATGAAAATTGCCAGGCGCCTACAGAAATACTAATCGGTTCCAAATTAAAGTAGGTGAACGTTACACTGGCTGCAAAGACCAAGATTAAAAACAAACCTGAAAGTAGACTGCTAATTTTCCGCATCACTTTGCACACTTCCCTAGCATAATTTTAGAAAAGCTCACCTATTTTTCTGGAAATGAAAAACGGCATAACCCAAAGGCTATGCCGCTCTAGAATCTAAATCCAAAGGCCCTAATCGTTAAACCAATTTAAAAGTGTTGCTCTGCCAACAAGCTTGTATTAACACGATCTCTTAATTCTTTGCCTGGCTTAAAGTGCGGCACATATTTGCCGCTCAGCACAACTGGCGTACCCGTCTTCGGGTTTCTTCCAATTCTTGGCACTCGATAATGTAGTGAAAAACTACCAAATCCACGAATTTCGATTCTCCCACCCTCTGCGAGTACTTGTGACATGTATTCGAGAACCGCTTTGATCGCCAACTCAACATCTTTAGCAGACAGCTGGGTTTGCCTTGCCGCTATACGATCTATAAGCTCAGATTTAGTCATAATTTTCCCCTGTACTTAAACCTACGCTTAGAAGGCTAAATCATACTGTCTCACAAAACCAGTATTTATTAGTTGGTTCAGGCGGTTATAACCCAGCACAGGAATCTGCGTAACTCGGCGACCAAGCTTGCACCTGTACCCAGAAAGATTTTAACGTAACTTTTCAGAGCATACCTCTGGGTTAACCTTTCTTTATTCTTTATCCATTTCGGCCTTAATCAGGTCACCGATTGTACCTGGCGATACATCACTGACTTCCTGACCTTTATGGTCTTGAATTGCAGCTTTCTCGTCATCTATTTCAATCGCTTTTACCGATAGACTGATCACCCGAGTCTTGCGATCCACGTTGACAATCTTAACTTCAATTTCATCGCCCTCATTAATTGCATTCCGGGCGTCATCTATTTTGTCCCTGCTGATTTCTGAAGCTCGGAGAGTGCCTTCAACGCCTTCTCCTAGAGTGATCGTAGCAGACTTCGCTTCAATTGCGCTGATATTACCTTTCACTATGCTGCCCTTTTCAAATTCAGACACATAATTCATAAAAGGATCATCTTCGAGTTGTTTGACACCTAATGAAATTCGTTCGCGCTCCGGATCGATAGATAGTATTACAGTTTCTATTTCATCACCCTTCGTAAAGTTGCGAACAGCTTCTTCACCTGTCTCATCCCAAGAAATATCGGAGAGATGGACTAAACCATCGATATTTCCATCTAGGCCGATAAAAATTCCAAAGTCAGTAATTGATTTTATATTTCCAGAAATTTTATCGCCTTTCTTGAACTTTTCAGCAAAACCATCCCAAGGGTTCTGAAAGCATTGCTTAATTCCAAGTGAGATGCGACGGCGCTCTTCATCAATGTCTAACACCATAACTTCTACTTCATCGCCTAGCTGGACCACTTTCGAAGGGTGAATATTTTTATTAGTCCAATCCATTACAGATACGTGAACCAACCCATCCACACCTTCTTCAAGTTCAGCGAAACAGCCATAATCAGTTAAGTTTGTTACAACTGCTTTTACCTGCATATTTTCTGGGTAGCGTTGTTTAATTGCTTGCCATGGATCTTCGCCTAATTGCTTAAGTCCCAATGAAACTCGGTTACGTTCTCTATCATATTTAAGGACTTTTACGTCGATCTCGTCACCAACATTTACAATTTCGCTAGGATGCTTAATTCTTTTCCAGGACATATCTGTGATGTGCAGAAGACCATCGACGCCACCTAAGTCTACAAATGCACCGTAGTCAGTTAAGTTCTTTACTATGCCTTTTACAGACATACCTTCTTGCAGTTTTTCCAATAAGGCATCGCGCTCTTCAGTGCTAACTGATTCTAAAACAGCACGTCGAGAGACCACTACGTTGTTGCGTTTTTGATCAAGTTTAATCAGCCGGAATTCAAGTTCCTGCCCTTCGAGATGCAAGGTGTCCCTTACTGGCCTCACATCAACGAGTGAGCCCGGGAGAAATGCGCGGATATTGTTTAAATCAACAGTGAAGCCCCCTTTGACCTTGCCATTGATGACACCAGTCACGATATCATTCTTTTCATAGGCTGCTTCTAAATCCATCCAAGACTCTGCTCGCTTAGCTTTCTCTCGCGAGAGCCGGGTTTCTCCAAAACCATCTTCAACTGTCTCCAAGGCAACTTTTACTTCATCCCCAACCTCTAAGGAGAGATTACCTTGCTCATCAAGGAATTGAATTCGGGGTATAACGCCTTCAGACTTCAGGCCGGCGTGGACTGTAACCCAATCTGTATCTATATCGATTACAGTTCCAGTGACGATCGCACCCGGGGTCATATCTATTTCATTCAAGCTCTGCTCAAATAATTCTGCAAAATTCTCACTCATCATAAAATCCAATATATACAATAAGTTGCAACACTTAGTTAATTTAGAATTAATTTATGCTGCAGCTTGCCGCAATCCAGTAACTGCGGGGTTATTTACGAAAACTCCTAATTCGCCTGTACTGGTGATGCGAACTGGAACCATTTTAACTGGGCAACACTATGCGCCGGTTCTGGCTGAAAATTCAGACAATATCTGCTCTGTTACTTGACCAATACTAAGTTCAGTAGAGTCTAAAATTAAAGCGTCTTTAGCAGGTTTGAGTGGAGAAATTAGACGCTCGATATCACGTCTATCCCGCTCTTTCAGCTCTACCAAAAGGTCGGGCAGATTAGCATCAATACCCTTATCAATCAACTGCTTATATCTCCTTTGGGCACGCTCGGAAACACTTGCCGTAAGAAATATTTTTAGTTTAGCATCAGGAAAAACAACTGTTCCCATATCCCGCCCGTCCGCCACCAAGCCAGGAGCTTGACGGAATTGCAGTTGCCTCTCCAAAAGTGCGTCTCTGGCCGCTGGAAGAGCCCCAACTAGAGAAGCGAGATGACTACCTAATTTGGTACGAATATCCTTGGAGACGTCTTCACCGTTTAAAATAACAGTCCCTAGCCCTCGCTTCCCAAAACTAATATCTAAGGACCTTGCTAAACAAACAAGTTGCTGCTCGTTTGCAGTATCAATACCTTGCTTATGACTTGCGATTCCCAAGGTGCGATACAACGCCCCACTATCAAGCAACGTAAATCCTAGGCTCTCTGCCACTTGTCCCGCGATAGTTCCTTTACCAGAACCTGAAGGTCCGTCAATTGTGATTACGGGAACGGGGTTCATCTAATATTCTTCAGTCACCTGATTAACGGGAATGCCTACTTCATTGGCTAGATAAATGAAATCAGGAAACGAAGTCCCAACATTCGCACAATTGCTTATTTTAATTGGTGTGCTGGCTCGTAAGCCAGCGATCACAAAGGCCATCGCGATTCGATGATCACCATAACTATCGATCACTCCTCCCTGAAAGTTTCCACCCTCAATGCAAATTCCATCAGAGTAAGTCTCAACAGAGATGCCGAGGGTCTCCAAACCGGTAGCCATTGCTTCTATTCGATCGCTTTCCTTCACTCTAAGCTCCGAGGCGCCACGGAGTATTGTTTTCCCTTCAGCGCAAGCAGCGGCTATGAACAAGACCGGAAATTCATCAATCGCCAAGGGAATCTGATCCTTGGGAATATTAATTCCCCGCAAAGCAGCATATGAAACTTGAAGGTCGGCCACTGGCTCTCCACCTACATTAGTTTCATTGAGTATTTGTATGTTTGCTCCCATGGTATTAAGGAGATTAATTATTCCAGTGCGGGTAGGGTTAACCCCTACATGTCTAAGTAATAATTTTGATCCAGGGGTAATCGTTGCAGCGACCAAAAAGAATGCTGCCGAAGAAATATCCGCAGGGATATCTATAGAGGCGGCTTTTAATCTACCGCCACCATGGACTGATGTCTTTCTACCATCATGCTGTTTCGTAACCGCGTAACCAAAACCCTCCAACATTCGTTCTGTGTGATCCCTGCAAGGTGCCGGTTCCGTGATTATCGTTTCACCCTTAGCATAGAGCCCCGCCAACAAGAGACAGGATTTAACCTGTGCGCTTGCTATCGTCATATCGTACTCAGCAGCTTTTAATTCTCTCCCAGATACCAGAAGTGGCGGTGTATTTTTCTCTGTTGAATCAATTTTAGCACCCATAAGTACTAACGGCTCAATCACCCGAGCCATAGGCCTCTGATTTAATGATTTATCTCCAGTAAGCACGCTGTCAAACTTTTGCACAGCAAGCAAGCCGCATAATAAGCGCATCGCAGTCCCTGAATTACCCATATATAAAGGGACTCTCGGAGCCTTTAATCCTTCCTTGCCAACGCCATAAATAGTTAGCTTACCATTTGATGGACCAACAATCGTGACGCCCATTTCTTGAAATGCAGCCAAGGTATTTAGCGCATCCTCCCCTTCAAGAAACCCACTTACTTTAGTCACGCCATCTGAAATAGAACCTAAGATTATGGCGCGATGGGAAATTGATTTGTCACCGGGCACCCGGATATCACCTTTAACAACCCCACCTGGGGCAAGAGTAAAATTAATGTTGGTGTCTGTTGATTGTGTTGTCACTTTATTTCCAAAATATTTCTGTAGAAAATCATCTCTGACATCCTTTGCATTAGAGAGTTTTCTCATTAAAAGTGAATGGTCTTGGTTGGCGATATATTTCTTAAATTCTTGAAGGCGTTCGATATAGGAATCAAGAGTCAATATCATTGCATCAGAGTTTGTAACAAATATATCAGACCACATTTTTGCATTACTGGAAGCCAATCGACTAAAATCAGCGAAGCCCCCTGCAGCATAGCGAAAAATATCTTCACTTTGTTGTTGACCGACTAGGACGTCTACAATCGTGTAAGCCAACAAATGCGGAAGATGGCTAGTCATCGCTAAAACTTCATCGTGTTTTGCAAGCTCCATACCTAAAATATTAGCCCCAAGTTCCCGCCAAAGCTCATTCACAACCGCTAATGCTTTTGGATTAATTTTGGGATGCGGAATCAATATTACGTTTCGATCTCGAAAAAGCTCTGGCGTAGATGATTGAAACTCACTCTGCTCCGAGCCTGCAATAGGATGACCAGGGACGAACCGCTGCTGAAATGACAAGGGTTGTTCCTTTACAACATCCATGATCTTAGATTTCACGCTAGCAACATCAGTGATAATGCAATGTTTACCAGCCACAGCTGCTAATTTAGGTATTAATTGGGCTGCAGTAATAGGAGGAAGCGCGATAACTAATATATTAGATTCTCGAGCCAATTCTTCAAGCGTACTGATTTGATTAATCACCCCCTCTGATAGAGCCTGCCGCAATGCTTCATCGTTCTGATCATACGCGCTGATAAAAATATCATTATTGGCGCTCTTTAGTCCTCGCGCGATACTTCCCCCAATTAGCCCAATACCAAGTATTGCTATTCGGTTTGAGTAAAAATCAGACAAAATCAAGAACCTTTAAAATAATAATATTAGGCATTCACAAATATCGGATAGGAACCCAATATTTTAATTTCAGCTGTACACTCTTCAAGACGCTTAAACAGTTCAACGATAATGTCGTCTTCAACATGGCCTTCAAAATCTATGAAGAATACATAAGCCCATGCCTCAGCCTTCGATGGACGGGTTTCAATTTTTGTTAAATTAACTCTAAGATTGTCGAAAGGCTCTAGTATGCGAAACAATGCACCCGGTTTATTTTCGGCGTAAATTAGCACGCTAGTTTTATCAGAGCCACTTGGGGTCTTAGTAGAATTTGAAAGGACAAGAAACCGTGTGCTATTGTGAAGTTGATCCTGAACTGTATCTCTTAGAATTTCTAAGCCGTAAACTTCGGCAGCTAGACTGCCTGCAATAGCCGCAATACTATCACTTTCACTCGCCAGTTTGCTTGCTTCTGCATTACTGGGGCATTCGACAAGCTCAACACCCGGAAATGAGTTTGAAATCCATTGCCTACATTGTGCTAGAGATTGTTTGTGTGACACTATTTTTGTAATGTTCTCCTCAGCGGTTCCTGGGGGCACTAACAAATGATGAATTATTGGGACTATGACCTCTCCAACGATGCTGACCGTGCTATCAATCAAACAATCCTGAGTGTTATTAACTGCCCCTTCCGTTGAATTTTCAACTGGCACAACACCATAATTTGCGCGCTTATGCTGTACGGCAAGAAACACTTCATCAATACTCGAGCAATCGAAAAGCACACAAGAATTACCAAAATGGTTTACTACAGCAGTTTGCGAAAAAGTACCCTCAGGCCCGAGGAAAGCTATTTTATTCTGTGTGCTCAAGAATTGCTCCTTAACGCATTATGCAAAGTTTATGCTGGAAGCAGAAAGCGTAAAAATCTATCCCTGGATAGACTATACGGCTTCGTCGTCTGAGATTAACAATTCTTCCTCATTTGGCTCGTCAACTTGTTCTAGCCCGACAAGTTTCTCACCTTCTTTTAATCTAATAAGACGGACGCCTTGCGTATTTCTCCCTTGAACTGAAACTTCTTCTACGCGAGTACGCACTAATGTGCCTTTGTCAGAGATCAATATTATCTCATCGTTTTCTGAAACTTGAACTGCTCCAACCACAGCGCCATTTCTTTCGCTCGTTTGCATACCAATAACACCCTGCCCCCCTCTCCCATAAACCGGGTAATCCTTGATATTCGTTCGTTTCCCGTAACCTGTTTCGCTCACAGTTAATATTTGCTTGTCATCATCTGGAATTATAAGCGAGATCATACGACATTCAGCAGCCATTTTAATTCCCCGAACTCCTCTCGCAGTTCTTCCCATCGCTCTCACATCTGCTTCGTTAAATCGAATCGTCTTCCCACTGGTACTTACCAACATGACGTCCTTATTCCCGTCTGTTACAGCAGTCCCAACCAATTCATCACCTTCATCTAACTCAATTGCTCGCAGTCCTACACTTCTTTGTCTAGCGAAATTATTTAGACCTGTTTTCTTTACAGTTCCGTTAGAGGTTGCCATGAATACGAAATGTTTTTCATCGTAGTCTGTCACTGGCAACATGCTGGTGATTCGCTCACCTTCTTCTAAAGGTAAAATATTAACTATGGGCTTGCCACGGGATGTTCGGCTCGCTATAGGAATGAGAAATACCTTCAACCAATAGACTTTACCCATACTGCTAAAGCACAGTAATGTGTCGTGAGTACTAGCAATTAGTAGGTGCTCCACAAAATCCTCGTCTTTAACAGAGGCTGCTGCTTTGCCAGTACCACCGCGACGCTGTGCGCTATAGTCTCCTAAAGGTTGAGTTTTTGCGTAACCGCTTTGGGAAATTGTAACCACTCGATCTTCTTCAGAGATCAGGTCTTCCATCGTAAGATCTTGTTGTGATCCGACAATTTCAGTTCGCCTTTCATCGCCGTATTCGTCTTGAACTTGCTCTAACTCTTTTCTAACCACACTGATCAAGCGGGGCTGGTTCTCTAAAATGTCAAGATAGTCGGCAATCTGCTCGAGCAAAGCTTTATAGTCATTAATTAGCTTTTCATGTTCCAGTCCAGTTAAGCGGTGAAGGCGTAATTCTAAAATAGCTTGTGCCTGATCAGGCGAAAGAAAATATGTTGAGCCTTTCAGTCCATAACGAGTTTCGAGCTCCTCTGGTCGGCACGCATCAGAACCAACCTCTCCAAGCATCTTAAGAACACTGTCGGACTGCCAAGAGAGGGAAAGTAGTTTTTCTTTAGCTTCCGCTGATGACGGTGAACTCTTAATAAGCTCAATAACCGCATCAATATTTGCCAGAGCCACAGCCAAGCCTTCTAAAATGTGCCCTCTTTCCTTAGCCTTCCTCAAAAGGTACGAAGTTCTGCGCGAAACGACTTCACGACGGTGGCGGATAAACGCATCTAGTACTTCTTTTAAATTCAGAAGTCGTGGTTGCCCATCAACCAAGGCCACCATATTAATCCCAAACACCGATTGCATTTGAGTTTGAGCATATAGATTATTTAAAACTACATCGCCCATCTCACCTCTGCGCAATTCTATCACTATGCGCAGTCCGTCTTTATCAGATTCGTCACGCAGTTCAGAAATTCCTTCAAGCTTCTTTTCTTTAACTAATTCAGCAATCCTTTCTATAAGTTTTGATTTATTTAGCTGGAAAGGAATTTCAGTGACAATGATAGTCTCTTTGTTAGTCTTTTCTTCACTAATAACTTCTGCGCGAGCTCGGACATAAATACGACCACGGCCGGTCCGATAGGCCTGAATAATCCCTGCCTTGCCGTTGATAATACCGGCAGTCGGGAAATCAGGACCCGTTATGTGCTCCATCAATGTGTCGATCTCTAAGTCTGGATTATCAAGTAAGGCTATCGCGCCACTTACGACTTCAGTTAAGTTATGCGGAGGGATATTTGTTGCCATGCCAACTGCAATTCCAGAAGAACCATTCACCAATAGATTCGGTATCTGTGTGGGCAATACATCTGGAATGTGCTCAGTGCCATCATAATTAGGCGAAAAATCAACTGTTTCTTTATCAAGATCTGCTAGCAAATCATGGGAAATCTTCGCCATGCGTATTTCTGTGTAACGCATAGCAGCGGCAGCGTCGCCATCAATCGACCCAAA
Source organism: Gammaproteobacteria bacterium (assembly GCA_029244985.1). GTDB lineage: Bacteria > Pseudomonadota > Gammaproteobacteria > Pseudomonadales > Pseudohongiellaceae > UBA9145. Next base: position 277,463 of record JAQWQD010000017.1, on the reverse strand, counting down.
ATTTCCTTGACCGTCTACGAGGGGATAGCGCAATGAAAAGCTTTGCGCCATACGTACGAGCGTATCGTACACTGCTGAATCACCATGTGGGTGATATTTGCCAATAACATCGCCAACCACACGAGCAGACTTTTTATAAGGTTTGTTAAAGTCGTTAGACAACACATTCATGGCAAAGAGCGCACGACGATGCACAGGCTTGAGCCCGTCCCTAACGTCTGGCAGTGCGCGACCTACAATCACACTCATGGCATAAGCAAGATAGGACTCGCGCATTTCACTTTCTAAGGCAACAGGCAAAACCTGCTTCGCAAATTCAGACATAAACTAGCAATTTCCTAAAAGAACGGTGGGCAAAACGGAGCTGATTAAGGGCCTAATTATTGTGTTGATCGCAATTAAATATTGTTACTTATTAATAATCTTAACGGCCAATTTCGCTAATTCTTACACATATTTTTTTTGAAAATTAGGCCTTAAAACCGAGTACTAATATTAGCATATTTCTGTCCAAAAAAGACACTACTAATGAAAATAATTACCCTAATTAATTCTATACATTTCAGTGCTTTAAAATGTTTTTAGTAGTTAATAATCTGTCGGGCTATTTTGAGAATTTATAGGTATAATAATGCAGCTGTTTAAGGCCCAAATCTTATGGTGCTTTAGATTAAATGTTGACTTTATTTGACTGCGATTATTGGGTAGAGGGTTTGTAATATAGTATGCAAGTGGATCTAATCATACAGGCGAAATGGTTTATACCTATAGTGCCTAGGGGACTGGTACTAGAAGATCAAGCCATCATCATTAAAGATAAAATAATCCATGACCTTTGCAGCATTCACGACAGCGAGAGTCTTTTTCAAGCAAAACAAGTCATAAAATTACCGGATCATGCAGTCATCCCCGGCCTAGTCAATGCTCATGGCCATTCTCCGATGGCGCTACTTCGTGGCGTAGCTGACGATATACCTTTAAAGGAATGGCTCGAAGAAAAAATTTGGCCATTAGAAGAACGACTAGTAGAGAGAGCATTTGTCTATGAAGGTGCGTCTCTTGCCATTGCAGAAATGATTACATCTGGCACAACCTGCTTTGCTGATATGTATTTTTTCCCAGACGAAGTCGCAAAGGCGGCATTAAATGCCCGAATAAGGGTCCAACTGGCCAGTCCCGTGCTCGATTTTCCAACATGCTGGGCTCAAGATGCAGATGAATATATTCTCAAGGCAACTCAACTTCATGACCGTTATCGAGACAACGAATTAGTAACTACAGCCTTCGGTCCTCATGCGCCTTATACGTTATCCGATGAGCCTCTGTGTAAAGTAGCGACTCTCGCCGAAGAACTTGATGTACCAATCCACATGCATGTGCATGAGACATTCGAAGAAGTAGAAGAAGCTTTGAAAACAGAAGGACGTAGGCCGCTAGGAAGATTAAAGGATCTTGGCTTAATTTCTCCGCGACTAAATTGCGTTCATGCTACGCAATTATTAGCTGAGGAAATTAAGACATTAAGCCATCATGGAGCGAACGTCATACACTGCCCTGAATCAAATATGAAGCTCGCGAGTGGGTTTTGTCCCGTTCCCGCTCTTATAGAGCAATCGGTAAACGTAGGATTAGGAACAGACGGTGGAGCCAGCAACAATGACCTTGATATGTTCTCGGAAATTCGTTCTGCTGCATTGCTAGCAAAAGCTGCAAGCGGAAACGCCAGCAATATCCCGGCTCATCAAGCTCTAGAAATGGCGACAATAAACGGAGCGAAAGCTCTTGGGTTAGACAATATTATTGGGAGCCTGGAGATAGGTAAAAGGGCCGATATTACTGCCATTTCCCTTGATAGCCTCAACTCTATACCCATAAACAATCCAGTATCCACTTTAGTCTATGCAGTAAATGCCTCTCAAGTGAGTCATGTATGGTGCGCAGGTCAATCACTATTGACAGAAGGCAAGCTTGTCACTCTAGATGAGACTAAAATCAAACGTAGCGCCTTAGATTGGAGACAAAAAGTAACTGAGAGCTAGAAATATTATGAAGAATGTAGACGACATTGAAATTCGGAAATTCGAAGAACTAGCTTCCCGGTGGTGGGATCCGAATAGCGAGTTCAAACCCCTTCACGAAATTAACCCGTTGAGGATGAACTATATTAGCCGGCAAATTAATCTTGCAAATAAAAAAGTTCTAGATATCGGTTGCGGTGGCGGAATTCTTGCTGAAGCTATGGCGTTTCATGGCGCCAACGTTACCGCAATAGATCTTGCAGAAGCGTCATTATCCGTAGCTAAACTTCATCAACTGGAAAGCAAACTGGATATTGATTACCGTAATATATCTGCAGAAAGTTTGGCCATACAAGAACCTGAGCAATACGATGTAATAACATGTTTGGAGATGCTTGAACATGTGCCAGATCCAGGTTCAATCGTTAACGCTTGTTTTAAACTTGCAAAACCTGGTGGCCAGGTGTTCTTTTCAACCATAAATCGAAATCCTAAGTCCTATTTATTTGCAATAATCGGAGCCGAATATATTTTAAACCTTTTGCCAAGAGGAACACATGACTTTGCCAAGTTTATCCAACCCTCTGAACTAGCTGCCTGGTGTAGAGAGTCCCAATTGAAATTAAAGGACCAGATCGGAATGAGCTATAATCCAATAACCAAGAAATATTCACTAGGCAAAAATATCGATGTTAATTACATCGCTTTTTATCAAAAAGCTTCAAATTTCTAGCTCTAAAGATCCAAAAACTAAAATACTCACTAACCAAAAACCTTAACCTGCAGAGAATCTCCTTGTCATTAAAAACTTCTATAGAATGTGTTTTGTTTGACTTAGACGGCACACTTATCGATACCGCTCCCGATTTTATTCAGGTTCTGAACCAACTATTAGAACAATATGGGGAGCGCCCTATTGATTCTCGACTAATCTATAAAACTGTTTCCGACGGTGCTCGGGCTTTAGTTAAACTTGCCTTTGGCATTAACGAAAGTGAAGATACTTTTCAACAATTGAATCAACAACTATTAGACCTTTATGCTGAAAAAATTAAAGCTACCGAATCTGCACTCTATCCCAGTATTGACAATCTACTAATACAATTAGAATCAGCCTCCATCCCATGGGGTATAGTTACTAACAAACCGAGCCTTTATGCCTCAGCATTGCTTGAGCAATTAAACCTCAACCAACGTTGTAGTGCTCTAATCTGTCCCGATCATGTGCAGAATCGAAAACCACATCCAGAGCCTATATTCCTAGCTTGCCAGAAGCTAGACTGCAATACGGAAAGAACGATTTATATTGGAGATCACCGTCGGGACATCCAAGCAGCGAGAAACGCTGATGTCATTGCTGTCGCTGCTGCTTATGGTTATTTAAATGAAGGTAGCAAGATCGAAGAATGGCACGCTGACTTCATCGTTCAAAAACCAGAACAAATTGAACCTCTGCTCAACAGTTTAAGGTTTACTTAAAATTATGTTCCAGTACGAAACGGTTGAAAATTTTCTGAGCGGAAAAACTATTCTTGTTACAGGAGCAAGTGATGGAATTGGTAAATGTTGTGCGGAAACCTTTGCGAGTTACGGCGCCAATGTTGTTTTGCTTGGCAAAAATCAAGAAAAGCTAGAAGCCATCTATGACAAAATTGAAATACTAAACCCTGGCAAAGCAATTATCCAGCCATTAGATTTTAAAATTGCCACAGAGGCAGACTACCAAAATCTTAGCAATTCTTTAGCAGAACAATTCCAAAAATTAGATGGCTTAATTTTAAATGCCGGTATTCTAGGTGCTCGCAGTCCTATTGAATTTTACCCTTCAGATCTCTGGCATGAAACTATCCAAGTCAATGTGAACTCAGCATTTTCGTTATCCAAGGCCTTGTTGCCAAACTTAAAACAATCACCAGATGCACGCATAGTTTTTACGTCTTCAAGTGTAGGACGAGAAGGACGAGCTCATTGGGGGGCTTATGCAGTGTCGAAATTTGCAATTGAGGGGTTAATGCAGACACTGGCGGAAGAACTTGAAAAAACTAGCTCAATTCGAGTTAACAGTTTAAATCCCGGAGGGACACGAACCTCAATGCGTAAATCCGCTTTCCCTGCAGAAGACCCAAAAACTCAGCCACTTCCTAAAGAACTAATGCCTGTCTATCTTTATCTACTGAGCGAAGAGTCCAAACCCATACACGGTAAGGCTATAGATGTTCGAGACTTTGAACCAGTGAATTATTTGCCTAAGTAAAGCCATTTAGAATATTCCAGCTGCCGAATCCAGAGAAAGTTATATCGATTCTTAAAAGAACGTAATTTACTGAGAACTAATTTTATTAGACCCAAGATTGAGCGAACTAAGGGCGACGTATGCAAGGCGACAACTTAGCCACTTTAACTGATAGTTTTTCGTAGTTTATCTATCTCATTTTTTGAAAGTTCTTCAAACTGGCCTTTTCGCACGGTACTAGGTATAAATATCGGCCCAAAACGAACACGTTTAAGACGACTTACTTTTAAGCCTTGAGACTCCCATATTTTTCGCACTTCGCGATTTCTTCCTTCCATTAGGACAACGTGGTACCACTGGTTAATCCCTTCGCCAGCATAATACTGTATATCCGTAAACCGGCATAAATGATCATCGATGATAATTCCATCGTACATACTCTGAACCATTTCAGGGCTTACTTCACCCATAACCCTTACAGCGTATTCGCGCTCCACCATTGAACTTGGGTGAGAAAGTTTATTAGCCAACTCACCATCAGTGGTAAAGAGTAATAGACCGCTTGTATTGATATCAAGCCTGCCGATTGAGACCCACCTGCCATGTTTAAGAGGGGGTAGTTTATCAAATACCGTTGGCCTGCCATCCGGATCTTTTCGGGTACAGATTTCATCCTCAGGTTTGTTGTATAACAAAACTCTTCTATCTAAACGAATACTTCTCTGAGGTGCGAGTTTCTTCCCATCGACAATTACTTTATCGGTATCAATAACTCGCTCTCCAATTAGAGCAACTTTTCCATTAACTTTAATCCGACCTTGTTCAATCCAAGATTCAATTTCGCGACGCGAACCGAATCCAGCTCTAGCAAGCACTTTTTGTAATTTCTCTGACATAATCGATTTGTTTTATGGATTAGGAAATCGAGCTATTAGCACTGTATCCGGATGGAATTTGTGATAATGCTTTTGTTATATTTTATCGGTAGTGCTCAACATCATCCCACTAATTTTATTATTGAAGCTTTCATTTTTTTCTATTTGCATTAATTTTTACCCCTAGACTCCGCCCTCTTAGAGATATTATTGTTACTTTTCTGCAATTAGATCACATTGGATTCCGGGCTTGCATCCCCGACAACTTCATCGGCACCATCATTGGCATCTCCGTCTACCGAAACGTCAGGTGTCGTATCAAAAGCTTTCTTATCTTCTGCTACTTCATAATCAGAGGCAGCTAGTTTTTCGGATAAGTTGCGCTCAAACTCCTCGTTTGCGGCGATATCGTCGTCTGACAGTCCGATATCAAGATCAATTTCATCAGATTCCCCGTCATCAATAGCTTCTTCCTCAGCATTTTGCTTATCCAATGCTTCCCGTTCCACTCTATCCTTTTCGAGAAGTTCTTCAGGTACTCCCATACGTAATATCTCATCTAAAGGTTTTTTCGATAACTCAACTGCCTCTTCTTCCGCCAAAAGCTGAGCTTCTTCCGCAGCAGTTAATACTCGGCTCGCATCATCGTCGTCAGTTTCATCAGGCATATCAAGAATACGACTATTCGCCAACTCTTCGGTCAAATCAAGTTCTGGCTCTGTCCCCGCAAGATCCTTAATTTCTGACAAAGGAGGCAATTCTTGCAAGCTCTTCAAATTAAAATAATCTAAGAATTGGTTGGTCGTCGCAAACATTGCCGGTCGCCCAGGAACGTCACGGTGACCCACAACTCTAATCCACTCTCTATCAATTAAGGTTCTAATTATATTCGGACTAACACTGACCCCTCGAATTTCTTCAATGTCGCCGCGTGTTATGGGCTGCCGATATGCGATTAGCGCTAGAGTTTCAAGCAACGCACGCGTATACCGAGGCGGCCTTTCTTCCCATAGTTTAGCTATCCACTCACTTAATTCTTGTTTTACTTGAAATCGAAAACCAGAGGCAACTTCTTTTAATTCAAAGCCGCGATCGTTACATTCTGCAGAAATGGCAGCCATTACAGCTTTTAATTCCTTCTTGTCTGGACGTTCTTTCTTAGAAAAAATCTGCGCAATATTGTCAAGCGTCAGCGGCCTTCCTGCCGCCAACAAAAGGCCTTCAACTATCATCTTTACTTTGTTGTCGACGTCACTCATTTCAAAGCCACTCCAGCCACTCCAGCCACCCCTTAACTTCTGGACTTAACGTGAATCGGACCAAATGGGTCCGTTTGAACTATCTCAACCATTGAATCCTTCATCAATTCCATAACGGCAAGAAAAGTAACCACCACACCTAACCTACCTTCCTCTCTAGAAAGCAAAGAACCCAACGGCATAAATTTATGTTCCGACAGTCTCACCATAATGTCAGACATTTTTTCTCGAGTGGATAAGGTCTCGAATTGAATATGGTGATGCTCAAACATATCCCCTCTTTTCAAAACTCCAGAGAGCGCCATTAAAATTTCCTGCAATTTCACATCGGGATCAGGAGTTATTCGCTCGATAACTGGCAGTGACGCATTGGCTTGATAGAGTTCGCGATCCATTCGAGGAACTTCATTAATATCTTCTGCTGCCTGCTTATAACGCTCATATTCTTGAAGACGCCGAATAAGCTCCATGCGAGGATCACCCTCTTCCACCTCTTCTTCTGGTCGTGGTAATAAAATCCGTGATTTTATTTCAGCCAACATGGCTGCCATTACTAAATATTCTGCCGCCAGCTCAAATTGACTTGAATCCATTAAATCTACGTAGGCCATGTACTGATCAGTAATATCGGCGACATTAATATCCAAAATATCGATGTTTTGACGTTTAATTAAATACAGCAGCAGATCTAGGGGCCCTTCGAATGCTTCCAAAAATATTTCCAGGGCATCTGGTGGAATATACAAATCTTTTGGAACTTCTGTGATTGCTTCGCCTGCAACAAAAGCAAGGGGCAACTCACCTTGCTCAGATAAATGAGCATTATCGTCGGGAGGATTTAGTAGTGGATTGGCTGGGATGTTTTCTGAAGGGGCATCTGACTCCCCTTGGGAATAAAGGTTATCGGTTCCGGCGTCGGTACCAGTAATCGTCAATCTAATGGTCCGTATTACTAAGCTATTAAGAGGATTTTACCTCAATTGAATCTGAAAAGCTCACGGTTCCCAGGAATTTTACCACTTACCATTTGTTAAGGCCCATTGCCGCTCGAACATCTGCAAGAGTTTCTTTGGCACTTTCCCGAGCCGTCTCACTTCCATCAGCAATTATTGAACGAACTAGGTCAGGATCTTTTTCGTACTGAACCGCTTCTTTCTGAATTGGTTCAAGTTCAGTGATAACCGCATCAATAACTGGGTTCTTACATTCCAGACACCCAATACCGGCACTCTTACACCCTTCCATCACCCAATCTTTAGTAATTTCATCAGAATAAGCTTGATGTAATTGCCAAACCGGACATTTCTCAGGGTCGCCAGGATCTGATAAGCGAACCCGAGCCGGGTCAGTTGGCATGGTACTGATTTTTTTCTTAACGTCATCTAAGGGTTCTCGTAGGCTGATGGTATTGTTATAGGATTTAGACATTTTTTGACCATCGAGCCCAGGCATTTTCGAAGATGGTGTAAGAAGAGCTTTTGGTTCTGCCAATATCATTTGGCCGCCACCTTCTAAATAGCCATAAAGCCTTTCACGGTCCTCAATGGAAATATTTTGTTGCTCTGTCAAAAATTCCCGGGCTTTCTCCAAGGCTTCCTGATCTCCTTGCTCCGTATAGGCAGTGCGAAGTTGGGAATACAATTTTCCAGCCTTTTTCCCCATCTTTCGAATTGCTGCTACGGCGTGCTCCTCAAAACCAGGTTCGCGCCCATAGATATGATTAAATCGACGCGCCACTTCCCGCGTTAATTCAACATGGGCCACTTGATCCGCGCCCACGGGGACATTGCCTGATTGGTAAATCAAAATATCTGCAGCCTGAAGCAAGGGATAGCCTAAAAAGCCATAGGTATCCAATTCCCTTTCCCGCAGTTTCTCTTGCTGATCTTTATAACTCGGAACGCGTTCCAGCCAAGAAAGTGGTGTCGTCATAGAGAGCAGCAAATGCAGCTCAGCGTGTTCTGGCACTTTTGATTGCACAAATAAGGCAGCAGATTCTGGGCTAACGCCTACCGCAAGCCAATCAATAACCATATCGATTGTATTTTCTTCAAACAGATTTGGTTCTCCATAATGCGTTGTTAGCGCATGCCAGTCAGCCACAAAAAAGAAGCATTCATATTCATCTTGGAGCTTTATCCAGTTTTTTAGTACGCCATGTAAATGCCCCAGGTGCAGGCGCCCGGTTGGCCGCATTCCTGATAAAACACGTTGCTGTGAATCTACTCTTGGCAATCCAAACTCCTGTTCTGTTTTAGACAGTTAATAGTGTTCATGGGAGCATATTCCCAACTTCATTGAAATGGCTCGGGATCTCCTTTGCCAATCCGCATAATCTCCGGCACGCCCTTAACCAAATCAACCATAGTCGTTGGTTCTAGACCACAGGCTCCACCATCTATTATGAGATCGACCATTTTGCCAATTTTTGTACGCATTTCGTAGGCATCAAATAGTTGCTCGTCCTCATCTGGCAAAATTAGGCTCGTGCTCATAACTGGTTCGCCGAAACTGGAAAGAATCGATTGCGTAATCGAATTATCAGGTACTCGCAAACCTATAGTTTTTCTTCTTGGGTGCATCAACCGTTTCGGCACTTGGGATGTGGCCTTCAAAATAAAGGTATAAGGACCAGGTGTGTAAGCTTTAAGTATGCGATAGGCACTATTGTGTACTCGAGCATAAATTGCCAGTGAGCTGAGATCACTGCAAACTAAGGTAAAATTGTGTCGTGCATCTAATTGACGGATTCTGCGAATTCTTTCCAATGCTAATTTATCTCCAATATGGCAGCCCAAGGCATAAGTTGAATCCGTGGGATAAACTATTACACCCCCCTTAAGTAAGACATCAACTACCTGCTTTATAAGCCGCCGCTCCGGGTTAATCGGGTGAATTTGTAAGAAGTCAGCCATTGAGATCCACTTAACCAGCCAAATTGGGCCGTATATTGACCACAAAAAAAGAGTGAGATTCTATATTAACCTGCCTATAAAAGCAGACTCTTATTACTGAATGAATTAACATGCTGCGGCTCAAGGCATTATGATTCAATAAAAGCGAACATACCTGCGAGATATCCAGTGAATACTAACCAAGAAAATCGCACCAGAAAAAGAGCCCAACCGAAATGAAGCAATTAGTTGAATTTATACCTTTACTATTATTTTTTTCAGTATGGGCGATGGATGAAAGAATCGTTACCCTAGGCGGTTTGGATATTGGTGTCGGAGGAATTTTTAATGCGGCAGGATTTTTATTGGTCGCCTCAGTTGTCACTTACGGGGTTCTCTTATTAGTTCAGAAAAAATTAGACAAATTTCAATGGATTACTCTAGGCGGTGTAGTGTTCTTCTGCTCTCTTACTATAGTCTTCCAAAGTGTCACATTCTTAAAACTGAAAGCCCCTATTGTTAACTGGATTTTTGCTAGCATCTTTTTTGCATCAAGATATTTTAGTGACAAACCCGCCATTGAGCACATGATGGGGCACGCTATCGACGCTCCTAAGGATGTTTGGTATAGGCTCAATAAACTTTGGATTATCTACTTCATTACACTTGGTGTAGTTAATCTAATCGTTGCATACACCCTCAGCGAAGCCACTTGGCTGCAATTCAAAGTGTTTGGCAATCTAATTCTTACTTTCGTATTTGTGTTGGGACAAATGCCAATGATCGCTAAATACGCAATCATCGAAGACGGAGAAGAAGGAGAAAGTGCTAGCGATTCAAATTCTGAAGAGTCAGCCTAGCTCGTTTGGATTATTCATGTACTACGCAATAATGGGTCAAGACGTTAAGAACAGTTTAAATAAACGAAAATCAGCGCGAACTGCTCATCTAGACCGATTAAACGAATTAGTAAAGCAATAAAGACTTTTAGTTGCAGATCCGCACCCTGCGATTGATAGCAAAGATCCTGGAAAAGTCGGGTTTGGTGGCAGTCTAATCATTGCTGAATTCGATAGCGCGGAAGAGGCTCAAGCATGGGCTGATGCGGATCCTTATGTAGCCGGGGTGTTTACGCCAAAGTAACCGTCAAACCCTTTAAGAAAGGGTTATAAAGTAGCCCCTCATTGAAACAATCCCATGTCAAACTTAAGGAATAAAGGCTGATTTCAAATTTGGGAACAGTCCATCCAATATTCCATTCCATTCAGCAACCTCATCACTGCGCTCATCTAACACCGCAAAGATATCGCCTTCAATAGTTATAGAATTAATCACATCTCTACGACGAATTTGATAAACAATTTGCTGACCTTCAGTTACTTTACCAAAAACAGAATGTAGCCCATCGAGATGCGGCGTTGCTAAATGGGTAATAAAAAACTGGCTGCCGTCAGTTGCGGGGCCTGAATTTGCCATGGAAAGAATTCCAGGCTGATTATGCTTAAGAATTATTTCTCCCCTAAATTGATATCCCGGCCCACCTGTTCCGTTGCCTTGTGGGTCACCACCTTGCACCATGAAATTTCTTTCAACCCGATGAAATGTTAGCCCATCATAAAAGCCTCGGGTCGCCAAATTTACGAAGTTTGCTACCGAAGTCGGTGCAGCGCGCGAATTAAGTTCAGCCCTTATTACACCTTTAGATGTATCGATAACGGCGACAAGCGTTTGTGCCTGACTAGCAACAACGAACCCAGTGATTGATAGAAGGAGTATAAGTTTTGAAAGTATTTGTGTCGTAGTTTTCATAGATAATTTAATACTAGAAATTATTTGCTTGATAGTATGAATAAGTCCTAAAAGTCGTAGTCTATTATGACTGGTGCATGGTCCGAAAAGTTCTGTTCTGTATAGATTTCGGCGGACAGAATCTTTTTCTTTAAACCTGGCGTCACGACATGATAATCCAAACGCCACCCGACATTATTAGCGCGGGCTTGGCCTCGATTAGACCACCACGAATACTGCTCCTCATCCTTATTAACTACTCTGAAGGCATCGACATAACCTACATCATCGTAGAGCAAATCCAGCCATTGGCGTTCTTCAGGTAAAAAGCCTGAATTTTTTTGGTTAGGCCGCCAATTTTTAAGATCAATATTTTTGTGACAAATATTCCAATCTGCACAGATAATAAATTCACGCCGCTTATTCCGAAGGCTCTGCATATGATGCATAAATTTTTCCATAAAGCTCCACTTGCGTTGTTGGCGCTCCTCTCCAGAGGAGCCAGATGGCAAATAAAGCGATGCTACACTCACGTTATCAAAATCTGCCTGAATATATCGCCCTTCAGTGTCAGCAACTTCAAAGCCTAAGCCACGAGAAATTTTCTTAGGGGTCTTTTTGCAATAAATAGCAGTCCCAGCATAGCCTTTTTTTACAGCGTCGAAATAATGGCAGCCATATTGCTCAGGATGAAAAATCGGGGCATTCAACTGATCAAGCTGAGCTCTCGTTTCCTGCAGACAGACCACATCAACGCTCTGCTCATTTAGCCATTCAAAAAATCCTTTCCGGGCAGCAGCTCGAATACCATTGCAGTTAAATGTCATTACTCGCATGGTTGATATACTTAGTCCTGCGGCAAAACTTCAATTTTAGCGCTTGACGCGTATCTACACTAGCGGCTTACGCGCTAAACAAAGATTCCGCCGCTTTAACAAAGGGTTTCATGAAATACTTGGTGCTTGGAGCGACGCTAATTTGCACTCCGTAATCAGTCAATTCTTGTTGGACAATGGGGCCTATAGCGCCCACATGAGTGACTAGCAAGCCTTTATGCAAGTCATCTAATAGATCAAATTCTTTAGCAACCCTAAATAAACGCTTAACCTGAGACTTGCTAGTAAAAGCCAATAAATCCAACTCATTGTTGCTTAACCTATCAATGAGCTCTTGCACTTCTTCAATATTACTGTGTGCCGCATAAACATAGGGAGCCACGGACTCAATTGCTGCTAAATTTTGTTGATGCAGATAGGCCATTAATTGCACATTAGGATCATCCCCATAAAGTTGCACTGCTACTCGTAAATCATCCAGCTTGAGAGGTTCTAAGGTTTTCATTATGCCTTCGCTTGTAGGTATGCTCGATTCTATATCAGAGCTTAGCCCGACTTCTTTCAATGCCCTTCCAGGTTTAGGACCACGACATATTTTCTGAACCGACCCTAAAGCCTTAACAAATTCATCTTTAATATTATTTCTAGCCGAAGCGTCTAAAAGACGACGCAAACCCTCACCAGTTAGGATAATGAAATAATCTGGGGTTTCTCGGATAAACCAATGCAACCATTTTATGGTCGCTGTCTGGTCTGGCGTATCAAGGATAGTGACAAGGGGCACACGAAATACTTTAGCTTGCCTCCTTTCAAATAATGCTGCCAACACATCTAGTTGACGGCTCTCAGGAAGGGCGATTTTTTTCCCACAGAGTGGGGATTCAATGATTGGTTTTTTTGCCATGCCTCGATTGTAGCCGATCTAGCTGGAGTAAAGGTTTGGTAACTAGCAATGTAACAAGAACCAGCACATTTGAGGAAAACGCCAAACGCGAGCTATTAAAACCGGATAATTTAATACTCAAAATCATAAATACCTCCATGGTCATTTATTTCTCAGTTCCTATTTGAGGTAATTGTGTCGCTTGCGAGAACAAAGTGTCAATTATAATGTTACTTACCGTTACATAATTAACGTGCTTCTAATTACAGGATGAATTGATAACTTTGAAGTTAATTTTTAATATCAATATGTTACTGACGCATATGTCCCCGCACCTAACAGAAAAATCAGTGAAACACATCTTATCTTACTGAATTATAAGCTTTAATTGCCAATAAATATTAATTTTGTTACCTTTTCCTTAATGTGCGCTTTAATACACATTAATGTTACTATTATGGACATATTGTGTTACCATTCGCTTCGTGCTGTAGAGAGCACGGTATTGATTAACATTGAACTTAACTAAATGGAAAAGATAATGAGCAAGACATTAAAGAAAGCCCGTCCAATTGTAGAGGCTACACTGGTAAGTGTTGCGCTTGTAGCAGCTGCCCTAGCCGTCCCTGCTGCAATTGTTTACGCCGCTATATGAGCCAATTAGAGGGAGGCAATATGGAAGGTCCTTCAACTCCTGACAAGACTTAAACGCCAGTCAAGCCCTTTCGGCGCTTGCACTGGTGTTTTACTAACCGCTTTAGCCGCTTTATCCGATCAGTAAAGTTAGCTGGAATAATCAACAAATTGGCAGGTACATATCCAACGATTGGACAATGCATTGCACCATCTATTCTTCGTTAATTTTAAATTCATAGAATCCGAAAACTCAACTTAACGAAGGCATAACCTAACCTAAGCTTAGCTTATCTACAAAATTGCAGGGCTTATGGTCACTATCAAGTTGATCCATTATGATTTTGTTCCATCCTGTTTTACATGCACCGGGCGAACCTGGCAAACAAAACACAATAGTCCCATTAGCTAATCCGGCGAACACTCGAGACTGAACTGTCGAATTACCAATTTCTTCAAAAGAAAGTTGACGAAACAATTCACCAAACCCTTCGATGTGAAGATCAAAAAGTATTTGTAACGCCTTTTGGGTGTTATCCCGTGAAGTAAACCCAGTCCCACCAGTGGTAAGCACAACATTAACCTCTGGGTCTGCAATATGAGCCGAGACAATTGCGCGTAGATCGTAAACATCATCTTTAACAATGATTTTGGAATGAAGTAAATGACCGGAATCTAGAAGATTATCTATAAGAACTTTGCCTGACTTATCAGTTTCTTTGGTACGAGTATCAGAAACTGTTATAACCGCAATCTTTAATGGTGTCGCAACAATCATTCTAGTTAGCCGCCAGTCATATTCATTAAGCGGACTGGTTGTGCATGCTCCTTATCATAGAAATAATGGCGCTCAGGCTTTATTTCCATAGAAGCAATAATTGCTTGCTTTAAATCGTCGATGTTAGAAGACTCATCTCTCAGGATCGAGCGTAGATCGATTGAGTGTTCATTACCTAGACAAAGAAGAAGTCTTCCCTCTACTGTCACTCTTACTCTATTACAATCTTCACAGAAGTTATGCGTCACGGGTGAAATAAAACCGATGCGACTCTTCTTTCCAGCGATTTGTGCATAACGAGAAGGCCCCGCAGTTTGTTCAGTGCTATTTATTAATTCGTATTTCTGCGAGATAGCATTTTTAACCCAATCATTACTGCAGGTGGTTTCTTTGCGATCATGATCTGAAGCTTCGCCTAATGGCATTTCTTCGATAAATGCTATGTCAATATCCCGGTCTAGAGCGTAATCAGTAAGCGAAATTACCTCGTCTTCGTTATATCCGCGCATTATGACAGAGTTCAAGCGAATACGATCGAAGCCTGCTTTCCTCGCCGCCTCAATTCCGGCTAGCACTTTCTCCAATTTTCCAACACGAGAAATCTTCTTAAACCTTCCAGCATTCAGACTATCGATACTAATATTGATTCTATTAACACCGGCCCTTTTCAATGCCGGCGCATGCTTATCTAACTGCGCGCCATTAGTAGTCAGGTTTAGTTCCTCTATGCCTGGTAGTGCGCCCAGTTTTTCAATAAGTGTCATTACATCTGTTCTAACCATCGGCTCTCCGCCGGTTAGGCGAATCTTCTTAACGCCCAATTCAGTGAATGCTTTTGCTATTTGATACAACTCTTCTAAAGTAAGAATCTGAGTTCGCGGTAGAAAAGTCATATCTTCTGTCATGCAATAAACACATCTGAAGTCACAACGATCTGTCACCGATAAACGGATGTAATCGACGTGTCTTCCAAATTTATCTACTAGTTTATTTACTGACTCTGGCATATCACTTCTCTTTCGATCGCTAACTATATCTCACCTTCACGGGAAGATGCACGCTAAAACTATACTGAAAGCCTGTAATCCATTGATGTTGATCGGGTTTTTAACTGCCATAAAATACAATCTGGAGCGCTAACAAAATTAGAATGACCCCCATAACCCGCTCAAACCATGCTCCTGATCTTAAAAACCACATACGCACTGCGGCATGACCTAATATCTTAGACATCATAGCAAACCAAATGAAAGTCGCTATGGAAAGGTAGATGCCATAGGCAATTTGCACACTAGTGGGAGTATCCTGCCTGATTACCACTGCAAACAAGGCCAGAAAAAACAAAGTAGCTTTAGGGTTCAAACCATTTGTAAGGAATCCCAAGACAAACGCTTTTCTCGGGTCAACGCTACTATTATCTTCCATTACCTCCTCAATCACGGCCGAGCCTAATGATGCATGAATTGAGCAGACACCTAGATACAAGAGATAAAAAGCAGCCAGAAATTTCATAGAACTAAAAAATGAAGGCGATTGAGATAACAAAAATGCTACACCTAATATGCAATAACTGACATGGAGCAATATTCCAGTGGCAACCCCAATACTTGTCCAGAGTCCAGCTTTAGTACCATATGTAACACATTGCCGGAGTACTACGGCAAAATCTGGGCCCGGAGAAGCCACCGCAAACAAATGGGCAACAGCAATGGCAAGAAACTCAGTCCAATACATAATCAGCGAGTCGGTAAAGCCTAGTGGCTTATTCTACTTGTTCTGAAATAATGAGGTTTACTTCTGTGAGATCAAAGTTGTGGGGGAAAGTGTCGGAAACAACTCGATAATCTCCCCTTTGAGGCGTCGCGGTGCCTGCGTAGGATACTAAAGCAGAAACAAAGACATTTTCAGCAGAGGATAAATCAAAGGGGCCAACTGCCAAACTATCGTCGAGCTGAACCATGATAGGAAGATTAGCTACCACTAGTGAAGTTGCTGCTAATGGCGGCATACCTTCTCTATCAGCATTTCTTGCCGCAACAAAAACCCGGAGATTGTCATTAAGCTGCAATCCATTCGCTAGGGAAATATTAATATTGATAATAGGCCCGCTCGCAACATCCGGGTCCTGTTCCGCAAGAACTTGTTGAGCAGCAGCAATATTCAAGCGAAGCTGATCCGCTTGAGCTGAATTAGGGCTCACCTGTATTAATAGTCTCCAATATTGGATGGCCGACTCATAATCTTCATTTTCTGCGGCGTCAGTTGCTAGTAACTGCAATATAGAAATCTCGTTCGGGTTGATCTCTCTCGCCTCAGCAATAATTTCTAATATCTGTGGCGTGAACTGCAGCTCGGCATTTATATACATAGCCATTGCCACTCTGCCTAACACCAGCGCTTTTTCAGGAGTTGCATCAAGTAATGCAGATGAACGCAGATAGGAAATTTCAGCTTCATTAAACATCCCAAGATTGGCAAAATTTTCCGCAAGAAAGTACCAAGTCCAGGGCTGATCTTCATTCTCCTGGGCTGCCTCACCCAAACTTACGATTAATGACTGAGCTTCCTCTATATCATCTCGATTGTCGACTGTACGCTGATACAAGCTCATCATTTCTACATCACTTAAAAAACCCCAACGCTCATAGAGGCCGTAAGCGAGAATCGGCATTAACAGAAGGAAAACTAACGGTACTATTAAGCTTAAGGAAAAAAGACCATCAGCTCCCAGACTGTTGACTCGACCTCTCTTCTCTTTCCCCTTACTCTTTTGCCGCTTTTGTTTTGATTTTTCTAGAACAAGAGAAGCCTCTGCGAGAGGTTTCATCTCAACATCTGCTAATAGATTTTGCTGTAGTTCTATGATCAAGGCATCGAATTGCACTCGATCTAAATTGCCAGCCTCGAGCTCAGTCTTCAAATCTTCAGACCTATCATAAAACATGGCCAAATTAGCTTCTTTTCTTAGCTCTGCATCAATATTCGTTTTATGACGGTCGCGCCAAAGCGGAACGATCACGAATAGTGCCGCTAAAGCAATCAATAAAAAAGTTAATGCCTGGAACAACATAGACACCTATCAGAAATCGTCACTTACCCTTGTTTCTCGCCAATTAATTCGTTTAGTCGCGCTTTTTGCGACTCACTCAACTTAGATTCTATATCTCCGACATCTTTCGCCCGCTTAAAAATACCTCTTGCGACAAACCCACCGATCAACAAAAAAAATAATGGCCCAAACCACAGCAATAGTGTTTGGGCAGTTAGACGCGGTCGATAAAAAATAAAATCGCCATAACGCTCGAACATAAACCTCTCAATATCCCTATCTGACATTCCCTCGAGAATCATTCGATGAATTTCTCGCCGAAGGTCTTCTGCAACACCGCCAGTTGAGCCACTTAGATTAGTGTTTTGGCACATTGGGCAGCGCAATTCGTCAGATAGTGTGCGGAACCTTTGTTGTTGCACATCATTGTCAAACTCAAAAGTATCAACTTGAGCAATGGAACCCGACGCTACCCCAAGAATAAAAAGCAAGCTAAAAGAAATATAATTTAGATAACGAAAGGCTTTCATCTCAATAAATATCTATTTTATTTTCACCTAAAACCATCTAGTTAATTTGACTCGGCCTCAAGCTCGGCAATTGCAGGTAAAAACTCTTGATTCCAAACAGTTTCATCAAGAACACTGACATGTCGATACCGAATCACGCCTTCTGCATCAACTAGGTAGGTTTCTGGTGCACCATAGACACCCAAATCAATTCCGAATCTTCCATCTAGATCTTCGATGCTGAATGAAAAAGGATTGCCATTTGTATCGAGCCAGTCCTTTGCTAATTCGTTTTGGTCTTTATAGTTTATACCCACAACCGGAATTTCGCCTTCTTCAGAGAGTCGCATGAAAGTGGGATGCTCAATTAAACATGGCAGACAATAACTCCCCCACACATTGAGTAGAAATATTTCATCCGGAAGATCCGAATTGCTAACCGGCTCTCCACCTACCTTGGCAAGTGCAAATGTCGGTAGCGGCTTATCGATGAGCATCGACGGCAAAGTTCTTGTATCTAGGTACAGTCCACGCCAGAGTAGTACGGCCAGCGCGATAAAAACGAACGAGGGTACAAAATATTTAAGTTTGTCCATGATTAAGATGAAGCAGGCTGCAAGCTATCTGATTCGATTTTCTCTTTGGCTGCGATGTCTCTCGCAGATTTACGTTGACGCAAGCGGCGATAACGTTTGTCAGTGGCGGCCAAAGTACCTCCCGTTGCCATAAAAATTGCACCTAACCAAATCCAGCGCACAAATGGCTTAACGTAAACTGTCATAGTCCAGGCACCATCCTCTTTTTCTTCACCTAAGGTTATAAAAAGGTCGCGCAGAAAACCGGCATCGATTGCCATTTCAGTTGATGGAGTCCCAGTAGCCAAATATATTCTTCGTTCAGGGTAAAGTTCACCTAAAGAGTTACCATCTTTACTAATGCTAAATGTTGCTTGGTCAGCAATATAATTTGGCCCTTGTGTTGCTTCGCTACCATCGAAACGAAAAGCATAGGATCCCAGTGTAACCGTCGCACCAGGCGCCAACAATACGCTGCGTTCGGCACTAAAATAACTTGTTAAGCCTACACCTATTAACATAACCGCTACGCCAATATGTGCGATTTGCATTCCATAATAACTTAAGGAGAGTGTACGCAAACCTTTGCTTACAGTTTCCTTATTAGCAATCTTATTTCTTAAGTCTTTAGCCATACTCAACACAATCCATGAGGCCAGGACTACACAAATAATAGCAGCGAAAGAAATCTCGAAAAGTACAAGCAACGGCAATACCACGCCAATAGCTATACTCGCTGCCGCAACTTTGGCTAGTTGTTGGACCAAATAAGAAGTAGAAGTTCGCTTCCAACGGCTCATTGGCCCCACTGCTAATACCAAAATCAATAGAACCATGAGGGGGCCGAAAATGGCATTAAAATATGGGGGGCCGATAGAAATTAAGTCATCCGTTAGTGCCTGATAAATCATCGGGAACATAGTACCAAGAAAGATCGATGCCGCTGAAACAACTAGCAGAACATTATTTGCAAGAAGAAATATTTCCCGAGAGACCAAACCGAACCCAAATTCACTTTTCATCTGGGGAGCACGAATAGCATAAAGGAGTAAAGCTCCTCCGACAGCAATTACTAATATAGCTAATATAAAGACACCCCTTGTTGGGTCACTAGCAAAAGCATGTACAGAAGTCAGTAGCCCAGAGCGGGTTATAAAGGTTCCCAGTAAACTTCCTGAAAATGCCAATATTGCTAAAAGAACTGTCCAGCTTTTAAAGACGCCTCGTTTTTCCGTAACCGCAAGCGAGTGAATCAGGGCTGTGCCAAGCAACCAAGTGATTAACGGAGGGTTTTCCACAGGATCCCATGCCCACCAACCTCCCCAACCTAATTCGTAGTAAGCCCACCAACTACCCAATGCAATACCAATAGTAAGAATTGCCCAAGAGATATTTGCCCAGGGTCGAGACCATCTTGCCCAAGCCGCATCCAAACGGCCACTCAATAAAGCCGCAATAGCAAAAGCGAATACCACCGAGAAACCGACGTAGCCCATATATAGAGTAGGCGGATGCACAATAAACCCGAAATCTTGCAAGGCTGTGTTGAGGTCAGATCCATCGCCCGGAGGTAATGGCACAATTCTCATGAAAGGATTTGAGGTTGCCAGCATAAAAAGAATGTAGGCAACACAGAGCAAGCCCAGCACTCCTAAGACTCTTGCAACAAACTCGATTGGCATACTTTTACTAAAGACGCTAACCGCCAACATCCAGCCGGAAAGCATAAAAGTCCATAATAGAAATGAACCCTCATGGCCACCCCACAGGGCCGTGAGTTTATAGTGCATCGGCAAGAGTGAATTAGATTGCGCTGCTACAATTTGCACAGAAAAGTCGTCAGTTGCAAAAGTATAAGCAAGGATTCCGATACTTATACTCAAGAAGACAAAAATTCCAGCAGCTAGCGGTCGCGCTAAATTCATCCAGACCATATTACTTCTAGCAGCGCCAATTATCGGCAAAGTGCCAAGTAGAATACTTAGACAGAAAGCAAGTATAAGAGAGAATTGTCCTAATTCTGGTATCATTTAACTTCCGGAGTAACAAGAGAAGGATGAGTTTCAGTATTCACACCGGCCGCATCGAGAGCTGCCTTCACTTCCTGAGACATATAGTTTTCATCATGTTTTGCCAGTACCCGAGAAGCATGAAAAACACCAGCCGCATCAACTGTCCCTTCCGCAACAATGCCTTGGCCTTCACGAAATAAGTCAGGCAATATTCCTTCATATTCAATCGGCACTGCGTGTATAAAATCCGTGGTTTCAAATCTAACTTGCAAACTGTCATTCGCAGAGACTACAGAGCCTTCCTTCACCATTCCCCCAATTCTAATTTGCTGGCCTATCGTAACTTCGCCCTCTGCCACCTGAGTAGGAGTATAAAACAAATTAATATTTTGACTCATGGCAAAAAGAATCAATCCGACTGACACAGTTAACCCTGCAGAAACAAACAGAATGATGGTTAACTTTTTTTGTCGATGAGCCTTCAAAAAACCTCCAGAGCGAACTGTTAAGAGTCGTTTTTATCCATTTCGTTATTACTAAGTTTACTGTCTGTAGAGACCTTTTCTCTCTTAACGAGTAAACGACGTTTTTGTTCACGCATAATCTGCTTCCGTTTCAGTATCGGAAAATACAGATTAATAAAGAAAAATAGGAGGAATAGAGCATAAACCGACCAAACATTAAATGCGTAACCGCCCATCTCAACAAAATCACCAAAACTAGAAAACTGAATCAATTCAAACATGGAATTCGCTTAATTAGCCTCTATCAGTTCTTGTACCCATTGAGAACGTCTTTCTCTCTCCAAAATTTCATTTCGAGTTGAGAGGATAAGACTCACAACAAAAAACAAATACACAGCAACTATCATAATGACTAGCGGCACCCAAACCTCGGGTGGGTTTGGCGCCTCATCAGAGAGGCTAAATGACCCCGAGGGCTGATGCAGAGTGTTCCACCAGTCTACAGAGTACTTAATCACAAAGACATTGATACAGCCTACGATTGCTAACAGAGCGCATGCCTTTGCTGCCGCATCAGCATCTTCAATTGCCGAGCGCAAAGAAATAACACCCACCAGTAGAAAGAATTGCAACAACATGGAGGTCAGCCGTCCATCCCATATCCACCAGGTGCCCCATATATCGCTTCCCCAGATAGAGCCAGAAGCCAGAGCCAAGGCTGTGAACCATGCACCTAGCGGTGCGGCTGTTTTAGCCACCATGTCAGCAAGCTTCATGCGCCAAACTAGCGTTATTGTTCCTGCAACTGCCATCAAAGGGAAAAATGCTAAAGAAATACTGGCAAATGGAACGTGAACATACATTATACGGATCGTATCACCCTGCTGATAATCTGGAGGCACAAACAATAGCGCCCAAATAATCCCAACAATAAGCAGCAATGACATACCAGCCGCCAGCCAGGGCAACCATTTACCTGATAACTCGTAAAACCACTTAGGAGAACCTAATTTCGAGAACCACAACCACATAGAATTTCTGCTTCTACCGATCTTAAAGTTGACTCACTAATTATATCATGGCCCCGATATACGACCATATGGCGTATTGTAATCTATTGTCATTACGGGGTAATCATTAAAATAGATCAAAAATTGAACTATCTAACTACTAGTTCACACTAATACGCAAAGCAGCAGCAGAGGCCAAAGGCGCGAAGGATACCGCAGCAAATAACATTGCCGCTAATATAGCCAAATACCCAGCGAGGGATGCCCCATTAAGAGTTTGCTGAACAGTCAGCGTTCCCGCTATCAAAACTGGGACGCTCATTGGTAACGTAATTACCGCTAAAATCAATCCTCTACTGCCTAAGCCTACCGTAAGCGCTACACCAATTGATCCCAGCAGACTAAGAACCGGAGTACCAATAAGCAAAGTTATAAAGAGGGTGAAATAGGATTCACTGGGTAAATTGAGCATATATGCTACAAGTGGTGATACCAAAGCCACCGGTAATCCGCTAACTAACCAGTGGCTTATATTCTTAGCTAACACAAGGAAATAAAGTGGATGAGGGCTCAATAACAATTGCTCCAAAGAACCGTCTTCATAATCCGAGCGGAACAAGTTATCCATGGCCAGCAGTGAAGCTAATAAAGCGGAAATCCATAGTACTCCACTAGCAATTTCAGCAAGCCTATCAGGGTCTGGCGAAATACCGATCGGAAATAAGGAAGCCACAATGAGAAAGAACATAAAAGGATTAACCATGTCATTTTTTCTCTTATAAGCAATCAACAAATCTCGCTTAAGAGTAGCCTTGAATGCCTCAAATGTCGTTACTGTTTGAGCGGTCATAATTACTATCCAAACTCCAAGACTTGCAAATCAGGGACTGAGAGTGTGTGATGTGTTGTCACCATTACGGCACCCCCATTGCCTGCATGAGTTTTTAACAATGCTTCCAATTGTTTTACACCGGCTGCGTCCAAGGTGGTAAACGGCTCATCTAAAACCCATAATTTTGCTCTACTCAGCAACAACTTAGAAAGCGACACGCGCTGCTGTTGGCCTGCTGAAAGTGTAAAACACTGAGAGTCTTCATAACCACGCAATCCTACTTGCTCCAAAGCATCCAGCAATTCGTCATCAGTTATGACTTGCTGGAGACTCGAACTCCAACGAAGATTTTCTAAGGGTGTAAGCACCTTATTAACACCAACACGATGCCCTATGTAAACAAGGGATGAATAAAACTCTTCCTGGCATTCTCTTATTGGGTCTCCATACCAGCTGATAGCCCCTTCATAGCCCGCATTTAAACCGCATATATTCCTTAACAAGGTAGTTTTCCCGCTACCATTAGAGCCTTTAATCTGGAGTACCTGCCCTTCTTTCAATTCAAAATTGAGATCCTCAAACAAAATACGGTCATCACGCTCGCAAAAAAGTGAACCCACACAAAGCATAGATGCTTCCAAATCTGTTTCGACTTCTACCATGACCATGCTGTCCTAGTTTTATTCCTTTATTGATACGCTAGTTCTGGAGTCGAAATTATAGCCTGTAATCGTTTAAATCGATCCTTTTTTGTTCATATGCGGCAGCCGGCAAAGCCAAAATATCAGGTAGGCTTCGTATGCTTAAAAAGCATACTTAACATAAAAGTAGAGCAAATCGAGAGATCAAACAATCAGAGGACGCAACTCCAAATATCTCGAATCTAACAAGCGGGCACCGAGGCTGTTTAAGCAACTTTCTCTTGGGTAGCGTTTTTGTGTAGTAAGAATATATGGCTTAAATCATTTCGTTAAAACCAAAACTATACAGGGGCTGATATTTGCCGACTGGCAAACTGCGATAGTAGCTGACTATTTTTGCTAATTAACTTCAGACAAACAAAAGGACCATTAATTGGGAACAGCTACTTGGGGAAAAGATGTGTTAAATAAGTTGCGGATATCAACCTCTCCAAGACTTAAGTTGAAGCTTCTCTTACCAAAGTTTCAATTTTTAATTCCATTCCGATAGACGGGCACGCAATCTCATCGCAGCCTGACTATGAATTTGACTTACGCGAGACTCACTGACACCTATTACTTCTCCAATTTCTTTTAAGTTTAATTCCTCATCATAATAAAGAGCTAGAACTAACTTTTCTCTATCAGGCAGGCCGTCGATGGCTCCCGCTAAATGAGCCTTAAAAGTATCCCGCTGCAATCCATCACACGGACCAGGGAGTTCTCCCGCGGCCAATTCGATGGCTGAATCATCGCCCTCCATGATATCGTCAAAGCTAAATAGTCTTGAGCCCGATGCATCCTGAAGAATGGCATAATACGCGTTTAGATCAATTTCCAATTCACTCGCAATTTGCTGATCCTTCGCATCTTTACCGGTTCTTGCTTCAATAGTCTTTATGGCTTCGGCGACTTTGCGCGACTTTCGATGAACAGAGCGAGGCGCCCAGTCTCCTTTTCTAACCTCATCGAGCATAGAGCCACGTATTCGGATGCCTGCGTAGGTTTCGAAGCTTGCCCCCTTAGACACATCGTATTTTTTTGCCGCCTCAAGCAAACCAATCATACCCGATTGAATTAGATCATCGACTTGCACACTTGCAGGCATTCGTAGCAGTAGGTGATGCGCTATCCGTTTTACCAATGGCGCATAGCGATCTACTATTTCATTCAAGTGTGCTTCTTGCGCCGCGCTATCAGCATGTAAACTGTCGTATACGGAAGCCCCAGTTGCTGAACTCATGATTGATCATCCCGTTTTATTGTATTATTGCGGATCATATTCAACCCTATATCATTGTCTGCCGCGCAAAGTCTGTTAACTACCATCCAGATGCTTACTCCTTATTTTTTCCTATGCAAATTCCGTTTTTGTTTCCGCTGCTAAACTAAATTTCTTTTCAGACGATTAACTGCATAGTCACACTTCATTCTTTAATTTCAACCAACTAGAACTGCGAAAATAATGCAAATCCGAAGCTCATTAGCTATGCACCCAAGCTTTCCTCATTACTCGATCGACATCCCGAGTTCTTGTTTTCAAATACTCAGGGCGCACCAGTGTAAGTACATAAGCAATATTTGTTCCAGTTCGTGGTTTATAGCGATAACTTAGGGCCTAGGCCTGTCAGCATAGATACTTTGAGTATTAGGCCGGCTTAGAAGCGCTCTGGTTGTCGCTGTTAAAACGACAAATTCTTGACTGTTACATCTTCGACCGCCAAAGTTTTAACACAGTCGAAAAAAAATAAGTGGTGACACATCCAAGAGAGAAAGCTTGCATTCTGATTCATATTTATAGTGTCTCAAGCCTATTTGATGTTTTTTGAGTGGAATTTTTCGAAAGGAAATTTGATTGCTTTACGACGAAACGGCTAAATGACTATGCTTGCCAAAAAAGGCACAAAATCGCAGACGTTCATCTTTTTGCCTGATAAAGTTGGTTAAGTTTTTGATTCCGTCAAGACGGATTTCAGCGAAGAACTGATTTGGCAGGGCCTAATTAGGAATATGTGCTGTTTTTATGCCTCTCGTTAATCGTGCTTTTCGTGTTCGTTTAGTACTTGCTGAAGAATCTTTACATTTTTGGTTTTATTAGGCCTTTGGAGGAGTTACACCTATTTGGCCCATATACTTCCCACCCCTCTGTTTATAAGTAACTTCACATTGCTCATCGGACTGATAAAACAGCATTTGTGCAACTCCCTCATTGGCATAAATTTTTGCGGGTAAGGGCGTCGTATTCGAGAACTCCAATGTCACATGCCCTTCCCATTCAGGCTCTAATGGCGTGACATTTACTATGATTCCGCAACGGGCATATGTTGATTTCCCAAGGCATACCGTTAAAACATCTTTCGGTATACGAAAGTATTCAATAGTTCGCGCAAGAGCAAAAGAGTTTGGTGGAATAATGCAGAAAGGTTCATCGATAGCGATAAAACTCGTCTCATCAAAATTCTTAGGATCGACTACACTAGTAGTGTGTACATTTGTAAAGATTTTAAATTCGCTGGCGCAGCGAACATCGTAGCCATAACTAGAAGTACCATAAGAAATGACTTTATCACCATCCTTATAGCGAACTTGCTCTGGCTCAAACGGCTCAATCATCCCTTCTTTTGCGGCCTTTTCTTTTATCCAACGATCAGACTTAATACTCATAGCTTCTCATATTACCCATATGACCCAGACATCGACTACAGATAATAAAGCCTATCAAGTGCTGAATCATCTGTTTTAATAATTAGGTCTGCTTTAGTAAGGCTCTTTTCTATCTCTGTATAGCTCTCCTCTGATGCCAAATCTGATAAATTGAACCCTTGCTTTCCAAAACCAATCGGTAAAGAGACTGCCCAAACCCATTTTCATGCAGTAGGATCCGCCACCCATCTTCGACTAAGAACTCCCTACTACTGGATGTCTTGATAAAAACTTAGGTATTCACGCTAATCACAATTGCAGAATCAAGCTATAATCTCATTCTGTCGTCTAAGACATGATTCGATTCAAATAACGCCTCAGGAGGAAACGCAGGTGAAGCAGTGGCAATGTATGGTTTGTGGTTATATTTATAATGAAGAGCAAGGAATGCCTGAAGATGGCATCCCCCCTGGAACTTCTTGGAACGATGTCCCCGAAGATTGGGCATGTCCCGACTGCGGAGTAGGTAAGGAAGACTTCGAAATGGTCGAAATCTAATCAAAACCAGAAATTCTTATGCAGAACCTCAATTCAAAACTTAATAATTTCGATTCCTACTCGATAGAATTTTGACTCACCAAGGACAGCAGTGTGGACCAACGTAAGATACTAGTAACCAGCGCTTTACCGTACGCAAATGGTGATATTCATCTGGGTCATTTAATGGAGGTGGTTCAGACCGACATCTGGGTACGCATGCAGAAACTGCAAGGCCATGATTGCATTTATGTATGCGCCGATGATGCCCACGGCACTGCAATCATGCTTAGCGCTGAGGCTCAAGAAATCACACCTCAAGAATTGGTCGATAAGGTCAATCAGCAACACCAGAGAGATTTCGCTGATTTCTTAATCGGCTTCGACAACTTCCACTCGACTCACTCAGAAGAGAATCGCCTACTTTCTGAATCTATCTATCAGGCAATTAATGCTAATGGCCATATCTCTCGACGCAAAATTAAGCAGCTATTTGATCCAGAGAAGGAACTATTTTTAGCCGACCGCTATATCACCGGTACCTGTCCCAAATGCAAGTCAGAAGATCAATATGGCGACAATTGTGAAGTCTGTGGCTCAACCTATAACCCATCCGAACTAATAGATCCCAAATCCTCAATTTCAGGAGCTACACCGATAGAAAAAGAGTCTGAGCATTTCTTTTTCACGCTACCTGCATTCAGCGATATGTTAAAGACATGGACCCGCAGTGGCACTTTGCAGGATTCCGTAGCAAATAAACTAAACGAATGGCTGGATGAAGAGCTGCAGGAGTGGGACATCAGTCGTGACGCACCCTATTTCGGTTTCGAAATACCCGATGCACCCGGAAAATATTTCTATGTTTGGCTAGATGCGCCCATTGGTTACATGGCAAGTTTACAAAATCTTTGCGATCGAACTGATTATGATTTTGATGAATACTGGAATAAAGACTCCCAAACTGAGGTTTATCATTTCATCGGTAAAGATATAATCAATTTTCATACCCTGTTTTGGCCTGCAATGTTAACCAGCGCTGGCTATCGAACACCAACCGCGGTTTATGTGCATGGCTTCCTCACGGTTGATGGAACCAAAATGTCAAAGTCAAGAGGTACATTTATAAATGCCCGCACCTATCTCGACCATTTGAACCCTGAGTATCTGCGTTACTTTCTTGCCGCTAAACTCTCAAACGGAATAGATGATCTGGACTTAAATCTCGAAGATTTCGCACAAAGAGTAAATTCAGATTTAGTCGGCAAAGTAGTGAACATTGCTAGTCGCTGTGCTGGCTTTATCGGCAAAGGCTTTGAAGGAAAACTGGCAGAAAAAGTCGATGCACCAGAATTACTGACTGAGATTCAAGCCGCCAAGTCTGAGATAGCTCGCTACTATAATGGACGTGAATATAGCAAGGCCATTCGTTTAATCATGACAATGGCGGACAAAGCAAACCAATACATAAATGATAAACAACCTTGGGTCATCGCAAAAGGCGACAAGCAATCAGCTGAACTACAGAAGATTTGTTCCACCGGCATTAACGCGTTTCGGTTGCTTATCACCTACTTAAAACCTGTACTTCCATCTATGGCAGAAAAAGCTGAGGCTTTTTTGGCTATTGACCCACTCAATTGGGCTGATATCGATTCGTTGTTAACGAATCACAGTATCAATAAATTCAAACCATTAATGACTCGCGTAGAAAATGACAAAGTACAAGCTATGGTTGCTGCGACTCAGAAAGAATTTGAAAGTCAGGCTAAGTCGGAACCAACTGGACACCAAGCCGAGGAAAATATAATGCAAAACAACAATAGTGGGTTCGAACCTGAAATTGAGTTTGATGACTTCATTAAAGTTGATCTGCGGGTTGCAAAAGTAATCAGCGCAGAATACGTAGAAGATGCTGACAAGCTTTTGCAACTAAATTTAGATCTCGGTCTAGATAAATCTGGGACACCGCTAACTCGTAAAGTGTTTTCTGGAATTAAGTCCGCATATACCCCTGAGCAGCTCGTGGGCAAATTAACTGTCGTAGTCGCAAATTTAAAAGCTAGAAAAATGAAATTCGGTCTGTCAGAGGGAATGATTCTTGCTGCCGGTCCTGGTGGTGAAGATATTTGGTTAATCGAGCCTCATGCCGGCGCCCAACCAGGTATGCGCATTATATGAATTTGCATTCGACACACTAACATCACCTATCCATTAACTCTCCGTGTAAGTCCAACGCAATAACGTCCGTTAGGGGATGGTATTTTTACCTAAATTAGTTAACGATGATTCTCGTACACAATAATACGATGTATCTGCCCAGTTTTTTTTGAAGTTCATCCTCGCCTGGGCTGGCGATATTTTAACTAAAGTAATAAGCTTGGGGCCACAGCGATATAGAACACGTTATTACTACTAAAAAGGTTTAGGATTCTATGATTTTCTCGCAGAGTAGAACTCTCATTATCTCAATCAATATTCGTTTGATTTCATTTTTCCTTAGTGTTGCATTCTGGAGCATTAGCACTTCCGCTTCTGCACAAAATAATGAGTTAAGTGCCATTGAAGACTCAGTAATAAAAATCTACACCACGCAGGCAGCGCCTGATTATTTTACGCCTTGGCGCTTACTTACGCCGCGCCAAAGCAGCGGGTCAGGCTCTGTTATTGAAGGCAATAAAATTCTTACTAACGCCCATGTTGTTGCCAACGCCAGTTATGTCCAAGCACAAAAACACAACGACCCACAACGTTATCAGGCGCGAGTTGTTTT
This sequence comes from Gammaproteobacteria bacterium, assembly GCA_029244985.1. Taxonomy (GTDB): domain Bacteria; phylum Pseudomonadota; class Gammaproteobacteria; order Pseudomonadales; family Pseudohongiellaceae; genus UBA9145. The sequence goes on along the minus strand of JAQWQD010000017.1, from coordinate 248,182 downwards.
CGTATCACACGAGGCTGATCTTGCAATCATTACAGTAGATGAACCAGGATTTTTTAGCGACTTAAAATCGCTGTCCATAGGTAATTTGCCCGACCCACTGCAAGAGGTATCTGTTTACGGCTACCCCATTGGCGGCAAAACCTTAAGCATTACCAAAGGAATTTTGTCCCGTGTTGAGCAGCAAATTTATGCCCATGCCGGGGCATATTTATTAGCTGGACAAATTGATGCGGCGATAAATCCAGGGAATAGTGGAGGACCCGTCATTGTTGATCAACAGATTGTCGGTGTAGTGATGCAGGCAAATAGCGGCGGGCGAGCTGAGAACTTGGGCTATTTTGTTCCCCCTAGCATTATCCGACATGTACTCAAAGACAGTGAAGATAATATATACGATGGGTTTCCAGATTTGGGGTTTCGCACCCAAACATTGGACAGCCCCTCTGCAAAAGCGGCTTATGGTTTAAGAAAGAATCAAAATGGTGTTTTGGTAATAAAAGTATTCGACGGATCCCCTGCCGATGGCACGTTCGAAGAAAATGATGTCATCATGAAAATTGATGATTTTGATATCGCTGAAGATGGAACCATTCAGCTTTCAGACGATTTACTAACAGATTATAAGCATGCAATCGACATGCATCATATTGGTGATGAGGTGTTAGTTACTTATTCCCGCAACGGCAAAGAAGCTGTAGCAAAAATTAAGGCCGATACACCTCCTGAAAGTTACAGCTTAGTCAAAGGCGAACAATTTGATCAAATTCCTAAGTACTATATCTACGGGGGCGTTTTATTTGTCCCACTGAATATGAATCTCATTAAGCGCTGGGGCAATGACTGGGGTAGATCCGCACCAGTAACACTTTTGCAAGCTCGCAACGAATGGGTTTCACCAGAAAAACAAGAAGTTGTTGTAGCCCTGCAAGTCCTGGCTGCCGATGTAAATTTGGGTTATCACGACTGGCGGAATTGGATTGTCGATGACGTCAATGGAGAACAAGTTCGAGATTTCAAACATTTCTCTCAAATCGTGAGAAATAATACACAGGAAAATATCGTATTAGAAAACAAAAATGGCTACCAAATGGTTATAAACCACCGGGCGGCCATGGCCAGTGAAGCTGAAATCCTAGCTCAATATCGGATCCCTGCCGCCTTTTCAACTGACCTGTTTCCAGAATAGAAACTGTAAAACACCATACTCCTGAGCACCGTTTATTGCGTTAAAAATAACCGTGCTAAAATTAAGCCTGATAGCCTTATCCCACCAGGCTGCGGACGCTTCAACCATTAACTGAACTAATAGGTATTATTGTTACCACAGCCTTAGTCAATAATGTGGCTCTGATACAACTTCTCGGCGCCTCATAATTCTTCGCCAACACCAATCGCTTACAGAGCGCGACAGACCTTGGAATAATGAGTTTTGTAGTTCTATTTTCGATGCCAATGATTAACCTTGTTCTTTTCATTGGTTATTAGGCCCTGTAAACATGACGCCCATAATTAAAGAATCAAGAAGTGAAATTCTAAACTTCGCACTACTACAACCAGGAATTTTGTTGATTATGGGTTTACTATTAGCGGCAAAGAATCATATCGATCACAAATTTTTAATTCTAGACATAAAGACTTCAACAAAGCTCGCAAACCAAGCCCGCTTCACGGGAAAGCCATGAACAAACTAAAGAGACAGGAAATATTTGAGCGCTGGCGTGCAGCTAACCCCGTACCCACGACAGAATTAAAATTCAAGAATACCTTTGAATTACTAATCTCCGTCATTCTGTCAGCACAAGCGACAGATGTGAGCGTAAACAAGGCGACTGATGCACTCTACAAAGTCGCCGACACTCCCGAAAAAATGGCTGCATTGGGCACAGCGGGCTTAAAAAAATATATCAAGACCATCGGCTTATTTAATACCAAGGCAGAGAACGTTATTAAGACTTGCAAGTTGTTGATAAAAAATCACAAATCCCAGGTACCTGATAATCGCGAAGCTTTAGAAGCGCTACCAGGTGTCGGCAGAAAAACAGCTAACGTAGTCCTAAATACAGCGTTCAGGCAGGTCGCCATGGCCGTGGATACACATATTTTCAGAGTATCGAATCGAAGTGCGATTGCACCCGGTCAAAATGTTATTGAAGTAGAGAAGAAGTTACTAAAATTTGTACCGGAAGAATTTCTCTTGGATGCTCATCACTGGCTGATTCTGCATGGCCGTTATACTTGTCTTGCACGCAAGCCCCGCTGTGGCTCATGCACGATCGAAGATCTTTGCGAATACAAAAAAAAGGCTATTGATTAGGGATTAAACACTAAAACCATTGATGAGAATGACAAGGAGTCTGGACCAAAAACACCGAAAATCGCACCCAATACCCTCATGAATCCTTGATCTTGCAAATGGCTTAGAAATCTACTTTCGACCCTTCTGCGCCGCTATTCGCAAACGCAGTGCATTCAGCTTAATAAAACCTGTCGCATCTGCCTGATCATAGGCACCAGCGTCGTCTTCGAAAGTGGCAACATCTTCGTCAAACAGAGAGTCATTAGACTCTCGACCAACCACAATTACATTGCCTTTATAGAGCTTAAGTCGCACTTTACCATTAACGTATTGCTGCGAATTATCTACCAATGATTGAATCGCCACACGCTCAGGAGACCACCAATAACCGTTGTAAACCAAGGAAGCATAACGAGGCATAAGGTCATCTTTAAGATGGGCTAATTCTCGATCTAAGGTCAAAGACTCTATGGCGCGATGAGCTTTCAACATGACCGTTCCTCCGGGAGTTTCATAACAACCACGAGACTTCATTCCTACATATCGGTTCTCGACTATGTCAGTGCGACCAATGCCATTAGCTCCTGCTACTTTATTGAGATGCTTGAGCACACTCGCCGGCGACATTCCATATCCATCGATGCCGACGATATCGCCCTTTTCATAATCCAGCTCAAGGTAAGTAGCGACATCAGGAGCCGCTTCTGGGGAGACCGTCCACAACCACATCGGCTCTTCTGGCTCATCGGCGGGATTTTCCAGTACGTCACCCTCATAAGAAATGTGTAAAAGATTAGCGTCCATTGAATAAGGTGATTTGCTACCAAGTCTCTTCTCGACCGGAATTCCATGCTTATCACAATAATCAAGTAATCGATCACGTGAATTTAGGTCCCATTCTCTCCATGGAGCTATGACCTGGATCGATGAGCTAAGTGCATAAGCTCCTAATTCAAACCGGACTTGATCATTACCTTTCCCGGTAGCACCATGGGCTATTGCATCGGCTCCAGTTTCAGAAGCGATTTCCACCAGCCGCTTAGCTATCAAGGGCCGAGCTATGGAAGTACCAAGTAAATATTCCCCTTCGTACAAAGCATTCGCTCTGAACATAGGGTTGACATAATCGCGAACGAACTCTTCGCAAAGATCTTCAATGAAGATTTCTTTTATCCCCATAGCTTTAGCTTTGCTGCGCGCTGGCTCAACCTCTTCGCCTTGGCCAATATCGGCGGTAAACGTCACTACCTCACAGTCGTAGGTTACCTGTAGCCATTTCGCAATGACAGAAGTATCGAGCCCGCCAGAATATGCGAGCACAACTTTATTTATCTCTTTAAATCCCTTTGACATGGGTTTACTCCAAAATCCGAATAAGAGACGTTCGCCACAGGTTCATTACAAGTCAACCAATTACAAGGTTGACACTAGCAAAAAAGGAGGCGTATTTTAGCATCAAAGCTAGGGAAGTCGATAATACGCCGATAAAATAAGGGAACTATGACGACAAGCCGAAGAAAAGGAAGACCCTTAGCTTAAAACCTTCATAGTCTATCAATCTAACATCGCTTCTTTTAATCACTTTCATAAAGCTGATTCTATCGTTGCCCCTCCGACTCCTAATCAACTCCAATAAAAAGGGAAAATAGGATTTCCAAGATAAGTTAAATCGGAATTTCAGCTCACTACTTTATTCAGCTACAATAGAATAAATTCGACTTACAGTATTTCACTCATGAGCTCTGATTCTATAAGTATCACTCGTCCAGATGATTGGCATATTCACCTACGCGATGCGACTGCCTTACAAACTACAGTGCCTCATACCGCGCGCGTATTTGGCCGCGCTATTGTTATGCCAAACCTAAACCCTCCTGTCACTACTGTTGCAGAGGCGCTTAGATATCGTGAGCGAATACTCCTCGCCGTTCCTGAGGGTTGTGCCTTCAAACCTCTCATGACGCTCTACCTGACGGACACTCTGTCAGTCCAAGAAATTACTAAAATTGAAAACGAAGATAGCATCTTGGCTGTGAAGTACTATCCTGCCGGAGCTACAACTAATTCAGACAACGGTGTTACAAACATAGAAAACGTTTTTCCAGCCATCGCAAAAATGGAAGAATTAGGCATACCGCTTTTAATCCACGGGGAAGTAACTGACGCAGAAGTTGATATCTTCGATCGAGAACGGGCCTTTTTAGAATCCATTCTCGAACCATTATTGTGCAAATACCCTGCACTCAAGGTCGTATTCGAACATATTACAACCCAGGACGCGGTCGAGTTTGTAAAGAGCCAATCGGACAATGTCGCTGCAACTATCACAATCCATCATTTACTATACAACAGAAATGACTTCTTGTCCGGAGGGGTCAGGCCACATTTTTATTGTTTACCTATTTTAAAACGAAGCATTCATCAGCAAGCTCTAATTAGTGCAGCCCTTAGTGGTAGTCCAAAATTTTTTCTGGGAACTGATTCCGCCCCTCACAGCAAATCGAATAAGGAAACTGATTGTGGTTGTGCCGGCATTTACTCGGCGCCAGCTGCGATAGAGCTCTATACTGAATTTTTTGATAACCATGGCGCCCTTGATAAACTAGAAGCATTTGCTAGTTTTTATGGTGCTGACTTCTATCAATTGCCACGTAATAAAGACAAGGTATTTTTGACCAAATCAACCTGGACCATGCCTGAGAATTTTATGCTAGATGATAACGTTGTCGTCCCCATTCGAGAGGGACAGACTATCGCCTGGCAGATTAATAAGGATTAACAAATATAATGGACCTGATCGACTCAGAACCGTCATCGAATTCTTTATTGGCAGAACGCTTTCGCACATACCTGCCTGTCGTGGTTGATATAGAAACTGGAGGTTTCAATGCCAAAACTGATGCAATATTAGAGATTGCTGCCTATATTCTTGCCATGGACAATAAAGGCGTTCTTGGAATTGAACAATCCTATTTTCATCGCGTAATTCCTTTCGAAGGCGCCAATATAGAAGAAGCCGCATTGAAATTCACCGGTATTGACCCATTTCATCCTTTACGGGTTGCCCGGCCTGAAAAAGAAGTCTTTCAAACTATGTTCAAAATAATACGAGATGCGATGAAAGGTTGTAGCTGTAAACGTGCCATTCTAGTAGGGCATAACGCTCATTTCGATCATGGCTTTATTAACGCGGCCAGCGAACGGTACAATCTCAAACGGAATCCTTTTCACCCCTTCTCGTCCTTCGATACAGCCAGCCTTAGCGGATTAGCCTATGGTCAAACCGTACTCTCAAGGGCATGCGCAATAGCCGGAATCGAATTCGACGACAAAGAAGCTCACTCTGCTCGCTATGATGCGGAGAAAACTGCAGAATTATTTTGTGGAATCGTAAACAAATGGAAAGAACTAGGTGGTTGGCCGCTTGGCTCTTAATTTCAGGCAGATTTAGTAAATATCTATAAAAGAGATAGATGGCGCTTTTCTTGATGACTGCTGACTATTCTTTAAATTATTTTCCCTCGCCCTCTCCAGAATTTTCTGGTGCTACAGAGTCAACCAAGGTCTGAAGCTCACCTTTTTCATGCAATTCCGTAATGATGTCACAGCCACCAACCAATTCTCCATCGATAAAAAGCTGTGGAAAGGTCGGCCAATTCGAAACACCTGGCAGATTTGCACGTATATCGGGGTTACTTAACACATCCACGTAGGCAAAACGCTGGCCACAAGACATTAAAAGCTGTGTTACTTGAGCAGAGAATCCGCACTGAGGCTGCTCTGGATTACCCTTCATATAGAGCAAAATTGTATTACTATCAATTTGCTCTTTAATAGTTTCTTCGATGCTCATGGCGCGACCTCAGCGAATTGGGGTTCAATATTTATAAGTATAAGTCTAAATGAAGACAAGGTATTTGTCAGTACCATCGAGTACTGATAATGTGAAAATGTTATTCTGGGGGGTTCCATCCTCCTCCTCCAGGACTCATGACAGTGAGTCGATCGCCCGGCTCAACTGCCAATGAACATTTGCCTGGCAGGTCTTTCCCATTTAACAAATTTCGTCCTTTCTTTCCGTCACCCGCACCGTGCAACCCCCAAGGACTGAAATGACGGCGCTCACTTAAGATACTGAGCTGAGCGGACTCTAGAAATTCATATTCGCGCACGATCCCGTCACCACCTTCATTCACACCGGCGCCACCTGAGCCAGTTCTAACCTCATAACGACGGATTCTCAATGGATAATGCATCTCTAGACTTTCAACAGGTGTATTTAAAGTATTAGTCATGTGGGTATGCACACTGTCCAACCCTGGGTAGTTCGGTCCAGCTCCCATGCCACCTGCGACAGTTTCATAGTAATCCCAGCGACTGTCATTTACGTCATCAATGCAGCCCATTGCTATATTATTCATAGTGCCCTGGCTCGCCGCGGCTATATTATTTGGCATTGCTTTCGCCAAAGCACCAAATACTAAATCTACTAAGCGAGTAGAAGTCTCCACATTCCCAGCAGCGACTGCAGCGGGTCGTTCAGCATTTACAATTGAACCTGGCTTCGTGCTAATTTTTATCCGCCTAAAAAGGCCTTCACAGGCTGGCGCATCCGTTGGCATCAGACAACGAAAACAGAAATAGCCAGCAGCAGCTACTACCGACTCAGGACAATTTAAATTTCCTGCGACCATTGCAGAAGAGCCTCCGAAGTCCAGCTCAACATCTTCTTTATTAATTGTCAGATCGATCACTAATACTATTTTAGTAGTACCACACCCATCATCGTCTAAGTAATCTTTAAAGTGATAGCTTCCTGATTGCAATTTTGCAATGGTATGAGCGGCGATGCTGTCAGCGTAGTCATTAAGTTGAACCATACCTTTTAAGTAAGACTTCACACCCAAGCTTGTTACTAATGCCTCTAAGCGCTGAATACCAACTTGATTAGCACCTGCTTGCGCTGCGAAATCCCCGGTCAACTCTCCGTTCATTACACCAGGTAGATATATCGCCTCCTTTTGTAGCTTTCCTTGTTTGAGTAACCAAGTAGGCGAAATTACTACGCCCTCTTCCTCCAGGGTCGAGGATATCGGCATAGAGCCAGGTGTCTCACATCCAATATTAGCGTGATGAGCCCGATTAGCCACGAAGCCGACCAACCCGGCCTCAGCAACAAACACTGGCGCTATTAATGTTACATCCGGCAAATGAGTTCCACCGAGGAAAGGGTCATTTAGAACCAACATATCTCCCTTTTGCCAACGTCGATTTTTAACAACTGAACTCATCGCAAAAGCCATGCTCCCTAAGTGCACGGGCATATGATCTGCTTGCGCAAATAATTCACCATCGCGGCCAAATAAGGCACAGGAAAAATCAAGACGATCCTTAATATTAGGAGAAAAGGCAGCACGCCTTAGGACCAAACCCATTTCGTCGCAAATAGCCGCGACACGACTAGAAAATAGATTTAGCTCAATAGAATTCAAATTACTCATAGTAGATATCAGCCTAGCGAAAGGTGCTACCAATGACAATGCGCGCGATGCATTGATCGGAGCTGGCGAACTAGTTAATATTAACCAATTCTCAGGGTAGCGCGAGCTACCCTTTTTATTTTGACCTAATTTTCAAATCTAAGACCTCCGAATCAAAACTATGAGAGTTCCACACTTTTTAACGTTATTGGACCTGCCTTCCTCCGATGTATTGGAAATCGTTTCGCGGGCTATCGAACTCAAAACCAACCCAGCGGCCGCGAATAATCAATCCCGTAAAACTCTAGGGCTGATTTTCGAAAAATCTTCCACCCGCACCAGGGTTGCGTTTGAAGTGGCTATGACACAGATGAATGGTGCTTCCCTGTTCCTAACATCGGACAATTCTCAAATTGGTCGTGGCGAGCCTATCGAAGATACTGCACGAGTCTTATCTCGCATGGTCGATTGCGTGGCTATCCGTACCTTTGCCCATAACGACCTAGAACGTTTTGCGGCGTATTCACGTGTACCTGTTATCAATGCACTGAGCAATGACTTCCATCCCTGCCAGCTCTTGGCTGACATGCAAACTTTTATCGAACATCGAGGAAGCATTAGTGGTAAACGCGTAGCTTGGATAGGCGATGGTAACAACATGTGTCAGTCATATATCAATGCGGCGTCTGTGTTTGATTTCGAACTTAATATTGCAAGCCCTGCTAATTTTTCTCCTGATTCCGACTTGCTCGCAGCTAACAGTGATCGAGTTTCCCTATCTACGAGTCCGCGCCAGGCCGTGGCTGATGTGGATCTTGTAGTTACTGATGTCTGGGCTTCCATGGGTCAAGAATCTACGAAAGCTAAGCGTCTCATCGCGTTCGCTGATTTCGAAGTGAGCGGTGAATTGATGTCATTAGCGAAAGCAGATGCTCTTTTTATGCATTGTCTGCCAGCTCACCGAGGAGAAGAAGTAACTGCAGAATTGTTGGATCGAGATGCTTCTGTTGTCTGGGACGAGGCCGAAAACCGCATGCACTCGCAAAAAGCCTTACTTGAATACTTACTTAACTAAGGCCAGTAAAACTCTGAAAACCCGTCCAGTTTTTGCGAATTTTTGTTACTACACCCCCTTTATTTGAGCAATTTTTTATTGTATTTCGAACCACAATATATTGTGTTCGGGAAATGACGGTTTATTGACCCTTTTGGCGCTTAATTTTTGATCATATTTTGAACAAAAGGTCCATCTATCGATAATAGCGGACCAAAATCGATTTTTCCTGAAACAACAACAGACTATTAACATTTTGCCCACAGAAAACCCACCGAAAAATCACTTGCAATGGCCCTATAACCGCATTATCTTGTATCAGTGGTTTGTCACTTGTCTATATGTTGTATTGTCTGAGCGAAAACCAAGTAGTTCTCTTAGTGCCTAAATTAATAAATAACCAGGTAAAATGCATAATTGCGGGGGCTGTTGCGGTTAACAATTAGATAATAATAAGAAAAACACTTGGTCGAAGTCGCAATTTTTAGGTCATTTTCGTAATTGTTTAAGGGTATTCCGGCTAGACCTAAAAAAACAATTAAAGTCCAGCCGCAAAAACACAATATATAGTGTACGGCTTTCATGTTACTTGGCAACTTATTGTGGAATCCGATGACATTGGTTTCACAGAAGGTAACGACCTTACGAGGATTGCCTATCTGTAAAAGCCCTATTTGAATCACTCACGGAGGCCTCAAAATTGATTTGGCAGTAAGGATCGACAAAATAAATGACACAATTAACAAGAACACGAAAGTAGTAATCAAATTCGGAGCAATCAATGCAGACTGATGTACAACCCACAGGTGAATCTCTTCTCGCTAATACACCAAGTAGTGATGAATCCATTTCTGTAGCATCTACCGCGCCAGGACAATTGCGAGTAATAAAGCGAAACGGTGCCGTAGTCACCTATGATGAATCCAAGATTGCTGTGGCCATTACCAAGGCCTATTTAGCAGTGGAAGGTGGTAATGCCGCAGCCTCTTCCAGAATACATGAATCTGTCGCTCAATTAGCCAGTGAGATAACGAAAATCTTCATTCGGCGCATGCCATCTGGAGGAACAATCCATATAGAGGATATCCAAGATCAGGTCGAACTAGCGCTGATGCGCACCGGCGAGCACAAGATTGCTCGTAGTTATGTTATTTATCGAGCCGACCACGCACGCCTGAGAGAGCAAAAGCAGGACGAAAAGCAACATGAGCACCCAGAAATTACAGTTACTTTTGAAGATGGTCATCAAGGACCATTAGACACAGAACGACTACTCACGATCATCAAAGAGGCATGTGAAGGCCTATCCGATGTTTCAGCCGATTCGATATATAACGAAACCCTGAAAAATCTGTATCCGGGTGTAAAAATAGAGGACGTGCGCACATCGCTGGTGATGACTGCTCGCACCTTGGTTGAACAAGACCCCAACTATTCATATGTTACTGCTCGACTATTAATGGACAGCTTGCGCTCCGAAGCCCTTAACTTTTTAGAAATTACCGATGCTGCAACGCAGTCAGAAATGCATTATCGCTATGCCGCTACATTGAAACCTTATATTGAAAAGGGTGTAGAACTGGGTTTGCTGTCCCCTCATCTTTTAGAATTCGACTTAAGCGTTTTAGGAGAAGCTTTGAAGGCTGAGCGGGATATGCAGTTCACTTATCTTGGGCTGCAAACTCTCTATGATCGCTACTTCATCCACAGCGAAGGTGTTCGCTTTGAGCTTCCTCAGGTATTTTTCATGCGGGTAGCCATGGGATTAGCTTCTAATGAAGAGAACCGTGAAGAACGGGCGGTTGAATTTTATAACTTGATCTCCAGTTTCGATTACATGGTGTCTACACCACAGTTATTCAATTCAGGCACATTAAGACCACAGTTGTCGTCTTGTTTCCTCACCACTGTGCCTGATGATCTTCACGGGATTTATTCTGCTATTCGCGACAACGCTATGCTTTCGAAATGGGCTGGCGGCCTAGGTAATGATTGGACGCCAGTGCGGGCACTTGGCGCGCATATCAAGGGAACCAACGGAAAATCCCAGGGTGTCGTACCCTTCCTCAAAGTTGTTAACGACACCGCAGTAGCTGTAAACCAAGGCGGCAAACGCAAAGGCGCAGTGTGTTCTTATCTAGAAACCTGGCATCTCGACATCGAAGAGTTTCTTGAGTTACGCAAGAACACTGGGGATGACCGACGCCGTGCTCACGACATGAATACTGCCAACTGGATACCAGACTTATTCATGAAACGGGTCTTTAACGAGCAGGATTGGACCTTGTTCTCTCCGAATAATGTGCCAGACCTACATGACAAACATGGCAAGGAATTCGAAGAGGCCTACGCAGAGTATGAGCGACTCGCGATGACCGGTGAGATTGAGGTCTATAAAACCATTAAAGCTGCTGATCTTTGGCGCAAGATGATTTCCATGTTGTTCGAAACAGGGCATCCGTGGATTACTTTCAAAGACACTTGCAATATCCGCTCGCCACAGCAGCATGTGGGCACGATTCACTCGAGCAATCTATGTACTGAAATCACATTGAATACCAGTCAGGACGAAATCGCAGTCTGCAATCTAGGCTCAGTTAATTTACTTAATCACACTAATGAAGATGGACTAGATCAAACTAAATTAAAATCCACGATAACTACTGCTATCCGTATGTTAGACAATGTTATCGATATCAATTACTACTCTGTGCCCCAGGCAGAAAACTCTAATTTGAAGCACCGACCAGTAGGTATGGGTGTTATGGGTTTTCAAGATGCGCTTTACGCACAGCGCATTCCCTATGCTTCGGAACAAGCGGTAGAGTTCGCCGATATCTCGATGGAAATGATCAGCTACTACGCTATTAATGCTTCTACAGAATTAGCTGAGGAGCGGGGTCGCTATGAATCGTATGATGGCTCTTTGTGGGATCAGGGCATACTGCCAATCGACTCCCTGAAGCAGCTTGGAGAAATTCGTGGGGCTGATTATTTCGAAGTCAACATGGAACAGCATCTAGATTGGGATGGTTTAAGAGATAGAATCAAACAAACTGGCATGCGTAATTCAAACGTGTTGGCTATCGCACCAACCGCGACTATCGCCAACATTAGTGGTGTATCACAGTCTATTGAACCCACTTATCAGAACTTGTACGTAAAATCGAACCTCTCGGGGGAATTTACAGTAGTAAACCCTTTTCTTGTCCATGATCTGAAGAAGCTCGACCTTTGGGATAGCGTCATGGTTAATGATCTTAAATATTATGAAGGCAGCGTGCAGAAAATCGATAGAGTGCCAAAAGATATTAAACTGACTTACGCCACCGCGTTTGAGGTAGAACCCCGCTGGCTAGTTGATGCAGCAAGCCGGCGCCAGAAGTGGATCGACCAAGCCCAAAGCCTTAACTTATACGTGGCCGGTGCTAATGGTAAGAAATTAGACATTACTTACCGTATGGCTTGGCTACGCGGCTTAAAAACCACTTACTACTTACGAGCCCTAGCCGCCACTTCCACGGAAAAGTCGACTATTTCTGACACAAGCTTAAACAAAGTATCTACGGAACCTGCAGGCCCAGCCTCAGTGCCAGCTGCCTGCTCCTTAGATGATCCGGATTGTGAGGCGTGTCAGTAGCATAGAATAAGAAAATAGATACAAACAAAGAGTGTTAGGAATAAGTGAACTGTATATATCCAAAACTATAAACAGAAGCCAATAATCCAAAGCGTAAAACAAAGAATCGAGGTGTAAAAATGTTGTCATGGGATGAATTTAATCAGGAAGAAACACCAACTCCTGTCACCGAACCCAAAATAGAGCAACCACCAGTAATTAGTGAAGTTGTACAAGAAGCGTTAAAACCGGCCCTGGATAGCAAAATGGAGTCAGTACCGATAGCAGCAGACACCAATACCGGGACAAAAAAACAGGTCAGCGGCAGCACAGCCAATTCTAGCGCTTTACAGAAAGCCATAAGCGATCTGCAATCTTTGAATATTACTGACGGAGTAGAAGAACTAGAAGGTTCGGCAAATCGCGTTAAGGTTGATGATAAACGCATGATTAACTGCCGGGCTGATCTCAATCAACTAGTGCCTTTTAAATATGATTGGGCCTGGCAGAAGTATCTGGACGGGTGCGCGAATCATTGGATGCCCCAGGAAGTTAACATGAACGCAGATATCGCGTTATGGAAAAATCCTAATGGCCTGACTGAAGACGAACGCCTCATTGTCAAACGCAACCTCGGTTTTTTCGCAACAGCAGATTCCTTGGTGGCCAATAATCTAGTGTTAGCGATTTATCGTTTGGTAACAAACCCAGAATGCCGCCAGTACATTCTGCGACAAGCCTTCGAAGAAGCAATTCATACACATGCCTATCAATACTGCATTGAATCCCTGGCCATGGATGAGGGTGAAATATTCAACATGTACCATGAGATACCCTCTGTAGCTAAGAAAGCGTCATGGGGACTAAAATATACAAAGTCATTAAGCGATCCAACATTTAATACCGGGACCGTCGAAACAGACCAAGAGTTATTGAAAAACCTTATTGCTTTTTACTGTTGCTTAGAAGGTATTTTCTTCTATTGTGGTTTTACCCAGATACTCTCTATGGGTAGGCGCAACAAGATGACAGGCACTTCAGAGCAATTTCAGTACATCTTACGCGATGAGTCTATGCATTTAAATTTTGGTATCGACATGATCAACCAAATTAAGTTGGAAAACCCCCAACTATGGACTGACAGCATGAAAGAACAGGCAATGCAGATGATTCTGCAAGCGACCCAACTGGAGATCGAATACGCGCGAGACACGATGCCTCGTGGTGTGCTTGGCATGAACGCAGCCATGATGGAAGAGTACTTGCAGTTTATCGCCAATCGACGCCTCGTTCAGATCGGATTACCAGAGCAATTCGACAGTGTGTCAAACCCCTTCCCTTGGATGTCTGAAATCATGGATTTGCGTAAAGAGAAGAATTTCTTCGAAACACGTGTCATCGAATATCAAACAGGCGGTGCTCTGACTTGGGATTAAACCGACACCTAGAATTCAACCCGGACTACAAGCAGTAGAAGCGAGGAATAGCCGATGAATGAAGAAAATCAGTTCGATAACGACCCCGAGCGAACGTTAATCACCCTCGAGCAGTTGAGCCAGACCATCGAAGTTATGACTAGCGTTGTAAATCGACTGCGAAAACATTTGAGTGAACAGCTAAAAGCGCAAATAGAAACACAACGTCAAGAGCGATTAGAAAAAGAAAAAACATCGCTTGAAAGCGAACAGAATCAAGGATCAGATTCGATAGAAAGTAAGCAGAACCTAGGCTCCGGCCAACAACAAAAAGATAAGGACGGTTTCGTTATTGAAATCCGACAGCAGGAGAATGATCCAGCACGCAAGAATACAAAAATTTTGCACTAATACCCCTATCCTTAAGATTAGTACTTATCTCAGTATGTCGTTGTCATTTCAGTGGCAACGGAATTTTTCCCTTCCTAGAATTATCGCTTTAATAATTGATGACTATGTAACTGGCAATCATGACTAAAGAAGTAGGAGCATTAATCCTTGCCGCTGGTTTCAGCAAACGGTTTGGCGGTATAAAACTTGACGCCAAACTAAATAATGGCTCCACAGTTTTCAGTCAAACCTTAAGTCGTATCAGCGCTGCGATTCCCAATTACAAGGTAGTCACACGTCCAGACTTAATCGATGTATTAAGCCCGACTGAACCTAACCTCAATGCATTTGAGTTTGCTGAACAAGGCATTGGCGCCAGTCTTGCTTTCGGAATCGGCCTAGTTAACAACTGGCATGCTTGTCTTGTATGCTTGGCGGATATGCCTTTCATCGAAATTGAGACCTACCGCTCTTTAGCATCGCAACTTAATCAGGACAATATCGTTATTCCCTTCCACCAAAAGCAAGCAGGAAATCCAGTAGGTTTTGGCCGGCATTTCTATTCAGACCTACGAAACCTCAGTGGTGACGCTGGCGGCAGGCCAGTCGTTAAAGAAAATCAGAATGCTGTAGTTGCTTTCGACGCCGAAGATGCTGCGGTTCTCTATGATATTGATACCCCTGCAGACTTGGACAAGTACCAATCTCTACTCGAATAAAATGGAATACCCCTTATTGCAGTCACGCCGAATTTAGATCTACAATCTAGAGGGAGTTTTTAGATAAGCCAATGTCAGTAAAAAAACTAAAACATGAAACAGAATTACTCAAAGAAGCGATCCGCGTGGGTTCCCGTTATTTTGAGGCCCGCGGAGCAGGCAAATTCGAGGCAGCCGATCATGTTGACGCCAAAGTTCGTGCAATCTATCTCTTGTTGGTAAAAGATCAAGTCATTCAACCTTTAGCAAATAAAGATGAGAATGTGCAAAAAATGCGGCATAAATTGGCTATCTGGATTTCTAAAAACCTTCCAGCAGATCATCATCTTCTGACCTGATCGAGTTCGATATTAAATTGAAAAAAATACTATTTGCCTTATTGGTAACTCTAGTACCTTCTGAGCTCTACGCAGATGCGGTTACAGCCCAATCTGCAATGGAAGACCCGACTAATCCGCTTATATTGTTGAGTACTTCAACCGGAGATATTTATATCGAACTTCTCTCTCGTGAAGCGCCAAACAATGTTGAAAATTTCTTAGCGCTTGCGCATGGTGAAATCGAATTTATCAACCCTAGCTCTAATACTAGCTTTCAACCACGATATTTCGATGGTATGCAGTTTCACCGGGTCGTTCCTGGTTTTGTTGTCCAAGCTGGATCGCCCTATCACAATCCTCTTGGAATGCCGTCAAACTTGCTCAGTGATGAGATTAATGCCAATTCCCTCGGATTAGATCAACAACAGGTTCTCGATGCTGATGGCAATTTTAATTCTCTTCTTAATATAAAAAGTACGGAAGAATTTCATGAGATTTTATTAAAACCACTATATGCCAGCCTAGAAATAGAGTCAGAGGTGGAAATGCTTGATCGACAGTTTGAAATATTCCACACATTAAATAACTTAACCATTAAACAAGCCTATGAAAATCAGGGCTATCGTTATACTAACGAGATGCCGACTAGAGAGATTACCCGAGGTATAGTTGCTCTGGCGAATGCCGGCCCCGACCAAAACGGTCCAGAATTTTTTATTGCATTGGAAAATTTACCCTGGCTGTCAGGGCGAAATACAGTTATCGGCAAAGTAATTGAAGGAATGGAAACCGTTGATGCTATTGGTAACACCAATATAGACCCGGTGAATCCATCTCGCTTTGCCACACTTATTTATTCTCTTCGCCGCATCAACTAAATTAGAATTGTTGTTAAATTACAATCAGCTTAAATCAGTACTTCTAAATAATTGAACAAACCACACCCAAAAAATCAAAAGCAAATTCAATAGCTCATCATACATACTATTGGTAGTTTCAGACAATGCTGTAACAAAATATGCGATACCTTTATATAGGATGCAAGCACATTAAAATTACTCAAGCTGAATTGCCTAGCAATTTATTTGATTGATCACATGGTTAACATCAAACCAAGCAGATTCTCGCACTATGTTTGAGTTAGCTTTCTACTTGGCTCTATAAAGAGCCATCAAGTGTTAGCTCTTCCTCAAAAATTTCTTTGCGATAAGGCGGCATAGAGTTGAGAATGGCTTTCCCATAGCGGCGATTGATAATCCGCTCATCAAATAGAGTAATCCGACCACTATCTGTTTCACTTCGCAAAAGACGGCCGCTCGCCTGCACCAAACGAAAAGCTGCCTCTGGTACCGCCAGGGTCATAAACGCATTCTGCCCTTGCAGTTCAATCCAGGCAGATAAGGTCATCTCAATTGGATCATTTGGCACGGCGAAAGGAATCTTAGCTATAAGCACATGTGTACAATACTTTCCTGGCAGGTCGACACCCTCGGCAAAACTCGCGAGCCCAAAAATGACACTTTGCTCACCTTGATCAATACGATGACGGTGATACTTGAGTAGCTGAGCTTTCTGGTAATCATCTTGACATAACACGCGGTCCAACCATTCTTTGGGCAACCCTTGAATCACATCGAGCATCTGACGGCGCGAAGAGAATAGCATCAAAGCAGCCAAATCTTCCGATAGCAATCTCGGTAGCGAACTAATAATTAATTTGGTGTGTTTCTCATTATCTGATGGCTCGCAATTCATTTTTGGAACTACTAATTTTGCCGCTACCTCGAAATTGAATGGACTTGGAATACTTAGGTAATGAGTATGTTTTGGCAATCCAGCCCGCAACCGCAACATATCAAACTCACCCAGGGCGGACAGGGTAGCCGAAGTTAGCACAGCGCCAGCGCAACATCGCCATAGTCGTTCCTGTAAGTTTTCTGCCGCCAAAACCGGACTTGATGACAAACTAATATCTGAGCCAGCATCGTTTTCTATAAAACTCAACCAACGGGCATTTGGCGCACTACTCTCAGAGTCTTCTTTAGAATAACTTGACCACAGTACTCTATTTGCTTCAGCACGATCCGTATTAATTCCGAGAATTGGATACCATTGCTCTGCCAATCGAGTTTTATGCAGATCCTCTCCTTCGTCCATAGTTTGTCGGAGATCACTCGCAATATCCTGCAATCCATTAGTAATTCGCGCGTATTCCGTACTAAGATTTGTGGCCACATTGCGCACCGCTTCAGGCACGACACCTAAATCGTAGGCGTATTGAGGCTGATTTCCATAATTATTCAAACTTTCCAGAGATTCAAAGGTCTGCTGGAACAACGACCAGGCCTCATCTGAATGCGACCTCAGTGCGAGAATAATTTTTTGTAGCGTGTGCTTATGGCTTGCTTCAATCAATTCTTCCTTTGCCAACTGCAACAATAAGCTTTCACAACGCTCCAGCCAGACAAGACTGGCTTTTATCCGCGTGTAAGCAGAAAAATGATTATTGGATTTAAAAGGTAGATGATGGGCCTCATCAAAGATATAGATGCTCTTTTCAGGGTCTGGAAGAATAATACCACCACCCATCGCCAAGTCAGTTAATACCAAATCATGGTTACTAACAATGCAATCCACTTTATCGAGCGAATTTCTAGCTTGATAGAAACAGCAATTTCGAAAATTACTGCAATTTGAACCGGTGCATTGATAACGATCTACCGTTAACGGCCGCCAGTTAGCGTCTGCAATAGGCTCTTTCCAAGCATCCCTGTCTCCCTTCCAATTCCCCGCGCCAAGCTCCTTAAGCATGTTTTCATATAGCGCGACATCTCCACTACCGGGGCCATCGAGTTCCTCACCATAAAGATCCATCATGGCTTGCATGCTATCGTTCCCCGCTAACAACATATCCAATTTGGACAAGCAAAGGTATCTACCGCGCCCTTTCGCCAGGGCGACACTAAAATTCAGGTCAGAGCCTTCTAATAATTCAGGGATGTCTTTCAAGATAACTTGTTCTTGCAAGGCCACAGTGGCTGTGGCAATCACAACTTTACAACCAAGCTCTTGAGCAACCGGTAATACTGCCAAAAGGTAAGCCAGGGTTTTACCTGTACCTGTACCAGCTTCAACCACACAAACCGGTGGTTCACTGTTATTATTAATGTCTATCGACGCTAAATTATTGGTGATTTCAGCGATCATTTGTCGCTGACCATAACGAGGAGTAAGCTCTCGGGATTCCAATAGTTGTCGATAGGCAGATTGAATGCGCTCTTTTACTTCATCTGCCAGCATAATGCAGGAATCTTGTTACATCCGTATAGGAAAAGAAGGGAAAGCTTGCAAAGTGTACCACTTAATCTTGATCAGCCCTTAATTTGAACCAGAATCGATTAAGTAGGCCCTCAAGCCGAGTACCGCCATTTGTATAATTATTCTTGGAAGAAGTTCTGCTACCATTGGCCCCATATCTAAACAGTAAGCTTAGCAACGCCGGGTAAGTAGTCAATGGGAGAATTAACACATAGCCACACATCACGGGCTCTAGGATCATCAGAATCAATGGATGTTGAGAAAATTTCTTGGGGTCTGCTAGATACAGAAGAGAAAATAAGCGTTTTAACAAAACTCACTCTCAACGGTCAGCACAATGACTATATCAACATTCTCGCGGGAATCGAAGATGCTGGAATTGCTGTGGAGAGATTATTAACGATAACTGCAAACCTGCCAGGTAAAATCCAAAAGCAAATTGCTTTAAAGACAAAATCGAGAATAATTGCCGAAGCCTTAGTCGCGTCTATCGAGAGTGACGATACTCTTGCTGACCTGACCTTGTACGCAAAAAGCGTTCACAGCAGAAAGAATGCCGTACAAGCAATAGATGACAAAGAAATTCTAGCCCAACTACAAGAGCAAATAGGCGGTAGAGACAAGACGGTCACCAAAATTTTAGCTAGCAAACTAAATCTCAAATTAGGAAAAAAAGCTAATACCAGCAAGACTAAAGCGGAACAAATTGATGAGAGCCAGCTCCAAGCTGGGCATGACAAAGAAGGAAACGAGACAGCTAAAGTTAAAAGGAGCACCAACAAAAAATCTCTAAACCCTAAAACTGAAATCCCAATAATTGAAGATGAACTTGAAAAGTTAAGCTTTAAAAATACTGCCCGGCTAATTAATCTCAAAAGCAGAGTAACTGACTTACACAAATTGACTAAAAAAAACTCATCAGATCTTGAGATACGCGCTCGAGCCATTCTCGACACACTTGCTACAAAAATCGAACAGAATCAATCTCATCAAGAAGCGCTTAAACAAAGTACTGCAACGCTATTAGTAAATTTACAAAAAGCATTAGACGTGGGTCAAAGTCATGACGCCTTAACTACGTGGGATAAAATTCAAGGAAATATAAGTAATACCAGCGGTAAATTAAAATCGGTACTACAAGGGCAAACCAATGAGTATAGGCTCAAACTTAATGAGCTAAGAGATTGGAAGGTATTTGCTGCTACGGATAAAAAAAACAAATTAATTCAACAGATGCAGAATTTACTTGAATCAAAAATGCACGCACCCGATAAAGCCAAGCATATTGGTAGCATGCACAAGGAATGGAAAACCTTGGGTCGATCAAATCAGAACGAGGAGCTTTGGCGTAAATTCAAGGAGATTTCTGATAAAGCTTACGAACCCTGCAAGGCATATTTCAAAGACCGCAAGCGACTAATGTCCGAAAACCTTAAAGCTAGGCGGGAAATTTGCGCAAGTTTAGAAACGGCCATGACAGCAGCGGAAAAGGAACCCTTTAATATTTCGCTAGTTAACAAACTCCTCCAGTCCAGCGAACACGATTGGAAGAAATATGCTCCGGTTGAACAATCAAAAGTCAAAACTCTACAAAAGCGATTTTACAACGTCGTTAATCAATTACGCCGCTTACGCAAGAATGTCATGCGTGATAATGGCAGGAAAAAACAATTATTTATCGCCGAAGCTATAAAGTTAGTAGAACTTGAAGACGAGTCTAAGGCGATGAACGAAGCTAAGCGCCTCCAAAAAGAATGGAAAACTTTAGGGCCAACTTCTTATAAAGAAGACCAGATCTATTGGGAAAAATTTCGTACCACTTGTGACAAGATTTTCGTGAAGAAAAACAAAGAAGTGGTTGAAGCTAGAGTTTCAGCCGGTAAAGCACAAGCTATATTGATCGGAATTCTCTCATCACTGGCCGATATTATTAAATTGGATGACGAGGGTTTTAGATCCTCTCAAAGTAATTTTAATGACCTGGAGCAAGCCTTTGCAACCACTTTAAATCCTAAAATTCGAAAGCAACACAAGCGGCTATTAGATGAGTTTAATAATCTAAAAAGCAAAATCGATACACGATTCAAAGCTCTGCCAAACAAAAAACAACTGGCAATCAGGAATGCAATCCTAGAGAAAGCTACGTTTCTTAAATCATTGGAAGATATTTTGTTCACCTCAAATGACAGCAGCCAATTCAATGAATTAAAATCAAAGCTAGAATATAGCGCGTGGAGTAAATTAACTTCAAGCCATAAACCCAACTTGGAAACGGCGTTACAAAATCGATTTGACGCCTTACATCAAATTGAATCGGCCAAAGACCTACAACTTCTAGCCATAGATTGCGAGCAAAAATTCCGCTCCTTATGTATTGAACTAGAAATTCGCGCTAATATTGACAC
The DNA here is from genome assembly GCA_029244985.1 of Gammaproteobacteria bacterium. Lineage (GTDB taxonomy): Bacteria > Pseudomonadota > Gammaproteobacteria > Pseudomonadales > Pseudohongiellaceae > UBA9145. The sequence continues at coordinate 227,166 of JAQWQD010000017.1, read as the reverse complement.
TCCACAAGAGGATCAACCTGTAAGAATGCAGATTCAGTTAGATCAACTTAAAAATGGTTTTGGTCAAGCCAAACCAGACCGTAGCGAACATGCACGTTATGCTCTAGATGCTGTCTTGCTAGCACACTGCATCGGTCCCTTGGAAAAACAAACGCAAAGTAATTTAATGTCACGCCTTGAGCAAGCTGTGAAAAAATTGCTCTAGCGCTAAAGCATTAACTCGGAATTTCTATACCAGATTTTAATTTATTAATGAGCGGGTTAGCGTAGCCAAAGAGTATTTTTTGATGTAATTTATTGTCTACAGCTTTTAATCTTTTCTCAAACATTATTCGGTGTTGTTTGGTGAGTTCGCGCCGCTCCAATAAGCCTTTATGTAAGCTCAATGACACCAGACCATCTTTTTTTAATTTCTCTAGAGCCAAGAAATTAGTGTCACTTAACGCATAATTCTCTAAAATTTGCGCATCAATAATGGCTGCAATCTCTTCCGGATCATCAGTGTTTAGTTTAAGCTCCGTGCCAAAAGCGATGTGAACCTGCCCTTTAAAGCCAATCATGCCAGCTACGATGCTCTGAATATCACTTTGCTCAGTTTTTTTAAAACTGCCAAGCTTTTCAATTTCATGCAGTTCTTCTGCTTTTAGTTCATCACAGGCATCATATTCATATGAAATTGCAACTGGAACTATATTCAGCTCGCTGAGACTTTTCCCAAGAGACAGATCTCTGCGGCCCATTCCTAACATTTTTAACAATGCAGGGTCGGTTTTATCTATACCATCTTTAGCCCGCCCTTCCCGCTGCGCTATCCAGACGTTCTCTCTATTGGCCACACTGAAATGAATATATTGGGATAATAGGCTTAGCGACTGAAGCAATTCTCTCCCTTTTAGAGCGCGACGCACGATAAAGCTTTTATTAAGTCTCATGAGGTCTTTGACAAAAGGATTTTTCAGCAAATTATCACCGATAGCAATTTGCAGAGTTTCATGACCCGCGTGATACAGCATATAATTTACGAACGCTGGATCCATTGCGATGTCGCGATGATTACTTATAAATAAGTAGTTGCGATCATCCGGTAAAGCATCTAAACCGGAATTGGTCAGGCCTGTAGTGGTGTCATGGATCATCTTATCCATGTAGCCAGCTATTACAGTCTGCATGGACTTTACGTCATTAACTCCAAACAACTGCCCCCCGAGCTTCTTTCGTGCGGAAGCCATCATTAGGGCCGGAAATAGGCGAGTTAAAGTCGGGTAATGAAACCTCGCGATACTATCCAAGAACTCCGGATTTAATAGTAGTCGATCTAAGACTACGCGAATCTCATGGTCCTGATAGGGTCTAATATCTTTAAACTTGTCCAAATAAAATATCCATATCAATAGGTTATAGATTTTTTTTAATGTTAAAAATATAATAATTAATGATTAATAACCACATCAAGATTTTGCTGACGAGGATTTGGCGCAACGCCCGACTCACTAAACTGCAATTCGGCAAGATTAGCGTAGAGTCCGCAGCTCTGCATCAGCTCCTGGTGAGTTCCCTGAGCGATTAGCCGTCCTGCATCCATGACGATAATACGATCTACGTTTTTTACAGTGGCCAACCGATGAGCAATGATTAATGACGTCCTGTTTTGCATTAGCTTTTCCAATGCCATCTGCACTTGTCGCTCGCTCTCAGCGTCCAGAGCACTTGTAGCTTCGTCGAGCAAGAGGATCTCTGAGTCTTTCAAGATAGCCCGGGCAATTGCTATTCGCTGCTTTTGACCACCAGAAAGACGAATTCCTGCCTCACCCAGAAAGCTTTCGTACTTTTCCGGCAATTCTTCAATAAAACTCTCGGCATATGCCGCGACCGCCGCTTCTTTAATCGAAGCCTCAGATGCTGAGGGATCACCATAACTTATGTTGTCTGAGACGTTACCAGTAAACATGGCAGGCTGTTGTGACACTATAGCAACATGGCTGCGTAGCTCACCGGGGTCGAGCTCCCTAATATCGATACCTTCCAAGCGAATTGATCCGGCGCTTGGATCATAAAACCGAAGTAATAAATCGAACAGTGTCGATTTACCAGCACCCGAGGGCCCCACTAAAGCAACATTCTCTCCTGGGGCTATAGTCAGGGAGATATCCTGCAGAGCATTAATTTCTGGGCGTGTCGGATAGGCAAAACTGAGGTCTTTAATAGTCAGTGCACCTTTGGGTTTTACGATGAATTCGCTGGGGTTTTCCGGTGCCTTAATTTCACTCTCAACATGAAGCAAGTCCATCAATCGCTCTAACGCCCCGACGGCACGCTGTAATTCCGCTATTACTCCACTTACTGCTGCAACCGACGTAGCGACAATAACTGCATACATAATAAAAGCAGTTAACTCACCCGCAGTCATAGTGCCATTGATAACGTCCCTACCCCCTATCCAGATCAATACAGCGATGGCTGCAAAAACTAAAGTCATCACCATCGTGATTAAAACTGAGTTGGTTTTAATCCGTTTAATAGCAACATCGAATGCTTTTTCTACATTAAGGGAAAATTCTTTGCGATCGAATTCTTGATGGTTATAAGCTTGAACAGTTTTGATTTGCTGAACACTTTCTCCGACATAAGCACCTACATTGGCTATTTCGTCCTGGCTACTTCTCGATAAGCGTCGCACCTTTCGACCAAAAAACATAATTGGCCCAACAACTAAAGGAATGCAGATGAGTACCACAGAGGTTAAACGAGGATTCGTGATGAATAAAGCAATAGTTCCCCCGATCAATAAGAGAAAATTACGAAGAGCAATAGAAGCGGACGAACCAATCACTGATTGAATAAGCGTAGTATCTGTAGTAATACGAGACTGTATTTCACCACTCAAATTAGCCTCAAAATAACCAGGGTGGAGAGTAATAATATGTGAATACACTGCTTGGCGCAGATCTGCAGTGACCCGCTCTCCCAACCAGGACACCCAATAAAAGCGAGCAAAAGTACCGATAGCCTGCAAAATTGCGATTATAAGAAAACCGGTGATCGCCCGGCCCAAAGACGCAAGAGAGCTGGCAACAAAGCCCTGATCCACAATTATGCGCACATATTGCACCAGGGCCAAATTTAAACCAGCCGTGAAAATGAGTGCGATACTGGCCCAAACTATTTGTTTTTTATAGGGTTTTAAGAATTTGAATGCACGAACAAGGAGTTTGCTGCTTGACTGACTTTCCATAAGCGCAATGTAACAGCACCTATCACAAAAGTAACTCTGAAACGTTTATTTTAAGCAGATCAATCCTTATCCCAGCGACCAAAAACTAACCAGCTATTTGTGACACAGTTTCGGGATTAATTAACAAGACTTGAGATTACCTCTCTCGCAAAGAAAACAAATATTTTTGAAAAACGGCCGAGTTCTTTTATTGAAGAATATTTTTACTGGTAAGTTTTTCTGCATACCAAAAGTCGACTCCTAAAATAAGATAGAGTGTAAATTAAAGACTGCTTAAAACCTGGCCCAAATTAAAGGCGAGTCAAATTTTTAACTAGGTTAAATATCAGTTCAACCAATTAAACGCAGTTTATATAGATGCATAGATTACAGAAACATAAAAATCGCTATTGTCGTATTGTTATAATAAAAATACTCTAACATGATAATTTTCAGAATATTATTAATTAAATTGGGTTTTGAATTTGTCAAAGACAATTAATACTTTAATAGACAGCGATCAACCAAATCACTTTTCCTTTGTAGAAAAATCTATTTTCTACAAATTCAAAAACACGTAAAGACTTGATGAAAATAAAATTACTTCTATGTTCCTTTTTTATGTTTCAAATTGAGAATTGAAAATGCCCATCGACAAAGCATGGTTAGCCCAAACTAAAGAAGAAACTCTCGATCCTGAATTGCGAATCTGTGACCCCCACCATCATCTTTGGGATCATCCAGAAAATCGTTACCTATTGACAGACTTATTAGACGATACTGAAAGTGGTCATAATATTGTCTCTACAGTTTTTGTAGAATGCCTTTCTAAATATCAAAAAGATTCTAGCATCGCACTAGCACCGATGGGAGAAACTCATTTTGCGCAAAACATTGCAGACATAAGCATTACTGGAAAATTTAATAAAACTAAGGTCTCAGCGGCAATAGTCGGATTTGCTGATTTATTACTAGGAGATTCAGTCGAAGAAGTGTTAGCAGCGCATATTGAAGCCAGCCCTAATCGATTCCGTGGCGTTCGCCATGCCTGTGGCTGGGATGCTAGCATTGAGATAAGAAATTCTCATACCAAGCCTCCACCGCAGCTTTACCTCAGTAAATTATTTAGAAAAGGCTTTTCGCACCTCGCTGATTATAATCTTACCTTCGACACTTGGCTCTATCACACGCAACTAGAAGAATTGTTGTCATTAGCACGGGCTTTTCCAAACCAAGCCATCGTTCTCGATCATGTCGGTGGCCCACTCGGAATCGGCCCTTATAGATCAAAAAGAAAAGAAATATTCAAAACATGGAAAGAAAGAATTAGTCAACTCGCCAAATGCGAGAACATGGTGGTAAAGCTAGGAGGCCTGGCGATGCCGATTAATGGCTTTGACTGGCACAAGCAAGAACGTCCCCCAACTTCAGCGGCTCTTGCCGAAGCGATACAACCCTACATCCTTCATTGCATCGAACGGTTTGGCCCGACACGATGTATGTTTGAGAGTAATTTTCCGGTGGATAAAACATCCTGCTCCTATAATGTTCTTTGGAACTCTTTTAAACGTATTACTGCAGAGTTTAGCGTCGACGAAAAGAATTCCCTATTCCACGATACTGCAGCGAATTTCTACTCCATTAAAGATTGAAGTAGTTGGTCGACATATTCCTGTAACTCGCTGAGAATTGCTTGGCCCCTAATATCTTTGGCTTCACTAACTCTTTCCCAGGCTTTTTCTTTTTCTTTTCTGTAAAAGGTAATCGCATCAGGATTTAGTAGTTTGTCTTTTCGATACTTTTTCCATCGTTCTTGCTCTTCCGGATTCAGAGTATTCATGTAGTTTCGTGCGCGATATCGAAACAACATTTCCTGCAAACGCCGGTCACGGAACGGCAAATCTAATCGACCGAGGTCACCAGCATCAGTTTCTCTTATTGTCTCCATAAGACTGCGATCGTTATCACTAAAAAATCCACCACTGTAAATCATCAAATCTGGATCTGTCTCTATAGGAAAACTTTCATCGTTAAAGGCTGAGCTCACTTTTCCCTTTATTACTTGGTCTCCTTGGATCTTCTCCCAGTGAATTCGGCAGCTATCTAAATTTATCTGGCATATTTCAGCTTGATCTTTTTGCAAAACTGCGGGAGAAGTAATAACTGGGCAACGATTAACGTGGAGGGTTTTCAAAGGAATCCGTGACTCTCCCGTAGATAATTTATCTTTCGGCGTGTAAATCCGTTTTTTTATTTCCCCGACGCTTAAATCACACCAGTTAGATGGATCTTCCTGCAGGTCATAAACAATTACGCCATTCTTGTTAGTAGGGTGGCTACAAATTGGCATGATCAGCGCGAGGCAGCCCTTTGATGCTGGATAGCGCATGGATGCATGAAGCATTGGTTTTTGCGTTAATAGGTCTAACTCTAAACGAACCTTATTCTTATTTTTTAACTGATAGACATATTCATACAGTTTAGGTTGTTTATTCTTAACCAGTTTTGCCATTTCGATTGTCGCGATCACATCGCTGAGTGCGTCATGTGCATCGGTATGATCGATTTTATTAGCCAGCGTTAGCTGATCGAGCTTGAAACTGTTAGCGCCATTATCTTTCTTTGGCCAATTAATCCCATCAGGGCGTGTTGCCGCACAAAGACGCAACATGTCAATAATGTCCCAGCGCGAGTTTCCATTCTTCCATTCTCTTTCGTAGGGATCGAAAAAATTTCGATAAAGAGTTTGGCGCGTAATTTCATCATCAAACCGAATACTGTTGTAACCAGCGACGCATGTATTCGGTACTGAAAACTCATTATTAATAAGTTTTATAAATTCTGCTTCAGCGACACCCTCCATTTTTGCTTTTTGTGGGGTAATACCAGTTACAAGACAGGCGAATGGATTAGGAAGAAAATCATTGGATGGCTGGCAATAAAGTACTAGTGGCTCACCTATAATATTTAATTCCTCATCAGTCCGAATTCCAGCGAACTGACAAGCTCGATCACGACGTGGATCAGCGCCGAAAGTCTCAAAGTCATACCAATAGATACTAGTAGAAGTCATTATGATGATGTTCTTCTCGTTGAGTAGTAAAATGCATGACAAATCCCCGAGTTAAATACATTCTGAGCTTAAGTTTTAACGATTACGCCAAATGCATTCGCTAGAAAGCATCAAATTCTGAAACCAAAAATGATGAACCAGAGCGATGTTAACTGCAATCCAAGCCCTACTGTAGTAATATTGAAGCGTTTTTAATAAAACAAAAAATGATTCCACTAAAATGTGGACCTTGCAGGTACTAGCTATAGATTATGGATTTTAGAGGCGCCCATATAATTAGCGTTAATCAGTTTGCAAGAGATGATGTAGAAAGAGTCTTTGCGGTAGCTGACAATATGGAAACATATGCTCATCGCGAACACTTCACCAAGGCTCTAGAAGGTGCAATCCTCGGTAATATGTTTTTTGAACCCAGCACTCGTACCCGAGTCAGTTTTGGTTGCGCCTTTAATTTGCTTGGTGGTCATGTTCGCGAAACCACCGATGTAAAAACTTCGTCTATCTCAAAAGGCGAATCTCTCTATGATACTGCTCGAGTGATTTCCGGTTACAGCGATGTAATTGTCATGCGCCATCCACAGGTTGGATCGGTTGCAGAATTTGCCAAGGCCAGCAGGGTGCCAGTGATTAATGGTGGCGATGGGCCCAATGAGCACCCCTCTCAAGCTTTATTAGATTTATATACAATAAAAAAGGAATTGGCATCCAACGATACTGAAATCGATGGCATGAATATGGCAATGGTTGGCGATCTCAAACATGGCCGCACGGTGCATTCTCTTTCGCAACTTTTACAACTGTATAATGATATTCACTTCACGCTGATTTCACCAAAAGAATTAAAGATGCCCAAAGATATTGTCGGCAAGTTACGTGATGCTGGGCATACCGTGATAGAAACTGATGATATGGAATCCGGCCTCGGTGATAACAATACAGTCTATCTAACAAGAATTCAGGAAGAACGCTTTACCTCTAAGCTGGAAGCAGACATTTATCGTGGCAGATTTAGATTAAATCAGGCGATCTATACCCGCAACTGCCAACCAAATACGGTAATCATGCACCCACTTCCTCGCGACTCTCGCAAAGATGCAAATGAATTAGACGATGATCTGAATCAGCATCCAAATTTAGCGATATTTCGACAAACAGATAATGGCGTACTGGTGCGCATGGCTCTATTCTCTCTTATACTAGACGTTGCTGATAAAGTTGAGCAGACTGCTTCTAAAGTCGGCTGGTATACCGGGAGTAGATTCCAATAGCGCAAGAAAGCTGACAAAAATATTTGGCTTCCGATAACTAAGTAAACTGAAGGCAAGGGAACAGCTAAAGCAGGCCTGAAAGGCAGGTCAATTCACTTACCCCCGAACAGGAAGAAAGATGGTAGTCAGACCATTATCTGATTATTTATCTCAATACGCTTATGCTAAAAAACGAGGACTATCTTGGCAAGGATGCAGTTGAATTATCAGCAGGCATTCGCGCTGGCAATTATTCGGTAGCTGAAGTTACTGAGTGTGCTATAAATCGAGCAGAAAAAGTCGAGCCCAGCATTCACTCTATTGTTACTGAGAATTTCGAGCAAGCACTAGTAACCGCGAAGAAGATTGATAACACCCCTGAGTATTTTCAGAAAAGTATTCTTGCAGGCTTTCCTTTCCTTATCAAAGATTTGAGCACTGTAAAAGGGCTACCCGCCACCTTTGGCAGCAATCTTTTTAAAGACAACAAAGCAAGTATATCTTCAAACATTGTACAAAAATATTTAAACGCTGGACTTAATATACTAGGCCTAACGAATACTCCAGAATTTGGCCTTACACTTACCACCGAACCAATAGCGAACGGTGTTACCCGAAATCCATGGAATCTAGAATACTCTACTGGCGGCTCCAGTGGCGGGGCGGCGGCAGCAGTTGCTGCGGGCATCTCTCCAGTCGCACATGCAACGGACGGCGGCGGCTCAATTCGGATTCCTGCAGCCTGTTGTGGTTTATTCGGTTTAAAACCGAGCCGAGGATTAACAGCAATCGAGAATAAGCTAAGTGATAGTTGGAGCGGCATGAGTGTTGGTCACGTTGTTAGTCAAAGTGTACGAGATAGTGCGGCTTTCCTCGACATTATTAAACTCGAACAAGCTAGTCTTTTTCCTTTGCCAGCTGCACCGAAGTCTTTTCTCGATAAGTTAGGCTCCGAAACTCGTTCTCTCAAAATAGGGCTACAACTCCAACATCCTTTAGACCAGGCCATCGACAATGACTGCCTTGATGGCGTAAAGCAAGCTGGTATGCTCTGTGAGTCTCTAGGTCACAAAGTTGAAGAAATGAACCACCCAATTGATTATGGGCCTGTCATTTCAGCTATGTCTAAATTAATAAATACCCATATCTTTCAGAGAGTACATGCACGGATTTGCCAACTTGACTTGACATTAAATGAAGCAGATCTAGAAGCATCGACTCGCATCGTGGCAAAACTCGGCAGCGAGGTAAACGCTGTAGAATTTTTGCAAGCACGGGATTTACTGCACGCAGCAGAAGTAACAATGGCTCAATTTCACCAGTCTTGCGACATTATCGTCTCACCGGTACTTACGAAAACTCCTGCGAAATTGGGCTGGTTAAACATGAACAGCAATGACATGAAGGAATATACCCAACGGTTTCGTCAATACAGTGGCTTTACTTCAATTTATAACGGCACTGGCCAGCCAAGTATGTCAATTCCATTGCACCGCTCCGCAACCGGATTACCGGTGGGTGTTATGTTCACCGGGCCATGGGGTTCTGATCAGCTATTATTAGATCTAGCCAGTCAACTTGAGCAATCCCAGCCGTGGCCACGCTATGTGTCTAACGTTCAAGAAGCTGCTTAATCATTTGTCTGGTTTGCGCCTTCGCAAGCCCCCAGATATTCATGGACTGAAAACTTCTATAAAGCCTACTTAATGCAAGTCTTATAGGATAGACTAAAAATTAACGTTAAAATTCATGCTTTCCTAATAAGGAGTCCAAAATGAAAAAAATACTAACAAGTAGCCTTATGGTTCTTATGCTTGGAGGATTCTTTTCTCAAACAGCCGTAGCTCAAGATGCTGGTACCGCCTTAAAAACTATTGCGGATATCGTTGCTTCACTCAATCATTTCCCTTCCGATACTGACAAAGCAGCCCTAGCAGAAATCGAAGCTAACGCAAATCTCCCACAAGGGGTCCGAAACATGGCGAATACTGTAGCCAATATTAGCCACGCTGCTAGCGCTGAAGGGAAAGATCAAATGGCTGCCATACAAGCCAATGCGCAAGCTCCTGACTTTGCAAAAACGCTAGCAGGAATTATTGCAGGTGTTAATCATGTACCTAGTGACGAAGCAAAAGCTACATTGGCGGAATTGTTCCCATAGTCTCTAGTACTACTTAAGTCGAAAAGCATAGCAAAAGGTCGGCCCCTTATGGGTACGGCCTTTTTCATGCGGACTGATAAAATGCAGTCTTGTCTGTCACAAATAGTGACCAGTTCACCCTGTAAATCACAAAGCTTATTCCGTAAAATGCACTCATTCTTTGAGATAATAACTTTAGAAAATATAATAACTTAGATTGATTTTCTTATGGAGAAAAAGATGCAACTAAGACATACAGCTGTTACAGCAGCCTTAGCATTCGCGATTTCTGGCAGCTGTTTGGCCCAAGATTATGAAGCCCCCCTAACCGAATGGGGAGTGCCAGATTTACAGGGAAATTGGCGCAATAACACAGTAATGCCCTTCCAGCGTCCTCAGGAACTCGGCAACAAGCGTGCCTACTCGGAAGAAGAAGCGTTAGTATTAGAGCAAGCCGCCCAAGAACGAGTCGAGAACGACAACAAGCCTCTTGATCCTAATCGAGACGCACCCAAGCTAGAAGCCCTACCCCCCGTTGGAAATTACGATCTATTTTGGACTGATCGAGGCATGTTCTTACCAACTATTGATGGCGAATTTCGTACTTCCGCTATCATAGATCCCCCTAATGGGCGAATCCCTGAGCGCGTTGCAGGTTTCAGGGAACGCATTGCCGAAATTAGTGCAAACCGGCCTGACCGCAATGATGGCCCCGAGGGTCGCGGCCTTGGGGAACGCTGTCTAGTTGCCTTCGGCAATAGTTCTGGCCCTGTTATGTCGCCAGTTATGTATAACAGCCATATGCAAATCGTACAATCGCCCGGTTATATCAGCATCATTGTTGAAATGGTGCACGATATACGCATTATAAAAATTTCTGATGCGCGCAGCACCGTCTCTCAGTCACATCAGAAATGGATGGGTGACTCAATCGGTCGCTGGGAAGGCGGCACCCTCATAGTAGAAACTAAAAACTACAATTCGTGGCACAATTATCAAGGCGCCCCAACAGAAAATCTTACGGTTATTGAAACATTTCGTAGAACCGGTGAGAACAAAATCGTCTATGGTTTTACCGTTGATGATCCTAGTGTATACACAGTGCAATGGTCAGGAGAATATCCTCTTAGCCGTCTGAATGAACCGGTTTATGAATATGCATGCCACGAGGGTAACTACGGCATGATTGGCATTCTTGCAGGGGCAAGGCAATTGGAGTCCATGGAAGCCCAAGGAAAAGAGCGACAAATTCAACAATAATATATTTTGAAAAAGAAAAAGAGCTGTCATTACTGACCTTTTTCTTTTTCAACTTAATAAATATAAAACTTTCAACGAAGTATTTTTTCGAATAGCGAATTAGTCAATTCCGTGACGGACAGCGGTAACTTCCGCCATTATAGAGATCGCAATTTCTGCTGGTGTTTTACTTTCAATCTGAAGTCCTATTGGCGCACGCAAATTATCAATCTCATCTTCACTTAGCCCCAACTCTGGCAAACGTTCTCGTCGAGCTGCCGAGGTACGCTCCGATCCCATAGCACCAATATAAAATGCATTGGTCTTTAAAGCCTCCATCAAGGCCATGTCATCTACTCTAGGGTCATGGGCCAAGGCGATAATGCCACTATAAGGATTACTGAAGCCCTCTCGTACAACATCATCTGGCAAGCGTGGCGTCGTTTCAACCCCTTCTACATCCCAATTATCTAAATATTGAGGACGAGGGTCGCAAAGCATTACGTCATATTCTAATGCCAAAGCCATTTCTGCCACATATCTCGCCACATCCCCAGCACCAAGCAATAACAAACGATACATGGGGCTAAGACTATGAATTATTCTATTACTATCTAAAGTTACGGCATTATCATTACTGTGATCATCCGAAGAAATAGCCCCGCTGGACAAATCGAGAACACGGCTAATTTTTGTGTGGTTTTCAAGAGCCGTGCTTAGATCAGTGAATACTCCAACATTTACTTCAGTTGCTTCGATGAATTCCACTAACACGTGTAACTGACCACCACAGGGCAGCTTTAATCTTGCTTGCTCTGCTTCAGTTTCACCGTAGCGAACTATGAAAGGTTTTCCTTCAGCCTCGAATTGTTGTTTTAAAGTACCATCTCTTAATTGTTCTAAAAAATCTTCTTCGATACAGCCCCCAGAGATAGAGCCCACCAATTCTCCCTTCATCGTACAGGCCATCATCGCCCCTATCGGCCTTGGAGAAGACCCCCAAGTTTTAATAATCGTGCAGAGCCAAACTGGCGTCTTACCCTGCAAGTGATCAGCTACAAAGGAAATGATCTGTTGTTGACTGCTTAGCACGTTATTTTCCTATTCATTAAAATCTATCATCGTAATAAAAACTTCTACTCACAATTCAGCCAGTCTCCACTTTTAGCAGATAAACAAAACGAGGGCCACTATACCAGCGAGCACACACGAAACAAACATTGCCCAAAACATAGCTGTTCAATCTATTAGAAAAGCTTTAATAAATTTTTAAATAAATAGAAAGGCATGCTTTGCAGAAATTAGTTCTTAATGATAATCCGATACTGCTTGCTAGAGCTTTACCTTACGGCACTTCTTTAAAACGATTGAGCACCCAAGGATTATTGATGACGGATATCCCTATCAAGGGGCACGTATCATAAATGTACTTAGGAATTAAAAATCGCGAGAAACCCAGAATTAACAGAAAATTAAGTCCGCCTCTCGATTTCTGATTCTAGATTGAGGAGATACTGCTTAGTTTCGATACCTCCACCAAAACCAGTAAGTTTACCATTACTTCCTATAACACGGTGACAAGGAATTATCACTGGAATAGGATTCACCCCGTTTGCGGCCCCGACAGCTCGTGATGCCTTCGGCTTGCCTATATGCTCAGCTAATTGGCCATAACTCCAAGTCTCGCCATAGGGAATTTTCGTCAGCGCACCCCAAACCGTTTTCTGAAATTCTGTGCCGTTCGGCGCTAAGCAAACCTGAAATTCGCTTAATTCACCACTAAAATAACTACCTAATTGCAGCATAACTTCTTTAAAAGGGCTGCTATCTTTTTTCCAACCATCTTTATGTTTTCTAGCCATCGATCCGCTGGGAAAGCCAAGCAAATTTAGGCATTCTCCATCGCCAGCTAGAAGCAAATTGCCTATTGGTGCTGTGTAATAATGGTAGTAGATCGTCATTATCGGCGCCTCCTAAATTACTCAAATATTTTTACGCTTGCGCGTTATCTTTTTAGCCTTCTGATTAAGTGAGGCACCATAATTCTTCCATAACAAGATTGCTGAATACGCGCGCCAAGGTTGCCAAATCTCAGAGTGCTTTAGTAATTTCTTTGCTGTTAGTTTTTCGTCAACATTCATAGCACGGCGCAATATTAAGTCAGAGTATGGGAATGCATCGGAGTCATTCAGTGCACGCATCGCAATATAGTATGCTGTCCACTCTCCTATGCCTTTTATTTTGCAAATTTGTTCAACAAATTCCCTTGTATCCACAGTAGAATTTATAATCATAGTCCCTCTGAGAACTTGGTCCGCAATACCCTGAATTGCAGCGATTCTCTGCGTAACGATTCCCAAACCATCCATTTTTGCTTTTTGTATTTTCCCCGGATCAGGAAATATATAGGTAAGCTCATCCATGGTGCTAACATATTGCCGGCCATGGTGCTCTGCAATTCGAGAAACTAATGTTGAAGCAGCTTTTACGGTAACTTGTTGGCCAAGAACGGCGCGCACCGCCACTTCGAAACCATCCCAACATCCAGGGACTCGTGAGCCTGGGAATTTCTTTACCATCGGTTTCAGGACTTGATCCTTTGCCAAGAAATTATCAATCTGCTTGCTATCAGCGCTCAGATCAAAAATAGATTTTACACGGTCAATGATTCGATACAGTTGCGTAGAGTCCGGAAAATTTATCAGTATCTCGATGTTGTAATTATCTTCTGAAAATTCCACTAAAAAATCACCATCCAGGCCATCTAGGCTAAAGGATCTTGCGTAACTATTTCCCGTAACGATTTCCACACCTTGGATAGACCGGTAATTAAGAAATGCCAAATGGGATTTCCAGTCAAATGGCGGTTTATAGGTAAGAGTTGTGCGAACCGTATCGCCATTACTTTGTTTTATGAATTTTCGTGTCATAACAAGAAACTGAAGGGATGATTATGTGGTTAGTATTAGCAAATGATGAAGTCCACTATAACGGATTTCCTCCTGGCACCAATAGCTTCTAGCCCTACAACGAAGTGACTAAGCACTCAAATTCGCGATGCACCGAAACACATTGTCGCCCTGATAGTGTATATTACGGCCCTCTTTAATAGTGCTCCGTTTACAAACACCACGCCCCACGGATAACGACAGTTGAGTAGCAAAAATGCGGTAATTCCGCTTCAAGTAATTTCTAAGATAAAGCCTAAATAAATTATGAATAACAAAGACTTAAGAAAATATTCTAAGATTGTAGTTGATGGCGTAGAACAGGCGCCAAGCAGGTCGATGCTGCGGGCCGTTGGGTTTGAGGATAGTGATTTCTCCAAACCCCAAATTGGCATTTGCTCTACATGGTCCATGGTGACCCCCTGCAATATGCATATCGATAAATTAGCCGAACATGTCAACAAAGGGACGGATGAAGCTGGCGGTAAAGGCATCATCTATAACGCAATTACGATCTCTGATGGTATTTCTATGGGAACCGAGGGCATGAAGTATTCTCTCGTATCCCGTGAAGTCATTGCAGATAGCGTGGAAACCGTATCTGGCTGCATGGGCCATGACGCCATTATCGTCATCGGTGGCTGCGATAAAAACATGCCCGGCCTTATGATGGGTCTCTCGCGTTTGAACCGCCCTTCCTTATTTGTTTATGGCGGCACTATTCAACCTGGACCAAATCACACCAACATTATTTCCGTATTTGAGGCTGTAGGAGGGCATGCTGCTGGCAATGTTTCCGATATAGAGCTCAAACAAATCGAAGATACCGCAATACCGGGCCCCGGCTCCTGCGGCGGTATGTATACCGCAAATACCATGGCCTCAGCAATTGAGGCGTTAGGTATGAGTCTGCCAAACAGCTCAGCCCAAGATGCCATTTCAGAAGAAAAAATTGGAGATTGCCTAAACTCTGGCGATGCAATCATGCATTTAATCCAAAACGACATTAAACCTTCTGACATCATGACGCGTGGTGCCTTCGATAATGCCATTAAGGTTACTATCGCCTTAGGAGGTTCAACTAATGCAGTGCTTCATTTACTAGCAATGGCACACACAATGGGCGTCGAATTAGAGCTCGATGACTTTACTCGTATCGGCAAACAAGTCCCAATGTTGGCCGACCTAAAACCCAGCGGTAAATATTTAATGTCTGAACTCATAAAAATCGGTGGTATTCAGCCATTAATGAAAACCATGCTGGAAGTCGGCATGCTCGATGGTTCTTGTTTAACAGTAACCGGTAAAACCCTCGAAGAAAACCTTGCGACGGTAGCTCCTTACCCAACAGAGCAAGACATTATTCGACCTTTTGATAATCCCATCAAAAAAGATTCTCACTTAGTAGTGCTAAAAGGCAATCTCGCGCCAGCCGGCTCCGTTGCAAAAATTACCGGCAAGGAAGGCCTTTCATTTACTGGCAATGCCAGAGTGTTTGAATCAGAAGAGGACTGCCTCAAAGGCATTTTGGACGGAACAGTCGTAAAAGAGGATGTGCTAGTTATTCGATACGAGGGTCCGAAGGGTGCGCCTGGAATGCGAGAAATGCTCTCTCCTACTTCAGCCATAATGGGTAAAGGTCTTGGCGAGGATGTCGCCCTCATAACCGATGGAAGGTTTTCTGGCGGGTCTCATGGTTTTGTTGTGGGTCACGTGACCCCTGAAGCTTTTGATGGCGGCCCCATCGCTATCGTAGAAACTGGAGACCGCATTTCTATTGACGCAGAGTCCAACACCATAAGTTTAGAGGTCAGCGACGACGAAATAAAAACCAGGCTAAAGTCATGGCAAAAACCGGACCCACGATACACACGAGGTGTACTTGCGAAGTATGCAGCTACTGTTACCTCAGCATCCGAAGGCGCTGTGACAGACAAATATATTTAACTTAGTCTACAAAAAATCTAGGCGAATGGACTATCCAGTTATTATTTGCCAGGCAATACCCATCATTGCGAAAAAGCTCACTGCAAAAGAAAGGGTACGCACATACGGCACAGCAAAGGTATAACTGAGCACATGCACAATTCGGGCAAAAAAGAAAATCATGCTCGAAAAGGCTGTTGCGGCCGAACTAATTCCTGAGACTTCCACAATCAACACCAAAGTCGCAAATACAACAAGATTTTCCACTGCATTGTAGTGCGCCGCTTTTAAGCGTCGCGCCCAATGAGCGCCAGGGTTGGCATTTTCGGGATATCCTAAGGCATTTAACAATCCAAGTGCACTTATCTGATTAAGGATATAAGGTACCCACAGCAATGCCGTTAATAAAGCCGTATAAGTAAGATAAGTTAGCTCGTCACTCATTATTATTTCCCTCTAGCTTACTCTTCTGTGAGTAATGCTATTTTACGATTAACTGCTAGATTCACCCCTGCATTCAATAATCCAATCATGCTATGCTCGGTCCCACTCATTATTAATAATAACAACAAACACGAGAGCTATAGAACTAATGCCAGATTTTTTTATCGGCATGGGCGAATTGTTAAGCGGTTCCTTTTTACAAAGCGGTGCATTATGGACTCTTACCAATGTACCGGGCTTTCCTCCCATCATTCAAACTGTGCACATTCTTGGTATTGCCGTTGTCATGGGAACAGTAGCTTTGATGAGCTTGAGGATTCTAGGCTTAGCTGCCCCATCCCAAAGTATTGGCGAGCTAACTGGGCGTGTGATGCCTTACTTCTGGATTGCACTGGTCATCATGATAATCTCCGGTGCATTTTTCGTATTTGGGCGACCTAACCGTTATTTCAACAACCCAGTATTTGCCTGGAAGATGGCACTCCTAGCCCCCTTACTAGTGGTGATGATTTTCTATCACTTAATGAGCAAACAACAGGAGAGCTATTGGGTACATACTCCTCAGCGAATTTGGATCTCCCGCACCATTGCAGCACTTTCTATTCTCGCGATATTAATGATTTGCACTGCAGGTCGCTGGATCGCTTATCTCGAATACATAGAATATCCGCTGTGGTACCTAGAACCCTACGACGACGGTCAGGAATATCCATTCTGGGTTAGAGTAGAAAATTGGTCGCTATCTCAACTCATTGCTGGAACAAATTGGTTCCCAACGATTGAAACCATCCACGTTATCGCAGCAACACTAATGCTGGGCTCTATTCTCTGGGTCGACTTACGACTACTTGGCATTGGTGCGACTCGATATTCTATTTCAACACTGAATCGTGAGTTAGTTCCTTGGGCCTGGGGCGCTTTTGTCGTTGCAGTCATTACCGGCCTCGGAATGTTCATCACTCGCGCTGCCTCACACTTAGAGAATCCTGCCTTTCAGGCAAAACTCGCACTCTTAATTTTGGCGGGAATTAATATGGCCTATTTTCATTTTAAGTTGTTTAAAAATGTCGAGAAATTTGACGCTAATAATGCAGCTACACCAATTCAAATTAAAATCGTTGGTGGTCTATCTCTCTTTCTTTGGGCTGGCGTAATGTTGGCGGGTCGATGGATAGGGCATATTATTTAACACTTTACGAATAATAAATATTGCGCTCTATTCATTATCTAGGGAGTTATTTTCATCTACCCCCCCTTTTTTTAACGTAACTCTATCAATACCTTTGGATTTTCCGAGTAGTCGACTAGTACTGCATGCCTTCAGTCAGCGCCTCTATTTAAGGTCAACCCCAGTCTACTAGCAAGGCCTTAGGCAAGAATTGATTCTAAAAACTCATGCGGTACTTACATAACAATAGCATGAATGCCTAAGTCTGCGCTCACGGTGAAAAACACTCAGCTCGGGCTAAATAGCTGAACTGAAGCATACTATCCACGACTTAAAGCCTATAATCGTCTGACAAACTCGCGCAGATCCAGAAAAATGCGAGGGTCGTAGTTTTTGTTGTCAGGAATTAGGAATAATAGGTATTGCTCCTAAGAATTAAAGTAACTAAATTTAGTATTAGTTTCTGGCTTTGAGAGGCATGTATGACTAAAAAACTCGGTGCTAATCTGGCATTTTTTATAAGCCTAATCTGTTTCAGTCCGCTTATCCTAAGCCAGCAGCAAGAATCCCCATCTGAATCTGAGTCCGCAACTGAGTCACAGGCTGCCAACGATGTCATTGAAGAAATTAGCGTAATAGGCGAGCGAACCACCTACTCATTGCGCTTAGAGATAAAATCCGCAGAAGCAGATGTTTATAATTTATTTAATGAGCTGAACAACAACGACGAGTTCGATGTAACTTGCGAAGAAGTGGTGTATACGGGATCCCATTTGCCAGTAACAACATGCATGGCAGCGTATCTGAGAAACGAGCAGGCATTTCAAACGCAGAGGTTTTTGGAGGGATTGTCAGGCGGAGCTTTAGGAACACCAGGATCCGGCGCACTAATGGATCTCGATTCAGCGGCAGGCGAAGTGCTTGAGAAAACAAAAGCAATGGAACAAGAGATGATCCGTCTTGCAATTGAGGTTCCTGAGTTTAATGAAGCACTAAGAAAACTTTCAGGGCTTGTTGGCGCACTAGAGGACAGGACCGATAATTGAATAAATCACAAGTCTACTTGAAACCTCCAATGTTAAGCCCATCGAAGAAAATAACTGTTATATTTTCTCTATTGCTTATTTCACTCGGAGCCACATCTGTCGCCCAACAACGAAACATCAGCGAGGGTGTGTATACGGAAGCGCAAGCTATTTTAGGTAAAGATGATCATGATGCTAACTGCAAAGCCTGTCACGCTATGAAATTCTACCGAGATATTTGGTTTGCCTGGGAAGAAAGACCTCTTATGAACTTTTGGTATATCCTAGCAAGTGAAATGCCATCCGATAATCCAGGATCTTTATCAGATGATGAATACACCAACATAGTGGCTTATATTCTTTCCGATCTAGACTTCCCTGCTGGAGATGTCCCACTGGACCCTTCAAACGAAATGGAAGGAATAACTATAGCCCCTTTTTGAATCCTGCGGCGATTATAGTAAATCAGTATTAGATAGCTAATGAAAACTTGATAGGCTTCATCGAAACCTAATAACCATCATTCCCTAGTTAACATATCAGTTCTTTCCCACATGAGAGAATAGTAGTAATCAGGCGTTAATTTCTTAAATGAGGTTTACAACGCGACATTATGAGAATATCTTTACACATCAAAGAATTACGTAGTTTTAAAGACTCGGGAGAGCTCATGTCTTTGTCAAAATCGCTTACGTTTACTGCCGCACTGGTAGGACTTATCCTGAATATCACACCAGCTGCAATATTCGCCCAAAGTTCAGACATTCCTGAACTTTCTGGTATCTGGACAAATACTTCCCGGACTGGCCTTACTCGCCCCCGCGGGGTCGAACTTGTGGTTTCGGCAGAGGAAGCGCAAGAAATTGTCGCTAATATGTCGATTGCTGGCATATCGCGAGACAATATCGAATCCGGACCGGCAATTGACCCCGATACTGGCGCCCCACCAGCCGGCGCCCAAGATTTTGGGTTACGCGGCTATAACTTATTCTGGACAGATCCAGGCTCTGCATTAGCGCGGGTTCGAGGTGAGTTTCGAACTTCTTTTATTATCGATCCACCCAATGGCGTGATTCCTCGATTAGATGAGCCAAAGTACGACCTTAATCGCATTCAATTTGGAGCGCGCTACTTAACTGGTGTCGCAGATGCATCTGGCCCAGAATCCATTCCTATTGCCGAGCGTTGTCTGATTGGGTTTGGTAATACTGCAGGTCCTGGCATGCTAAGCACACTGTATAACAGCAGCTACCAGTTTGTGCAGAAAGATGATTATGTAATGATCATGGTAGAAATGGTCCACGATGCTCGCATAATACCATTGTTTGAAAATGCAGAAGAAGCCAGAGCAAATCGCCGCCCAGAAAAATTACAGCAATGGCTAGGTGATTCTGTAGGTTGGTACGAAGACAACACATTAATTGTAGAAACTGTTAATATCAATCCTTTGCAAATGGGTCAAAGCGCAGTACCCATTTCTCCCGATGGAAGATTTATCGAAAAATTTAGTCGCTATGCTGATGATGAAATCATTTATCAATTTACAGTTGACGATTCAAATCTTTATAGTCAGCCCTGGACTGCCGAATTAAGTTATTACCCGTTAGAGGGCAGCATATACGAATATGCATGTCACGAAGGAAACTATTCAATGCCTGGCATCCTAGCCGGTGCCCGCCGCTTGGAAAGAGAGCAAGCTGCAAATTAAATATAGGTTTACGAGCATGAGCATTCCCTGTTATAGCAGATTTATTTACCTTTTATTCTTATAGAGGTGAATGTAAGAGGAAATCCTAATTTAAAAGTATCATCGATAAACCCCACCGCTGCGTGAATCGCTATTACGATTCTTATAAAAATAATGTAATGCCTTAAATAGCGCTGGTTCCTAGTGAATCAATCCGCCTAGAATTATTTCATGACTAAACTCAAACTCTGTTTACTTCTCATCTCTGCAGTCTTGATAAGCTGTGGCAAAGAGCCTGTTCCACCGATAGCTAAAGAGGCGATTAATTTAAATACGACTGGCAAAGAAAACATAAGAATGCGCAATCGTGAAATTCGACAAGATATTATCAATGCGCTAGTCGGTCACGAAATTGAGTATTGGATTAACGAAGACGGTTCAATTGGGTTTTACAGTAAAGATGCGGAAAGAGTTGATGCTATTGGCTATGCAGCCATTGGCGCTTACGCGGCAAGGAATTAGCTGTATTTTCTGATTCAATTCTCTGCCAGGATTTTTCATAAATCTTAATGACATTTACAGTAATTCTTTACATTCGCGTAACTCTCTACTGAGTAGCTAGCCATTAGTTAATTTTACATCTTTAAGGAACTTATATGGGAGTAATATCGCAGCAAACTTGGTTTTACGCAGCGTTAATGCTGCTAGCGGGCTTTGGAATTCCGATCATGGCCGCACTTAACGGCGGGCTAAGCATACGCTTGCAGAGTACCGCAGTTGCTTCCTGTATTTTATTATCAGTTGCCTTACTTAGTGCAGTTGCCATTACATTATTTACAGAAGGAATACCCTCTTCAATATACCGAAGCCCGACACCCTTCTATTATTACCTCGGCGGCTTCTTTGTGGTTTTCTATACATTCACGATTACCTGGGTAACACCCCGCTTTGGCGTTGGCAACGCTGTCGCGTTTGTTCTGCTCGGACAATTAATCGCTATGACTCTTATTGATCAAATCGGTTTGCTAGGAACTCCTCAGGTTTCTATCTCTCCACAGCGGATTTTCGGTTTAGCTTTTATGGCTCTAGGAGTTTTTCTTGTTGTTAAGGACTAGATATAAATGGCTGAAATAAATGGCATTGCACACATAGCTTTAATGGTCACCAGCGTCGAACGTTCAAAGCCGTTTTACCGGAAATTGTTTGAATGCCTAGGGATGAAGGTCGTGCTAGATAACGAAGGTAGTTTCTATGGTGTTGGTGGTCGTACCGGCATCGTCATTCATCAGTGTCCTGAAGAGCATAGAAGCGCTCGATTCAAGCAAGGGCAAATTGGGCTTCATCATTTTTGTTTTCGTGCGCGTTCTAAAAATGACGTGGATGAGATCTACAAACTGGCCATTGAACTAGAGGCAAAAATTATTCACGGACCACAGCAAGACGGATTCGCACCGGGTTACTATTCAGTCTTGTTTGAAGATCCTGACGGAGTCCGCCTTGAAGCGAATTTCATTCCTGGGCAGGGCATTTTAGCGCCAGGTCTCGACCAAATTGGTGAAAGAGACACTCATTGGGCGGAAACTAACCAATGATTCTTACCACACGCCCCTAAAAATCCTGCGATTGCATCAACTCTCACTGATGTTAAACTAGTCGGCCTCACGTACAAAAGAAGCAAAAGGAGTGAGTATGCATCTAAAAGCAAGCATTCTTTGGAAAGGTCTCTTTTCTATTGGAGCACTATCCCTGATTCTCGTCGGCCTCCCAAGTTCCGCGGAAGATGCCGGCACTCTTTACAATACCACTTACGATGTTCTCCAAGGCGAGCGCTACTTTGAAAGACAATGCTCCCGCTGTCATGGCTTTGATGCCAAAGGCAACGATGAGACTGGCGCTCCTGACCTAACTGGCCGCCTGAGCAGAGCCAACAACCCCGTCGGTATTTTCAATGTCGTCCGCAACGGCGTACCGAATACTGCCATGTTGCCAGTCGATGCCGATTTACCTGATGCTCAAGTATGGCAAGTAGTTTCCTATATAGAATCCTTACGTTATGACCCAGCCTCTGTAGAATTAGATGGAAACCCCGACGCTGGTCTGGCGTTATTTCTGAACAATGGTGACTGTGCTTCTTGCCATATGGTAAACGGGCAAGGAGGTCGACTTGGTCCTGACCTTTCAAGAGTTGGTGAAAGCACTCGGCCGGAAGATTTAATGACAGCAATTACCAACCCCCACGAAGATGTTGCACCACGATGGTGGACTCTAGAAATAACTGGCCCTGACGGAGTTACCCGTTCGGGTTTCCGAATGGGCGAAGACAGTTTTTCTGTGCGCATTATGGATAATGATTCAAATCTTTGGTCATATCAAAAGAATAATATCGCCTCTATTGAACGCATCGAACGCTCGACCATGCCTAGCTATGATGGAGCTATGTCTGAAAGTGAGTTGGATGATTTAGTTGCTTACCTATTTTCTCTGAGAAGGGAGGGAAACTAGAATGAATCGTTTTCTAAGCACCTTGTGTGCACTACTAATTACAACGATAACCGCGCAAGTCTCAGCACAGGAACAAGAATTTGAAACTGTAATGACTCCTGCCTTTTCTCCTATAACTTGGGAGCGATTGGTTAACTCTAAAGAGGAACCTCATAATTGGCTCATGTATTCAGGATCACTGGATGCGCAACGCCACAGCTCTCTCGATGAAGTGAATATTAACAACGTCGCTGATTTGGAATTAAAGTGGGCTTATCAGATCCCTGAAATCGACAGAGCTGAAACAGTCCCTTTGGTGGTTGACGGCATTATGTTTATTACTGAAGCCCCCAGCAACGTAGTAGCTGTAGACGCTCGTACCGGTCGCCAGTATTGGCGTTATGACCATGAACTACCCGAAGATTTACGTATTTGTTGTGGTCGCAATAATCGAGGAGTAGCGATTCTTGGTGAAACCTTATTCATGAGTACGTTGGATGCCCATCTGGTTGCAATTGATGCCCGAACTGGCAACCTTCTTTGGGATGTTGAAGTGGCTAAGCACGACTCCGGCTACAGCAAAACCGCAGCTCCGTTAATAGTTAAAGATTTAGTTGTAACTGGCATGGCTGGCGGTGAATTCGGAGTTCGTGGGTTCATTGACGCCTACCACCCCGATACTGGAGAACTAGCCTGGCGAACATACACGATACCTGGCGAAGGTGAGTTTGGTAACGACACCTGGTCTGGTGATAGCTGGAAAACGGGTGGCTCTGCCACTTGGATTACGGGTGCTTACGATGCTGATCTCAATCTAATTTACTGGGGAACGGGAAACCCTGGTCCAGATTGGAATGGAGATGTCCGTCTAGGTGACAATCTCTATTCAGATTCTGCACTAGCTTTGAATGGCGATACTGGCGAAATTGAATGGTACTTTCAGTTTACACCACACGATATCCATGACTGGGATGCGATTCAAGTACCCATCTTGGCAGATCTAAATATTGACGGTCAGGACCAAAGAGTAATGATGTGGGCTAACCGCAACGCGTTCTTCTACAGTATCAACGCAGCTGATGGTAAGTTTCTAAAAGGCAGCCCTTTTGCAACTCAAACATGGGCTCAAGGGCTCGACGCCAACGGCGCTCCTGTCCGAGTCCCAGGGATGGAGCCAACTTATGAAGGAATAATGGTTTCTCCTCCAATTACCGGCGGCACTAACTGGTACTCGCCTGGCTATAGTCCTGACACCGAACTCTTCTACGTAACTGCCTTTGATGGCGAACAAATCTTCTTCAAGCGTGACGAAGATTATGAGGAGGGTGAACGGTATACCGGTGGTGGTGGCCGCTACGACCAACCTATGGATGCTTTCAAGAGCTGGATCCGTGCCATCGATCCAACGACGACTGAAACCGTTTGGGAGTTTCCGATTATGCCTCGCTCTTCTGCAGGAATAACTACTACCTCAGGTGGGTTATTATTCAGCGGCACAGCAGACGGTTATTTCTTCGCGTTAAACGCTGAGACAGGTCAAGAACTCTGGAACATCTCATTGGGTCGACGAGTGCATGCAGCACCAATCACTTACCAAGTAGATGGCGATCAGTATGTTACTATTGCTTCAGGTAACGTCGTTTATACTTTTGGTTTAGATGAATAGAAAAATACTTGCCAGGGTTTAAACAATAAAACAGCGGTCAACAAAACAAGGGCGAACTACTTTTGGTAGCTCGCCTTTTTTCTGTTTCATAAAATATTCTTCAACTAAGCCTTTTCTAATAATTCACTAACGGCTCGATAAGCTTCGTTAATGGAGGCATCTGTATGGGGACTAGCGGAAGCATCGGCGTTTGCAATAGCGATTCGACCTAAGCTTTGTCGGCCAACTACGCAGGGGCGTTCATCTGTTGTCGTATAAGCCCACTCCTCAGAATCTGAAAGCGGGTTATATGAATAAGAATAACCATGCGGCCATCTATTGACTGTTATGCCTAATATGTCACGCTCATCATCAAATCCCGAAGACCCTAAAACACGTGTTAGCTTATCCCGAATCATGAACTCAAAATCATTAAAGGATGTAGCGAGCATTTCATTGCGACCTGCAAGATGCTGTTCTCTCCGATTCAATCCTTGGTTCGGCACGTCAAAATAAGCTGACATCCGCAACACTATTGGATCATCCGGACTGCGGTTGGTCGTGTAATCACCCATGGTGACAGATGCCTGCAAACTTGATCGAGAAAATTTCTTACCTGGTGCGGTTACTCCAGATATACCAGCATCTACAAATGATCGCCAGTTAGCCAACAGTACACCGCTATATACCAGTGGCGATTTCACGCCATAAGCTAAGGCTTCTTTTTGATCGCTGGAGATTTCCGGACAAATGTACGGAATCATAGTATTCCAACAGGCCAGTACCACATTTTTGCTCTTTACAGAGTAGGCTTGATCGCCCAATACATAGCTTATTTGAACTTGTGAGTTATTCAAATGACGAACATCCGTAACAAAGCTATTTAAACGAATGCGACAAGCATTTTGATTCCGATCGAGTTTCTGATAATCCAATACAGCGCTTACTACGTCATCCATGTCTTCTCCTGGCACCGCGCCAGGGACTAATGATCTGACTAACAGTCGAGTAATGGTGGCATTTCCATCAGGGAAGTACATATCGGGATCACCTTCCCTCGCGCGCTCTGCATTTTCACGGCCATGTTGACCACCCGCCTCATTGGCTAATAAATTGGGCGGTAAATCTTCAAGAGTTAAACCAGCAAAACCGGGGTAACCATTATCTCTAAAATAGATTGCAGGAATGGCATCAGGGCCAACCACAAAAGATCCATGAAAGGAGGCCTGAAAAAGTTTTACTACGACAGGGTCACATTTAACAACTTCTACCAGGTAGTCGTGATAGCTCATGTGACTCAAGCGCTCACGAGTTTCTTTTGCGTTTAATCCTGGGAAATAATTTTCTTTGGTTTCGTAGAGCCGAACAACATCGTCTTGGGCTTTCTCATTAAGCGGAGATTTAGCGATAGAGTCTCTAATTGATTCCGCTTTATAGTCAACAACTAGTTTATCGTCGCCAAAATTTTCTCGATCAAAAAACATACTGGATCTCAGACCCATGTCTCGATAAAAAGAAAACATATCCCGGTTCTTTTCGAAATATCTGGTTCGATCGATACCAAGCTCCCACAACAGTCCCGCAGCAACTGTGCTGTATTGGGACGGAGCTTCAACATTAAGAGTTCCGCCATTTACCAAATACATGCGGCCCTCGTGCCAAAATTCATTACGCTTTGCGTGTCCTCCAAAATCGTCATGATTGTCAATAATAAGAATACGAGAGTCAGGTCCATGCTGTTTCCGATAAAAATAAGCTGCAGAAAGCCCACTAATACCGGCGCCGACCACCACCAAATCATACTCTCGCTCACCAGAATCAACTGCTTGCCACCTTTGACCATCGCGGAATCCATGGGCCACCTCGAATGAGCCTTCATGACTGCCTCGAAGTCCCTGTAGTGAGGGCGGATGGTAATCAGGAGAAAGAGCGTTTTGTCCTAGTAAACCCTGTGATAAAGCGTCCATAGGAGAAATAGCCGTGCCTGCAGTAAGAGTTATCGCGCAGCCATTGAGAAAATCGCGGCGACTAAGCTGGTGCTTGTTCTTTACTAAATTATATTTCTTCACAGGTTAGTTCCATGGTAACCAATTTAGATCGATTCTCGCTCTAATCGCCTTGTTTCTGCAAGTATGCTCCGCCAGATTGGAAAAGCAGGCACTCGACGTTATCTTAACTGACTAGACCTCCGAGCCGCCCCAAAAGGCTAAGGGAATGAGGCAGAGGGTTAATTACTTTTACAGCTAGATGAATTTTAACTATGCTCTACCCTCTTTCGTCCCACAAAAAATCTTAGATCCCTGTAACTCAAACCCAGGGTCTCTAAAAGGAGGGTTTCCATGCTAGGTAAATCCGCAGTTGGCACATCAGCCAGAGATTCCGTTTCACTTGTTTTCCATTTTTTATTTACCATAACTTTAAGTCTTATCAGCGCTTCTCTATTCGCGCAACATGTCAACGATCGCCCTAGCCCCGGCGACTGGCGCTATATTGGTGGCGATGCTGGACACACGCGCTCTACCCCCTTAAACCAGATTAATCCTGAGAATTTCGAAAACCTAGAGGTCGAATGGAGCTGGAGCGACGCAAGCTTCGGCTCGACACCACCCCGCTCAACGCCAGTTTACGCAAATGGGATGTTGTTTACCGTCGCCGGTGCCCGTCGCCATGTGGTGGCAATAGATCCAATTAGTGGTGAGACTTTATGGAGCTTTCGTGAACCCAATACTTTCCGTTGGGAATACTCGATGCGCGCACCTTGGGGAAAAGGAATTGCCTATGCGGAGGTTGATGGTCGCGGTATTGTGCTCATTGTAACGCCTGCATTCTTTCTCTATGCCCTGGACGCAGAAACTGGTAACCCAATAGAAAACTGGGGGTCCCCTGTACCATTGCCAGATTTTGAGGAAACTGGAGTAGTTGACCTGATACCCGATCTTATTTCCGATTGGGGGCCCTGGCTAAACTCAGGTGAAACTTACGACCCGGATGTTGGCATTCCCTTAGAACTTGGTTATATCACGAATTCTTCACCACCGATTGTTGTAAATGACACAATCGTTGTGGGTAATTCCGCTGAACAAGGATATAACCAAACCCGCACGGAAAATGTACCTGGTGATATTCTTGGTTATGACCTATATACCGGCGAATTTAAATGGAAATTCAATGTTATCCCTCGTCCTGGCGAAGTTGGGCATGAGACATGGGAAAATGATGCCTGGTCTTACACCGGTGATGTTTCTTCTTGGGCACCTCTATCTGCAGACCCAGAATTAAACTTGGTTTATGTGCCTACTAATGCCGCCACTATTGACTTTTACGGTGGCTTCCAGCCTGGCGACAATCTCTTTAGTGCTAGCTTAATCGCACTAAACGCTGCCACTGGAGAGCGAGCCTGGCATTTCCAAATGGTACATCATGACGTATGGAATAATGACACTCCTACAGCGCCATTGCTAATGGATGTCGAAGTAGATGGAAGAATAGTGCCAGGTGTCTTCCAAGCTACTAAACAAGCGTTTCTTTATTCTTTTAATAGAGCTACCGGAGAACCTATCTGGCCAATCGTTGAACGACCAGTTCCTGCGTCCATAGTGCCAGGAGAACAGCTGTCACCGACTCAGCCATTTCCAACTAAACCAGCCCCTTATGACATTCAAGAACTAAATATTGATGGTCTGATCGATTTTACGCCTGAATTACGGGAACAAGCATTGGATATCATTGCTGACTACAGGCTTGGTGGCATCTTTAATCCCCCTATTCATAAAGATAATCCAGAAGGGTTAATTGGTTCTGTCTGGTGCCCCGGCGAACTAGGTGGCACCAACATTACTGGTCCACCAGCCGCAGATCCATCGACTGGGATTATCTACACCATCTCGCGCACTAACTGCGGTTGGCGCACCATAGTTCCTGGAGAGGAAAGAGATATAATTCTAGACAGGCCCACTGGCGTAACCATTGCTGATTTTGCAGTTGGTTTAGGCACTCCTAATGGCGTCCGCGGACCGCAAGGCCTGCCGCTTGAAAAGCCACCGTATAGTCGTATTACTGCAATTGATTTGAACACAGGTGAGCATTTGTGGTGGATACCTAATGGTGGAACGCCACGGTTCATCCAGGAACATCCCGCTTTAGAAGGCTTGGATATTCCACCTACAGGAAATATCAACCATTCTGCGTTGATGGTGACCCCAGGAATGCTATTGCACACCGCTATCGGCGATGACGGTCATACACCTTATATGTTTGCCATAGATAAGAAATCCGGTGCAAGACTGGGTATGGTGGAATCTCCAGGACTGGGCATGTACGGCATGATGACCTACGAACACGAAGGCAGACAGCGCATCGTCCTGCAAACCCCAGGTCAGTTAGTGGCATACAGTCTTCCGGCTGAGGAGGACTAACTACAAAGGCCTCGTTTCTTGTAAACTACTAGTCGACGGTAGTTGAGTTGTAAAAGGAAAAATATGAACAAGCAAGCTAACTTTACCAGGTTCGATGAAGCCACCAAGGAAGATGTGGAAATCATTATGGATCACTACAAGTCATTCACTACTGATTTACCCGATCGAATATTGCAGCACTTGCGCTTATTGGATGGTGATTTTGGTGGGTTTGCCGTCGATAGATTACAGCACAGCCTACAGACAGCGACTAGAGCCCATCGTGACGACAGGGACGAAGAATATGTCGTCTGTGCACTCCTACATGACATTGGCGACACAATAGGTACGTTTGACCATGGCGGTGTTGCTGCCGCCATCCTTAAACCTTTTGTTTCAGATGCCAATCACTGGATGCTCGGTAATCACACGATCTTTCAAGGTTATTACTACTTTGAACATATAGGTATAAAAAAAGATGCCAGGGACAAACATATTCATAACCCTTATTACGAATACACCAAAGAGTTTGTGGACAAATATGATATGCCAGCCTTCGACCCTGATTATGAGTCCATGACACTGGAAGATTTCGAACCGATGGTTAGGCGTATACTGAGCAAACATTAAAACAGGGTAGCAAGGAACAAGCCGATGATTATAATTATTGGTAGCGTAACTATTCGTGATGAAACAATCGATGAAGCACTGCGCATATGTCAGGAGCATGTTAATCGTTCTCGCATTGAAGCTGGCTGTATAAGTCACGGGGTCCATATCGATAATGAAGATCCTAATCGACTAGTCTTTGTTGAACGCTGGGAAAGCATGGAACATCTGGAACAACATTTCCAAGTTGCAGAATCCGCCGAATTTGTCGGGAAAATAGCAGAGTTAGCCTCTGTGGCTCCCACTATGGAGCTTTATCACTCCGCCTCGATTCAGCGTCACTAATCAAAATAGGAATATTGATGTCTAACCTACCGATTAGCCGATTTCCGATACCTGATATCAATGAACTACCTAAAGACTTGCAGGATAAAATCCTTGATGTTCAGGATAAAGCCGGCTTTATCCCCAATATATTTTTGGCATTGACCCACCGTCCAGATGAATTTCGGGCATTCTTTGCATTTCATGATGCCTTGATGGAAAAAGAGTCTGGTCTCAGCAAAGCCGAAAGAGAGATGATCGTTGTTGCCACTTCTGGGCTAAATCAGTGTATTTATTGCGTTGTAGCTCATGGCGCAATCCTGCGAATTCGTGAGAAAAACCCATTGATTGCAGATCAGATTGCCACTAATTACAGAAAAGCTGACATTTCAGATCGACAGAAAGCTTTGTTGGATTTTGCGATCAAAGTATCCCAAAAGTCTGCTGAAGTGACGGAAAGCGATATAAATATCTTGCAGAAACAAGGATTTAGCAAAGACGATGTATGGGACATAGGAGCGATTACCGCACTCTTCGCGCTCTCCAATAGAATCGCCAATATGGCCGCTATCCGACCTAATGACGAGTTTTATCTTATGGGTAGAACAGAAAGAAAATAAATGACCACAATCCCTAATTTTCAGATTCTTGCCTTGAACGATGCTCAGTCTTCAGAGAATCGAATTCACAGCGATGAGATTGCTGCCAAGTATGGCTTCGCTGGCGCCTTAGTTAGTGGTGTAAATGTATTTGGCTATCTCAGCCAACCCCTGGTGCAGTATTATAAAAAAGATTGGTTATCTCGAGGCATTATGGAAATCGCGTTTATAAAACCTGCCTATGAAAACAATTTACTAACAATTGAAACAGAGGATCTGAATTCAGAGTCGAGCCAGCGCAACCACCACACTTTCGCTTATAACGAAGATAATGTGCTCATAGCTAAACTTGAGTCTTCACTTCCTGATCAATTACCGCCCATTAATGTGAAAGCACAGCTACGTCGAAACCCTGAAGAATTAAAAAGAAATGAAATCTCTTGGGATGCGATAACTCTCAATGAACCAACGCCAGCTTATCTTTGGCAACCCACCGCATCCGACAATATGGAGAACGTCGCAATACAAAGAGACCAATCTAATATCTATAATGGTGAGTCTGGGCTACTGCATCCCTTCTTCATTCTTAATGCCTGTAATAAGGCATTAATGCGAAAATTCCTTTTACCAGCATGGATTCATACCGGTAGCCGCCTAACCTTAAGAAAGTCACTACGGGTTGGACAATCTATTGAGGTTCGCGCCGTGCCTACTGAGAAATGGAAAAAAAAAGGCCATCAGTTTATTAAACTGTATATTTCCATGTGGACAGACAACGAAGTTGCCTTGGAAGTAGAACACACTGCAATTTTTTCTATCGCTGCTTGAACTCAAACCAGTTATTTCTTTCAAGGTCATAAGTCAACCAAAGTAAATTTTGTTCCGCAGATTTCCAGCTCCTCTTGAATAGAGCCAGTCATAGAATTACTGACACATCCATAATCATGAGCCAATGAAATAATTCGTTGCTTATCTTTAACCCTGAGTGTAATTCCTGCAAGATTCCCATATTCTCCAGAGCCACATTCGGCGAACCGTAATTTCCCGTTAATCAGAGAAATTTCCCTTTCCGCATCTTCGACCCCAGTACCTAGTATATCCCGCCACAATCGGGCCAAAGCCAAAGGGTTCGAGCAATTCAGCTGGGCACCTACTAACTTTACTGTCGTATTTATTTGTCTAAATTGCTGCCAATTTAGGCCGCCGGCGGAATGCCAACATCCAGTAAAATCTTCTTGTGCGTCCCATTCAATATCTAAAAAAGCAGCTTCCATATCCGCTGGATGAAGCTGACATGAACTCCAGCCATCTCTTTCTTCTTCATGAGCTATGCGCACACGAGCAGCTAATGCGCGAGATCTAACTGCAGTTTGAGTATCCTTGGAATCAGCCTGCAGTATAACCATATAACCACCATTTCGGCCCAAGCGATTCAAGTAGCGGCTGGCTGCAGTATTTTCTTCAATTGGCGCGACAACTTCTAAAAAGTCTGTACCCAGCGGCAGTAATACATTTTCTAAACCATATTGTTTTACCATAGGATCACGATGACAGACTTCTATGTCGAATACATTAGTTAACTGCTCAACAACGGGTTGAAGCTCGGCAGCGACTAAACATATCTGGCGGAGATGAATGCTCATTTATTTGATTGCTGCTATCGACCTTTTTTTAACCAACATTTTTTGTGCACCCTCTAACACCAATTGACGTCGCTGATTATGTACTGTCGTACGTAACGTGATTACACCAGTCGTATTTCCTGGGGTCAGGTCAATTACTTCTAGTGCAGGATAGACAGTATCTCCGCTATACACAGGTTTTAAAAATTTTGCACTATGTTCGATCAAGCCAATTAGGCTATCCTCTAATACATGCGGGAGCATTCCAGCACCTGGTGCACATTGCGCTGCAACTTGCAAACCATGAGCTAACAATCCTGGATACCCGCGGCGCCGGCAGTATTCCTCATCATAGTGAATTGGATGATTGTCACCTGAGACCATTTGAAAAGCTGCGAAGTTTGCGTCCCCTAAGGTACGAGAAGGGCTCAAGAATCGTTGCCCTATCTCTAAGTCTTCGAAATAACTGGATTCGGTGAGGGTGTGTTTGGCGGGATCAAAATCTGGATCAATATCTTTAGTCATTTGCGCGCAGGTCCTCTTATACCAATGCCGTGCTCAATTAGTATTGGGTCAGTAATTTATTAGCAATTGCGGTTAAATGATACTCCTAAGCTATTCTCAAGACACTTTGTTTAAGCCACATCATAACAGCAGTTAGCAAGGACAACGGTAGGCGTCCCCAGTATTAGGTTTATCTAAATCAATAAAAATCTAAGATGCTTTAGGGCTGTTCTTGGAAAAACAGAGTTTGTATCTGACAAAGAAAAAGTTCACGTTGACATCCAGAAAACAGCTAAAGTCAAGGTTATTGGATTCTTGATATTAAGGCTTCCATTTATCTTTTAACCGGCCACGATCAACTTCCACGCCAGCGAGAAAAACCCGTTCAATAGAACGAGTATTACGGATATCTTCGAGGGGGTTTTGCTCTAAAAGAATTATATCGGCCGAAAATCCTGGCTTAAGCTCACCCTTGAATTCGAGCCCTAGATGGCGGGCTGCATTATTCGTTCCAGCCACGATAGCCTGCATTGGAGTCATACCTAGCCGAACATATATCTCCAGCTCCCGATGACCGGTATATCCAAAAGGGTG
Source organism: Gammaproteobacteria bacterium (assembly GCA_029244985.1). GTDB lineage: Bacteria > Pseudomonadota > Gammaproteobacteria > Pseudomonadales > Pseudohongiellaceae > UBA9145. The sequence goes on along the minus strand of JAQWQD010000017.1, from coordinate 194,286 downwards.
GTCAGGTACTGCGCCAGCATCAGTTCCCAAAACGATATCCACTCCCGCATCGATCAGGCCTAAAAAACTAGCAGATCGCTCTGCCTCAGAAACCGAATTTCGTCTTAATGCGGTTTGCCGACTATCATTGCCCGCTGTAAGAGGCTGCATCACTTCGTCTGTAAAAATATCACTTAAAAAACTGTCTTCGCCTATAGCCTCTCGCCTAAGCTCAGCCAACCCCCAATTGGGAATTATAAAAGCGCCACTAGCACTAGCTTGATTCGCGATATCACTATCAAAATCCTGACCAATTCGACCATGCAAAAACCCACGGGCACCGGCTGACAAAAGTCCTGGCATATCCGAAGCAAACTGTTGATGAACAAAAACCTTTAAGCCCAGGTTTTCAGCTTCCTCAATTACCGCTTCATAAATCGGTGGTGATAATTTGCGCTGACTACCTCCGCGATCATCGACCCATATTTTGATAAATTTAATACCATTGGCCGAGGCTGCCCTAACTTGTTGTCTAGCTTGCTCAGGATTCTCTAAACCAAAGAGAATAGTTTCACTTACCTCGTCTTCAACGGCTAACGCATGACTCAGAAATTGATCATTTGGGCCCTGGCCTGGAGGTGCCATCCCTGCCGCAAAAAGTACTTGCGCACCGATAAACTCACCATCCTGCCTGGCGTTTTCCACACTGTTTATTATATTGGGAGCATCACTTCCCGCTGAAAAAACTGCGCTGAATCCGTAGTAGGCGTACTGCTCCAGATTGTCGATAAGATTCTGCTTACCATAATTTTGTGAACCCCAACTACTTCTACCTTGATAACCGAGATGTGAATGACCATCGATTAGCGCAGGCATGATAGTTTTTCCTTGACCATCAATGGACATTTTAGCTTCAGCATTTACAAGAGCTCCGGCTGAAACTGTTTCAATTAATCCATTTTCAATTTCAAGAAAACCATTTTCGATTACATTGCCATCACCAATAATGATTCTTACATTTTCAATAAAAAATGCATCGCCGACCTGATCGCTAACTTGAGCATTTAAAGGCGTATACGAGAAGATCGCTCCAGTGAGACAGCCGCTTAAACCAAACGCTACGCTTAACAGTGTGGAATTTACTTTCATTGATAATCTCTTCTTATATTTTCTTTCCTAGCATTGCTTTTTAGCTAGTTTAAACCAGAAAGCGTTATTTCGTGAGAGATAGACTTCAATTCTTTTCGTAACAGATTGTCGCATTTCATTTACTGAAAACCCGCTCTTAGTTACCTTTTTAACCACCAGACTGTTAATCTTATGTTCTCGAATAGCTATTTATTAAAAATTTATTGAAATCTCATTAAAAGACCCACAGTGCTGCATCAATTTGACACCCAAACAGCGCTCTCTCGAGAACAGGCGCTCTCCTTAGCAGACGTTGATAACACGGCTGCCTTAGCCGATATCGCCTGTAAGATGCGCGATTACAGCCACCGAAATATCATTACTTTTTCGAAGAAAGTATTTGTCCCTCTTACTCATCTGTGCCGAGATGTCTGTCACTACTGCACCTTCGCGAAAACGCCTCGCAGAATAGCTAGCCCTTACCTCGCAGCAGAAGACGTCCTGAGACTATGCCACGAGGGTGCAGCTCAAGGCTGCCAAGAAGCACTGTTTACTTTAGGGGAAAAACCGGAACTGCGCTACAAAGCTGCTCGAGTAGCTTTGACGGAAATGGGGTATAACAGCACGCTAGACTATGTAACCCACATCGCTGAGAGAGTTCTTAAAGAAACTGGGATGTTACCTCACATAAATGCGGGCAATATGACTGCAGAGGAAATTCAAAACCTAAGAAAAGTCAGTGCCTCAATGGGAATCATGCTGGAATCGGCGTCTTCCAGACTATGCGAAAAAGGCATGCCACACTATGGTTCTCCGGACAAAACTCCAGAAGTTCGACTGAAAACCATCGATATAGCCGGTCAGCATGCTGTCCCGTTTACCACAGGGATTCTAATTGGCATTGGCGAAACCAGAATGGAGCGGATTGAGTCTTTACTCGCTATTAAAGAGATCCATAATCGCCACGGTCATATTCAAGAAATTATTGTTCAGAATTTCCGAGCCAAGCCAGACACTAAAATGTCCTCAGCGCCTGAGCCTGACCTCAATGAGTTGCTATGGACTATTGCCGTCGCGCGCCTAATTTTTGGCCCCAAAATGAACATTCAAGCGCCGCCGAACTTAAGTCCTGGCGTCTTGCCCCAACTGGTCAATGCTGGCATTAATGATTGGGGTGGTGTCTCTCCGCTGACACCAGATCATGTTAATCCAGAAGCACCATGGCCACATCTTGATAATTTGGCAAGAGAAACAGAAGCTGCAGGAAAATTTCTGGAACAACGCCTCACAATTTATCCTACTTATGCAATGAACTATCAGCAATGGCTCGCCACCGAAACGGTTGCGCCTGTTTTGCGCCTTGCAGATGCTAGCGGTTTTGCAAAAAGGGATACGTGGACACCAGGTGAACGGACAGACATTCCTCAATTAGAAAGAGATTTGATTCTCCACACTAGAAATCACAAAAATACTAGCTCAATGATTAAAGCATTGGTAACAAAAAACGTGCAAGGGACTCTCCTGTCGAAAGAAGAGATCGCTTTCTTGTTTGAAAGTAGAGGGGCTGATTTTAGCTATTTGACTCAAGCTGCTAACGAACTTAGACAAGAACGCAATGGCGACACCGTAAGTTATGTTGTTAATCGCAATATTAATTATACAAACGTTTGTTACTTCAAATGTCAGTTCTGCGCATTTTCAAAAGGCAAATTAAGCGAAAATCTACGAGGTCGCCCCTACGATATTAGCGCCGAAGAGATAGCTCGACGCTGTCAAGAAGCTTGGGGTCGTGGCGCAACTGAAGTTTGTATGCAAGGTGGAATCCATCCAGATTATACCGGTCAAACTTACCTAGATATTGTTACCACCGTTAAAACGGCCGTTCCAGGAATGCACATCCATGCCTTCTCGCCCTTGGAAGTTTGGCAAGGCGCTGCAACCCTCGGAATTTCACTCGAAGAATTTTTAACACAGTTGAAAACGGCTGGACTGTCGACGCTCCCAGGAACTGCAGCGGAAATTCTACACGACGATATTCGAAAATTGATCTGCCCGGACAAATTAAACACAGCTCAATGGCTAGAGGTGATGACTACCGCACACAAGGTGGGCTTTAACACTACAGCGACAGTCATGTATGGTCATGTAGAGAGTCCGGCTCACTGGGCAAGTCACTTAGTAGCTATCCGGGACCTTCAGACCCAAACGCGAGGCTTTACAGAGTTTGTTCCTTTGCCTTATGTGCACATGGAAGCGCCTATGTATTTAAAAGGCAAATCTCGAGCTGGTCCTAGTTTTAGAGAATCTATTCTCATGCACACAATTGCTCGAATTGTTTTCAATGGCCTCATCGATAATATACAAACCTCTTGGGTAAAGATGGGGCAGCAAGGAGTTTTAGCGTGTCTAAATGCTGGAGCTAATGACATTGGTGGAACGCTTATGAATGAAAGTATTACACGTGCCGCCGGCGCGGACCATGGGCAGGAATGGTCGCCGGAGGGGATGGAATCCGCACTGAAGCAAATGGATCGTAATCCGCGTATGCGGACAACTGCCTATGAAGATGCTCCAATATCGCGCAAGAAAATCGCTTTTGACCCTCCAGTGTTAGAGCAGATTAAAAACACATCAGCAAATAAACTTCAACGAAGTAAAAAGCTCGAAAATTTAGTTCAACTAGGTTGAATTACTTTAACTTGTATTTTTTCTTCACGGTCAAGGATGAATTTTTATCTCAAACTCCGCATTAAAAAGTGCTAGCTTGATACAAACATGGACGTATTTCCCTGGACCCTCCATATCTTAATTAAGGAATAATTATTCAATGAAAATAGCAGTAACTGGTGCTAATAGCAGCGTCGGTCAAAACTTACTCGAGCAGTTAAAAAATGAACCAGAAATAAAAATAACAGCCGGTGTTCGCAGCGAACGAGCATTTTCTGGCCTGCCTAAATCCCTGACCATTGATCCTCATATTATTGCTTATGACGATCCCGCTTCCTTGGAAACGGCGATGGCAGATGCTGATTGTGTTGTTCATCTTGCGGGAATACTTATTGAGGCAAAGAACTCTAACTATGCATCAGCGAATGTTGCCGCTACGGCAGCAGTGGTTCAGGCAGCCATGAAAAGCAATGTCAAGCATTTGATTTTTATTAGCGTGGTTGGCGCGAGTAAAAATTCTTCTAATGCTTATTTCCGATCCAAAGGCAGTGCCGAACAACTGATTAAAGAGTCAGGACTTACAGCGAGCATTCTTCGTACTCCAATATTACTTGGACCTGGAGCAGCTGGCGCGAGCGCGATAGTGGGTCTCGCGTCGGCTGGTCGAACCAAAGTTTTGGGCGGTGGTGAATACTGCATGCGCCCATTAGATATTGATGACTTAAGTACAGCAATTATTCAGATCTGTAAAAACCCTCCTGACGGGCAAGTAACCCATGAATTAGTGGGGCCAGAAAGTATGACTTATCGCGACATCATTAAGAAAACTGCCGAATTGATGAGCAAGACAGTTGAAATCGGCAGCGTACCTATTGTAATCGCAAAAATAGGTTCAGCGATCGCTAGTACTTTAAAGGGCGGTGGAATGACACCAACTGTAATCGACGTGATAACTAAAGATGAAGTAGTTCAAACTAACGCTGACAAGGCAATTGGCATTACACTTACACCCTTGGAAGACACATTGAAAAAAATTATTAATACTGGCAACTAACTATGACCGAACCTGCTAAAAATGAAGAAAATAACGAAATTTCTAAAGCCACCTCGGAAAAAGAGTCGGAGAATGGCATGGCTCAATCAAAACCCAGCGCAGCAGGCAGAATCTTATTCTTGGGATTAACGGCCGTTTGTTTTGCTTATCTTTACTATCGATTAAACGGTGCTGCTGTTCGAGAAGGTTTATCTCTAATTGCCTATATGACCCAAGTGTTCGCGAATGTCGCCTGGCTGCCCTGGTTGGGATTAATGATAGGCTATTCTTTCTTTTATTTCGCCATCGACACATTAGTTGTTACTCGCGCCCTCAATTGGTTTTTAGCAGACATAAAGTACAGGGATATACTTCCCATTCGCGCCAGTGCTTACATCATCTCTATTTTTAATGAGCAGATAGGCAAAGGTGCCATGGCTTACTATCTGAACAAACGAGATAAAATTCCCGGCTGGGAAGTCGGGTCTGTCATGCTGTTTATAATGTTCTGCGAAGTATTTTATCTGCTAGTGTGGGCATCAATAGGCTATGTATTTGGGAGCGGTGGCTTACCAGATGTTTTTAGTCTTATGCCTGTCATTGCGGTTGGTGCTGCAATTTTTTTCACAGCCTGGGTACTCTATTTCGATGGCAAAATATTACCTAACAACCAGTTCAGAACAAAACGCATTTTGGATGCCTTCAAACAGGCGAAAATTAAGCATTACCTGATGTTCTTGTTGCTACGATCTCCTGCCCTACTGGCGGCTATTGTCGTATACACTATTGCACTGAGACTGTTTGGTGTCGAAGCCTCTTTCATGGAATTACTGCCTTATTTGCCGGTGATTTTCTTCGCCGCGGCAGTACCAACCCCTATGAGAGCGGCGGCAATTACAGTCTGGGTAATCCTGTTTCCAGAAAATGAAGGGCAAATGGCTGCCTTTGGGTTCGTACAACATAATTTCTTCATACTTTTTAATGCCGTAATTGGCTTGGTCTTTTGGCGCCGAGCTCAGCGAGAACTCTTTAGTTAGGATGGCTAATTTTCTTACGGCAATCCGACTGCTTCTTACTATTCCAGTAGCTTGGGGGATTGCCGTAGCAGACCTACTCGCAGGGTTAACGCTCTTCTCTTTCATTTTGCTTGCCCTAATCACAGATTATTTTGATGGCATCGTGGCCCGCGCAACAAAAACAGCATCAACGCGGGGGCAACTATTCGATCATGGCACAGATTTTGTCTTTGTAACTGGCGGCCTCATAGGTTGCGTGTATGCAGGAATTATTAATCCCTATTTGCCAGCATTAATTGTTTTAGCGTTCTCCCAATATGTGCTGGATTCTTATTTTTTATTCCGACAAAAGGACTTGAAAATGAGCTTTCTAGGGCGCTGGAATGGTATTTTCTATTTTGTACCCCTAGTTACTGTCGCTTTTTCCAGATTGGGTTTAGGCCAGGATTTCACGGACGTGATGGAACAAATCACAGCAATAATTGCCTGGTTACTGCTAGCCTCAACCATAGCCTCCATCATCGACCGCTCTCTCGCCCCAATGCGCCGTATCGGGCATTAGGCGCCAGTCTCCTAACACCTTGCCTTTATCCGGGGTCAGAATTATACGAGCTTAGATGAAGAAAATTTTCAGAGGAAAATTTAAATCAGTTGTATGATATTTTTTAATTTCGTCGGTAGATGACCTGCTCGCTCGGAGCAAACCCGATTCGGTGAGCAAGCACAAAAAGTTGCTCATCTGCCGCCAAAAGAATAGGACGAGTATAGACTTGCCATGGGTTGCTGAATTCTTTAGCAGAAAGGTGCTCTTCAACTGACGTTATTTGATAAGCAATGTTTGCACCCACAGTCTCGCTTGATAGTCGCACCATCCCATTTTGTTCACTGATGCTAGGCGGTTTAGTTTTCGGTTGATTACCGTCAGTCCAAAGTTTTTCAATCAACTCTAGCTCCGGAATAAAACCCAAGTCATTAATTTGGCCTAGCCATAAATCCATTTCGGTGCGTAACTCAACTAACTTATCAGCATAATGAGGATCATCAGCTAAGTTTCTCAACTCATAAGGGTCATTATCGACGTCGAAAAGTTCTTCAGGTGATTTTTGAGATCGAAACCATTGAGCTTGAATTTCATTTAGGCTACCACTTTCCTCAAGTCGCAATAGCTCTTGCATTATTGCCATCTGCTCCCGATAGGGTAAAGGCAGATAATAAGGTTTATCAAGATTATAATTACGCAAGTATTTAAAACGGGAGTCTCTAACCGCACGAATTGTATCGTATTGATTATCGAACCGGTCGGCAGCACTGTGCACATATCGCCGCTTTGGAGTATTTGAAAATTTTCCTATAAATGCTCGGCCGTCAACATAATTTGGAGGCTTAACACCAGCCAATGACAATGCAGTAGATTTAAAATCTACAAAACTGATCAGCTGATCATCCACTTCACCAGAACGCCAGCCATCTGGATATCGAATAATCAATGGCAAATGAGTGCCGGAATCGTATAACAACCGCTTTTGTCGTGGTAGTGGACCTCCGTGATCGCTATAGAAAAAGATAATGGTACTATCTAACAAATTATCCTCTTCGAGTTGATCGAGAACATTGCCGATCTGTTGATCCATTGCCACAATATTGCTGTAAACCTGTCTAATATCGCGCAAAGCGATATCGGTTGAAGGCAAATAAGGCGGCACCGGCACGTCCAAATTTTCAGAGACGAGAAGTGGATTTTCTTGCTGAGCCCAAACTTGAGATTCATGAGTAATACCAAAATTGAAGATTGAGAAAAAGGGTTGACCTGGCGCTCTATTGCGCCAGTGTGCATCTGAATTACTTTCATCCCATGCAGTGAGAGGCTTCCTAAACTGATAATCTTCTTTTGCATTATTTGAGGTGAAATAGCCTATTTCACGAAAATATTGACTGTGCATTTTTACTTGGGCAGGAGGAACCGCCTCATAGGGCATTAGCCCTGCTGGACCTTCATCAACAACGCTGGTAGTGCGCATGTGATGGGCTCCAATACGATTTTGATAGAGCCCGGTTGCGATTGTCGCCCTACTCGGGGCACAGACCCCTGACGTTGAAAAAACTCGCGAATAACGCACACCTTCAGCCGCAAGACGACTTAAATTAGGAGTTTCGACTGTATAATCACCAAAAGGTGGAATAATCGGGCTTAAATCTTCGGCTACAAGCCAAAGTATATTCGGTCGCTCTGGAAGAACTGGCTCTATCCCGGCCACCAAAGATTTATCAGAACATGAAGCTAATAATACAGGTACAAAGAGCGCCAAAAAAATGCTGCTTGCAACTTTTCCTTCACCCACTTTAATTCTTTTGATTGCCTTGATTCCTGCTATTTTTGTAGTTATCACGTTAACTTTTGCCGTTTAAATACTTAGTTTTTTCGACCACACTAATGATTATAATGTAAAGACTTAAGCTAAGATAATTTGCCATCAAATGCTGAATAACCACCGTAATAACCCAACAAACCTCTTGTCCGCCCTGCCGATGCGCAATTTGCTACTTCGATTTCCATTACTGGCCAGTTTAATTCTGTTACTTTGGCAACCAGCCGCCGCCCAACCTGAGACTATAACTGCTTTCCAGCTAATCAATGAGCGACTAAAACACATGGAAGATGTTGCGATGTATAAATCTGTAAACGGCTTACCAGTCGAAGATTTACCACGAGAGGAGGTTGTGATTGAGAATGCTGTTCTTGCCGCAGAGTCACAGGGGTTAATCGGAGATTCCATTGAAAATTTCTTTATTACACAAATTAACGTCGCCAAAGCTATCCAATACCGAAGTTTGGCCGACTGGTTAAGTTCACCTATTTCGAAACCTATTCCAGATCTACCAAATCAAATCCGACCAAAGCTTACGGAGCTCGGCGACGAAATCGTTAAAGAATTGGCCCTTTTACTGAGTCATGAGGGAAGAATTGGGGAGTCATTGCGAGAAAGCTTTCAGCTACACATGTCAGTCAACAAGGTTTCCGCAGCAGAAGTGGATCTATTATTCGACAGCCTCCTTTTGGTAAGATCTGAATAATGCCACGACATTTTGATGATTTCGAAAAAGTTACTCTCGATCATGTCTTTAGCTGGATAAATTAATGATTATTGATGAGCGAGCTAGACCTTTCTTATGCCTACTTACTATGTTTGTTGCCTGTCTTCTTTTAGGATCGGCGCATGCACAACAAGATGTTGTTCCTATCGAAGACGATGTCGACTCCACATTTCAACAAGTTAGTGCTAATAATCAAGTACAAACAATGTTGCAACGCATCCTCGAAACTGAGCCTGAAAATATTCGAGAGCAATTTCGCTTAACCGAGATTCCGGCGCCTCCTTTTAAGGAGCAAGCTCGCGCAGAGTATTATTTGAAGCAAATGCAAGCGAGAGGCTTGCCTGACGCCTACATTGATACCGAAGGCAATGTAATTGGTATTCGCAAAGGCATCGGTGATGGCCCCACATTTTTAATTGCCGCACATCTCGACACAGTTTTTCCTGAAGGTGTTGATACCACAGTTGAGTTACGAGCTGGGCGCTACTATGCGCCAGGAATTGGAGACGACACTAGAGGGCTTGCCGTCCTTTTATCCTTAATTAGCGCCTTAAATGAAAGTGGCCTTAACACCGTTGGCGACATTATGTTCGCGGGCAATGTTGGAGAAGAAGGTCGCGGTGATTTAAGGGGCATAAAAGCAATTTTCCGTGACCACCCAAATATTGATGGCTTCGTTTCAGTTGATGGCGTTCGATTACGTCGGATTACCACAGGAGGAACTGGTAGTCGCAGGTTCGAGTTCCATTTTAAAGGACCTGGAGGACATTCCTTTGGTGCATTCGGCATGGCTAGCGCGATCCATGCTATGGGTCGAGCCATCGCTAAGATTTCCGAATTTGAAACACCCGGTTATCCAAAGACAACTTTTACTGTAGGCACGGTGGAGGGTGGAACCTCCGTGAATTCAATCGCTGCCGATGGAATATTTGCAATCGACTTGCGCTCTAACGATCGCGAGGAACTTGCCCTACTTGAGCAAAAAGCGAAAAATGCAGCAAATGCAGCAGTGGCAGAAGAGAATGCCCGCTGGAACAACGGTCAAATTTCAGTAGAGTTTAATTTGATCGGCGACCGCCCAGTAGGTAAAACACCCACTGAAAGCGCTATTGTGCAGGTAGCTGCGCTGGCGTTCGACAAGATTGGCATTGAACTGCAGGAGCTAAGCATCTCCAGCACTGACTCAAATGTGCCGATGTCACTAGGAATTCCAGCAATCACTATTGCCGGCGGCGGAAATGGAGGCGGTGTTCATTCTCCCGGAGAATGGTTTATACCCATAAATTCACATCTAGGTCCACAAACTGCGTTGCTAATAATCTTAGCCCTCGCCGGAATAGACGGATTTACTGAGCCACTACTCGAAGAACTCGGTGACTAATACAATAAATCTAGCTGATTATTCGAGCTCAGTTTTTACTCTTCCAAACTGAAAGATAGTCTTTCACTGGCCTTCAAATAGTCTTGCATAAACTCATATACGATAGCTTTGCTGGATTGTGTGTTTCGCATTAATCCTACGCCTTGACCTACCCATGAGGTCGCAAGTTGTTTGGCGCCATCATGCCCCACTTCTGCTAACTTGGAAACTTTCGCCAGTGGTATTTCTGTTACTTGAGATTGCAAGGGCATCGGCAATGGCTCTGGTGCCGCCTCTGTTTCCCAAGCCTCAGTCCAGGGCGAACGCAACTGCCTGGAATGTTTACCTGTTCTCGATCGAGAACGCACAGTCTCACGAGACGAGGCTCTTAGCATTTTCTCTTTCAATACTGGCGTTAGATCAGACTCTGCGGAGGTAAGCCACACAGACCCGGTCCAGGCGCCAGACGCCCCCATTGCCATGCAGGCTGCCATCTGTCTGCCAGTAACTATTCCTCCGGCAGCAAGAATTGGGACACCTGATCCTTCTACCGCACTACAGACCTCTGGAATCAAAACCATCGTTGAAACATCTCCACAATGTCCACCTGCTTCCGTGCCCGAGGCAACCAAGATATCAACACCCGCCTCCACTTGCTTAATAGCGTGTTCGCAGGTTCCTATCAGAGCTGCAGTTGCAACTCCATTCTGTCTTGCAATGTCTATCATATAGGTAGGAGGCACACCTAATGCATTAGCTATGAGCTTAATCGGGTGAGAGAACGCAACGTCAATAATATTGTCTGCTTTGCCTTTAGTTAAGAATGAGCTCCGATCATAATGCTCTGAATAGATATCAGCGGCATCAATACCATGGCGTTCTAGTATGCCACTAGCAAAATCTTTGTGCCCCTGGGGCACTCGCTTTCTTATTTCTTCGGGAGAATCATTTTCTTCGGTGACAGCCATACTGGTAGGAGCAATTAGATCAACCCCATAAGGTTTACCTTGAATGTTCTCATCGATCCAGTTGAGCTCTACTTCTAACGATTCCGCAGTATATCGGGCAGCCCCCAACACACCAAAGCCGCCAGCTTTTGATACTTCTACGACTACATCTCGGCAATGGCTAAAAGCTATTAATGGAAATTCGATATCTAATAGATCACAAATGGATGACTTCATGACATTCCATTGATATTTCTATTAAAAATTTTTTGCTCGGCGTTCGACGCGAAAATATGGAGGGTAAAGTTGCTGAAGCTAAAGAAGCTTTTCAAATTAATCTCTCGGTAGTTTTTGACTGTATCTGCGATATGGATTTTAACATTCTTCATGATCTTTGAGGTGCTGAGCATGGGAGCATTTTTTACAAACGATAATGCAATCCTCAGCCTATAAACTTTCCACAAACAAAACCCTATTCAAGGGCGGGCTTATATCAACCACCTTAAAGCAGTCTCAAACGTTGCATCAATAACTTATCATTGACCCTGACGGGGCATACGCCAGGGCGCTTTCCTCTGCTAGTTCAACTACACCATTAGTCCGCTTTACGCAGATGGCCGTAAATCAGCTCCTCAGTAAACTCTACACATTTGTACTCGAGCAACTGCATATTTTCCTCTAACCTGCGATACAAAGGGAACTTAACTGTCCACGGACGTGTATAGACATTGGGATCTTCCAAAGTTGCCTCATACATCACAACATCGGGACTCAAATGAGTGAAGCGCTCGGTAACTCGCAAGGATTCAGTATGATGATTTCCAGCATGATCAAACCAGGTGTCAGGCACTTGGTCAGTCACGTCAATTACTAGCGTATCGCCTTCGTAAGATGCAAGGTTGTGTCCCATCCAGGAATAAATTGGCGCTTCAAAATCCGGCTGGTCCACATAGACGATCCGACTCGCACTTGCGAATTCATAGGCAAACACAACGTGTTCGGGAGATTGTATTATCTGGAAGGGAAAAGGGAGGTAATTAGCTCTGGGGATCCCCGGCATATAACACTTAACCACTGGATCCAATTCTAACCAGCTAGCCTTATTTTCCATTTGCTTCTGCCTAGCAGCTGCTGTGTAAGGAATTTCTCCCCCTTCCACGATGCCTAACCCTCCTGGTATTGCACCAATGGCTCCAAGTTCAAACATTGGACCAAAATCAGCAGCATGAGGCTCAATATCATAGTGGGCGCTGCCCATTGCCTGCCAGATGCCGTTGAAATCAGGCCTGCCATCAGCTGTACGAGGAATATCACCACCCTGGGCATAAACGCCGCCCGTGACACTAAAAAGGGCAAGGATTGAGAGAAGAATTGTCACCTTCTGTCGGATTCTTAGCATGCTCTTACTCCGTCTTTGTTATTGTTAGCTGCGAGCACTAAATTGTTCTGCAGGCATTGAATACTAGCACAGCAATATCACTTCGCGTCATCAGATTTTATATTGACATAATCCTGTTAAAGCCCGCAACATCAGAGCCATTCAGTCTATTCTAAAAGTTATACCAAACTTCGACTAAAGAAATATTCAGGACGACTCTCATGACAATTAGCCGCCGCAACCTTCTAAAATCAGCCGCAGGAATCGCTACTGGGGCAACTTTGCCTCGGCACTTGTTAGCCCAGAATGCTCTCAATACGACCACCATACCTTCTTCGGGTCAGCAAATACCTAGCGTAGGCATGGGCTGTAGAAACTATCGCGGCTCTATGGATTCCGGAGAGATGACCGCTTTTAGAGAGACTTTCGCTGCTTTTCATAAAGGGGGCGGTAAAGTAATCGACACCTCGCCTAATTATGGCAATTCGGAAGAAATAATTGGTCACATCATGAATGAGCAAGACATTCGAGATGACTTGTGGCTGGCCACAAAAGTGGACCGAGAGGACGCAGCTAGCGGCATTGAGCGTATAGAGAACTCTTTCGATCTGCTTGGCGGTGAAAGTTTTGAATTAATGCAAGTACATAACTTACGAGGTGTAGATATTCAGCTCCGCACTATGCGAGAGCTAAAAGAACAAGGGCGTCTTCGTTACATTGGCGTGACTACTTCTAATGATCGGCAATATGAGGAAATGGAATCAGTATTAGCTGAGCATCAACTAGATTTCGTCCAGGTAGATTATTCCCTTGGCAACCGGAATGCCAGCAATCGCTTACTGCCCTTGGCTCAAGACCGGGGCATAGCAGTTTTAGTTAATCTCCCTTTTGGTCGAGGCCGTTTATTTAATGCTGTTGGCGACCGGCCTCTTCCCGATTGGGCTGCAGATATCGATGCGACATCTTGGGCACAGGTGTTCTTAAAGTATGTTATGTCACATTCATCTGGAGCAATTCCTATACCCGGCACCACCAAACCCTACCATGCTGAAGACAATTTAAATGCTGCCAGAGGTAGGCTGCCAGATGCTACACTACGGGCAGAAATGGAAGCATTTATAGATCCTCTGTTATAAATAAGTACTTACCCAAGGGCTAAAATTCAGACTTTGCAAACTCTGTCACGCATAGAAGAGACTGCGCTAAGCATCTGGTTTAGAGAATCCGGTGCAGCTTTTTTCTCAACACTTACCCTACACTCCCTCGCAATGGCGATTGTGGTTGGAATTAACTTCGCTATCGCCTTTCGCTTGATGGGGTGGGTGCCACAATTTGCTCTAAGCCCTTACTCTCGTTTCTATCGGATTCACTGGATGGGCGTGATCGTGATTTTTCTCTCTGGAGCTGGTTTGTTACTCGCGTACCCAGCGAAAGCACTCACGAATCCTATTTTTTATTTAAAATTTATCGCCTTAACAATAGGCTTAATTATCGCAGCCTGGATCCAGAATCGACTTGACAGAAGTAGCATTACCGAGAGGGAGCACCACAAATTTAAATTAATAGCTATGGCGTCAATACTGCTCTGGGTTATTACCATTACTGCAGGTCGGTTTCTAGCCTATACCCATAGCGTATTGCTGGCATCGCGGTTTTTCTAAACATGATTGATTTACTCTCTGGCTTTTCATACGGCTCCGGCATTTATGATTTTATGAATTCGCCTTGGGGTTGGCCTACAGCAGAGTCTATTCATTTTCTTGGTTTGTGTATGTTAATCGGCAGTGTTGGTGTATTCGATTTAAGAATGCTAGGAGTTGGTAAGGGAATAGCCTATGAAGAATTACATAAATTAGTAAAATTCGGCGTTGTCGGCTATCTTTTAAATGTGACAACAGGAATTATGTTTTTAACCACGTCCCCAGACCAGTATATTTATAATCCGGCTTTCCAGACAAAAATGTTCTTTATGTTATTGGCTGGACTCAATATGTTATGGTTTTACGCCACCACATCAGCCCAGGTCAAAGTCACTAATGCAAATGCTTCGCTATTGAGTCGCGCCAAAATTATAGCCGCAGTTTCCTTGCTATGCTGGAGTGTTATTATCATTAGCGGGCGTCTCATTACGTATTTTCGCCCACCCTATCACTGGTGTTTTTGGTGTTAATTCGGTTCCAATTTCGGCCATAGCTTCAGAGACTTCTTTCTAAATAATTCTTATAACTAGTTACTTGAGAAAACACTATTTTTTCTAATTTATAAGCGCCAGTTATCGGATTCTTGTTGGTGCCTTCTACAAAACCGTTCCCCAGTTTTACAAACCCGAATGCTAACTTCTAAGATCTCGGCCCTGCGGTTTATTTTTGAAAAATTAGCTTCGATTCCTTCATTCAAAAATATTGAACTCTGGGAGCGACTGCTTTAGTCTGAATAATCCTATCTTAATACTCGGTTTTAATTTGTGCCGCTGCGCAGAACTTTTTATTTCAGTAGCTTCGAAATACGCGTCAACTGGATCATCGCCACCTGTGTAGTAATTTCCGCTGTGAGTTTTGCTAATTTGGGATTTTGGCAACTCGGTCGTGCAGCAGAGAAATTGGAAGCCCAAAGCATTCTTGAAGCGGAACTGAGAGAAAATGCTGGATCGATCGAGAACATACCAGCTGGCCATTTACATCGAGCAAACCCAGAAATGCGTAATCGACACGTGCAGCTTCAGGGCGAGTACTTGAATGACCGTACGGTACTTATTCTTGCTGAATTTTTTGATAGCCAAATAGGTTATGGCGTGGTCACTCCCTTGAGATTAACCAGTAATGGAGAATTGGTTCTGGTGCATCGGGGTTGGACCTCAGGAATCCTCCCCCCTGACACACCACCTAGCATTCGGCCGATCGACGGGCCGGTAGATATAGGTGGACAGATCTTTATCCCTCCCCAGGACACACGGGTTATTCCAAGTCAGATCAACCCAAATAAATGGCCGCTGCGCATGCGGAGTCTCGAAATAGATGTAATATCTGAAATTCTCGGTGAACCGATTTTTCCATTCGAAGTCAGAATCACAGCAAACCAATCAGGCACTTTGACCCGTCACTGGCCTGCCGTTAATCCGGATGTTAACCAGAATTTATCTTATGCAATTCAATGGTTTACCTTTGCTTTAATTATTATATTTGCAGCGCTCTTGGCCAGCAGCAACCTCTGGGCTTTACTCCGCGGACCAAACCGCCACTGAAGAGCTAGTACAATTTTTGAACAAATTCTTGAATTTACCCAAAGTTTTCAAAATTTAGTTATTAGAGATCACCAATATGGCCGATTAAATTAGTTAAGAGATTGATTTTATCCATAAATTCTAGTCAGCAAGCGTTCAAAATGATCACCAATAATGCTATTGTTCGCCTGTCGCACTGGTCATAAGTAGTCAGTCGACAAATTTATTGAATTAGCTATTAGGAGTAGCGAAGCTATGCGCATGTTTTCCGTGAAATCCTTGTTAAGCACTGCAATATTTGCGGCCACATTTTTGGTATCCGGGGCTTTATCTGCTCAATCCGCAGAAGTGACCTTCCACAAAGATATCGAGCCAATTCTGCAGCGGAGCTGCATGAGTTGTCATCGAGAAGGTGGCGCAGGTCCAATGCCATTAATGACTTACGAGCAAGTTGCTCCATTCGCCGGACTTATTGAATATAAGACTGGCCTCCGTGATCGCGCTGGAGCCATGCCTCCATGGTATATGGAAAAAGATATCGGTATTCAAGAATATAAAGATGACCCCTCCCTAAGCGATTCTGAAATTGCTGCAATATCTACTTGGGCGCGAAGTGGAACGCCTAAGGGTGATCCAGCCGACGCTCCATTACCCATAGTCTTCGATGATAGTGTTAAGTGGCGCGCCGGCGAGCCAGATCTAGTCGTCGTTATGAATGACGTGACTAAGTTAGCTGGTACGGCAGACTGGTGGGGAGAAATTGATTCTCGACCTACAGGTCTTACCGAAGATCGTTATGTCAAATCTGTTGAGGTAGTCGAAGTCAATGACGTCGACAATCAAGCCGGCACTGGCCGTGACACAGTGGGCGGACGCTACATCTTTCATCATATGATTTGGGCGACAGCACAAATGAATGAGAATGGTGAACGCATTCCTGGCTTGGCGATTCCATGGCCGGTGCACGAAGTCGGCCGAAATGCAGATATATTTGATGAAGATGCTGGTCGCTTATTGAAAGCTGATTCATGGATTGTTTCAGACTCTGTACATTTACATTCTAACGGCAAAGACACCACCGGGCACTTAGAAGTTGGTTTTCGGTTCCATGAATCAGATTACGAGCCCAAGTACCAGCAGGGTTTCGTTGGTCTAGGCAACGGGGTTGACATCAGTATAGCTGGCAATCAAAGCAATCAAGAATTGCATGCATATACTGTCTTACAGCAGCACACCAAGGTCATCACTTTCGAGCCACATTTGCACGCTCCTGGCGAACGTATGTGCCTGGAAGCAATTTGGGGCTATACAGTAGAGACTTTGTCTTGCGTTGGATATGACCATAACTGGGTACGCGGTTATCCTTATGCTGATCACGCCGCTCCATTGCTGCCAAAAGGGACTATTCTCCATATCGTAGGTTACATGAATAATTCTGACACAAATCCGAATGTTCCTGACCCTCGCAACTGGCAAGGTTCTGGTAATCGCTCAGTAACAAATATGTTTATTGATCTGGGTATCAGAGTAACCATGACTGATGAACAATTCTTCGAAGCGATGGAGGAGCGACGTCAAGTCTTGAATATGAGTCCTAACGATCATGTCATCGGCTGCCCTCTATGTGGAGCTCCTTTGGTAGCTCCGATTGCTGAAGAAGAGGAAGAAAGCAGCGAAGTCGCAGCAAACGACTAAGGCGCTTTCTGGTAGAAGCATGATTGTTAAATTCGCGGAAATAAACAGTAAAGCTAGGTCCCTAGCTTTACTGTTTGCAATTAGCTTTGGCAGCTCAATCTTACTGTCAATAACCTCCTTAAGAGCCCAGACTTATCAATTCAGCCAACATGTCGAACCAGCTTTTGAAGGCTGGCGGCCAAACCCTGATGGCACGTTTAATATGATGTTTGGCTACATGAATGAAAATTGGGAAGAAGAGCCTTTTGCTGATATTGGTGAAACTAACTTTTTCGCGCCTGGCGAACCAGATCGTGGCCAACCTACCCACTTTCTACCTAGACGCAACCGATTCACCTTTGAAGTTACTGTGCCTTCTGACTGGGGCGACCGCGAACTGGTATGGACTTTAAATATAAACGGCGTAGAGCGAAAAGCTTACGGTACATTGCGCCAAGATTATCTTGTCGACAATATGGTTATTGCCTCAGAGACTGGCTCTTTAGGAGCTGGCACTAGCAGCCCTGAATCGAGATCGAACATCCCACCGGTAGTTACTGTACCGGGAGATAATGTCCGTGTCGCACGAGTTGGTGAGCCTGTGGATCTTACTACTCATATTTGGGACGATGGACTGCCTGAACCACGTCGCGACTCTACCAATACAGCTGAAGAGCTCGAGCGTCGAATGATGCGTAGGCCCACACAGGTTACAGTTGGAAAAGTTAACGGGCTCTTTCTTTCTTGGAATGTCTACCGCGGCGAAGGCAAAGTAACTTTTGATCCCCCTCTGCCAAAACCCTGGGAAGACACTCGTTCTTCAGCTAATTCACCCTGGGGGGATTTGTGGTTACCGCCTGAAATTCCAGAAGATGGCATAATCAATGTTACTGCCACTTTTTCTGAACCTGGCAGTTACGTCTTATGGGGCAGAGCTGATGATGGCGGCCTCTACCATGACGCATATATTACTGTGCATGTAGAAGAGTAAAAAATTCTACATCTAAACAATCCAAAGAGTTAGCTTAGCGCACGCCTGTCACACTGTTTTCTCTATCTTTACTATTCTTGATTGCCGACTATTATCTAACAAATCTAGCTGTAATAAAAAGTTAGAACAGACCCTATAATTAAATCAATATTTTGTATGCGCCCGCATTTAATTTTAATCATTCTGATCTCGCTCCAATTTAATAGTAAATGGCGGATCATAACTAGGTGGGTCTTGGTTGATAATTATTTGCGTGCGCGGCGGAGCGACATAGCGAATCGATGGATCACCGTAGCGTTGTTGCAACAACGCTTCTTCGGCTGCCCTTGCAACAGAGGGGGCCTGGGCGTTTGGGCCAAATGAAAAACTAAAACTGCCGCGCACGAGTCGGTCATTAGTTGCAAGTATGGCCCAGTCAGCCGTGTAGTAAATCGATGGCTCTAGGCCTGGCAATATCCATTCATAACTGAAATTTGCGGAGGGTGAATAACGAAAGCTAATATCCACCCAGTCTCGCTGCTCGTTTCGCAAGGTCAACTTGACTAAGCGAACCGCCCTGGGGAATTCGATATTTAGATGCTTTGGAGCAGCAATCAATACCGCATCGTTAGGGGGATTAGATTCTGTTTTTGCTACAATTCCTGTACTATCCGCGGGTTGTTCATGAGCGGAAGTTGCGAATGGCTGAGCGCAGACGGTTGAGCCTATGCAAACGCTAAAGGCGAACAAAGTTAGTTTCTGCAGTATTCCTTGTTTCACTCAACCACTCTTACTAAACCTGCGACTGACATAACCATTTGAGAAGTTGAAGGATAGCACAGAGAACAATAATTTTTGAGCAAGCTACGGACAGAATAACGGTTTAAAACATGCAGTTATCAGATTTGAATTCGATACTAAGCAGACTGGAAGAAAGCGAAGACAATATTACGTCTTTCGACGAAAGCTGGTCACAAGGACGTTCCGCTTATGGAGGCATTGCTACAGCGTTTGCGGTCACAGGAATGCGTAAATTACTGACCGCACCTCAGCCCATGCGCTCACTTATGGTTTCTTTTATCGCACCTGTCCCAGCAGGCGATGTAAAAGTCAATGCCCATATCCAGCGTCAAGGACGGAATGTGACACAGATGAGTGCAAGCGTGATTTGTGATGGCCAAGTTTGCCTGCAAGCGCTCGCTGCTTTTGGGAATCCACGAGAAGGTCTGAACATACCGCCCAAGACTGACATTAATCCAGCCACAATAGAGTCAGGAGTTAAATTTGCAGACCATGCCAAGAGAGCACCTGGGTTCTTACAGTTCTTCGAAGGTGCTTGGCTCGACGGAGGCTTACCCTTTGGTGGTAAACCTAGCAGAGAATTAAATCTTTGGATTCGCCACAAGGCCGATATGTCAGACTTTCAAACGGAAAAATTAGTCACGATTTGTGATATCCCTCCACCGGTTATCCTATCTTATTTCGACCATGGTCCTATTCCGTCTAGCTCGTTAAGCTGGTCCCTTGAATTCGTTGTGCCTCCGGAAGAGATTGAGTCTGATTGGTTCTATTTGGAATTTGTAGCCGAAGCCGCTGCTGATGGATATACCCAACAATCAGGCAAAATTTACGATGAAATAGGTCAGCTCTGCGCTTTATCCAGGCAGTGTATGGTTTACTTTGGTTAAATTTGTTAAGGATTTTGTTAAAATTAAGGGGTCTATTTACCGATAATCAAGTTATGAGCAAAACACTTTTCAATGCCATAGGACTCGTTTTACTGCTGAACAGCAGTACACTTAATGGTCAACATAGTCATGGTATTCTCACACCAGGCGTCACTTTCCCTCAGGATGATTCAGTTTTAACTGATGCGCCAAAAATGGTTACAATGAGTTTTCGGGTCGATGTGAGATTACTGAAGCTCGCTCTTTATACTGCAGACGATGAATGGATTAATATCGGATTTACTTATGATCCTAACCGCATGAACCATAACTTTGTCCTACCAATACCTTTTGAACTGCCCCCATCAGACTACTACGTCGCACGCTGGTCTGTCACTGATGATGTGAGGGGCTTAGTGAACGGTGAATTCAAATTCGCCTATGGACCTGGCGCCATCCCCCCTTCTGAGACGATCGAGTCTCAGATCAGTGACCGTATAGAGGTGCTGCCTTCTACAGGCGCTTATCGTTTAGATTCGCTGCAGTAGCTTAATTAAATTTAAACCCTTTTTCTTCAAGAAAAGCCTTCATGTGCGGCCGAGATTTCTCTGAAAGCAAATCAGCAACTTGTTCAGACCAACTAATGCCATGCCCTCCACCAGTCCGAGTCCGATAGTAATCCCTTATCGCTTCATCATAAATTGCAATCGCCTCTTCATCACCGTCTTCATTATATACTTCTTCTTTGATAATAACCGGCAGAGGCAGCCGTGGCTTTATTTCCGGATCTTGATCTGGATAGCCAAGACACAAACCGAATACTGGATATACGCCCTTTGGCAGTTCGAGTAACTCAGAAACTAGGCCTGGATTATTGCGAATTCCACCAATATAACAAATGCCCAAACCCTCAGATTCAGCTGCCGTGACAAGACTCTGAGCCATTAAAGCAACATCAACGGTGGCGATAATAAAATGCTCTGTAAAATCTCCTTCAAAAGGCTTATCGTATGCATCACAATAATTTCCTGCGCGTTTTAAATCGGCGCAAAAAACCATAAATTCAGCTGCCTTTGCCACATATGGCTGATTGCCTGCAAGGTCTACGAATTTATGACGAGTTTCTTCTTTCATAACTCGAACTATGGTTGTGCCTTGCAGAAAACTGGATGTAGCCGCTGCCTGACCAGCGACAAATAATTCTTCCATAAGCTTAGGGTCAATAGCCCGATCTGCAAATTTTCGAATGCTGCGATGGGATTTCAGTAAATCTATCACCGAGCTCATAGAATTTTCCTTAATTTGATTGAGTATAAGTCGATCACTAGATTGGGCTATATAAAATTCAGCCTTTACTTAAATTTGATCAGTGAGATTATTCAGGAATATGGGTAATACGTCATTAGCTAGATTAGATTCTGCGTTAAATAATAGAATTACTCCAACATTAGCTTCTGGAATGAATGCCATTTCACTGCGAAAGCCGCGAACACCCCCGCCATGGTGTATCGCTCGCACATCTTTGAAGTCGAATACACGCCAGCCTGTTGCGTAATAGGCTTTCTCCAATCCAGTCCAACGATTAAAGTAGCTCCCATGGGGTGTGGAAATTATAGGGTTGTGAAGTTCTGATAAAAAGTCATTCGACAGAACTTCAGGAAATGCACCTAGATTTGCCCGAATCCACATAGTCATATCGAAAATGCTTGCATTGATTCCCGATGCTGGAGCAACGCTATAATAAGCAGGGTTGGTGGTTGTTGCGCGCCAACTCCCCCTCACTAGCCGATGAGGCGCAGTTGCATCTGGATTTTCTAGAAAAGAATCCATTCCGACTGATGCGGACAACATTCCCAATGGTTTGAATATTTCTTCTTCGATAAATCTTTCATAGCTCTCACCAGTGCTCTCCTCGACCACGTCAGCAATTAGTGAAAATACGACATTCTGATAACCGTAGCATTGACCTGGTGAACATACCGTCGGAATCTCGTGAAACTTGCTCTTTATGCTTTCATAGGCGACGCCATCGTCGAGCATATTGGAATAAGAGTGAGGCATTAACCCAGTAGAATGACTCACTAAATGTTTTAGCGTAATTTTCCTAGAAGATGGTTTCGTGCCAATCCTCATCTGTGGGAACAAATCAGTAACTCTGTTATCCCAGCTCTGCAGATTCTGGTCTACCAGCAACGACATTGCGGTGCCTGCAAAGGTTTTTGACATGGAAGCTATTCGAAATACTGAATCAGTTGTAACTGAATCACTCTCGGCTACATTGTTTTTGCCCCAAGTCTGCAAATGCATAATTCCTTCGCGAGAAACAATGGCTATAGCTGCTCCCGGTATTTTCTTCTCAGCTACAGCGTCATCTACCCAACCAATAAAATCACCAAAATCATAGTTAAATTGCCCAACAGGCAAGTCGTCATTAGCCACAATACTCATAGACGACCCGACACACACCAGGAACAAGATGATGCTAAGTACTAATTGATTTGGTTTAAGCGTGGTCACAAGTGAAATATGTTGATTCTATTATTGAATTATTAGCCAATTGATTTTCTGCTAATTTTGAATGTTCAAGGAACACTAATTTTCAAACTATCTTTTCTACTTTCCCGAAATCTTCCTACCTTAGCCCATGCCCTAGATATGGTCGGCAACAGCTGACTTATTTTTAGCCTATATTATACTCAAGTTTTCGAGTCAGCTTAAGGTTCGATTGGTGCAATCAAAAGCCTATCAAGTAGTAAGTCGGCCAATTGAGGTGACTTATTAATGCTCAGAAGATAAAAAGGTTTTAATACGGCTCAAAATCGAGAGATAAATCGGAGGCTTATAAGTGTCATAATTTTGTAATAAAAGGGATATACAATCGCGATCATGAAAGAATACAGCTATTTTGAAACACGCAGATAATCTAATTAAATACGCACGAATTAATTTCGGAGCTTAAATCATGTCAAATCCAATTGCCGCACTTTTCGGACGATCACCAATAAGACCGATACAAGAACACATGGCGAATGCTCAAAGGTGCGTCATTCTCCTAGGTGACTTCCTAGATGCATGTACATCGAATAATTGGCAGAAAGCTCAAGAGCACCAGCAAGCAATTCATGCTGCTGAAAACGAAGCGGATGACTTAAAAAGCAACGTCAGAACCAACCTTCCAAAAAGTTTACTGCTTCCTGTTGCCAGATCAGATTTACTCGAGCTGCTTAGCATTCAAGACAGGCTCGCTAATCGCGCAAAGGATATCGCTGGCTTAATGCTAGGCAGAAAAATCGAGGTTCCCAGCAGTCTCACAGGTTCTCTTTTAAATTATTACAAGTTAAGCCTAAAAGCCTCAGGTCAGGCTTTGAAAGCAATTAACGAATTAGATGAATTATTAGAAGCTGGATTTAGAGGTAAAGAAGTAGAGTTGGTAGAAGACCTCATTAAAGAATTGGATGATCTCGAAAATAAAAGTGATATTCACCAAATCCAGTTGAGAGCTTCTTTATATAAACTCGAACCTAATTTACCGCCCGTAGATGTGATGTTTCTTTACAAGATTATCGACTTAATCGGCGAAATCGCTGACGACTCACAAAAAGTTGGAAGTCGATTATTAATTCTCATTGCGCATTAATAATAATTGAACTGATTAACAAAAAGTAAACCATTAATCACGACAAAGCTAATTGGATTTTCAAATGCCTGAAATAATTTCTCAATACGGTATGGTTTTTCTCGCAATGGCGTGTCTATTTGGATTCTTCATGGCATGGGGGGTCGGCGCTAATGATGTAGCCAATGCCATGGGCACATCTGTAGGCGCTGGTGCAATTACAATAAAGCAAGCCATATTAATCGCTATGATCTTTGAGTTCGCCGGCGCCTATCTCGCGGGAGGTGAAGTAACCTCTACAATACGCTCTGGAATCATCGATATTGAAAAAGCAGGTTTTTCTGATTCTCCTGAGTTACTAGTTTACGGTATGCTTTCCTCTCTTCTCGCTGCTGGGATCTGGCTTCTTATCGCCTCCAATAGGGGATGGCCGGTCTCGACTACGCATTCAATTATTGGAGCAATTGTTGGATTTGCGGTCGTTGGGATTTCTGTTGATGCGGTGGTTTGGTCAAAAATCTGGTCTATTATCGCAAGTTGGGTAGTGTCGCCAATGGTATCGGGATTTATCGCGTTTTGTATTTTTCGGAGTGTACAAAAGTTGGTTCTCGATACTGACGACCCCTTTACAAATGCTAAAAAGTACGTGCCCTTCTATATCTTCTTAGTTGGGTTTGTTATTGCCATGGTTACTCTAGTTAAAGGATTACGTTACGTAGGTTTGGACCTGTCTTATAACCAGAGTATCGTGATTGCACTTGGGATTGGTGGAATATTAAGTTTTGTCGGTGTGTTTATGCTCAGGTCGATCAAAGAGCTTCCTGTGGGGGATAAAAAGTCCCATTTTGGCAGTGTTGAACGAGTTTTTGGCGTTCTGATGCTCTTCACGGCCTGCTCCATGGCATTTGCCCACGGATCAAATGATGTAGCGAATGCAATAGGACCTTTAGCCGCAGTGAATGGAGTAGTTCAGAGCGGCGGTGTTTTCCTTGAAGAATCTCAGCTTCCAATTTGGATTCTACTTCTTGGCGGAGGTGGCATAGTTGCTGGATTAGCGACATGGGGCTATCGAGTAATTGCCACAATTGGTCGTAATATTACCGAGCTTACTCCGTCCCGAGGATTTGCCGCAGAATTGGCAGCAGCAACAACCGTCGTATTCGCCACGGGTACCGGTATTCCAGTGTCAACAACTCACTGCTTGGTTGGTGGAGTGCTGGGAGTAGGTGTAGCCCGCGGTATCGGTGCACTCAATTTAGGAGTCGTTGGTCGAATATTCCTTTCTTGGGTCGTAACGCTTCCGGTAGGAGCCGCATTATCTATTATGCTATTTTTCTTGTTTAAAGGGATTTTCGGATAGCTATTAGGCGCAAGATCGAATCATAAATTTAGGTTTTACAACCAGTGGCCCAGTCCCAAACTTACAGTGCTAGTATCTATATTCGTCGGGACCACAAAATTACACCCTCAGTTCTCGCTACTCACATTTAACCTAAGCTTTAATAGTGATACTGAGCGGCATCAGAAGTTGACCTTACGATATTCAATATCTCGCTCTACAAGAATTAAAAGGTTAGAGCTTTACATGGAATGATCGACTGGGCCAACTATAGTTGAAAAATAAGAAGTGACGATTAAGATAAATAAGGCAACGACAGATTCTAAGCGAATCGAGTTGCGCAAAGTTAATACCGCTCCTTCGTTATGCAAGTCAGGAGTTAACTTGAGCTTATTTAATGCTGCAATGGCGAATACCATCAGTACAAAAGTAAGTTTAACGAGTAAGGCTTGCCCATAAGCCGTTGTAAACAATTCCGATAGCGAATGGAACAATTCAAAGCACATTAATACCCCGGCAATGATTAATACCAAAACAATTGCTATAGCATTGTTACCAAACTTTTTCATCGAGCGATACATAAAATCCAGATCTCGCACAAAAGTCAGCTTATAGAGCGGATAAAGGGATCCTATCCAGGCTGCAAAGGAAAAAAAATGAAGTGCTATAGCGACTTTTGCAATTGGGCTTAACACAGAAATATGCCCTGAAAATCGAAAACTAAATATAATCAATAAAAATGCGAACAAAGTTATGATATTCAATAGTTTATAGAGTTCTTGCTTTGGCGGACGGTTTAAGTTTCTAATGCGTTGCGAGTAAAACAAGCAGGCGAAAAAAATAATCACAAAGCCAGCCATTCGAAAAAAAGTAATGTCACCTACCTGGGTGTTCAAAAATATAGATGCCATGCTCCAATCGAACATACCAAAAAATCCGCTATCAACTACTAATCCAATCTGCACTAGGTAGTTAAACAAGACGCCTTGAAAACCAATAAATGCACCAAGAGTAATATAACGAATATTCGATTTGACCGTGAAACGGCTACCATCATTGTAAAGCCGCAAAAAAAGACTGCCGCCTACAACACTGGCAGCCCCAAAATAGAATAAAATTTTACAAACAAGGCTAGCTATTTCCCAAGATGTTGGGAGCATAAACATTTGCAGGGTCTATCTAGTAATTATTAATTATTACAATAACCGTGTTCTTAACCACGGCCACGTCGTTTTTTTGTGTGCTATTCAGCGACATCAGGATCTACCAAGAAACTAAACGAATTAGTTATTGTGTGACCATCTGCACCGATTGCAGCCCAATTCACAGTAAATTGACCTGGGTGCATCCCCGGTGTTTCGATACGGTAAGTGGCAATTGCATCTGTCTGAGCTTCAAAATTAGTTGGCATTTCATGACCAACGCCCATTAACTCAAGCTTGACTAGCTTAACCGGACCATTGAATACTAAATCTATGTGACCTGGCGCGGCTTTAACAGTCGTCTCATCGTCTGGCGTCGACTCTTTTAAAGCAGTATGGGCACTGACAAGCACCGGAGTTGCCAATATAACTAGGCAGGCAACGGACCGAGAAAGTTTTAAGATTTTTGTTAATTTCATGACAAAACCTCAGCATTTCTGCAAAATTAAGAAGAACATGTAGATTATGATCGTTGTTTTTAAATTATCTCAGCTTTTACTCGCACTTACCTGCTAATTGCGACCAACAACGGAGAATTCGGGACTTCTGCGACAATTTGTCGCATTAAATCTTACTTCCTCTTCCAAACATGAGTTTGAGGAGACAAATTTATTTCATCGATTACAGTACCTGGGCGAGCGTTTAGTATTGTTAATAAAACTTCCGCTACGTCATCAGCTTCAATAGCATTTTCGGAAGCACTACCTGGCTCGAAATGAAGATCATCGAAAAATGGAGTTCGCACTGCACCAGGATTTACAATTGAAACCCGTACCCTAGTTTTAGCACACTCTTCGCGAATAGCTTGAACGAAACCTCTCACAGCGAACTTGCTCGCACAATAGATACTACCTTGTCTTGCTCCTTCCAGCGCAGCTTCAGAACCTGTAAATACGATATCAACTAATTGTTGTTGTCGCTTTAGCATTGGCAAAAATACTTTAGTAGTAATTGCATGACTTAGAAAATTAGTTTCCATTACAAGCCGCATATCTTTTACGGATAACTGTTCTAGAAACGCCATCCTTCCAATTCCAGCATTATTAACCAAGCCTCGTATCGGGTTATTAATCGAATTAACAACCCGCTCAAGTTCACCCGGGAGATTATCCAGGTCAGAATAATCAATCTCTATAGAGTTAAATTCCCTATGCTCTATTCTTTCCTGAGAAAAATTTTTTGCAATTCCTAGCACCGAATATCCTGTAGCCAACAATGACATAGACATAGCTCTACCAATTCCAGAAGATGCTCCGCTGACTATAATCAAACCTTTAGGATTATTACTCATGTTCTCACTTATGTAGCACTTTGGCAGAGCCCATTAACTTTACTTAATTTACAAGCTTGCTTTGCTCATCTATTACAATTACGCGCAACGATAATACTGTTCTGGCTTTATGTATCTTAATAAAATCTGCTCTAACTGTCGCAATGAATCTTCTTTATCAATCAACGTCACCAATCCATTATCAATTTGTATTTCGCGCGCAAACAGCTCTTCATCTGGATAGAGCTTTACAATATTTTTATGAAAGCTAGTTGGCATACGAAATTCACCGATGCTAGCCGAATGCAAAAAATCGATATCAATTCGATGAAATATTTCTGTGAATAATTTATGGTAGTTTTCTAACAAATTTGAATCCCAGATGATAGGTTCGAAGCGCAGTGCAACTAACCAACCAGCTTGTTGTAATTTTTGTAATACCTCAATACGTTTCCGAATTGTAGGAACCTTATGTTCATATCGCAAACTAGCTCCATCAGAGGTGAAGCTCATAGCAACTATACAGTTAGGCAATGGTTTAACATCTAACAAACTTCGTACCTGTGTACTTTTAGTCCTAATCTCCAATACTGCAGAAGTATGTATTGAAAACACTGGCAGGAAGTAGTCGCAAAATTTACTAACAGGCTCGAATGCTAAGCTGTCACAATCATAACCACTATAATAGATTGATGGCCCATCGGAAGCTTTAATCGATTCAGTGATCTGGGATTCAAAGTCTTCATAGTTAACAAACAAAACATAGTTAGCAGAGCGATACATGCCTTGCAGAAAACAGTATCGGCAGTCGTATATGCAGTTAAGCATATGTGAAAAATAATAACTCTTACCCCCGTCAAAGCCATAGCCGTCGGGCGAAGGTAAGACTAGATTTCCGTACTTTTTTGCCAGTATAAGTGCAGGGGATTTTTTTTGAATTCGAAAATTCTGGCCTTTACGATTAAATACTTCCCCATAACGCTGACAATCAATATGTGGAATGCTAGAAAACCGTTCGAGTAATTCTTTTACTCGATCATGCTCTCTAACTTCATCTTCTATATAAATTGCTGAAAACACGCTACGGCAATGCCTTTCTGTTAATTTGGTTTTTCGACTGGTTTTATCATTTTATTGACGAGACAAATACTTACTTAATTCCCCAATTAATTCATTACTACTGCTAAAAGTTAGCTCCACTATTTTCCTCAGCTGTGCGAATAGATGTATTGCGGAATAGCGCTGAACCAATCTCTTTAATTGGATTTTTTGAGTAACTGTAAAATGATATGACTCTAGGCAAGACTTTATTATCTCTAAGCTAGCGACATCCAAACTATAGGCATTGTTATACTCATTAACAAGAGATTGTAGTTGTGCACAACAATCGCTAATCGTTTCTAATTTTTCCTTTATTAGATCTACAACTAATTCCTTTGTAACAGTATCTATTGATTGTTTTTTGTTATCTGAGACAATTTTTAAAACCTGTACAAACTCCAATGAAGTGTACTCAATAGCTGACGCCCAAAATCCTGCTGCTTCCATTTCGTAAACTGCATTTTCCGGATACCCCAACTCAGGTTTGTCAACAGTTACTATTGCAGCCTTTTCTACGCCAGTAAGAACAGGTGCTGGGAACTGAGTATCGCCACTGTTTCGATGAATAATTTTGCTCGCTAGAAAACCACTGCCAATATCTGCTTCGGGATGACCACCAATGCCGATATTTAACCAAGCTCGTGCCGCAACCCCCATGTTCAGACCATTCTTCATCCCGATCTCCAAAGCTCTTTCGCCAAGCTTCGCAGTCGCAGACTTCGCATTTTCAAAACCCATTCCAGTGACAACAGCTTGCATACCACTTGAGTTTTGATAAATCTTAAACTCTCTATTATCTACTATCTCTAGAGAGAAAAAGTCAAGAGCAGCCTGGGCTTCAAATTTGTGAGCAAAAACAAGATTTATATTTTGGAGCGACACCATAATTACTCTTGATGCATTAATAGCAGCGCCTGATACTTATCCAACAATTCTTGATTCCCCCGCTTGCCTGCACCACTAATTAGTATTTGGCATTTGTTAGTTAAAATAACTCTCGCAGCTTTAACTTGACCTGGCCGCAAAAGGCCCCCTCGAATGATTCGATCAAGGGCATCAACACGAAATCGATCCATACCCCAATGCTGTCGAGACAATTGGTCTTCGTGGCCACCATATTTGTGTAATAATTTTTCATTAATATATAGTACTGGATAGCGACTGCAAATTCTCAACCATAAATCATAGTCCTCACAGGCTGGGAGCGATTCATCAAACAGTCCAACTTCAAGTAACAACTCTCTTTGAATGATTGAAGCCGATGGGGAGATCACACACAAAGGTAAACAGCTTTCAAAGATATTCCCACCAGATTTTTTATGCTTATTCATTGAGTTAACTCGAACCCCATTCCGTATCCATACTTCATCACAATGAATAAGTTTGTGCATTGGTTGCCGTGTGAGCTCAAATAACTGCTTCTCTATCTTCTGGGGGAGCCACTCATCATCAGAATCTAGGAATGCTATCCATTGACTCTTGGTCTTTCTAATACCTTCATTCCTTGCAGCACTAACACCTTTATTTTCCTGTCGAATATAGTGGACTTGGGGGTAGTTTGATTGAAGTAACTGGCGAGTGTCGTCAGTAGACCCATCGTCGATAACACATATTTTTTCAACCGGATGAGATTGCGCTAGTACCGAGTCGATAGCGCGTGGGAGACAATAGGCGCGATTATAGGTAGGTATTATTACCGAGATTAATTCTGTCATTGCCTTATCAGATTAGGTTTTTTACTTGGCTATATTCAAGTAATTGTAGCTATAAAAGAAAATGGGAACCGAAGTTCCCATTTTCTTTTTGTCGATTCAAGAATCTAAGTATATTTTGCTAATTCCTTTCGAGCTATAACTCGTCGATGAACTTCATCTGGGCCATCAGCCAATCGCAGAGTACGTTGGCTCGTCCAAAGTGCTGCCAACGGGAAGTCTTGCGAAACGCCAGAGGCTCCATGCATTTGAATAGCGCGATCGATAACCCGTAACGCCATATTAGGTACGGCAACCTTAATCTGTGATATTGCATCTCGAGCAGCCTTGTTTCCAATGTTATCCATTAACCAGGCAGCGCGGTATACCAGTAATCGACACATCTCTATTTCAATCCGGCTATCGGCAATGACATCATAGTTACCGCCGAGCTCCGCCAAGGGTTTACCAAACGCCTCGCGACTCACCGCTCGCTCGCACATAAGATCCAAAGCTTTTTCCGCAGCTCCAATAGAGCGCATACAATGGTGAATGCGTCCAGGCCCTAGTCTTCCTTGAGAAATTTCAAACCCTCTCCCACGCCCTAAAATTATATTGCTTTCTGGAACCCGAACGTTATGAAACTTAATATGCATATGCCCATGGGGCGCATCATCTTTTCCAAATACCGTCATCGGTCTGACCACTTCGACTCCTGGGGTATCCATAGGGACCAAGATTTGTGACTGGCGATTATGTTTGGGGGCATCTGGGTCGGTAACTACCATGCATATCATGATTTTGCATCGGTGGTCACCGGCACCAGAAATGTAGAATTTCTCCCCGCTGATCACCCAATCCTCGCCGTCTAATACTGCACGAGTGGCAATATTGGTAGCATCACTAGAGGCCACACCTGGCTCGGTCATTGCAAATGCGGACCGAATTTCACCAGCCAGAAGCGGCTTTAGCCACTGTTTCTTTTGTTCTTCAGATCCATAGCGTTCCAATACTTCCATATTACCGGTGTCCGGAGCACTGCAGTTCATCGATTCAGAGGCTAAACGGCTACGACCCATAATCTCGGCCATATGGGAATACTCTAAATTAGAGATTCCTCCACCACCCTGACTTTCAGGTAGGAAAAAATTCCATAACCCTTGAGCTCTCGCCTCGTCTTTTAGGCCATTAAGAATTTCCTCCTGTCGTGCTGTATGAGACCAACGATCATCAACCGCAATTTCTGCAAGATATTCTGCCTCTAGTGGCTCTACTTTATCTTCCACAAACGCACGAATCTTTTCTCTTACCTCAACCAGATTTTCTGATAAACCCAAATCCATTCTTAAAACCCCTATCTAATTCAATAATTTTAGCCAGCTATAGTACCACCGCCATCGATGACTATGGTCTGGCCTGTTGTAAAACTTCCCGCATCCGATGCTAAAAAGACCGCGGCCCCAGCTATTTCATCAGGTTCTCCAATGCGCCGAAGCGGATATTTCGACACCGTTGCTTCATATATTTGCGGATTTTCCCACAATGCACGTGCAAAATCGGTACGCACCAAACCAGGAGCAATGCAATTTACACGGATATTCTTCGGGCCCCATTCAACAGCCAGATTTCTAGCAATTTGCATATCAGCCGCTTTCGAAATAGCGTAAGCCCCCAAGGCTTCAGAGCCTTTTAATCCTCCAATCGATGACACGATTATCACAGCACCTCCACCATTCTCAGCCATGCCAGGTATAGCGAGCTGACATAAGCGATGGACGCTACCAATATTGGCATGCATAACTTTATCGAACGCAGAGTCTGGAATTTCTTGAGATGATCCAAAATAAGGGTTTATCGCTGCGTTGCAAACTAAAGCGTTTATCTTGCCCAACTGTTGTTCAGTTTTTGAAACTAGATTCTCTAACTGTTCCTTGTAATTGATATTGCAGGATATCGCAATCGCAGTGCCACCTTTTCCATTGATTTCTGCTGCAACCTCATCACAGAGTTCTTGATTGCGGCTAGAAATTACAACTTTTGCACCCTGTTCAGCCATACGAGTTGCTATAGCCTTGCCAATACCTTTGGTTGACCCGGTAATTAGTGCAACCTTATCTTCGAGGTTGAATAAACTCATACTTATTTTGCCCTTAGTCTCGCTTCTTTAATATGGTTAGTTTTAACAAAACACCGAAATGAAATACCGTTATAACCTACAGAATTCTTGAAATGGAGTGTTAAATTAGCAAGCACCTGCAACAAGAACAAGTGCTGAGGGGCGAATTAAGCTAAGGCCGACTAGGACATCCAATCACGCTGACCTTTTGAAATACTAGTACCTCCATCAACGGGAATCACCGCGCCATTGGTATAGGATCCAGCTTTTGACGCTAAATAGGCAACAATCCCAATTATCTCTTGGGGCTGACCGATACGATGCAGTGGGCAATCATCTTCGATGTCATCAAGGTAATGTTCAAAAATGTAGTCAGTCATGCGAGATTCAAAAAAGCCAGGAGCGACTGCATTAACCGTAATCTGCTTGGGTGCCAATTCGACCGCCATTGCTTTGGTCAAATGGTGCAAAGCTGCTTTACTTGCCGAGTATGCAAAAGTTGGCACGCGCTGAACTATGGGAACATGAATTCCATCCATAGAGCCTATGTTAATGATTCGAGCTGGATCCTTAGCAGATGCTGCTTTACTCAATAGAGGAACCGCATCTCGGCTTAAGGAGAATACAGCATTGAGATTGATATCCATTACCTTGGCGAAACCTTCGTCGGGATAATCTTCTAGAGAGGCACCCCAATTCGCCCCTGCATTATTGAGCAGAATACTCAGGCTGCCCAGCTTATCATCTACAAATTCAAGCAGCTTTTCTCGCGGCTCTGACTGAGTGACATCCGCTGAAAAAGCGTATACTTCTCCGTAAGCTTTAAGTTCTTCCAGTGCCAGGTCACATTTTTTTTTCCTGCGTGAAGCAATTACAACTTTAGCACCGTTCTGCAACAACCCTTTCGCCATCACCAAACCCAGACCGCTACTTCCTCCAGTTATTAATGCTGTTTTGTTTGAGAGCGAAAACAAATCCGCTATCTGAAAATTTTCATTAACCACTTTGGTCATTACCTTTCTTCCGCAACTTTTACTAATTGCTTGCCAAAATTCCTACCTTTTAATAAGCCGCGAAATAGTTCTGGGGCATTTTCTAGCCCTTCTCCGATGCTTTCTCGATATTTTAAGCGCCCTTCACTAACCCACTGACCCAGTTGCTGGGTCGCTTCTTGGTAGCGCTCAAGCCATTCGAATACTACAAAAAACCGGTGCTCAGGAACCTCATCAAGTTTTTTCAAAATATGAAATGGTGATTCAGACTTCGAAATATCTTCATCGTTGTAATTTGAGATATATCCGCAGATTGGCACTCTCGCCCCAGGATTAAGTAGCCGTGCTACCTCTTTTGTCACTGCCCCACCAACGTTTTCGAAATAAATATCTACGCCATCTGGACAAGCAGCTTTCAATTCTTTAGAAAAATTATCAGCCTTGTAATCGATGCAGGCGTCAAATTCTAATTCTTCAGTAACGTAGCTGCACTTCTCTGGCCCACCGGCGATTCCTACAGCTCGAAGTCCGAGAATTTTTGCGATCTGACCTACAGCAGAGCCCACAGCCCCTGAAGCTGCAGCCACTACTAGTGTTTCACCATCCTGAGGCTTACCAACTTCATTCAAACCGAAATAAGCAGTCCGTCCAGGCATTCCAACAACGCCTAGATGGGCTGATAGTGTACCGTTAGTGATATCGATCTTCATCAGCCTCTTGTCATCAGCCTCACAGACAACATAAGACTGCCAGCCCTTATGCACTGCAACATAATCTCCTACAGCAAATGTATCAGAGGTAGATTTAACAACAATGCCCGATGACTCTCCTGTCATTACATCTCCGATCTGCATCGGATCTGCATAGGATTTTCCATCATTCATTCTTCCTCTCATATAGGGATCAAGAGATAACCAGCAGACCTTTACTAGAATCTGATTATCTTCGAGCTCAGGCACATCGATCTCATCGAAGCGAAAACAGTCATCACCCGGCTCACCTAAAGGGCGTTTCACAAAGATTACACGTTGATTCTTCATATTGAATCTCAAATTTTCTAATTAATCCGGCGCTGAAGTCTATCTTAATTCGCCGATCGCGGACAGATCATAAAGTACTTTGCGCAAGCTATTCGCGATAATTCCAATCCTATACCACCCTGCCAGCAAGGAAAATACGGCTTAATATCTTAGTTCGTAATGGCGCAGCAGTGGATTAATTAGCTTAGACACGCAATTAGAGCAACATCAAATAAAATTACTAAAACTTCGTGTTTATATCTCAAGCAAAGGTCGTTAGATTGATATAACTACGGTAGCTCTAATGAGAGCTTACGTCTACAATGTCAAAGATTGGTTAGGAAAAATAGCCACCTAAGTAGATAGTGCTTTTCTAATTATTTTCCTGAGTGTTTACTGTGTATAAATGGCGAACAGAATTAAAATATTGCTTAGTCGCTCTAGGGTTCTCCAGTGCGATAGGTATCCTTATTGGCGAACTCATACTAATGTGGCTGCTTGCACTTCTTACTCTTACGATAGTCAACCTCTACCAACTAAAACGTCTAAATCGTTGGCTATTAAATACTTCCACAGAAAATAAAATAGACCCTCCGAACAGTTTTGGTTTATGGAACAATATTTTTGACATTATTCATCAAATCCAAAAGCAAGAAAAAAAATCAAGTCACTTATTAGGAGTAATATTAGGCAAGGCACAAGAATCATCAACTGTTCTAGAGGCGGCCCTGATGATGACTGACAAACAAGGCAATTTAGATTGGTGGAATTTAAGAAGTGAGAAGTTATTAGGATTCAAAAAGCATCAGGATCGCAACCAACCTATAACAAACCTCATAAGCGATCCGCAATTTCTTGAGTATTTCTATAGCCAAAAATATGATGAAACTCTTAAGATCGAGTCCCCTACCAATCCCCAAAAATTTATTGAATACCAGATTGCACTATTCGGCGAGAGCGAACGCATAATAATCGCAAGAGACGTAACTCAAATACAACGACTTGAAAATATGCGCAAGGATTTTGTGGGCAGTGTTTCCCACGAACTTAGTACTCCGATCACGGTATTTAAAGGATATCTCGAAACCATCATCGACAATATAAAAGACTTGGATCCTAAATGGGAGAAACCAATGCTGCAGATGAAACAGCAAGCCCATCGAATGGAGAACGTAGTTCGGGATTTACTAGTTCTCAGCGCACTCGAAACAAAGACTCTTCCGAAGCTTCAAGAAAAAATTAAGATATCAACACTGATCAATGAAATAGAAGCCGATACTCAGCAAATGTTCCTTGAGAAATCTCATCAGTTTTCAATTGATTGTGATGAGTCCGTCCTTATTACTGGTAAACGCAGCGAATTGTATAGCACAATTTCTAACCTGGTTGTCAATGCAGCGAAGTACACACCTCACTATGGCAAAATAGAATTATTTGCAAAACTGTCTGAAGAATCTTTCGATATTTCTGTTAGAGACAATGGCATTGGTATTGACCAGCAACATTTGCCTCGTCTAACTGAGCGCTTTTATCGAGTCGATATTAGTCGCTCATCAGAGACTGGGGGCACCGGATTAGGCCTTGCCATCGTAAAGCACATTTTGATGCGCCACGATGCAGATTTAGAAATCTCCAGCGAAACTGGAAAAGGCAGCCTCTTTATCTGCAAACTACCGCTCACAAGGGTCAGCCAATTATCGAATAAAGACGAAGACCAATACAACCTCGTACTTGAAAGTAATCACTGACCACAACACACAGAATTTCAAGGCAACAATTTCAGAGTCAATAGCCAACCTATCTTTTTGCTAAAAAGTCCAACGAAGTCTAAATACAAGAGAGTTTGGATCGTCGTCACCAGCTACATCATCAGAATCAGCCATTACATAATTAGCCGCGAAGCGAAGATTTCGAGTCATGTAGTAATTTATACCAAATGCAATAGTATCTACTGCGCCACCCATGATATCGATACTATTTAAATCCAAATGACTTACCCTTGCCGCCACTTCCCAAGCTCCACTTGAACTGGAAGGTGAAACCGTACTAAAGGCTGCATTAGTGTTACTGTACGGCCGAGAATCATTTGTCAAAAAGTAGCTTACATAGGCGTAGTAACCTTCAAAATCCAAGTCAGAACCGGCATCACGCTCTAAATTTTGCTTCACATATTCCGCTTGGCCTGAAAACCGGCCATTTACAAAGGCTGTCTCAAAACCCAATTTGTTATAGTTATCGACCCCTGGAATTTTATCGGTGTTAACGATTCTGTGGTCATCCTGATGTGATTCTGGTCGCGACCCTATACGCACAACGTCATCATCATCTTCTTCTCTGGCAACGTTGACACCCAAATGAAAAAGTTTGCCTTCCAGTTCGGGTCTATAAACAAAGCGGCTGGCAACTCCGCTGCCGCGGACAAGATTCTTAGCTTCGTGGGTATAAGTAGAAACAGCAACACTATAACGTTCATTCCAGCGTTGAATACCAACACCTAAACGCCTACTCGTAACTAATGAATTAAGAAGAGCTCGCTCTGTGAAGGTAATATTATTAGAACTAGTTAATTCTTCCAGGCTTGAAAACTGTTTAAAATTTCCTAGCGTGATTCGAGTGTTTTCGAAGCCATTATAACGAACATAACCATCTTTCAACTCAGGATCATCAGACGCAAAATCGTACTGAAGCCTATAGTCCCAATCGTCGGACAAATTGCCTCTTACATAGAGTCGCGCGCGCCGCAATTCGGTGCCATTGCCATAAGAAAATGCATCATTATCAAACGCGGTAGTATCTGCCTGAATACGGCCACCCCAGTCAAGAGTTGGAGGGTTGCCTTGAGCAATCACATTGACTGAGAAAAAATTGATACCAACTAAAATAAAGAAACTTCTTGTATTCATAAAATAGTTCCAATAAATACATCTATCGGGGAAAAGAAATCATCCACACTTTACTAATTAGTATATCCATTAATACGAATCTCACAGCTCTAGCAAAATTAGAAATAGTAAATAACACCGACGGTCGTTTAACAGGAAAAAATATAAAGCAACTGAAGTCAGTCAAACTGACACCTTCCTGCAACATTGCATTTATCTGTTTAAGTGTAAATCTTTGATATTTAGAATTTTGCTTCAGGGCAATATACCCAGAAAATATTACAAAAATATGACAGTTTATGACCAAATCAGACTAGATCCACTCCAAGGTATCAAACAGGCCTAACTCTGTCCGATATGCTAGAATCCTTGGCCTAGTTCTGGAAATAACAGGATTAGGAGCGAAATTACATGTATTCATAAACTAAATTCTTACTGCTATAGCTATGAGTCAGGCACCTAGAAAAAACACCTTGGAAGTTGTGATTGATAATTCAGCTATTGAGCCGGAACAGAGCGCCATTGAAACACCTGAAATAAATTTCAGCAGCCACGAATTTTATGAGAACCGCGAACTTAGCTATTTAAAATTTAATCTGCGGGTCCTAGAACAAGCGAAGCACCGGAACCACCCCTTGATTGAGCGCTTGATCTTCCTTCTTATATTTAGTTCAAATTTGGATGAGTTTTATGAAATCCGTGTCGCAGGGTTAAAAAAACAATTGGATTTCGGTCGACAACGCCCTGGTGCCGATGGCCAATATCCTGAGCAAATCTTAAGGGAAATTCATGAACAAGTTCGATTAGCACTTGATGAGCAGTATCGAATACTGAACGATGATCTGCTGCCCTCCTTAGCCGATGAGAACATCCACTTTATTCATCGCTCGAAATGGAATAAAGAGCTTACGGAATGGACAAAACAATATTTTTTTGAAGAAGTATTACCTGTTGTAAGCCCCTTGGGACTGGACCCAGCTCACCCGTTTCCGAGATTAGTGAATAAAAGCCTCAACTTTATTCTTTCTTTAGATGGCAAAGATGCCTTTGGTCGAGAAAGCGGTCTCGCCATTGTACCCGCACCTCGGTCTTTACCCAGGCTAATTAAGGTTCCTGGAAAAATCATTTCCGGCGGAGATAATTTTATTTTTCTTTCTTCTGTTATTCACTGCCATGTTGATGAATTTTTCCCTGGCATGTCGGTGACTGAGTGTCATCAATTTCGCGTGACTCGAAATTCTGATTTGGAAATGTCAAAAGTCGAAGTGGAAGATGTTGCCAGCGCTTTACAAGGTGAGCTACATAGTCGCCGCTTTGGCGCTGCAACGAAACTGGAGGTTGGAAAAGAATGCCCCGAGGCGCTAACCAACTACTTGCTCGAACGTTTCAGCCTCTCGGATGAAGAGCTTTTTAGACTCGATGGGCCCGTGAATCTGCAACGATTAATGGCAGTGACCAGTATGATTGATCGCCCTGAACTTCTGTTTCCTAAATTTTCCCCAGTCGTCCCGAAAGCATTAGAAGAAAATAGCGATATATTCGCAGCTGTAGAAAAAGAAGATCGACTATTACTTCACCCCTATGAATCATTTACGCCGATAATCGATTGGGTAAGACAGGCCGCAAAAGATCCTTGCGTACTCTCTATTAAGCAAACTTTATATCGCACCAATGTGTCATCCGAGTTAGTTGAAGCTTTGGCAGAAGCAGCACTTAATGGCAAGGAAGTGACCGTAGTTATAGAGCTACGGGCTCGTTTCGACGAAGAAGAAAACATTAATTTTGCTAGCATATTGCAAGAAGCTGGCGCCGTAGTTGTTTATGGCGTCATGGGCTACAAGACCCATGCAAAAATGTTGCTGTTCGTGCGCAGGGAGGGGAGTCAATTAATTCGCTACACCCACTTGGGAACTGGTAATTATCATCGAAAAAATTCCCTGCTGTATACCGACTACAGCCTCCTAACCGCTAACGAAGCTCTTTGTACCGATGTACATAAAGTTTTCCAGCAAATTACTGGTATGGGCAAAAAGTTACATCCAAAATTATTGGTCCACGCGCCGTTTAATTTGCGCAAAGCTATCATTAAATTAGTACAACAAGAAAAAGCGATTGCCTTAGAAGGAAAGCCCGCCAGAATTATTGGCAAAATGAACGCACTGACAGATCCCGCAGTAATCAAAGAGTTCTACGAAGCATCTCTAGCTGGCGTACAAATTGACCTGATCGTTCGGGGCACATGTTGTTTGAAACCGGGCATCGCCGGTGTGAGTGATAACATTAGAGTGATTTCAGTAGTGGGCAGATTTTTAGAGCACTCGCGAGTTTATCATTTTTTAAATGCTGAACATTCAGTTTATTGTTCATCTGCGGATCTAATGGAAAGAAACCTTTCAAACAGAATTGAAGTTTGCTTTCCAATATTAAAGAAAAAGCATGCTAATCGCATAATAGAAGAGTTGAAGGTGTATCTCGAGTCTCCCACACAAACCTGGGAGCTTAATGCCACAGGAGAATACGTTGAGCGCTTACAGCAGGAAAATCACCAGCTAGATGTACAAAACGAGCTTCTAAACAAACTTGCTCAGACTTAGCCGGCCGTTCTAGCCTTTTGCAAAACTAACTTCGGGCAATTGGCTAGTTTCCAGTGCCTGCAAAGTTTTCTCATTCTTCACCATAAAGTCCAGCATACCTTCCCGCAATGCGGTAGCACTAAAATTTATAGTTTCGACTTTATAAGATTCCATTAGACCAACCAAAATACACCAACCAGCCGGCAAAAGGTCTCGGCGACGTTGTTTCAATCCAGCAAGATTCGACCCGTCAGCAATGCATTCAGCAATTTTACCTTTAAGATTATGGAGTGCAGTCAATTGAATCTGATTCTCGCCATAACCATGGGCTTCACAGATAAAAGCTAGCATCTTTATGGTACCAGAGGATGCATACGCTTCTTCCCATTCAGCCCTCTCTATGCTGGGAGAAATTGACTCAAAAACTTGTTTTGCAGCCGCAACCCCCAGATCCATACGCTCCAATAAAATTCCACTTTCCCGTTGAGCACTGTTAAAAAAACGATCGCGCCAACTCACGCTTCCTATGGTCAATGACTCTGTAAGCACACGGTCATGTTTTTGCCCGACAATGATTTCTGTACTGCCACCACCAATATCAATTATTAGTCTGCGGCGTTCTGAGAGGGGCAATGCCGTTATTACTCCCGCATAAATTAAAACCGCCTCTTGCTCTCCACTAATAACTGAGATATCAATACCTTCCACTTTTGCTGCCTGAATGAATTCTTCTGCATTATTAGCTATACGAAAGGTATTAGTGCCGAGGGCCCAGTATCTTTTTACCGGATATTGTTTCATTAGCAGTTTAAATCTTCGCAAGCAAGACTGCCCTCGCTCAAAAATTTTAGGAGAGATATAGCCGTTGATATTTATATTTTCACCAAGTTGTACCTTTTCGCTCAAGCGCTCAATAATTTGTATGCGACCGTCTTCCCATTCGCCAATCAGTAAATGAAAACTGTTTGATCCCAAATCGATACACGCATGCATAAAGCACTACTCAATGAGTGTCCTGAACCCAATAAATTTAGGCAACAATATAGGTCTTTTTGAAAAGACTTATTAAGGGTATCGTCAAGAGGAGAGGATTGTATAGCTTGGGTCAGCTGAAACTAGCAATAAAAAACCGACACCATATCACTAGTTATTATAGTTACATCATTGACTGCTGATAGTTTTCTAGTCCAACTTTGTCGATCAGAGAAAGCTGGGTTTCTAACCAATCTATGTGTTCTTCTTCACTATCTAATATTGAAGAAAGTAAATTGCGGCTCGTGAAATCAGCAACTGATTCACAATAAGCGATGCCCTCTTTTAAATCGGGACACGCTATATGCTCCAACTTCAAGTCGCATTCGAGCATCTCTTTAGTATTTTCCCCGATAAAAAGCTTCCCTAGATCTTGCAAATTAGGCAGCCCCTCTAGAAATAAGATCCGCTTGGTGAGTTCATCCGCGTGTTTCATCTCATCGATCGATTCTTCGTATTCTTTCTCGGCAAGTTTAACCAGACCCCAATCTTCATAAATACGGGAATGAAGAAAATATTGGTTAATAGCAACTAGTTCATTCCCGAGAGCTTTATTGAGATATTTGATAACTTTAGGGTCAGATTGCATTTAATTTTCCTCATCAATTGGCTTGTTATAGGTTCGCTCTTTGTTATTAAGATGTCAAGAAAAATACACATAAGCCATTGATTTTTATAATAAATCTAAATGATAAGCAATACCACTTCGGTTTAAACGGACACGCGCGAGCAAAACAATAGATACTGTTAGTAATAAAACGAGAGAGAAATTATCCAGCGCTGGAGTCAGCGCCTGATTTACTGAATTCTTTAACGATAGTCTGAGCAAGTTTTCCGCATTTACCGCACTCACTGGCAATACCAGTTTGGGCCTGAATATCAGTGAAATTACTCGAGCCACCTCGGCAGATATCTCGAAGCTGGTGATCAGTAACTTGTCGGCAAATACAAACGTACATAGTATAGTTCCTAGGCTCTGCTAATTTAAATCTAAATGAGAATGATTGTCAAGTAGAT
This sequence comes from Gammaproteobacteria bacterium, assembly GCA_029244985.1. Lineage (GTDB taxonomy): Bacteria > Pseudomonadota > Gammaproteobacteria > Pseudomonadales > Pseudohongiellaceae > UBA9145. The sequence goes on along the minus strand of JAQWQD010000017.1, from coordinate 152,304 downwards.
TCAGATCTGTTAGGTTAGCGGGCTAATAACTAGCTAGGCATTCCGCTGTAAGATTCTGAATTTAAATAGTTTTATCTATCAATATGAGTCAAACTCTTTTATCCGACACCGTTAGTGGCGACCGCTGCATCGTGCTAGAAATAGCTTCCGAACCTCCTGAGCTGAGAAGTAGGTTATATTCCCTGGGTGTTATTCCTGGTGCGACGCTCGAAATTTTACGTTTCGCACCTCTTGGAGACCCAATGCAGGTTAAAGTTGGAGGGAGCTTTATTAGTATAAGAAAAGCAGAGGCCAAAATAATTCAAGTTGAGATTCAATAAATTCATGCGAAAAATAGCCCTTATTGGTAACCCGAACTGCGGTAAGACGACACTTTTTAATGTTCTTACCGGTGCCAATCAAAAAGTAGGCAATTGGCCTGGAGTTACTGTAGAAAAGAAGTTTGGCTACTTCTCAATCGGAGATGAAGCGATCGAATTAGTTGACTTGCCTGGAATTTATTCGCTCGAGCAGGATTATAAGGGCATTGACGAAGAGATTGCCTTCGAATTTCTCGAGCAAGATGACATTGAGTTCATAATCAATATCATCGACGCAACTAATTTGGAACGGAGTTTAGTACTGACGCAACAGCTCATGGAAAAGTCGATTCCAATGATTGTCGCAGTTAATATGCTGGACGTTGCGAAACAGCAAGGACTGAATATTAGCCCGCATTTACTTGAGAACCAGTTACAAATTCCCATAATCTCCCTTATCGCTTCGCAGAAAAAAGGTGTTGATGCGTTAAAAGCTGCGCTAGAAGAAGTCTTCATAGAGCCTAGTAAAGGCATTGGTGAATTAGGGGCAGAGCATGCTTCAAAAACCGACGACAAAATATTGCAGCGCTATCATCAGTCCCGGCAACTAGTTAATGGCGTAGTGGAAGTTAGTCCAACAAGACATAGCTTATCGGAACAAATTGACGCAGTAGTACTAAATCGTTGGCTCGGTGTACCTTTCTTTCTATTGATGATTTATCTCATGTTTACCTTTGCAGTAAATCTAGGGGCAGTATTTATTGATTTTTTTGATATTTTGTTTGCTGCAGTTTTAGTGGACGGAGTTACTTGGTTACTGGAGCAAGTTTTTGCGCCTGACATAATTATAACCTTGCTGGCTCAAGGTGTTGGTGGCGGAATAACTTTAGTTGCTACTTTTATCCCAGTTATCGGATTCCTTTATTTATGCCTATCTTTTCTTGAGGATTCTGGCTATATGTCCCGCGCAGCATTCGTTATCGATCGATTAATGAGCGGCATTGGTTTGCCAGGTAACGCATTTGTACCTTTAATTGTTGGCTTTGGGTGCAATGTACCTGCGGTCATGGCAGCGCGCACCTTGGGCCGAGATAGTGATCGCTTGATGACTATCTCCATGGCTCCCTTTATGAGCTGTGGCGCAAGGTTAACAGTTTACGCACTATTCGCGGCTGCGTTCTTTCAACAAAACGGACAAAATATTGTATTTGCCTTGTATTTGTTAGGCATAGGTTTAGCAGTTTTTACCGGCTGGATTTTTCGAAAGCAGTTGTTTACGGATGAAATTACTCCTTCGTTTCAAGAAATGCCTGCCTACCATATTCCAATCCCACGAAATATTTTGCTCACCACTTGGTTTCGCTTAAAAGGGTTTATTTTTCGAGCGGGTAAAACCATCGTTACTGTCGTGATTGCCTTAAGCTTTTTAAATTCAATCGGCACAGACGGCAGCTTCAATAACGAAGATTCTGAAAATTCAGTACTAAGCGTTATCGGCAAGTCTATTACTCCTGCATTTGCGCCTTTAGGCATTGAAGAAGAAAACTGGCCTGCTACTGTGGGTCTATTCACCGGCATGTTTGCCAAAGAAGCAATCGTTGGGACACTCGACGCACTCTACAGCGAGCCAGCTGGGTCCGCTGGGAACGGAGGCCCGCCAGACTTGATTGCTGCTACAGGCGAGGCGTTCTCTTCCATAGGTGCTGAACTTGTCTCATTAGGAGGAGCATTAACTGACCCATTAGGCATCTCAATCGGCGATGTGTCAGATATGGCAGCTGTTGCTCAAGAACAGGAAGTAAACGGCAGCACCCTCACTAATATGGCCAGCCTATTTTCAGGACCCTTCGCGGCATTCTGTTATTTGGTATTTATACTCTTGTATGCACCCTGTGTTGCAGTGTTAGGTGCAGTTAACAAAGAAGCCGGTTGGCGCTGGACTCTGTTGATATTTAGCTGGTGCACGGGTCTGGCCTACATAACTGCGACAGTGATTTATCAGATAGGCACTTTTAGTGTTAACCCCCTCTTCTCCTCAATTTGGATTACGGCCATGCTGACAATATTGGCGGTGTTTATTCTTAACTTGAAGAGAATATCCAGTAAGATGATGCCTAAGAACCTTATTCAAGCTGTCCAACTTTAATGGGAGCGAAATCTTGTCAGGCTCGAGTGAACTGGGAATAAAACAACCAGTCTTCAAACTGTTCCTCGCAGGGTTCATTATAGTAGTGCTGCTTAAGTTATTTTTCGCAGCGGTGCTCGATTTGTACAGTGACGAAGTATTTTACTGGCAGGCATCCACCTATCCTGCGCTCGCTTATAGCGACCTTCCTTTTATGACATCCTTCTTAGTTGGCCTTGGTGCTATGCTTGATGGAGACAACCCTTTTACTGTTCGCCTACCATTTATCGTCTTAGGCAGTGCCCTACCCTTATTAGTATACTGGTTGTCACTGCCCATAACCAACAGACAACAAGCCTTAGAGTCAGCTGGTATCTGCTTGTGTTTACCTTTAGCAGGTTTCCTAGGGCTACTTGCAGTTCCGGATGTTCCTCTTTTGATCTTTGGTGTTCTGTCGGTTGGTTTCTTCGACAGAGCCTTGCGTACAAATAATTTGAAATATTGGATCGCAACCGGAGTCTTTGTAGCCTTTGGGCTTTGTACACACTATCGCTTTTTCCTTTATCCTACTGCTGCAATTCTTTTTCTATGTATCTTTAGCCCCGCCAGGCCACAATGGCGAAACCCGAGATTATGGTTAGCAGTAGCTATAGCGAGTATTGGATTAACTCCTATTTTGTGGTTTAACTTAAGTAATGAACTTAGTAGTGCTAGTTTTTATTTTATCGATCGTCACCCCTGGGAGTTTCAATTAACGGGACTCCTTCATTTTTTTAAACAAGCAGGATTGACCTCCCCTCCTCTTTATTTCTTATTTCTTTTTGCACTTTATTTACTTTATAAAGAATCACAGTCTGGCAATGTTAGTGCCGCGTTACTTTTAAGCGTCTCATTAACAAATTTATTAGTATATTTTCTATTAGCACCCTGGACTGATGCCACTAGCACGAGTATACATTGGCCCCTTTCTGGCTATATGCCATTGGTTGTGTTCGCTCCTCTAGCATTGAGAAAGTTTCATCAATGGGCTACCGAGCGTTGGAGTAAGTTAGTTGCATTTCGCTGTACGGCTATGATTCCAGCTATTGGGTTCCTAGGCACATTGACCGCGTTTCTGGGTGTGGGATCCCAAGCATTTCAACAACCTCTGCAATCAATCCTAGGCACTGGTGTGCTATCAAATAAGATGGCTGGCTGGAAATCTTTTTCTGCCCATACAGCAGCGATTCTAGATTCCAACTTCCCTTTAAGGGCCCCGATTATCGTGACTGATAATTATTACACTGCGGCGCAATTAGAATTTGCGGGCATTTCCACTGAGACATACACACTAGATCGTGACAAGGCGGTGAGAGACGGAAGACTAGCTCAATATAAACTATGGGGACGAGATGAAAAAGGACTTGCAGGAATTAACGATAGGGCAGTTCTCTATATTAATGAAGATAGCGCTTTAACGGTGCCTGAAAAAAAAGAATTATTAAGAGTCATGTGTCATTATATAGAAAATTTATCGCATCTTAACCAACTTTCACTCTTTAATGGCGATAAAATGTTTTCCTTCTATAAAGCTAACAGCTTAGTGAACATTAATAATCGTGCGGAATATAGGGCGAGCCCTTGCCCATTCCCCGCACAGGCTTGGATTGACTACCCGCCAGCGAATCAAATATTGAATGGTATAGTCACGGTTAGCGGATGGGCTTTTAATGAAGATATCGGTATCGATCAAGTAGATCTAATTATTGATGACATCATTATTGCGAGCGCACAATATGGAATTCCGAGACAAGATGTAGTGAATATCATGTCCGTAAGCACTGACCCCAATGCCCCGGGCTTAGGTTTCACCCTGTCTCTTGACAGCGCTGAATTCTCCGACGGAACTTCAGAATTGGCAATTGATTTAATCAATAAGCAAGGGACCAGGACACGTTATGGAAAAAGAACGGTATATTTCAATAACTAATCAAGTGGATATAGTACCTCCACAGCGATCCGCCATTCATTATTATCACTGAAGCGCCATTGCCGCAAATAACTCGTGTGAAATTCGCCATCTAACTCTTCTATTTCTGGGAACTCTCCGGTGCTTGTTTCCATAATGCCGTAGGTATAACCAAATTCTTTTGACGTAGATAGAAATCCTCCCATATAGGTGAGACTAATAGGGTTCGTGGTCCTCAGCTCATTATCTAGATAGGCACCATAAACTGAACTCGCTGCCCCAGCCCCAATCGCCGGAGCCATGCCAGGTAAATAGACACGAGTATTTTCGAGACCATAACGCAAAAGTGCTCTTTGTCCGCCTCGGAAATTAATTGAGAGACCAAACAAATTGTCTGCATCAATTAAACTCTGCATGGTGTTATCCTCAACTTCAGCCATCACAGGATGCGCTGTTTCATCCAACACCGGTTGCGTATCTCCAAAATCTGGTTCGACACTCAAACTAAGAAACCCTGGTATACCAGCAGCCATGTCCGCTATTAATTCCCACCGGCCATTGTTTTTCTTCCACACTGATACCAAATGTCCAAAGGAATATTGGTCGCCGCCCAATGTTTGATCTGCAAGCTCAAATGGCCCAGCCGTGAGACCTAGATCCCCATCCCTTGAAACATCGATATAATGTGATTCCCAAGTGAGATTATTTTGCGCAAAATCGGCAGTACGATACTCCTCTAGAGCATCTACTGGCCCGCTTCCTCGAAACACTATCGACCCCTCCCCGAGAAATACGCGGAAAGCTTCAGTTCGGCCAATTTCGTCTGCAAGATCAGCATAAGTTTGGTCCGCGGAGGCTAATTCTAACCAATGCTGGAATTGATCAATCTCCTGAGCATTTGAGGCGTTTAATCCAATCAATACAAAGATGGAGAGCCCTTGTATGAGCACACCGTGTTTGAGCCGATTAATCATCAGAATCGAGAATCTCCGTTTTTGTCCTAGATTACTAAATCTTAATCCGAAACCTAAGACATATACAGAGGAAAACTATTAAAATTACATGCACCAATACAGAAGCCTCTTCAATAGCTCTTATTTACGTGTTAGAAATTGCCTTCCCCTGTTGTATCAAAACAAACAGACCGTATAATCGATTTTTCCAATATTCACCGGAATTTTCGGCATGGCTGATGAAATTTGGCAAAAACTTAAGAAAGAAGCACAAGATGTAATTCAACAAGAGCCACTGCTCGCCAGTTATGTCTATGCTTCTGTGTTGAATCATGACTCTTTAGAATCAGCCTTAAGTTTTATACTGGCAACTAAGTTATCCGACGATGTAATGCCTGTCGTGACAGTTCGCGAGCTTTTCGATAATGCTTTAGCAGAATCGCCGGAGATGGTTAAAAACGCAACCTGCGATATAAAAGCAGTATTCACACGAGATCCTTCGATCTGCACCTATCTGCCGGTCATCTTGCATCTAAAAGGATTTCAATCGATTCAGGTGCATCGACTAGCAAATTTTTTATGGAAAAATGATCGCGCAGAATTAGCACGATTCATACAAAGTCGTAATTCTGAAGTCTTCTCAGTGGATATTCATCCTGCCTGCGTTATCGGTCGAGGTATAATGTTCGATCATGCAACCGGAATTGTTATCGGCGAGACTTCAGTGATTGAAGACAATGTATCCATTTTACAGGGGGTTACCCTCGGCGGAACCGGAAATGAGCAAGGGGACCGTCATCCAAAAATTCGCTCAGGGGTATTAATTTCAGCCGGTGCAAAAGTACTAGGCAATATTGAAATAGGAGAAGGTGCAAAAATTGGAGCCGGCAGCGTTGTACTTAACGACGTGGCTGCTCATACCACAGTGGTAGGCGTCCCTGCCAGACGAGTTGGCAAGCCCGGCTCTGATACGCCGGCCGAAACCATGCAACAGAACGTCTTGGAAGATGAATCTGCTAGTGACAAATAGGCTGCCTTGAAGCAAATAAACTTTCTGAAATAGAACACTTAAAGCAAAGCGCGAAAAATGAAACCATCTATGGACTCGATAGTAAAAAATCCAAAAACATTTTTGCATACTCTTTGCTACCTAATACTAATTGGATATAACTTTGGCGTAACTGCCCAATCGGCTAATTTAAGCGACGAAAACAGATCTCGCTTACAACAATTAATTGATAGCCCTGACCGTTCTGAAAGTCTGCGAAATCGAAATCAATATCGCCATCCTTTAGAAACTTTGGATTTCTTTGAGGTCACACCAGAACTTACCATCGTCGAAATATGGCCAGGAGGACAAGGCGGTTGGTATCGAAGTATTTTAGAACCATATATCACTGGTAATGGGACTTATATTCCCGTAAGGGCTGACGACAATGAATCACCCTTTGTAAATGTAGTTGCAAATCAATCTGCGGACCGAGTGTTAGTTTTTAGAGCTCATGGGTTTATGATCTATGATTTTCCTGCCCAGGAATATTTTCATTCTATTTATGCAATGCTTAAATTCGGAGGTATTTTCGGCATTGTTGATCATCGGGGTGTCGAATCCATAGCTCAGGATCCGACAGGAAAAAATGGTTACGTAAACCAGTCACATGTTCTGATGTTGGCCAAAAACGCTGGTTTCGAATTGTTGAATCAATCTGAAATCAATGCTAATCCATTAGACTTAAAAAATTATCCTAATGGGGTCTATTCTCTCCCCCCTACTTTGCGTGGTTCTAGATTTAATCGAACCGCTAGATCTAGCTTGCAGGCTATTGGAGAAAGCGATCGTATGACCCTGAAATTTATAAAAAAATAACCTGCTCAAAATTTTTGCAATCTATAAGTTTGTTTTTATAAATTCCGCCAACGCTCACCTAAGCTCTTTAGAGAGATGCTCCAGCCTTGATTTGGTGTCAGGTGGGGGTGGGGCTATCCAGTCGCAAATTGGATCAGAACACCAGCCGCAATCGTGGATCCTATTACTCCAGCCACATTAGGCCCCATGGCATGCATTATCAAAAAATTATCAGGGTCATTTTCTATACCAACCTTGTTGGCCACACGTGCCGCCATCGGCACTGCGGACACACCAGCCGCACCAATGAGAGGGTTAATTTTTCGAACAGAGAACAGATTCATTAACTTAGCCATTAGTATGCCAGCCGCTGTTCCAATAGCAAATGCCACCATTCCTAGTGCAAGAATACCCAAAGTTTCACCCACCAAAAATTCATCAGCAATAAGCTTCGAGCCAACCGACAAACCTAAAAAGATAGTAGCGGTATTAATTAATGCATTCTGCGCGGTATCCGATAGTCGCGCGACAACCCGACATTCTTTCATTAGATTCCCGAAGCAAAACATGCCTAATAATGGTGCTGCACCTGGCACAATAAGAGCAACCAGAATGAGAAGCACTAAAGGAAACAATATTTTTTCTGTTTGTGAAACTTCTCTTGTCTGTTTCATTCTAATTTTACGCTCTGCCTCAGAAGTAAGGGCACGCATAATTGGGGGTTGTATCAAAGGAACTAAAGCCATATAAGAATAAGCAGCTACTGCTATTGCTCCCAAAAGTTCTGGGGCCAATAAGCCTGAAACATAGATCGCTGTTGGTCCATCGGCTCCACCTATAATCCCTATCGCTGCGGCTTGAGCAAGTGTAAAATCAAACACACCGATCTGCGTCATAAACAAAGCACCCAATAAGGTTGAAAATATACCAAACTGCGCTGCTGCTCCCAACAGCATGGTGCGGGGATTCCCAAGCAAAGGCCCGAATTCAGTCATGGCACCAATACCCATAAACACCAATAATGGAAAAACGCCAGTGTCCAATCCCATGCTTGAAAATTGTGCGAGTATTCCATTACCTACCGCAATATCAACCCCAGGAATATTTGAAAGAATTCCACCGAAACCAATAGGTATAAGTAATAGTGGCTCAAAACGTTTAGCAATTGCGAGATAGAGCAGCAATAGACCTATTAAGATCATGGCTGACTGCCCCAAACTAATTTGATAGATACCTGATGACTGCCAAAGCACTATTAGCTGGCTCATGATATTTTCCGATTAGCTAAGAGTCAGCAAGACGTCACCCACTTTAACCGCATCGCCGCTAGCGACGAAGATTTGAGTAACTATACCAGTGCTAGTGGATCGAATTTCAGTTTCCATTTTCATTGCTTCAAGCACTAAAATTATCTCCCCCTCAGAGACATTATCTCCAACATCAACCGCGACATTAAAAACATTCCCTGCTAACGGGGCCGCAACTTCATTAATTTCCCCACCCGTAGCTTGTACCCCGAAATTGGGTTTCGATTCGGATAATTCAGTTAGCTGAGAAATGTCGCCACCGTCTGAAACTCTAACTATATAAGACTTTCCTTCAACCTCGACTGTATAGATCCCAGAATCAACTTCGGCTGAGTCTTTTCTTGCCGGCTTCAAGTCATCTTCAGAAGGAATAGCTTCGAAGGCTTCTGAATTATCGCGATTTTTTAAAAACCTCCAACCAACTTGAGGAAAGAGGGCATATGTTAAGGTGTCATCTATCTCATTTTTAAGCGCGATATTCTCAGCTTCGGCAAGACCTATAAGATCAGCTTTCTGTTTTTCGAACTCTGGCTTCAATAAGTCTGCTGGTCGACAATTAATTGCTTCCTTACCATTCAACACCTTGGCCTGCAATTTTTGATTCATAGGCGCCGGAGTCGCACCATACTCCCCTTTCAACACCCCTTCGGTTTCCTTAGTGATATTGCGATAGCGCTCACCACTAATTACATTTAATACAGCCTGCGTTCCAACAATCTGTGATGTCGGAGTTACTAAAGGAATAAATCCTAAATCTTCTCTAACTTTGGGTATCTCTTCCAAGACTTCATCCAGTTTTTCAGCCGCATTTTGCTCTCTGAGCTGGTTTTCTAAATTAGTCAGCATGCCTCCGGGCACTTGTGCTACTAATATCCGAGAATCAATACCTTTAAGTGAACCTTCAAATTTAACGTATTTCTTTCTCACTTCTCTAAAGTAGCTGGCAATTTCTTCAAGAAGGTTGATATCCAATCCGGTATCCCAATTAGTACTATCCAAGGAGGCAACAACGGTTTCTGTTGGAGTATGCCCATAGGTCATACTCATTGAAGATATTGCCGTATCGACATTGTCTATTCCCGCTTCGATGGCTTTCAAGTACGTTGGCGCAGAGAGGCCTGTGGTTGCATGGCATTGCATATGTATGGGAATCTGGACTGTTTGCTTGAGTTTGGTAATAAGATCGAAGGCAACATAGGGTTTCAACAGTCCAGCCATGTCTTTTATACAAAGTGAATCTGCCCCCATATTTTCAATAGTCCGAGCCATGTTGAGCCAGCTATCAATCGTGTGGACGGGACTAATGGTATACGACATTGTTCCCTGCGCGTGTTTATCCTGTTTACGCACCGAGTTTATTGCAGTTTCCAAATTACGTGGATCATTCATAGCATCAAAAACACGGAATACATCGACTCCATTTACTGCTGCTCTTTCTACGAATTTATCAACCAGATCATCTGCATAGTGTCTATAGCCTAAAATATTCTGACCTCTGAATAGCATCTGTTGCGGTGTATTTGGCATAGCTTCTTTAAAGCGACGAATTCTTTCCCAGGGATCTTCACCTAGGTATCGAATACAAGAATCAAAAGTAGCTCCACCCCAAGATTCCAATGACCAAAACCCAACTTGATCGAGCTTTTCAGCGATTGGTAGCATGTCGTCAATTCGCATTCTAGTTGCAACCAACGACTGATGTGCGTCTCGCAACACAACATCTGTGATGCCCAAAGGCTTTTTCTTAGCGCTCATACGTTTGACTCATTACATCGTGATTAAAGATCAGAAAGTGCCAGGGCAACCTTAACTATGCTTATTTTTGTGCTGGGCGATTGCAGCAGAAATTATGGTAAAAATATGGTGGTTGTCGATTTGTGTCATTGCTCGAACAGGCTGCTTTGGTGCCTCGCGCTCAAATTTCTGCACCAACAAAGACATGCAATGCGTAGCAAGTATTAACATAGTGAGGAATACAAACACTGTGCCCATACCAAAAATAGCTAGCTCGAACCCCTGGCTTACTAAATTTTCCATAGTTCGACTTATCGTCCCAGAACATGAAGAGTGGGCATCATACTAAAAGCAAATAGTAGACGCTAACCACACAAATTCTATCGAAGGATTCCCAAAATAGTTTAGATCAAGAACGCTTAAAATAAAGATCTATCGCTTTTAATTCACGTAGTTAGCTCAATTCATTGCTTAAAGCCTCGATGATTCCCTAATAGCGGTGTAATTTCCTGATACCTTGATTATACTCGGCCTCCAATATGAACAAATCTATTTACTCGGAGAATAATGTGAATAAACTGATAAAAACCTCTACTATTTCCTTAGTTTCTTTAGCAATCGGACTAGGAGCTGGGATTTTCTTCAGCTCTGCAGCCCAAGATGAGAAAGTCTTCGAACTTCGCACTTATACGGCTACGCCTGGCAATCTAGACAATCTCCATGCTCGGTTTCGAGACCATACTACTCGGATTTTCCGTAAACATGGCATGGAGGTTGTTGGTTATTGGTCACCAACTAGCGAAGAGGAAAGAGAAGACACGCTAGTTTATCTTCTTGCTCACGACAACCAAGATGCCGCAAATGCGTCCTGGCAGGCTTTTATCGCAGATTCTGAGTGGGCTACTGTTGCCGAGGAATCAAATAGAAATGGACAAATTCTTGGCGGTATAGAAGCCAAATTTATGGTTGCGACTGATTACTCTCCAATGAAGTAGCGCTCTATCGAAAAAAGGCTGGCGTATGCCAGCCTTTTTTATTACAAACTTTATCTAGCCATAAGCCAGCTCGAGCAGTTCTAGTACTGACTGAATCTGCGCAAACCAATAAAAAGCAGAAAAAATAATAATGGCAGATGCGGCTACTAACGCGGAGGTTTGAGCATCCTTAAGTCCTGTATTTTGACCATCTGTTAAGCTCTGATTTTCTTCGCTCATTACTTTCTCCTGCTTTTACCCACTAAATCCGATCCAGCGACCAGTCGCTGCTACTAAAAACCAAACTAAGATTGAAGCTATCGCAGTCATCTTTAAAACTATTGGATTAATTGAACCCAACTCATGCGCTACTAGTGGCCGACGAACATAATAGTGGAACAAAATACCACAAGCTAAACCAAGCATTTTGTACCAATAAACCGGCAGATAATATATCTTCATTGCTACGCCGCAGGCCATAAAAATTCCTGTTAGAAGTAGCGTAGCAAGCGCCCAACGAAATACCGCATCAGCACGATCGACAACAATTCTATGGGGCACATCTGTCAACACTACCCCTAATAACCTGCCATCGCTGACGAGCACACAACCCCCCAACACTGCTAAGCCGATCAGATGACCAGCCTGAATAGTTGCAAATGCAGCGCCCCAAGTCTTACCTACATAACCGAACCAGGTTGTTTCCATCCATTCAAACAATGGCTGTATTTCAACATACACGCCATCTCGGGCATAGGTAAAAGAAAATACCAGTGCTGCCGCAATAACCGCTACTGTTACTATTGTTCTAAAATAGGGTCCCAATATTGAAGTGGGCATCCGGTTAACTCCTACTGTATAAGTTAAAATGAAACCGTTATCTAATTAAAATCTCGTTTGTCCGTCAACACAACCAGCAACGAATTCAATAAAAGCAGGCTGAGGGTAGTCACAGTCAAACCAATCATAGGCGATAAAACGCCCGCAGATAACAACAACTGTCCAGAACCCAAGGGATAACATTGCACCATTTCTAATTCGCTGAGGCGCTTTTGCCTCGTTATCCCAGCTGGAAACCGATTCATTCATTCTTTTATGGAATAAATAAGCATTAATAGCACACCCGACTAATAGCACCATCTTGATGCGGAACCAGATACTTTGAACTGAACGTACAGGAACTGCATAGAATAATAAAATTCCTGTGATGAACATCACCGTGAATCCAACCATCATTGGAATATTCAAACGATCTGCAATCTTCGAGGCAGGGACGTCCGGGAATGCCCACCCAAGCATCCTCAAGTCAATCAGAAAAAGCATGCCCAAACTGATCATCAGGGTGAGCACATGAGTGGACTCCACCCAATTATACATATAGTAAGACTCATGCAGCATTGCACTCCAAGGGGTATCGTCTACCCAAACTGCAAAGTTATAAATAAGTTCGCTCACTAAATGAACCTCCACCGCTTTATGGGTTTAACTTTAAAACTTCAACTTCTACCTTATCGGCGAAATTTCGATTCTCTCGCCTATTGGCGAAAACTATTACGAAAATAACCTTTCAATTAGCCCTTTCTAATGTTGGAAACAAACGATAAGTCGAGATATCAAATTCGCTCAAAGTATACTTTCGCTTTTCGCCGATATGTTTTTTCCTATACCTTTTTGCTTTCTATCAATTATTTTGCACTACGAGATTAGTTTTAATATCACTCTCATGAAAATCTGAAGAAAGCAACCAGCGCAAGAATAACTAAGGAATTGTCTAAAATCTACAAATCCCTGTGGTTCTTTGTAACGTTTTTTGGGTTTGAATGGCGTTCGAGAAGCACAAACTAAACCGACTGATTTTTCTTTCGATATTCCGATGGGGTTACTCCTTTAATCTCTCGAAATGCATTATTGAAAGGTGTAATTGATTGATATCCAACAGAAAGAGCAATAGTTAATACTGGAACATTAAGATTCTGAGCATCAGAAAGCATATTACCAGCATCTCCAACCCTATATTGATGAAGCATTGCGTTGAAATTCCGGAATCCTAATTCTTTTTGGATAAACGCCCTCAGGCGGTACTCTGGCATCTTAAGCTTTTTGGCAAGCATTGATATCGTAAGTCCGGCCTCACGATAGAGCCGGCCGTCATTAAAAGCGTTATCGAAGCTATCAACATCAAATGCAACCATTCCTTCAGTCTCGGGCTTCTCAGCTAACTCTGCCACTTTTCGAATAACATGGCTAAGAGAAACAAAATCAAAGCGAAGTGCGACTAGAAGCATACCAAAAGTGAGCAATGCGATGGCAAACACAATTAGCGCCTGCACATTCAGATTACTGTTGTAACGGCCCACTAGCAAAAAATTTTCTGCAAACACCACCGCAAAAATTAACGCCCCTTGAACACTGATAATAAACCAGCGAAGAATACGCCGATCAGCGACCAAGTCTGCTCGCCAGCCTTTAATCGTCCAATAGATAGCGAAGCCGACAAAAAGTAGTTGCAATATATCCATGCTGATACTTAGCAAATTAAAGATGCCGCCAAGTTCAGCAGTGGCAAGGGATAAATTGATTATTTCCAAAATAATTTCGAGAAGCATCTGAAAAGCGAATGCTACGCTAAGCGCAATAGGAAATTTTTCGCCTTCCTGAAAAACAAGAAAACAATAGATCATAAAGAAACCAGAAACGGCACTGGTTCCAATATCTATAATTAACTGCCAGCGGCTAAGATCTAGTTGGAATTGGGGGTCAATATGATTTCCTGTCATGCCATTGAGCAAATAGAGGATAACGAATACAGCCATTAGTGCAAAAACCCAGGCACTGCTGGATTTGGGTTCAGTTTTTATGTACCCCGCGGCCAGGAGAAAAACGGAGAAAATAGCTACGATTTGAGCGGTAAATAACAGAAGTGGACTTGGCACGTGCTGCTTCTCTGAATTAAATCAAAAATCTTTGGTGACCATACTAGATCAACTTGAAAAATACGAAAATGACAGACTCTTGCTGAATTAGACAAACTGAGAAAAAAGATCCTATGTGGAAAGGAATTTAATTAATAGTCGCCCTGCACAACAAATTTATAATTACACTTTTCAGTCGATCAAAATACTTTTTCTCATCATTGCAGTTTTAACAGCCCCAATCAAATTCGCTTTCACTTTAGGAATATTTCTACGATACCAAAAGATTTTTAATTCTATGTTACGCCGCTATTTTATTGTTTTATATAACTTTTAATATTAATTATAATAATCAAGCGAGTTGATATCTTTCCATTCCTTTTATGAATGACTGCTACCGCACTGCAAAGTTTCTGCATTTGGGATTTTAATGCTATAAATCAACATCAAAGTACCTCCATCACAAACAAGAAGGCAATTGAATGAGTTCGTTAGGCAAAAGGAAGATTGGCAGTACTTTCGCTCTACTGCTTCTCTCGTTCTTATTATTTTTCAGCTCTTTTTCGTTTGCCGCAGAAAATCCTTGGCGAATTAATGATGCAATAAACTTAGATGATGGCTTTAGTTTTGGCATAGTCCAACGGACGCGATTTGAAAACATTGCCGATAATGTGCAACTCGGCGCGAGTAAAAATGATCAGGTACTTGCAATTCGCACTTTGCTTAACGCCCAATACAGCAAAGGGGGTTTTACCTCTCAAATCGAATTTGCCGACATTCGTCAAGAATTGGCAGACAAGGACAGTATTCTTAAATCACGAACTGTTAACGCAGCCGATTTTTTGCAAGCAAACATCGGTTATAGATTTGGCACCCAACAAAACACTTGGGCTAGGTTAGGTCGATTCTCAGAAGATTGGGGAAGTCGAAGGCTCATGGCGAGAAATAGATTTCGAAATACCATTAACGCTTTCGATGGACTAGTCGTTCATCATGATGGTGACAACGGCGTTCACACGCGATTTATGGCTACTCAGGTCGTACGTCGCTTACCCGGGGATTTCGCCAATTTATTAGATAACGAAATTGAATCTGATGAATCCAGCGACGCACAACAATTTTATGGATTTCATACATCGTTCCCCAATTTGTTTGACGCCTTTACCACTGAAGCGTTTTACTATTCAATAAAAGAAAAAGACACTAGCAAAGTAAGAACTCGCAACAAAAATTTTGATTCAATGGGATTCAGACTCCGCAAACCACCCCGTGCCGGTGAGTTTGAATTTGAAATCGAAACAATTTTTCAAACAGGAGAACGTCGGGGGTCAACCGCTGCCACCGATACTACCAATTTAGATCATCGTGCTTATTTTCAGTATCTGATGCTTGGCTATACCTTCGATGTACCGTCAAACTTACGTCTGCAAATTGAACTTGATTATGCCAGTGGGGACAACGATCCATTCGATCAGGATAACGAGAGATTTGATTCATTGTTTGGGCCTACAACATTCGAATTTGCCGTTGTTGGGCTCTATGATCCGTTTAACCGCAGTAATATTCTAACGCCAGGTATCAGGTTATTCGCAGATTTCTCACCCGATGTAAGTTTAATGGCGTCTTATCGGCACTGGTGGCTGGCCGATGCGCAAGACAGTTGGGGTAGAACGGGACTAAGAGACAGAAGCGGACGAAGCGGACGTTATCTGGGGCAGCACCTCCAACTCAGACTAAGATGGGATGTAATACCTGGTAACTTCCGCATAGAAACTGGGGGCGTTTATTTAGATTCTAAAAATCTAAGCAATAAAGAACCTAAATATTTTTATACTAGCGCCACCTTTACTTTTTGATAAAAAATAGTCTTATTCTATTGAGCTTTCTATATGAGCAAGCGATGCTGGCTCGATTGATTCCAGTTCAAAAGTGAAACCAGCATAAGCTTGTAATCTTTCAATAAATCTATCGCCAAAAATTGCAGCTGGCGTCCAGAAGCCACCTTCGCAGTCACCCTTATCTACATCCCTTCGAAGACTAATACCTGCTTGTGCCAGCATTTTTGCACTAGAACCATATCCTGGATCCCGATCACCTGTGACCTTTACCCAAATTTTATCACCTTCAATAGATGTACCCATGAAGCGTAAATCCCAAAAGCCTGCCTCTTGTTCTTCTGCCGACGGTCCTTCACCAGGCTTAGGCAGAAAAAATCGCGTAATAATTGCCCGAATTGGTGGAATTGCTAAAAGCATCGGGCCCATCCTTGAGAATCTAGCGCTACGTTTGGCTTTCTTCTCCCCCCCCGCTCCATCACCGGTTAAAGTTCCCTCGTCGTAATAGAACTGTTCAGCATAGGGGGTCTCATTTAGCGCATTGCTACGCAGAACCACTCGCGTATTGACTCCTGCCATTATAAATGGGCCAACCCATGACTTAAAATCGGCGTCATATTCCAAATGTACATCTTTCTGCGCCGCCTTATTTCTATGGTTCTCTGGACAAAGCGAATAAAAATCTCGCAGCTCTGCGCGAAGATCCGAATTTATCGCCGCTTCTTTAAAAATATTAATCGCACTCGCGATAGTGCCGCCCGATGCACCCCCTTTCACCGCCTTGACTCGCATCCGCACTTTATCGCAGTAATTATGGAAATTAAGCTGTGCTTGTTGCTGCAAGAATTTGACACCTAGGTCTGATGGAATTGAGTCAAATCCACAGCAATTCACTAGCCGCGCACCCGAAGCCTTCGCAACATCGCCATAGGCTAAAAACATTCTACGCACCCATTGTGCCTCTCCGGTTAAATCACAATAATCAGTTCCGTTTTCGGCACAGGTTTTGACTAGCATGTCGCCATAAAGCGCAAAAGGACCAACCGTAGATATAACAACATGAGTTTGTCTGCATAATTCTATAAGCGCGGGCTCATCAAATGAGTCAGCAATAATCAGGGGAATGTCGCTAGCTTTTTCTCCCAATCCTAATCGAAAAGCTTTCAATTTTGACTCCGATCGCGCCGCCATAGCCCAACTAAGATTTGGTTCGAGATGCTCACCAATCAAGTACTCGCATACTATTTTCCCAGCAAAGCTAGTAGCTCCAAATATAACCAGATCGAATTTTTTGTTTGTCATAATAGGCTAAAAAGTTCCTCTTACTTTAAAGGTATACCTGACTCCATCTGTTACGTAAAATCTCTCGATCTCACTTAATATTTCATCCCGTAGATATCCATTAAATCGGCGGCGCTCTTGTTTCCGAACATGGTCTAATGCATTAATTGCTTCAAATCGAAATGTAAGGCCACGCCAACCAGCTTTCTCCACGAACACCATAAGATTACTAGGCGAGCCGATGAACAACACATTATCTATATCCCAGAATGGACGGTTACCGTCGATTCCATCACGATAGTTAAAGCCGTAATTGAGATTCCAGCGAGACACATCGTGTCTAAAGCCTATTCTAATATTGCCCCTATCATACGGCACAACCCTGCGCTTCTTAGCAATTAGAGGATCACTAATTTCTGCTTTTTGAAAAAGTACTCCACCTGTTAATAGGGCCTGCGGAAGCCCTAATACCCCTAAACGAATACTGGCATCTAGATTGAGGCCTAGCACCTTCCCATCACCCACATTACCATTGGTTGATTCCAGCTCCGTGAGCGATTTCGAGACGTCAATACGACCAATATCACCATCAAAGTCATAATAAAATAAACGGGAGTTCAAGACCCCTCCATCGTTTGGTAATCTGTAATCAAAATTTGCTGTGTAACGCCAACTCTGTCTTTGTTCTAGCTCTGGATTACCAGCGATAGTGTCCTTATCCTCATCTTGCTGGTTTGTATTCCTTGAGAAATCTCCGAAACTTAATTGCGACACGAATTTTTCTAGAGAAAAACGAAATTGAAATGCATTGCTGATATCATAAATAAAATCCACTTTCGGTTTTAGAAAATCGAAATCTCTCTTATTATTTACATCTCCTTTTTGCTCAATTTCAGAATATTCTGCGACCAAAGAACTCTCCAGAGACATGCGAGGATTAATTCGCCAATTATGTACAGCGAACCCTTCGTAACGTATTTCTTCTACCGTCGAAATAGCATTAGGCAAATTTACCGGAGTTAAGCCACCAAACTCTTCAGAGGGGACCCCTCCTAAGGGCAAACCAAGCCGAAGCGCAGAATCTTGTGTCGTTTGCGCTCCTTCTATACCCAACTCCAAACCCTGGCTTGCCGCTATATTCCAGGTATAAGACGTACGAACAATTTTTTCCTTATAACTACTGCTAGTATCTAGAAATAAATTCTTATTTTCAGTGTCACCAAGACTTAGAAAATCAAAACGCTCTCTAGCGGCGCCCTCACTTTTATCATTAGCAATAAAAAGTAATTTGTACTTGGCCCCACTGTCAAAGTTACGTTCATAATCACCCCCAATCTCCCAGTTTTCAGAATTAGCAGGAGTCCTTTCATGTTCATAGGAAGTTGCAGGACTAACCCCATTAAAATCAGTAATTTCTCTGAATAGTTTACTTGGCGGGTCATTCTGACTATAAAGCAAATTCAAGGCTAAGCGATCGCTTTCACCAAAATTCCAACTGAGGCTTGAATTAAGGCTATAATTTGTTTGCTCAATTTGCCTTTCCAAGTTAATAACCTCATTGAATCTAAGATCTGGATGCAGGCTCAGTTCTTGGGACTCTTCTACTCGATAGCCAGGCGCAATATCCGCACTCATCAGATAGTTGAATCTTCCTCGTTGGCCAGTTACAGAAAAAGTTCCCTCTGGTTCGATGGTACCGTCTTGAAAATGTCGCAGGCCGAGCTCAGCAGAGTAGCTGTTGCGCGAAATAGCTCGCAGCAACACAATATTTATTAGTTGGCCGGAGTTCTGAACATCTAATTCACTCGATGTTCCACGAACAATTTCAATATAATCCACTTCCTCCGCAGCTAACCGACTGAGCTGTATTCGAGCCTCATTTGTCTTTCCCGCCAATCGCTTCCCATCTATAAGAATTTGCGAACTTCCGCCGAGACCCCGATCACCTCCACCAAAACGTCGATCCAAGTCCGCGGTAGCACCATCCAATACCAAGCCGATACCGGGAATTCGGTCCAGCATGTCACTTACCGACACCGGAGCAAACTGAATAAAGTAACTTGCAGGATAGGTAATGGTTGAATCTGAGCTAGTTGTCTCTGACTCAGTTTGGCCTTGCACGACTTCAGCCAATATCAAACCTGAGATTAGACAAAGCCATTTTAAGAAACTTTGAGAGTTAATTTTCTTTCCCCAACCAATTGTCTCTATTTATTTTGTTACACCCTCGCACACGCAATAGTAATATTATTGAGAAATAATTTGTAGAGCCAGACGTATTGAGCTTTGCTGTAGTTGATATGAAAAAAGATCACTTCAGGGCCAAAAAAAAGCAGTCAACTTAGGTCCTAAGCCAATTTCTTGATGAGGTATTCAGAATAAAATAACGGTCATACTTTTCGTTAAAAGTAGAAAATTTCAACTAATGAGGTTCTTAGCGTGCTAAATATTTATGGAATATCTTAAAGTGATACCTGATTTTTTAAAGATCTGATCCTATCCACAGGTGAACTATCTCGAGAATGGCGATAACTCATCCAGATCATAAATTGTAAACCGAAAAGTAGAGCTGCCCCTAGGAGATGTGCAGGTTGCGCTAAAGCGGGCATTCCTAGGTGACCTAGAGTGGCACCTGAGAGCACGGAAAACCCGATGACAACAATCATGGCAAAGGTCAAACGCGTTAAAATATGCTGCCAGCCCAATGAATTCACTAAAAGCCTGGCCAGCCACAAGTTCGCCACCAAAACCACTGCCGAAAAAGAGCGATGCACAAAAAAGAACCACGGCATAGCTTCCACCCAAGAAGATCTCAATTCTTCTCCCTGAGCTTCTCGTATAAAATCAGTCATTTCTCGCACTTGAGTTCCCATCGCGACTTGCAGTATCGTCATTCCTAAAACAAGGTAAAGAAACAACTCAAATCGTGAGTCAATTCCGATGATAGGCTGTTTGGCCATATCACTTTTCCTCGCTTGGGCTAGAGCAAATAATAGAGTACCCACGATAGCGAGGGCCATTAACATATGAATGGTTATCATCCCTGGCTGCAAGTTTGAACTTACGACTTTCGAGCCTAACCAACCCTGAAATCCAACCATCAAGAATGCCGCAACAGAGGCGACAAAAATCGAGTTGTTAAATCTACGTAGGGGCCAAGAAAATATTGCTGTCAGGAAAATTAAAAAACCTATAGTGACCCCAATTAATCGATTTGCGTATTCAGTCCAGGTCTTAACGACATTAAATTGCGTATCGCGATAACCTAATTCAGCATAGATTTCTTGATAATTTCCAGGGAGCTGCGCTTCATTGGTTGGCGGTATCCACTGACCAAAACAAGTAGGCCAATCAGGGCAACCCATGCCAGCACCAGACGCTCTTACACTAGCACCGACCAAAATAAGAAAATAAACTGATGCCAGGGTGATCAATGCAATACGGCGATAACGCAGCAAAGACTGATCTGTCTGAGGTAGTAAATCCAAAAAAGGCATTTAATAATTTAAAATGATATTAGACCCGAGGGAAGCGGCGCAAGCATAAAACAGCAGCAAGAATAATTCAATAAACCTAGGTTAGAATGCCCTAGTTACGCAAGTTATTGAGTAACTGCGCAGAGGCGTAACCGTCCATGGGTAATTCTCTACTCTCCTGAAAGTCTCTAATCGCAGATCTGGTTTGTCTTCCCACCCTGCCATCAGGCACTCCAGAATCATAACCTGAGGCGTTTAGCAGTTCTTGCAACTCACGAACATCAGCCACACTCATAGCCTGTTCATTCTCAGGCATCCGCTGAATGGGGCCTGCGCCTGTATAACGATCAGCGAGATGGCCGACAGTCAATGCATAAAAGGTCGAGGGGTTGTAGGTCATGGTGGTACGGAAGTTTGTATAAGCAAGAAATGCTGGTCCTACAGCACCCGCTGGCAATATCAAAGAAGCATTCATGTTAGCTATTGGAATCGGGCTTCCATCGACTCGAGTAACACCTAAATCCTGCCACTCCTGTAACGATTTTCTGGTGCGAGTGCCCGTTAAACTAAAATCAAAATTTCGTGGTAGCAGAACCTCCCTGCCCCATCGCTCATCTCCTTGCCAACCAGACTGAGAAAGAAAATTTGCGGCTGAGTGAAATATATCCGGCAAACTATTCCAAATGTCTACTCGACCATCATTATCACCATCAACACCATACTGATTAAATATGGAAGGCATAAATTGAAGTTGCCCCATAGCTCCGGCCCAGGAACCACTCATACTGCTAGCAGCTATATGCCCCTCATCGATAATACGCAGCGCCGTAAGAAGTTCTCTGCGGAAAAATTCAGCGCGGCGCGGATCATAGGCAAGCGTCGCCAACGCTTGCAACACCGAAAAACCGCCTGTTGATCTACCATAATTGCTTTCAACGGCCCAAAAAGAAACAAGATAGTGTGGTTGAACACCATAGTGTTGTCGAACTTCTTCTAATAGTGTTGCGTGCTGCTGCAACAAACCTTGTCCTCGACTTATTTGGTTTGGCGTTATTCGCAAAGACAAGTAACGAGTGAAGGTTTGGACGAATTCAGGCTGACTATTATCGAGCTCAAGAACTCTTTCCAGTGGAGCTTCTAAATCATCAAGGGCAACTAAAGTCGACTCACTAATTCCCAGAGAACTCGCTTCAATACGTAGCTCTTCGATCCAATCCTCAAAAGATTTTTCTTGTGTATATACTGGCGTGCTAATGACTCCTGCAAGGAGGAAAGCCAATAGCAAAGAACCGTCGAGTCTCATAGCTGTATAATAATAGATTACAAAGGGAATGGAAATCTGATCCGCACAGATTAAATTTACAGAATTTGGAGCTGACGCATACTTTTAATAATTACAATTTCGCTAGCTATTAGCTTTCTATGCTTATTTAGCGCCAATCTAAGCAACATGGCATTTGTCTCTAAAATTTTCTTGCTATACAGTAAAAATATGCAAAATCCTTCTAACAATAATCGCCTCAAGTTATCTTGGTTAGCTCCTTTAATATTACTTATTCTCAGTATTGACGGACAGGCTGCAGAAATTTCGGCAGTAAGGAAATATATCGAAACAGAAGAGATAAATCGTTTTGGTCAGTTGATCTCTGAATTTGGAGAAAACAAAGAACTCCCACCAGGTTATGAGTTGCAGGCGCTCTTAGCCCTGAGCCACTACCCAGAACTTAAATCAGTTCGCATTAAGTTTATTATCGACGATGTAGGCATTCCCCTCTCTTCAAGACCTCACTGGCCATCGCTTTTACGCTCAGCGAAAAACCGCACTTATTTAGTAGTTATTGATTCTAATATTGATGGTCCCCGAGATGCTCTGCTGCTAAAAAATCAACCCTTTAACGCTCAGGTAGGGATTATTGGGCATGAACTTTCACATACGGTTTATTATCTTGATCGTTCTTTTTTTGGTATCGCTGCAGACGCGATCTGTCAGTTTAGTGATTGCCGAATTAACTTCGAACGGGCTACCGACCGAAGACTTATCTCCCATGGGCTGGGTTGGCAAAGATATGATCATGCACTTTTTGTTCGCCGACGTTTAGCGCCTGGCAAGGAAGCATCAGCTGTTCCTGAAGAAGGCGGAGGCGCGTACATGACTCCTACCGAAATTTTACACATTATTGAGGGCAGTGGGTCATATCCTAATTAGGACATGCGTGGTGCATGATGATCTGTTTAGCACCCTGGCGGAAATATTCATAAAAAATACCTAACCCAATATTAAGGTTCAAGTAAGTAATTCATGCAAAAAACTAGTTACTTTAGTTTCGGAATTTTGTGAATCAGGCCAGGATTTGCGGCAGATAAATACTCAATTTCCCCGAGCACTATCAGGCAGAAATTCCCATTGGTATTCCGTAACATCCGGTACGACTTTAACTCCGGAGGAAAACTTAAAGGGAGCGCCGATACCACTCGGGTAATGCATTTCTACGTAGTAAGCAGTATAACCCTTTTCCGGAGGATCAAGCTTAACCTGATAAACGCCAGATTCAATTTCTTCCAGTGGCGAGCTCGTGTAGGCTCTACCGATTACAGCTTGGGTAAAATTTCTGCTGTCGGGATTATGAGCCTGCCACAGCAATACCTCTATAGGCTCATCGAGAGAAAACACAGTAATGGTTCCATCGTCCGATAAATCCCAAGAATATCTAGGCATTCGCTCATTATGCACAATCGCGTGATACCAAGCGTCAACGCTGTCGAAAATATCAGTTCCGTCCATTCCATGGTTTGAATTTGGAACATAACGAACATGCTTTTCTCCAACCAAATCGTCCCAATAAAACTGCGAAGAATCCGGCAGAAAAAATTCATCCCCGGTGGAATTTAACAAATATTTTGGTAATTCCAACCGGTCCCGATATTCATAGGGCTCCACGATTTTCATAAGCGAATCCCACTCTGGTGTTCCAAGCCAGTTAACATTTCGACTGGTTACATAATCAATCACTGCCAAGGAATAAGAACCATAAACTGAGAAATGATGCTTAAAGGATTCGCTGACATTCAGCATGTCGATTACGATTGGCATAATTGCCACAACACGTTCGTCTACTATTGCCGTCGTCCATGTCGTCCAGCCACGCTTAGAGCCTCCAGCTACAACAAACTGATCAACCTCAATACCACCACCCTGATCACTCATCATCAAATCAGTTACGGTATCCATAGCTCTAACAGCTGCTTTCGTCATAGGTAGCCTTAGAGGCCATTTCTCATCTCCCGTTCTGAGATATTTATCCCAAGTATAGGCGATAATAGCGTCTTCAGTTCGTTGACGACCTTCATCATCCAAAAAAACTAATGGTTGATTAGGCACCATATACAAGGTGCTAACAACAGTGCCTGTTTCAAGCGCCCGTTTAACATCGCTTTGTTGAGGCTCAGTGGGCGCACTGTTTGTTTTACTCCCGCCGGTAATGGTCAAAAAACCAATATCGCTTTGCACTTCGTCCGGCATGACTACCACCATAAAGTGCTCCCAAATCGGCAAATTAACTTCTCTCTCCGTTAACCATTGTTGCGAGGTCATTTCTAATATAAAGGTCTTGTGCCCATTACCTTCGACGGTGTTTATAACTTGATAGGCATAATTAGAATCCGGCTCGTTTACATAGTGATCCAGTGCGGTAAGTTGCAATCCATGACTGGAGTCTGCGGCATTTGCAATTGAACAAAGGCTGAACAAATAAAACGGCAAAAACCATTGCCATAACCTTAGACAAATAACCTTAATACTCATTTAAGACACCTCAGAATATGTAGGAAAAAAATCTAGCAATCAAACTTGTGCCAAGGAATAAATGCTATCTTCTTGCTGGCTCTGTGTCGACCTCGCGCTTCATTGGTTTTAATGAAATTATCCCTAAATCGTCTTCTGCATTGCAGTGTCGATTGGTACTATTCCCCACGACACTTCCACTACCCGCCGATAGAGATACGATGAATAAAACAAAAGAAAAGAAAATTGTAATATTTATTGCGCTTTTACTTCCCAGTTCGATTTTAAGTGCGCAGCTTCCAGTAGGAGATATGCTAAGCAACGCACGCGCAGCAGATGGAGCTTATATTAGCTGGAAAGAACACCTTATTGATGAGTCAATAAACGCTGATACTCCGCTTTCAGGCAGTGATGGTCTGGTTATGGGTGACATCGATTTAGATGGGTTTGAAGATGTTGTATCCGTGCATGAATCCGATGCTGAGTATGATTCAAGCCAGGAGTTACCCGATTTCACACCCCCCGTTGCTGGGCATGTAAGAATCGCTTTCGCTTCTGCAAACCCAGATAGCTGGACTAACATCACTATAGCAGAAGCGGAGGATTCACCCGCGCCGGAAGATGCAGTCATCGTCGATATAAATCTTGATGGTTATCCCGACGTAGTTGTGGCCGCTGAACTCTCCCACTTAATCTATTTACAAAATCCAGGCAGCAATGCCCGTCAAGCCGAATGGCAGCGACTCATCCTGCCAATGACTCAAGGGCGTGGTTCTTATATTAGAGTTTTTGCTGGAGATTTTGACGGTGATGGTGTCGCGGAACTCACCGCACCCAACAAAGGAGCACAACGACCTGGCCCAAATGACTATGCAAGATCAACACCGATAGAATTATTTTCTTTAGATGGCGACCCTCTGCAAGGCAACAATTGGACTAGAACAGAATTGGGTCACTACAGTATCCCCCAAAACGCCGAACCCATTGACCTGAATAATGACGGTGATCTCGACATCGTAATAGGAACCCGAGGAGAAAACAGGCTCGCTTTCTTTGAAAATCTAGGAGCTGGAAATCTAAATTTTCGCGAGCACGCCATTGGAATCAATGGCGCCCGAATGGCAGGTTTTAATCTTGAATATGTTGATTTAAACCAAGATGGCCGCTTGGATATTATTGGAGCTAGTGACCAAGGTTTTTCATGGATTGAACAACCTGAAAACATAGACAATGCCTGGAACGCATATCAAATTGGAACATTTGCACCTGATAGTGTCACAGGAATGGAATATGCCGATATAGACCAAGACGGCGATATAGACTTTATCGCTGGCAGCTACAGCCGTGGTCCTCGAACTGGTGACGGTGATGTAGATGTCAATGATGCACTGGGCCGAATCGGATGGTTCGAAAACCCTGGGAACGCTAAAGAGACCTGGACCCGCCATGATATATCGCGCCGAAAAAGAGGTATGTTTGATAAATTCATCGCTCGTGACATAGATGGTGACGGTGATATAGATTTTGTTGGGACGCGAGGAAACAGCTATCCTTATGATGGAGTTTTCTGGCTTGAACAAGTCAGAAGCCCAACACCAACTCCAGCTTTTACACGTGCCAGAGCAGAAGATAGCGACGAAATGCCGCTACCTTAATATCCGGAGATTTTGATAAAAAAGATGCAAACTTTCAAAGATCAAACTTTGTAATAATTTGTGTTAACTCAAACTCTTGCAAATTTTTTCTTCAATTCAACAGTTTGATTTGCTAGATTCTGGCAGCAGAAACAATATCGCCTGAGACCCTCGGTGGAGAAACGAAAATGATTCATGTAAAAGTAAACGCCGCAGCGCTGCTATTTTTGATATTAATGGGCACCGTCAATGCACAAGACACAGGTGTAATTGGTCCGAGCCCCTACAACTTCACCACAGAATCCTGGATGCAGCCCTTTGCTCAGGACGGGTTTACGTGGGGCGGAAATTCTGGGGTGTTGGTAGAATCTAAAGATAGAATTTTCTTTCTACAACGTGGTGAAACTGAACTACCTGACCCTCTTCCCAACGAATACACTACTTTTGCAGGTTCTTTAGGTTGGAATGTATTAAGGGGACGTGGTCGAGTATGGCGCAACTGCATCTATATTATTGATAGTGATGGCAATGTCTTGGAAGTTTGGGACCAATGGGATCATCTGTTTACGGGCACCGATGGGCCCGGCCCACATCGCATTCGCCAAAGCCCTTATGACAATGAAAAACGAGTTTGGGTTATAGATGAAACTGGGCACATTATTTACGTTTTCTCAAATGATGGCGAACAGCTATTAATGACTCTAGGAGAGAAAAATGTTGCTGGCAATGATGAAAGTCATTATCACCAACCTCAAGATGTTGCTTTTCTTCCAGATGGAAAATTCTTAATTGCAGATGGTCTAGGCGATAATAAGCGTATTGTGGTTCGCAATCCTGATGGCAGCTATCATTCTGAATTTGGCGAAGCTGGCGACGAAATTGATCAATTTGCTAGCGTTCATAGTTTAGCTATGGGTCCTGACGAACATCTTTATGCGCTAGATAGAGACCATCGCAATGTAAAGGTATTTCAACAAATCGCTCGCAGGAACTCTGAAAACTACCCTACGTACGAGTATGTGTCGACATGGGGTGATCTAGGCATGCCATTAGATATTACTGTTGGAGAAACTAGTGCTTGGGTAACAGATTTGAACCCTCCCAAAATTGTGCAATTTAATCTAGATGGCTCTAGAGAGTACACTTGGCCTCTCCCGACTGAAGGGCCAGACTTTTGGATTGAAATGCACTCTCTATCTGTGGACGAAGATGGGAATCTATATGGCACAGACAACCAAGCTGGCCGACCCCAAAAGCTAGAGCCACGGTCAGATTCAGACCCAGCGCACATTGTCAAAAGACCTTATGTTCCTCGTTAGTCTACGGCGAGGTTAAACAAGAAGGCGAGTGTACGACTCGCCTTTTTTACAAATACTTATTTAGTTTGGCAGACGATAAGCAACAAGTGCACCAGGATAATCTGTTCTTGAGCTACCAATCTGTACCACAATATATTGTTTCCCTCTATGCATGTAAGTCATCATCCCGTACTGACCTGGAGCGGGCATAGGCACAGATCCCACAATCTCCCCTGTCATTTTATCGCGCGCATTAAGAGTAAGCGGGGCATCTGGCTCTATTTGCGCCATACCTTCACTCAACGCTCTGGTTTGCACTAACAAATCGCCAGAAACCATCTGGACAGACCAACCTGATCCGCCCACATTTGGAACCTCTATATTTTGCAATAAGGGATGGTCCTCGTATTCGGCCGGTGTTTGTCCTACAGGCAGTGACCAAGCCTTTTCCCCAGAATTCATCTGGTAGGCAGTCAGTTGGTTATTCATACGTTTATAAATAGGAAGGCCATCAATGGTCGGAAGACCACCTCCACCTCCAGGCAGCCAGCCAACCGGTGTCATACCTGTAGTTGGCGTGCTGTTTGGCGTCGCACCCCCGGCACCAGGTTCTGGGTAATTAGGATTATCTCGATCGACCCCGTTAGTAGGCCTCATAAACCCTGGAGCAAAACAATTACGTCGATGGGAATTGAACATCATCCCATTCGTTGGATCCGCGGCAGGTGGATGATTAATTATGTTACCACCCCCCAGACAACCCACATTATTGACATATTCACCGTCATAGGTATTAGGCAAGGCGGGAACGTATAATCCTCCCACCCTGTACCCATTAAGGATTGTTAAAGCCTGTTCCTTTAACTCCGGCGTAAAATCAACGATAAATTCATCTGTTATTCCGTCGAAAGTAATACGATCAACTGGTTCTGGCCAGGTTGGATAGGGTTGGGTTGCTGCCGTGTAATTGCCCGGCACCTCGGTTTGAATAACAGGTCTATCTTCTATTGGCCAAATGGGTTCACCCGTTTCTCGATTAAATGCGAATACTAATCCCTGTTTTGTATTCTGAACTGCCGCCGGAATCTGCTGAC
Source organism: Gammaproteobacteria bacterium (assembly GCA_029244985.1). Classification (GTDB taxonomy): domain Bacteria; phylum Pseudomonadota; class Gammaproteobacteria; order Pseudomonadales; family Pseudohongiellaceae; genus UBA9145. The sequence goes on along the minus strand of JAQWQD010000017.1, from coordinate 123,807 downwards.
CGTCTACAGTAAGGTCCATAAGAAGCGGAGGCGTCGGTAAATCATAGTTCCATTGATCACTGCGATGAATCTGGAAATGCCAACGTCGTTCACCAGTTTGAACGTCAATGGCCAATAAACTGCCACCAAATAAATTGTCTCCCGGTCGATGCCCCGCATAAGACTGAACCGTCGAGGCATTCGTAACCAAGTACACTAACCCTAATTCTGGGTCGGCAGATGCAGGTGCCCACGTGGACATATCACCAGAAAAACGCCAGGCATCGTTATGCCATGTCTCATGGCCAACTTCACCTGGACGCGGAATCACATGAAACTTCCAGAGCCTCTCCCCAGTCGCCATATCAAACCCCATAATATCCCCGGGGACATTCTCTATGCGGGTTTGCCCATAACTAGGTTGATGCCCAACCAAAGCAACAAGCACACCATTAACTATAATCGGAGGGGCTGATGCGGTAACCATACCTAACTCGCGCGGGATCCCGTAATCAGGATCATACTCACCCCCAGCAACTAAATAATCTTGCCAAGGCCCCCAGTCATCAACCAAATAGGGAATAAGGTCTATTACTCCCGTCTCCGGAAAACCGCCCACTGGAAATGCACCGCCCCAGTTTTCAAGCGGTCTACCCGTTTTTGCATCTAGCGCCCACAAAAAGAATCCAGGGGTCGTAATATAAATGACACCTCGTCCATCGATCTCACCGTAAGTAACTCCCTTGCCATATGCTTGACGTGGAGATCGTTGATGCCGAATCGTTTCAGGCTCTCTAAACGTCCACAATGTTTCCCCTGTAGCGGGGTCCATTGCAATTACCTGACGCCTTGGAGACGCGACCGTATATAAAATACCATCCACATAAATTGGAGTTGAACGCGAAAAATAATCAACATTGGGACCATAGTTATCAGTTCTCCAAATCCAAGCTTGTTCTAACTCATTAAAGTTTGAAGCATTGATCTGGTCCAGCGGCGAGTATCGAGCGTGACCGATAGTCCCTCCGATATAACGCCATTCACCATTTTCTGTACCTAGGGTTACTTGAGCACGCAATGTAGTGCAGAAAACCATCACGCTAACGCCCAATCCAACATTAAAAATCGATAAGCAGTGCTTAAAATTCATTTTTTCATCCTCTTAAGAGGTGGTTTAATCTTAAAAAGTTATTAGAACTACTTCCATTCACTGGCCGGCACATCAGGGTCAGAAGTTAAAAATCGGATCAAATCCGTGTGAAACTGGTCAGGAATTTCAATCTGAGGCGCATGGCCAATACCCGGATAAAGCAGAATAGCTGAATTTTGTAATTGGTCTGCTACATTATGAGCAAGGGTTGGAAAATCAGCGACCAATCCGTCTTCTTCCCCACCAAGAACCAAAGCTTTTGATTCAATATGTTGCCAATCATAGACCACTGGATCGTTATAGAGCATACCCCCCTGTAGCCGGCGAACCATTGTTAGGCGCGGCCATTCGCCACTTAGCGTTTGACCATACTGCCTTCGCACAAACTCTAAATGGGCTGGCGGCCAATCTTCGGGAAAATAGCGTCTATGTCCAGCCAGAATACCTCGATAAGAGGCAGGAGCAAGTTCAGCACCATAAGGATCATTCCAAGGTCTTCCTTGCCGCTGATCCGTTAAGCCAATTTGATTAACCATTACGACATGACTTGTCATATCTGGGTAAAGCATCGCGAAGCGGCTTACTACCATGCCACCCATTGAATGACCTACTATGGCAACTTCGTCTATACCAAGCTCGTCCAATAATGCTTTCATATTGGCAGCAACAAAGTTGAAATTGTAAGGAATTACGGGCTTAGAGGATTTGCCGTAACCAATTCGATCCACAGCGACAACCCTAAATCCTTCTGATGTCAAAGCTTCAATTGTTGGCGTATAGGCTTCTGAATAGAAATTCATGCCGTGCTGCCAAAAAATGGTCTGACCGTTGGCTGGGCCGGAGGGTGGCACGTCCATATAGGCCATGTTCATATCCTGCTCGAAGCGACGCAATTTCAGAAAATTGACAGTAAATGGATAATCTATTTCCTCAAAATTTGCGGAAACTGGTCCCCAATCTGCTGGTGCCTCTGCCGGAGGTTCCGTCGGCCATGTGTCGGCGGCTAATGCCGAATTGGCAACTATGAAGAAGATTACTGCACTAAGGTTGGATAAAGCCCGCTTAATAAGTATATTCATGGAAACTAAGCCTTTGTTTTTATTAGTAAATAAATTTATCACTAAAAATTGAGGGTCAACAGTGTATTACACAACGAGTGGAAGCAAAAATAAATGTAAACCCGGCGAATTGATCCAATAGACAAAATGATTGAAATGAATCGGAATTGTATGAAAAGAAGCTTTTGATATCTTGATTAACGTAGACTTTTAGTTGAGCATTACGTCTATTAGTCTATCAATAGAATTCCTATCAAAAAGGTAACGCTTCATGAAAAATACAGTAAAAATTTGCAGCGCCTTTATTGTCACATCCCTACTGGCAGTAGCAACCTTCGCCCAAGATTCAAGTGACTATTCCATGCCACGGACTATAGACGGTCATCCGGACTTACAAGGCGTTTGGGAGAACAATACTATCACTCCTATTGAAAGACCGGAGGTCTTTGGTGACAAAGAATATTTGACTGACGAAGATGTTAATTTTTTGCAGACTCGCCTCACTGAGATTGAAAACGCAGGGGAAGATGCACTCTTCGGCGAAGGCGTACTGCAGGCTATCTTTGCTAATGAAATTACCTCGTATGATCCAACGACCGGAAATTATGATTCGCAGTGGATGGCGGCTCGGACCATACATCGTCGCACGTCCCAAATTATCGATCCGCCCAATGGTCAATTTCCTCCTAGGACTGAAGAGGCGATTGCTGCCGCTAGAGACTTAGCAGAACACCGTCGTTTGCATCCGGCAGATACTTGGGAAGATCGTCCTTTAGGTGAACGTTGTGTTTCTTTTGGTGCGCCACGGCTATCGGCTGGTTACAACAGTTATTGGCAAATTGTGCAAACCAAAGAAACTGTAGCGATTATCCAGGAAATGGCTCATGACGTTCGTATCGTCCCATTAATAGATAACCCTCATGTCGATGCTGGTGTAAAACTTTGGCACGGCGATTCCAGAGGGTGGTGGGAAGGAAACACTCTGGTCGTAGAAACTACTAACTATTTAGAAAGAAGCAGTACTAGCCCTCGCACAGTTGAAAAAGTCAACGTGGAAAGACTTACACGAGTTGGCGACAATGCTTTGCAGTATCAGATTACATCTAAAGACCCAGGCAATTACACGGCTCCGTATACCAGAGAAATTATCTTTGATAAAACACCCGATAAAATCTACGAGTATGCTTGCCACGAAGGTAATTATGGAATGACTTACATTCTTTCTGGACACCGCGCTGAGGAAAATATGGCTGCAGAAGCAGCGGCCCAAAACTAAGGTTACCTTCCATTAGAAAGGGTCACCTAAGTGGCCCTTTTTTTATGCCTAGTTAATGTGCAGCTTAGAAAAAACCCCTGTGTTTATAAGGGTTTGCAGGGGTAAATTCATACTATGTATTCTCACGGCTAATATTGACCTTGAATAAAGGGAGGCTCTGAAACCCTCATAAAAACTGGGTTTCAGGGCTTCAATTTTCTAAATCTAATTTTGCAGTTTATTGATATTATTGAGTTTGTGAAATACGAACTACACAGATTACTGCACACTAAGGTGGCTATTACCTGTCATAAGTCACTTGGAATTAAACCCCTCTCTTAACAATATTTAGCTCAAAATGGCGATTCTTTTTTTGAGTAATACCATCAGAACAAATAAGAACCCATAACTAACCGCTGCCATTATAAAAATGTCGACTGTATCTATATTCTTTAAATTGAGAATCAAATTGTTCATCATTGCGCTTATCGGAGAGAGTAAGAGGAATAAGCCAGCCGTAATTAACAAGAGCCAAATCCACAGCTTTCTTTTAAATTTCCTAGATGCCTGTTCTTGATTGATTAGGATAATTATATAAAAGCGAAATAATTCTTTCTTTCTTTGAGGATAAGAAGTTCTCTTTTCTTTTTCTAGGATAGCTTCTAATTGGTTCATCTTAATTTCTCCACAGCTCGACTTAGCTTGGATTTTACTGTGCCTAATTTTTGGTTTAATAAATCCGCTATTTCATTAACTTGGTACTCGTAGACATACTTTAGTGTGAATAGAACCTTTTCATCTTCATTGAGGGGTTTAATGAGATTGAAGAAATCTGTATTGCCTTCAAGATGTGGCGTGTAATTTGGTTCATCTTTTATGTTTAGAGATAAGTATTGACTCTCTTTTTGAATCAAATCCTTATAACAATTTACTGCGATACCGGTAAGCCAGTGTTTAAACTTCTTCTGTGAATTAAAACTTTTAAGATACGTAAAAGACCTTATAAAAGCTTGTTGAGAGATATCTTCGGCAAGCTCTTTATTGCCTGAAGTTAAGCGCATGCCCAATCCAAATAAATAATCAGCATATCTCTGTATTAAAACCCCAAAATGATGGCTTCCTTCAGAGAGAGTTCTTCTAACTAGCTCTTCATCTGATTCCATTAAGAAACGTCATTAACTTTCTTACCTTTGTCGTAAATACCATAAGCAAGATATGCAAAACCAGTAGATAAAACCATTAGCCCAATTGCGACAAGCGAGGTCTCTGCAACACCAAATTGTCCAAATATACCTATCCCGAAGCCTGCTCCTATGGTTATGGTTCCAGTACGAATATCATCCCTTTTTACATTTTGCTTTTTATAACCCGGAATACTCTGCAATAATTCCGAGGAAACTTCTTGTCCACTTTTAATTAATTCTTGCAATGTTGAATGAAATTGTTCCGTAGTTCTATTTTCAAAGTAAGAGACAATCAAAACGATAAGAACTGGCATTGTAAAAACAGCAAATATCAGGAAAAAATTCTCAAATAAGGGTATTAAAGTTTCTATAATTGCTATTGATTCCATAAATATCTCCTTATTTTAAAGTATATACCTTCACTATTTAGAAAAGGTTGCAATTATCTTAGAAAAGGCAAGTAATTCACTACACACTGTGTAGTTAGAGCATAGTAAGTTATTGATAATGATGGAGGGGAGCAAATTGAAAGTAACTTGTTCACAACACAGCCACAACACACTCTGTTTCAGATATCCTCAAAGCCAAGTAGCGTAAAGGTTTCAGAAATCCTTACTGTTGAGTGGGAATAGTTTCCGCGACACTGTACCAGGTACTTATCAATGCCTATTTTATAAGTTTTGAACTAATAGCTTTTTATACTGATCCACAAAATCAATTAACCAATCAAAAATTATCTAGCCTAAAGTGTGGCTGTCATGCCGCCATCCGCCATATATATACCGCCAGTACAGAAAGTGGCTTCATCAGAAGCAAGAAAAGCAACCAGATTTGCGACTTCCTCATTTTTACCCCAACGACGCATTGGAATATTCTGCTCAAAAGCGGCTCTTACTATACTTGGGTCCTTTGGGTTCATCGCCGCGGCTAGATCATTCATCATTCGATTGTCTATGGGGCCAGGTGCTGCAGCGTTAATTCGAATTCCAGAATTCGCTAATTCGGCAGCTCCGGTCTTTACCAAGCCATTTACTGCATGTTTTGATGCTATGTAAGGACCTCCCCCTTCATACCCTAATATTCCTGCGCCTGACGAAGTTACTATGATTGATGAATCTCCTTTATTCTTTCTCATAGCCTTGATCGCATACTTTATACACAACCAGACCCCTAGAACATTGACATTCAATACTGAGTTAAACTCATCTAATGTCTGCTCTTCCAGAGGCTTAGTGGTGCCTTCCGCTCCAGCATTTGCAAACATTACATCTACACGATCAAACCTAGCAAGCGTTGTATCTACCAAAGCCTTTACATCAAACTCACAACTTATATCTCCAGCAAAATATTGAACTTTTTCATTTTTATTTAGCTCGACGACAAGAGCCTTAAGTTTGTCTTCTGACCGACCGGCCAACATGACCTTGGCGCCTTCATCTAGAAATTTTCTAGCAGTGCTGACCCCAATATCTCCAGTCGCCCCCGTTATGATAGCCACTCTGCCTTCTAGGTTCATAAGGATTCTATCTCCTAATAACTATGCACACATATTTCTCTATGGCCGCACACCCAACTGACAATTTCATCAACCGGCGCTTAAACTTCTATCAAGAAGTCGCTAACGTAACTGCCTAGCCATTTCTTCAAGATTTTGACTTAATAAAAGATATCTGGCTCTACTTCTTCCGCTTATGTCATTCCCCTGCTCTTCTAAATTTTCCGCTAGTTCGTTTAGTTGACTAGCAAGAGACCTATCGGAAGAGTTGCTTGAAAATGCTCTTTCAGCCTCACTTAAGACAGAGTCCAATTGTTGTAACTGATCATTACTGATTACATTACTGCGCTGTAACTGGTCGATATAAGCGCGAGCCACCACAGGCACCGCTGGCCAAACCACTTGCACCTGAGTCTGTGCATTTACCGTTAAATTAGCCTCTTGCAGAGAAGCTGCAGCGATTTCATTTGCGGTTAAGTAGTCACTAGGGTTCAAGGCAAAAACGTCTAAACCCCTTGCGATCTCAGTACCGTAAATGTAACCACCATACCAATATGTAGACCAATAACCTGCAGTGATTAACTCATCTTCATCTAGAGGGCCTCGGTCAAAAAAAGCTATCTCTACAGGATTGGTAGAATCAGTAAAATCCACCACCGACACACCACCTTGATACCAGGCTTGAACAAAAATATCCCTGCCGGGAACCGGTATCAGGGAGCCATTGTGAGCAACGCAGTTTTCAGTATCCGTTTGAGGTGCAGACATTTTGTAATGTGATCTGAATTCGAGTTTGCCATCTACTATGTCGTAAAAAGCATCGGCACCCCAATCTAATGGGTCCAGCGCACGACAGCGAGGCCTGCCCCCGCCGCCCCATTCATCGGTAAAGATTACCTTGGTGCCATCATTATTAAAGGTCGCTGAATGCCAATACGCAAATCCTGGGTCGATTACCTGGTCTAGTCTCTCCGGATTCGAAGGATCAGAAATATCTAATAATATGCCATTACCAGAGCAAGCCCCAGCCGCTAAGCCAATGCCAGGAAAAGTAGTAATATCATGACATTGATTCGTTTCGCTGGTGCGCTGCGTTTCAGGGCCATGATCACCGCCCTCCCAAAGCCCAGCTAAGACGCCGCTAGTTGGATCAGAGAAAATAAAAGGTCGATTAACAATACGCGCGTCTTGTGGCCGATCCATTGGGATCTCAATTACCTCGATTCGAAATAAAGCTGAATCTGGATTTTCGAAAGGTGAGTCATCAGAACACCCAGCCAACTCCTCATCATCTCGAACTCTAGAAGTACCGGAAACGTATACATAGGCATTGTTACTTCCATCTGGCTGACCCACTACCGTATGAGTATGCGAACCACGACAAGTTTGCACTGCACCCACCTGAAGCGGCATGCTGAAATCGCTTACGTCGAATATTCGAATACCCTGGATACGCTCCTGACTAGTTGGCTCGGGAACACCCTCGAGACCACAATCTAACCGGCCACGAGTTTCTTGTACTGACATTATTAATAGATGACCAACCAGAGACACGTCACCCTGGCCACCAGGACAAACCACGGAACTTAAGAGCTGAGGTGCGCGGGGATTGCTAAGGTCATAAGTGTTAAATCCATGATAGTTTCCTGCAACCAAGTTAGTGCCGCTGAATAATAAATCGGTATTAGAAAAACTCAACAAAGATGGACGAGGGTCCGCATTTTCATCTTCTCCCTCTTCTTCATCCGCAGGGATCTCCGCCAACGCACTTGCCGCATCTTCGGAGCTCACCTCTTCCTCTGTAGAATTTTCTTGTTCTTCGTCAGGCTGCAATGCGTCTTCAGATTCTGCCCTATTGGGCAACCCTGAGGGATTATCAGGGTCGAAAAAACCTTCAGGCTTAGGAAGAGAGGCTACTAACTGCATGTTTAATGCCGCCTCAGCAGCATCGCGAAATCCTGGGGAAAGATTAACTCTAGGATCGGGCGAAAATCCTGCAAGCATTAAGTCCATTCTGTCTATTTCAGCACTCTGATCAGATGTTACATCAGAAGTGAACGCATAAAGAATTGGCTCTTGAGCTGCACCTCGTTGATCCAGCAGGTTATCGACCATTTCCAAGGCGCCCTCATGATGCTCGATCATAAATTCGAGAAACAATCTATCAAATTCGTTTCCATCTGCCTGTTCTAACGAAGTCATATCTTCGGTACTAAGCATGCCGGGCATTAAATTAAAATCATCTAAATGATGGGCGTCTGTCGTGGGAACGTCGAGCCCTCGCTCTTCTAGCCAATCTTGCATCATAGAAATTTCATCTTCTTGGGAAAGCGAAATACGCTGAGCCAACAACTGCATAGGCTCACGATTTGTGCGTGAATCAACTAAGGCAGACATTTCCATTGCTTGCGCGTGATGAGAAATCATGCCCTGTAAAAACATAACATCACCGGCTGAATATTGAATTGCAGCCAAGTCTGCAGCTTCTTCGGCAGTAATCACTCGCCCTGGTTGCCCTGGTGCCCCTGGCTGAATAATTGGCACTTGTGCCAGGCTCTGCCCTGACATTACCCCTGATAATGCCAATAACAACAATGATGCGATTTTGATGTAACCAAACCTCATAGCTTGCTCTCCTGATAGCTACTCTTTCGACAAATACTGAGATCCTGCATTCTACTCATACCCACAGAATTGTGGAGCGTTAATATGCCAACTTAGAGAATAAATGGGCGACTGAAATGAAATATTCGCAGATAATTATGTCTATCCCTCAAGTGTACTAAAGCTTCTCTGGACCCCGCCCGATTGCCCGTACTACACTTAGCCAAAATTTACCCTGTAAGCACTCAACGGGCTAAGAAAATCAATGAATTCAAGCAAAAAACTTTTTGTTCTGCTTTGCGCTTTGATACCAATCTGGATAGTCATTGGGCAAGATTTCACTCCCAGTGTCTTTGATCGCAACAACGGGACCATTCCGCTCAACTCCAATGATCCAACCTATGATGTTTGGAGCCAATTGCGGGACCCAGCCAACGACCCAGATAGAGAGCCAGGCCCTTTCTATCCCGGTAGACTCCGCAATTCAGGCGTACAAACATTTTTTGGGCTACCAATTGCGATTAACCCTGAAGATTTAATCGCAGGCGAAGTCGACGTCGCAATATTGGGTGCACCTCTCGACATGGGCGTAGGTATGCGCGGAGCAGCGTTTGGACCCGGTGCTATCCGGGAAAGTTTGGGTGTGGGCGGAGGCGGAGGCCTGCCCCACATGCACACAGGGGTTTCCTGGAAACGCGAGCTCAAAGCTGTGGACTATGGGAACTCGCCGATCGATCGCTTCAGTGTAGAACGCAGTATGCCACCAGTTCGAGAACTGGTTAGAGAGATAGCATCAACCGGAGCCATTCCAATTGTGATTGGCGGTGATCATTCTCTTGAATATCCAGATGTTGCTGGAGTGGCTGACATTTACGGCAAGGAAAACGTCGGTGTCATTCATTTTGATGCACATTACGACGCTGCGACAGAAGGATACAGCGGGCATTTAATTTCCCACGCTCAACCAGTCTTTCGGTTAATTGAAGAAGGGCATGTATTAGGCCAAAACTACATCCAAGTCGGATTAAGAGGATACTGGCCTGGTGAAGAAGGCTTTGAATGGATGCGAGAAAATAATTTCCGCTATCACACCATGGTAGAGATTGAGCGCGATGGCTGGGATGTGGTCACGGAAAGGATTCTTGCTGAAGCTAATGATGGACCCGAACACTTATACATTTCTCTTGATATCGACGTTCTTGACCCAGCTTATGCCGCAGGCACAGGCACACCAGAACCCGGAGGACTTACAACCCGAGAGCTATACCCTTTAATACGCGGCCTATGTACTGAGAACAATTTAATAGGCTTCGAATTGGTAGAAGTCAACCCACTAGTTGATCCTGGCTACACGACAGTTATGAATGCTAATCGCGCCGTACAGGAATGTTTAACTGGAATCGCCATGAGAAAAACTGGAATTACCGATGGTGCTTATTTAAACCCATTAACGGTTGAAGATGCTGTGCCAGACCCTTAATTACTGGCAATAAATCAACTAATAAAAATATTATAATGCGTTTAATTGAACTATTGCCTTTCTAACCTCTTATTGAACTATGACATTCAACTCTGAATAAGTTGTGTAGGTAGAATCATCCGCGTAGGCACGTAACACATAAGTACCACTCTGTGTAAAAGTTGCCGAGCTGACAACTTCCTCTCCGGATGGATTGAGCGCACTAATTGCATTGTCAAAAAGGACTAGACCGGGGCCACGGTACTTTATCCAAGTAAGTGCCAATCCAGTTTCATCCGCAGCAACATAATTTACTACGCCTTGCTCCTTCGGCGAGTTGCGACCAATACCACCTCCCACTTCTGGTAGATTATTTGGCAACGGGGCCATTCTACCTCTACGATCACGTTCATAGGGGCCAGGCACACCATCATCAGAAGCAAATACGCGGAGATTAACTGGTCTGCCAACAGCAGCAGATATTTGTCCTTCGATACCCACTAAGCGCATCGCGGGAGGGTCATTTGCATATTCAACTTCAGTGCGACCGCCAGTACCTCTGCCTCTATTAGCGCTCCAAACCCCCTCATCCACAGCCCAAATATTCTCTCTTTCAAGAGTCCCAACCGCGGTCCGTGTTTCGCCATTATGTGTAATTGACCAAACTAATTCGTTGCCTACAAAATCTGCGGGCAGGACTACCTCAAACACGAACTGTTGTCGGCGCGGATAGAAGTACGTTGGCTGTCCCCTGTCTTGAGGACCAGGATCACTTAGTAGCAAATTCTGATCGACAGGGCCGGCAGTATTCACACCATTGGCAGCAAAGAAGCCGTTTAAGTCTCCGACAGCAACGGTAGGAGTTTCATCATAGTTTCTGTTGAGATACCCAAACCACATAGTAAAAGTGCCATCGGTATTTCGCTCAAATCCTTCAAAAATCGGTTGAATGCTCTGACCAAACCTATGCAAAGTTTGCGCTGTAACATCGGGTGTATTGATTAAAATAAGTAGCGCCAGAAAGGCACTGCTAATTAATCGTATTTTTAACGTTAGAATTCGAACCAACATCGTTCGACGCCTCCTTCTTATTATTTTAGGCGTTATTAATCACTTCCTGCCGCTAACTGCCCATGGCGTTCAGCAACAGCCGATTCATATTCCTCATCTGTGAGCTCATAATAGCTAATCCAGGAGAATGACATGTCGTCGGTAGATCTCTGACCGAATCCTACCCAATTTCTGGAATCTCCAGCCCACGGATTACTGGCAGAATTATTAAACCAACTTGTGACATGCATCATTGAACCTTTTGGAATCAGAGGCTGCACGTCCTCAGTATAGTTATAGGCGATATGCCAACCAAAATCCCAATCAGCACAACTTAAAGTTTGGCGTCGGTTGTCCTGGTAGATCACTTCAAGACACTGCCGTGTTCCCAAATTATGTAGGTGCGGTTGAAATGCTGTTATTCGAATATTTTTATCGAGGAACTCATATCCGTCAGTGCGAATAACTTCCTGACCACCTGGAAGATCAAGATCTTCATTGTCTGCCATATGAGAACGAATCAACTCATGCTCTGGATCTTCCCCTTCTGGCAAAAACCAGAGACCGAGTCGAGTGCGGTCAGTGCGATCAAGACCATCGGGACTGGCAGCATAATGCACATTCCAATTCAATCGAGTACCGGCTTTAATTAATTGCCCGGTCCCAGGCGGATTAATATCAGCAGTCTTACCTAAGGCATACTCGCTTAGAAAGCCACCTCCACCCTCAGGAAACTCCATAGAAGTTACAGCATGGTGCACCACTGGAAAGCCTTCTGCCGAAGGTTTGGTTTCAAAAGCTTTTATCCAGCGATCCTCAGTGAGACCAGTCTCACTGTAAAACGTCATCCACCAATTCGGGCCATCGGCAGGCACAGTGAATGGCTCTGGAATCGGTATGATCAAGTCAGGAGGCCGACCCATCTCGTCTGCGAGCGTCCAAGCTACGTCATCCTGAAATTGAGGAACTGCAGGCATATTGCTCATATCCCCTTGAGGAGCGCCTCCATCCACCCAGGCAGAGATTGTCGCAATTTCAACGTCAGTCAGAGAGCGATCATCTTCGAAAGACTGCACACCTACTGTTTTATCAACAAAATAAGGTGGCATCTTGCGCTGCTCTACCCGATCTTTGATAACCGGGCCCCAAGCGCGCACAGTCTCATAATCAATGAGTGTCATGGGCGCAATCGATCCAGGCCGATGACATTCAACACAGTTATCATAAATGATCGGTGCAACATGCTCAGCAAATGTAGGAGCGGGGGCTTGTTGTGCCAAGGCTGACGGGGCGAGTGCTAACGTAAATATCGCGCTCACAAAAACAGAGACTTTCTTATAAATTAACATCGGGCAATCTCCTGCTTGTTATCGACAATCTGTGCTAATTACAGCTTTCGAACAGTGCCGAGAATTGCTTTTAGGTTTTACTTGTATTTCGGTACCAAAAGGGTATTAACGATTCTACTCAACAGTCAAGTGATTCTGTAACTCTTTCATGTATTTATTGATGATTCAGCTCTAAAGAACTATTAGACTGTTACTCAAATCCAGCGCTAACTAACAGCAACATTCTTTCCTGCTAATGACAATTATAACCGATCAGTCAACTCGAGCTTACATTCGCTATCTTGTCCCTGGAGATGACAAACCCGTGTATTTTGCCTCCCAGGGAGGCGCCGACGCTCAACTTAGCGTTAATGCTGAATTTAAGGATGTAGAAGTCCCTATCTATAACGCTCGCGTTCTAGAAACATCCGCGAGTCTAGACAGAGAAGGATTCGAACTCCACGAACACGATAGCTCGATCGCTAACTTCTATGACATAGAAAATCAAAAGACTGCTTATGAAAGGGAACTAGAGGAATTGGTCCTGCCGATTCTAGACAGCAAAGCGATTCATGTTTTTGATCATACTCTCAGGTCAGATTCCGCAGAAATCAGAGCGACGCATAAAACTCGCGAAGCCGCCGCCATCGTGCACAATGACTATACGATTACCTCAGCCCACAAACGAGTAAGAGATTTATTGGGCGATACCGCAGCAGAGGAGAAATTCAAAAATAGGTTTGCCATCATCAATGTATGGCGTTCAATAGCTGGCCCCGTTATAAAATCCCCGCTGACTTGCTGTGACGCTCAATCTGTTAGTGAAGAAAACGTATTCGCCAGCGAGCGGCGAGCGAAGGATCGTAATGGAGAACTTGAACTAGTTAGTTATAACGCGGAGCATAAATGGTTTTACTTCCCAGAAATGAAAAACAATGAAGTGCTCTTAATAAAAACTTTCGACTCAATGAATAATGGACGCGCAATCCGCTCTATTCATACCGCTTTTAAAAATCTGTTAGCACCGGAAGATGCTCAACCGCGCGAAAGTATAGAATCACGCATGTTGGTTTTTTTTTAGTCAAGAATTAATCAGCCTCGTAAATAATCGTCAGTTTTATCTAACCAGTCTTCCCTCCGTGGCGCCCACATATCAATCTCTTCTACTTCTCCAATACAAGTTGCCTGATGCAGAACGTTCGGCGGTATAACAACAACATCGCCGGGATTTAGCAGCAGCTCTTCAGGATCATCCTCACCAAAGACGAACTGCATTTGACCTTTAATTACCTGGGTAATTTGTTCATTGTGATGACAATGTAAGGGCACCACGAAGCCATCGTCAAAATAGATCTTTGCAACGGTCATTTTTTCTCCGGTGACAATTCTCCGGCGCATACTTGCGTTGACCGTTTCCATCTCAATCTCATCCCAGTTGATTGAATGAATTTTATTTCCCATAGTAAACCTCTCGCACATTTCAGTAGGCAAAAAAATGAAGCAATACTGCTAACAGCGGTATTGCTTCATTCTGATTCTTATCTAACTTACTAGCGAGTTGAATACTTAGTGAAAGCGCCACCTGCCCAACTGAGGGAATTGGGTCCTTCGGCTGCAAACACATTACCACTCGCATCAACCGCAACCCCTTCACCTGCCGTACCTTGATACACGCGGTCAGGCCTTTCAAACGGAGGAATGAAGCCAGAAATTCTGTCTTCATCGATATGCCCTATGCGAACGCCATTACGCCAGCCAACATGATTTGTCGGACCCGACTCAGAATCAATCGCATAAACCAAGTCATTGTCAGTTATAAAAATGCCACTAATACGACCATAGGCATAGCGCGATTCAAGGTAATTACCGTCTTGATCAAACAGCTCTAGACGATGATTGCCGCGATCTGCTACCCATAAACGACCTTTCGAATCAAATTCCATAGCATGTGGCGTTCGAAACTCACCATGGCGCACACCAATTTCTCCCCACTGCTTAATAAAAGTTCCGTCTGGAGCAAATTTTAATATCCGCGCGGTGTCTCCCGCTGCACGTCCTTCTTCCATGGCTACATTGCTCGTCATGCCTTGGCCATTATGGCCATCAGAGACATATATACTTCCATCCGGACCGACAATAACGTCGTTAGGCTGATTAAAAACTCCTGGGCCGCTGCCAGCTTGTCCTGGGGTGCCCAAGCTCATTAATAAGTCGCCATTTGCACTGAATTTATGCACTTGATGACCTTTGGTTCCGTCAGCGTTTGCAGCAAAATCCGTCACCCACACATTTCCTTCAGCGTCAGCATGAATGCCATGAGGCGTTTGCATCAAGCCTCCACCAAAATTAGCGAGCACTTCACCTGTATTGCGATCGAACTTAAAAATTGGATCTACAGGATTAGTGTCGCAGTTAATTGGCACTCCCCCTCCAAAATTGCTGGCTCCGCATCGCTCATAGGCCCAAACGTGGCCGTCGGTCGGGTCTATATCTACACCTGCGGTGGACCCCCACTCACGGCCTGCAGGCAAATCACCCCAATTTTGGGTCACGACAGGATTTGGATTAGGCAAACCCGTACCAGATATTGCATTACCTGTCTGGGCAGAAACTGCCCCAGAAATCAGGGCTGGCCCTAATAGGGCTAGAATCACTTTCTTGGATAACATGTCCACTCCTCACTTTCCTTATTGTTAGGTTCGAATAAGCATAATTGGGCTTGCTCCAAAAATACAGCTACACACGCTCCATTGCGCTAAAACGGGTCTTTTATCGTGTTTTTAGGTTTTGGATCAGGCAAACTGTCGCCTCTTTTAAACAAGCTGAGGAGTGACAGTGCGGTGGCAGTGGTAACAAAAGAGGAAATGGAGACTTTTTTCGCAACAGAATTTCCGCAAACTTCACTCGAAATAGTGAATTTCGATAAAGATGGAATTACCATCAGGCAACAGACTGATGATTCTAATTTGCGCCCTGGCGGAACTATTTCTGGCCCCACCATGATGGCGCTTGCAGACTGCGCGATCTATGTCGCTGTATTGCGCAGGATTGGGCTCGTTGCTCTCGCGGTAACCACAAACTTCAGTATTAATTTCCTCAAAAAGCCACAAGCAGGCAAAGATATTCTTGCCCACTGCCATTTACTTAAATTAGGCAAGTCACTCGCAATAGGAGAGGTATCGATTTACTCCGCGGGTTCAGAAGAACTCGTCGCTCACGCCGTCGGAACCTATTCCATACCACCAAACAAATCCTAGTAGGGCAACAAGTAGAGCGTAATAGCTATAAACGGTACCAGCAAAATCATCATGGTTATTGCATAACCAAACATATCACGCGCTCTTAACCCTGAAATAGCGAGTAATGGAATTGCCCAAAATGGATTCAGCAAGTTAGTGTGCGCATCTCCCACTGCATAAGCATCTATTATTTGTCCGTATGGGATCCCTAACTCCGACCCCACTACCATCATTGGTCCCCCGATAATGGCCCACTCGCCGCCGGCAGAAGGAACAAAGAGGTTTAAAATACCTCCTGTAATCCAAGCTATGACAGGAAAGTTCTCTTCAGTGGCAATGGAAAGAAGAGATTCTGTCATGGTATCCACCAAGCCAGTACCCGTCATAATTCCAATAATTCCAGCGTAAAAAGGAAATAGTAGAATTACTCCAGCGCTACCCAACACGGCATCATAAAATTCTTTTTGGTATTTAGACGGGCTTAGATACAAAACCATACCAATCATTAAAAAGCCAAAATTCAACACGTTCAAATCCAGCGCGCCCAAACCTTCAGTCAAGAACACACTGATAAAAAGTAATAACCCAGTAACCGCGATAATACCTCCTAACAAAAGACTATTATCGATTCTGTCAGCCAATGTAGGGTTGTCCAGAACAACATTTTTGTCTGTCTCATCAATGGCGGCATCTTTGGTAACATCTACATAACGAGAAATCTGCCGACAATTTTCATCGGGTGGACACAAGAGGTACAGCATTAAAGACCCATAGACGATGCTTAAACCAGTCAAAGTTAGAGGGTAAGAATGAAACACCCATTCAGTAGCAGGAATAACTCTATCTAGAAATCCGAGCTGAATTAATGCGTTGTTTTCAGTTGCCTGTAGTAGTCCTGCGGAGCTGGATAAGCCCCACCCCCAAGTTAAACTCATACCCATGTAACCGGCTACTGCAAGCAATGGATAATGAATTTTTATTCCTGTTTTTTCTGCATGCTTACCCATTTCCCGAACAAGAATAGCGCCAAAAATTAAACCTAGCCCCCAAGAAATCCACCCAGTAATCATCGATGCTATTCCCACCAACACCACCGCCTGACGGCCATTTTTTGGTAATTTGACCAAAAATAGAATGCCTCTTCGCACTCGCGGATGATAAGCAACGACATTAGCGGTAACTAAAATGAGTACCATCTGCATAGCAAACTGGAGCAAGTCCCAAAAGCCACCATACCAAGACTGGGCTATTTCAATGGGGCCAGAACCTTCACTTATAAAGGCGGTGATAGCCGCAACATAAGTCAGCAAGATTGCGAACAAAAACGGATTAGGCATCCAGCGTTCCACTCGATCAGCAATCACCTCCCCCATTTTTTGCACTGGGGTCATGGGCGGATCACGATGCGGCTGTAACTCTTCTGTTTCTTTTGGTTCTACCTGCTCTTCATGGGCCATAAGCAATCCTATAATTATATTTCTTAAGATATGTCGGTTTTATATGTCCAGCTTACATTGTTTTGCGGAACCTAGGCTTTTGTCTTTTCACTCTCTACACAATATTTTGCCTTAAATATTTCGGGCATTTTTACAGGTTTACCGCTAACCAGATTAGTGCAGACAAACTTCATCTCAGCGCGTACTAGTGTTTTACCTGTACCACCATTAATAATTTGAAAAGCACGAGACGCTCTCAATCTTCCATCATTAAATATTATCCAGTTTGCAATTTTTAAATTATCGTTTTTATAGGCAGAGCCTGATAACTCGGCTTTTATATCCTTCACCGCCATGCCTCTTTGCAATTCCACACATATTTCATCAGACAAGCCTACGGCTGCTGAATGCGCGAACATGCAATCGGTCATCCAAGATATATAGAAATGATTTGATACATGACCATAACCATCGATACGATCGCTGCGAACAGCGGCATCAATGATAAATGGATTTGTTCTATCCCAGTTAAAATCATCCATAATAGAAAGCCTTTAAAACTGCGCGACTAATATTAAGGAATTCCTACGATTTGTAAAAGTATGAAAGAGATTAATCTAAAACCAATCGGCGTTGTCCATAGCCCCTATAAACAAAAATTTGCAATTCCCCGACAACCAAACCTGGTTCCCGCAGGTAAAGGCACCATCGAACTTTTTAGCGGTTATGCAGACTTAAATTGTTTAAGGGAAATCGATAATTTTTCCCATTTGTGGACCTTATTCTTTTTCCATGCAACCGCTGAAAGAGGGTGGTCACCGACTGTGCAGCCTCCAAGACTCGGTGGTCAGAAAAAAGTTGGGGTATTTGCCAGTCGGTCGCCTTTTCGACCAAATCCTCTAGGCTTATCTGTCCTGAAATATATCGGTCACAAATCTGTAAATGGTAAAACAACTATAGAGGTACAAGGTATTGATATTCTTGATAAAACACCGATAATTGATATTAAGCCCTACATCCCTTATGCCGACTCGATCAACGATGCCAGGGGGGGATATGCTAACGACCCACCCAAAGAAAATATTCTTATCGATTTCACTAAAGAGGCGGAAGATCAATTACTTGCATTAAAGCTAACCTATCCAGAGCTTAGAGAATTTATTATTCAAATCCTCTGCCAGGACCCTAGGCCGGCGTGGCGCCCAAAAGACACTGATAAAAAGCAATATGGCATGGTTCTTTACGATCTGAATATTAAATGGAAAAAAGTGAAAAATGGAATATCAGTAATCGCTATAAGACCTATAGAGACAGATTAATTCATATCGGATTAATCTAATTAACCAAACCAGATCAGCCCTTTGATTTGCCTTAGGACTCTGTAAGATAGAGGCATTAACGAGATTGTTCGAAGCTTGTTATTATTTTTACCACAGTCGAGCAAGAAACCGGAAACATGGAAAACTAATGATCAAGCTACACTCATTTTACTTTCGACTATCCTACTGCTTTTTTTCCACTTTTTTAATCACTGGGGGTTCCCAAGCACAGACTGCACTGGATGATTTTGAAAACATTAGCTTAGAAGAACTAGCAAACCCTCCAGCTGAAGATTGGTTAATGTGGAGACGGACAGCTAATCATTGGGGCTATAGTCCTTTAAATCAAATCAATAAAAATAATGTCTCTACACTTAGATTAGCCTGGGCGTGGACAATGGAGCCAGGGCTTCAAGAAACCACTCCATTGGTGAGAAACGGCGTAATGTTTCTTCCACAGGCATGTGATTTTATAGAAGCTGTGGATGCCAGAGATGGAACTTTATTGTGGGAATATCGCAGAGAGCAAGTTGATCATATCGCCTCGCTTTCTTGTGCCAACCGAAACGCCACTCTCTATAAAGACCAACTAATAATTACTACACGAGATGCCTATCTTGTCTCTCTCAGCGCACTGACCGGAGAAGTATCCTGGGAGCGACAAATTGGCGATTGGACTATAGGCCAACATTATTCAGGCGGCCCTCAAGTTCTAGACGGTAAAATTATAGCTGGCATGTCTGGCTGCTACTACATCAACACTGGATGCTGGATTACTGCTCACGATCCAGACACCGGTGAGGAAATTTGGAGAACTAATACTGTACCAAAAATTGGTGAGCCTGGCGGAGAGACTTGGGGGGACGTTCCTAATGAGGAACGCCGGGGCGGCTCTGCATGGATGCCTGCAAGCTATGATTCTGACCTAGATCTTATTTACCAAGGAATCGCCGTACCAATTCCCTGGGGGTCAATTCAGCGAGATACGCGTGGCGGTGATGTGCTTTATACAAACTCTACGATAGCCATGAATGCAGACACAGGAGAAATTGAATGGTACTTCCAGCATATTCCCGGAGGGAATTGGGATCAGGATCACCCCTTTGAGCGCATTATTGTTGAAACCGAAGTTACACCTAAAGCTGACCAAGTTTCTTGGATAAATCCTAACATCTTGTCTGCCGAGCGGCGCAAGGTAATAACGGGAATACCTGGTAAACCCGGAATCATTTGGACAATGGACGCGGCGACTGGTGAATTTCTATGGGCTAAAGAAACCAACTACCAAAATGTCATTGTAGGTGTCGATATTGAAAATCAAAAGGGTATTACTAATCCAGAAATCGATATCACCGAAATTCGACAACGCAAATTAGTTTGTCCGACAACCACCGGAGGAATTAACTGGAATTCCGTCGGCTACAGCCCACAAACCAATGCTCTATACGCTCCAACGAATAACACTTGCATGGATTACTACTTAAATCCAGTTAACCCGACAGTTGGTGGTTACCACAGTTCTGCTGTTTCATTAAAAATTCCTGTTCCTGAAGGCGATGGCCAGATCGGAATCTTTACGGCAGTCGACGTGGCGACAGGTGAAGCGTTATGGACATACCAGCAGCGAGCTGCAATTACCGGTTCAGTTTTAACTACGGGTGGAGGATTAGCATTCGTCACTGACGATGCTAGAAGATTTCGAGCATTCGATGTGGACACAGGCGAAATACTCTGGGAGCAGATTCTAAATTCTTCAGCTGGTGGCTTTCCAACTACCTTTAGCGTCGATGACATACAATACCTTGCGATTGCCGCAGGTGGTGGAGTCAATCACAGGACATTGACTCCAGAAATTCGCCAGCGCAGTGGTGGCAATATGCTATTTGTGTTTCGATTGCCCTAGAAAAAATACAGCGAACACAAATCATAGGAGAGTTTAATTCGATGATTTACAGATTAGGTGAGCATGAGGTTCAAGTCAGCGGCGATGACTTTTTCGTCGCCGACAGTGCCACAGTGCTAGGCAAAGTTAAATTAGAAAAAAATGCTAGCATCTGGTTTGGCGCCGTACTCCGAGGTGATAACGAATGGATTATCATTGGTGAGAATAGCAACATTCAGGAGTGCGCTGTACTTCATACTGACCCGGGAATGCCATGCACAGTGGGTAGCAATGTTACCGTAGGTCATCAAGCAATGCTTCATGGCTGCAATATTGGTGATAATTCGCTTATTGGCATTAACGCAGTGATCCTAAACGGCGCAAAAATAGGTAAGAATTGCCTTATAGGTGCAAACAGCTTGGTAACGGAGAATAAAGAAATTCCAGATGGCTCTTTAGTGATGGGCGCACCAGCAAAAATTATCAAGGAATTGACCAAAGAACAACAGAAAGGCTTAGTACAGAGTGCTGACCATTACGTGAAACGCGCTAAACGCTTTAAGAGCGAACTTGTTCCTGATCCACGATTTTCTTAAAGCAATATATTTTTTATTTTTCAACAAGCACTTCACAATATTTTAGTAAATATGCCATGTGGCATACTTTAATATAAATAAAACGACCTTACTGCTAATCTTCGTCAAACTAATCATACAGCATTATCACTTACCAGCTTGTTTCGCGCGCGCACCTAAGGGCTGCTACATCGGTACTACCAGAAGTATAACCGCGTCGGCAATTCTGATAAGGCGAAACTACGAAATAAAAAATTACTGCTAGGACAAAGATTAGTATTATGCTTTTCATTACTTTTTCCAAATAACGGGGTGGCGTTACTTATATTTTCTCAGGCGGGCTTTTGATCGACTCAGGATAATTCTGATCACATGTGAATAGAAACACCATTCTTAATCCAATCGACCGCTAAAAGTATTGCTTTAGCAAGATCCTACATTGGTTTTTCGCACTGGATGAGCTCATCTTGAATCAGAAATATGCATTCACGAATTGCTAATCGTTACTCAACCCCTGTTCTTCTCGGTATTCCTTTTCGCGAATTCTTGCGCCCATGAGAGTAGCACTCATAGCATAATTACCTTCGTGGCAGGCGTACTCATAAGGAACCTGGTCAGACTTCGGCCATACTAATTCTCCGCCGTAACGATCTGTATAGTCAGCGTCTTCGACGGTGAAACTATAAAGTAATCCTCCTGCATTTATTGGGCTAAATCGTTCGACAACTACGCGATCCGCCGGTTGCAAAGGTTGATCAAGAAAGTTTTTTGTCTCTACAACCAAAGTGTCACCTTCCCACCATGCAATGGAATCGCCGTCATAGGTAGCCATATCTTCAGGTTTATGGGCTTCATCGTTAATTCGAATAATACGCGCCCAATGCATCCACTCTACATAGATCATTAAGTAATCATCTGTTTGAACTATTGTTTTCAAGTTGTTGTAGACCAGCGGTCGAATTGGTATCGATGCTGCCCCTTGATATATGCACCGCACTCCTAATGTTTGGTTTTCCGGCCCATCGTAAGGCTGGTCGCCCGTTTCTAACCACCAAGCGCCGTCTCGTTCCGGCCAAGCAAACTTCGGTGCCGCTGCCGCCTTCGCCTGCCCTGTTGGCGTTCGAGCTGGCATCCGCCCATCTTCAGGATAGGTCAGAATAGAAGTAGGGTATTGTCCATCAATTGTGAAACCATCATTTCCGCGATCGAACCAAAAATCGTTATAGGAACCAATATTGCCACCAGTTTCAGGCGCGCCGCGTTCTGGGTCACTTAATTCCTCGTCTTCCGCCCTGATACCCATTTCTCTATCACGCAAAGCCTGCACTTCGTCCTCGTTGAGAAAGAGTCGATCACCATAAACCACCGGTCGCTGAAACGGCGTAAGACTCGAAATATCGTAATTCCCGTTAAAATCTGGCTTTCCAGAGGCCGTGCGTGGAAATTCGTCTTGTGCCAAGCCAAGCAGCGGCGCCAAACATAGAAAGATAGCTAAAACCAAGGGTCTTGTGATGATGTTCATTATTTCCTCCTTTAGGAAGGGAAGGTGACCGAGAAGCACCCAGTCTTAATCCAACTCCGTTCTTGACGCTGATGATATTGACGCCTGATAGCTGATTAAACTTCCCAGAGTCTAGCATAACCTTATTTTTAACTAGGAATAATTCAACTGTTACAGCTATTTTGAATTGAGTACACTGTGTCACTTTCTAACCACAAGGATAATTTAGAAATGATCTCAGTGAAGCGATTGAGCATAAAGGATGCGCGGATTTTAATCGATGGGGCTCGGGAAAAGGCTAAGGAAATAGGTGTGCCAATGTGTATCGCAGTGACAGATGATTCAGGCAACCTTATTGCCTTCGAACGCATGGATGGAGGCAAAGCGCATAGCATAGAAGTTGCACAAGACAAAGCGTTTACTGCAGGGGCTGCGCGTAAAGCGACTCATGAATACAATGCTGTTAATACGCCAGGGAATTTAGCCTTTGGAATTCATACGGAAGCTGGCGGGCACATCAGTACTGTCGGAGGCGGTCTTCCAGTAGTCATTGAGGGGGATTGTGTCGGAGGCATTGGCGCTAGTTCAGGCTCTCCACAACAAGATATGGAGGTATCCCAGGCTGGCTTAGATCATTTTCTTGCGTCTCATTAAGAAATAGTTTTACAGAGCCAGTCAGACGCTACTTGAATTAAAAATATGGATCTTATTAACCCTCTATGGACCCCCCGCTCAGAACAAGATTCAGCTCTGGAGACATTTCTTAACGATGTTAATTCACATTTTGGTCTTCAGCTGTCCAATTATCATGATCTTTGGCGATGGTCGATAGATGATATTGAACAATTCTGGACCTTTTGGTGGCAGCAAGCCAATCTGATTGTTAGTCATCAACCTAGCGACACACTGCGGAAAGCAAACACATTCGAAAAACATGTTTGGTTTCCGGAGGCCAAACTTAATTTTGCTGAAAATCTTCTTCGTTATAGAGATGAAAATATCGCCATAATTTTTCGTGGCGAAGACGGCAGTCGTGAAATCCTAAGCTATAAAAGCCTGTACGAAAAAACAGCTAGCGTTGCAAACAAATTCCAGCAACTTGGAGTACAAAAAGGTGATCGTATTGCAGCCATAATGCCAAACCGTCCAGAAACCGTGATAGCCATGCTTGCAGCAAGTTGGCTTGGAGCTATCTGGTCCAGCTGTTCACCTGATTTTGGTTCTGATGGCATTCTCGAAAGATTCGAACAAATTCAACCAAAACTGTTAGTAGCAGTTGATGGGTATCAATTTAAAGGCAAAACATTTTCAATTTGCGAAAAAGTTAAAACAATAAAACAAAAACTTGCGTGTGACTGCATATTACTGAATTGGCAACAATGCGGGGCAGTCTCAGAAACAATTGACTGGAATGAACTGATTAACTCGGACATCTCTCTACCTTTCGAACAGCTTGCATTTAATGATCCCCTTTATATTCTGTTTTCATCAGGAACAACTGGCAAACCTAAATGCATAGTACACGGAGCAGGCGGCACCCTACTCCAACATCTCAAAGAACAACGATTACACACGGATATAAACCGAAAAGATGTTTTGTTTTATTTCACGACATGCGGGTGGATGATGTGGAATTGGTTAGTCTCAGGACTAGCTTCGGGCTGTACTCTGCTCCTATTTGATGGCAACCCTTTTTACCCTAATGCAGATACTTTAATGCAAATAGCAGAAGAAGAAGGAATAACTGTATTTGGCACTTCTGCAAAATACATTTCTGCTTTAGCAAAAGAAGGTGTAAGTCCAGTTGAGCATTACCAACTAACAAAACTAAAGACGATTCTCTCTACTGGGTCTCCTTTGGCTCCAGAATCTTTTGATTATGTTTATCAACAGATTAAACCAACGGTTCAGTTGAGCTCAATTTCTGGCGGGACAGATATCGTGTCTTGTTTTGTATTGGGTTGTCCGATTTTGCCGGTTTATAGGGGCGAGCTGCAATGTCGCGGCTTAGGCATGGCAGTAGATGTATGGAGCCAAGATGGGCATCCAATAAAAAATGAACCAGGAGAATTAGTTTGCACTAAGCCTTTTCCTTCGAAGCCAGTAGGATTTTGGAATGACCCCGAAGGAGCACGTTATCATAACGCATACTTTAATCGCTTCAAGAATGTCTGGTGCCATGGTGATTGGGCGGAGCTTACTGACAATGGAGGGCTTATAATTACAGGACGCAGCGATGCCGTGCTTAACCCTGGCGGTGTTCGAATAGGGACCGCTGAAATTTACCGTCAAGTAGAAAGGGTGCCCGCAGTTATTGAGTCCATCGCGATTAGTCAAAACTGGGAAGGGGATACACGTATTATCTTATTTGTCATCTTGCGAGAAGGAGAGCAGCTAACTGATGCGCTTCGAAGTGAAATTCGCGAAAACATAAGGAAGAATGCTAGCCCTCGCCATATCCCAGCAATAATACTACAGGTGAGAGATATCCCGAGAACACGCAGTGGAAAAATAACTGAGTTAGCTGTTAGAGATGTGGTAAATAAACGGCCTGTGATGAATGCAGAGTCTATAGCAAACCCTGAGTCGTTGGCAGAATTTAAAAACAGATACGAATTAACCGACCAATGAAAAAACTACAAAAACTATTACTCCTTGCTAGCAGCTTGTTGTTAGCAGCATGCTCTAGCGCGCGTTATATCGATGTCACTTCTACTAACCAGAACAGTAGAGTAAATTTTCTGGTGATACACGCGACTTCAGGAAACTTTGCCGAATCTCTTAGACTACTAAGCACTAGAAACCCTAACCCAGTAAGTGCCCACTATCTTATACCTTATTTAGATGATCCAACTTATTCCCCCAATCATCTTAGTATTTATCGACTTGTGGACGAAGATCGTAGAGCATGGCATGCAGGAATTAGCCAGTGGGGAAATGAATCCTCTTTAAATAATCGATCTATTGGCATCGAAGTAGTTAATGATTTTGATTGCAATGATCTAAGCATCAAACCAGAAGAAGAATTAATCATTGGATTAGATTGCACCTTTCCATCCTACCCTCTTTCTCAAATAGAAAGTTTAGTTTCATTGATAAAAGAAATACTAGATCGACACCCTTCTATTGATCCAATCGATATTGTTGCGCACGCCGACATAGCTCCCTCCCGCAAATCAGATCCAGGGCCTAAATTTCCGTGGCGAGAACTCTATGAGGCAGGAATAGGACCTTGGTACGATACAGCAACAGTAAATAAGTATTCAATGGAATTCAGCGGTCTCCAACCTTCGATTCAAGAAGCACAATGTGCACTCTCTATTTACGGATACCCAGTTATAATTTCAGGAACCCATGACCTGCAGAGCCAATTTGCTTTTAGGGCCTTTCAGCTCCATTACCGACCGTCTAATTACAGTGGATTATTGGATCAAGAAACCCTAGCAATTCTATATGCGCTTAACGAAAAGTACCGTGACAACCCGCGAGCCACATGCAATAGAAATAATGAAGTTTAGAATGCAATCTCTTAGCGCCCACCCATTATTAATTCCATCAAAGCGCACAATCAGATAACCTTTATTCGTAAAAGCAAATAACGAGAAAAATTGGATCATGAAAAATCAAAGCTTTATTTTGGTTACAGCAATCATAGCAGTTACTTCGAGTTCGAGTGTTGCTCAAACTGATAACTGGGAAGCTCCATTTACTGCTTTAGGGCAACCTGACTTACAAGGTGTATGGGGAAATAACACAATTACTCCTGTTGAGCGGCCTGAAAGGTTTGGTGAACGTTTGTTTCTTACGCAAGAAGAACAAATTTTACTAGAACGCAGGATGCGCGAAATCACAGAAGAGGATGGGGATGCGCTTTTTGGGGATGGCGTGTTTGAAGCCGCCCTCTCTGGTGAAATTAAATCCTATGACCCGTCTACTGGTAATTATGATCAGGCTTGGTTGGTAGAACGCCAGGTACATAATCGGACTTCTCAGATTACTGATCCGCCAAATGGAAAATTCCCTGCCCTGTCAAAAGAATCCACAGGCCTTACTTTTAATCGCCCTCAAAGAGGCAATACAAATCCGAATTCCTGGCTAGATCTCACGGTTGATGACCGCTGCATAAGTTACGGCGCGCCATACTTAAATTCTGGTTACAATAGTTACTGGCAAATTGTCCAATCAAAAGACCACGTAGTAATTGTGCAAGAAATGATGCATGACGCCAGGGTAATACCTCTTACCGACCAGCCTCATGTAAGCAATAAAATAAAATTATGGCACGGCGATTCGCGTGGTTTTTTCGATGGCAGCACCCTCGTGGTTGAAACGACAAACTTTACGACTAAGAGCTCGTTTGGTCATAACAGGTCCATAAAAAATATCGAAAAGTTCACCCGATTGAATGAATCTCAATTACTCTACCAAATTACTGTAGATCAGCCTGACACCTACTCTACACCGTACACGCGAGAATTTATCCTAGATTATACACCCAACCCAATATATGAATATGCCTGTCACGAAGGTAACTACTCGATGACTAATATTCTGAGCGGAGCAAGAGAACAAGAACGTCTGGCAGCAGAAAGCAATTAAAAACTACTCAACACTCGAAGAATTGCGCCCCCAATACTCAGGGTCCAATAAAAAGGGCAATAGAAATACATCTACTGCCCTTGTCGCGATCAAAGAGGCTTGCTAGGGTCTGACCTTCACATATTTTTGTAGGTTTCTAGGTACCGGTTCGCCTCCGAACATGTTTCCAGCTGAATCCACCGCAACAAATTCAGCACCAGTACCCCTGATGACGAACGGATCTCCTGGCGCATACAGGACAAACTCATCCACCCAACCTAAATTTGCGTCTCCGATTCTGATTCCCATCTCCCATCCGGGATTCTGTTCTACGTCTGATTCAGAATCAGCCACATAAATGTTGTCATACTCGTCAAAAAAGACACCACTCGGTCGACCAAATTGAGTCCATTGATTTATATAGGTACCATCTTGCTCGAATAACTGCAGCCTATTGTTTGACCGGTCACCGACAAAAATCCTACCACGTCGATCCATTGCTATAGTATGCAACGCTCGGAACTCGCTGGGTCCATAACCTGTTTGACCCCAAGAGAACAGAAATTGACCGTTTTGATCAAATTTCATTACTCGATTATTGCCGTTATTGTTATGGCCATCGGCAATAAAAATATCGCCGTTGCCGGCTACTACGACGTCGGCAGGTGATGTAAATTGGTTATTCCCACTTCCTTGAACCCCAGGCGTACCTAAAACTAATAGCACATCTCCTGTGGGGCTAAATTTAATTACTTGATGCCCACGAGTATCTCCATCTGGAATTGCTCCATCACTAACCGCATCCGTTACGTATATGTTGCCATCTCTATCAACATCAATACCATGCGGCCAAATAAACATGCCGCCACCAAAACTTTCGACGACTTCTCCATCCTTGTTAAATTTTAAAATTGAATCCAAATCTGAATCCAAGCATTCATTTCCAAATCGATCTAAGGCAGTTGCATCACAGCGGACCACTGCCCAAATATGCTCTCCATCTGGCGCGACATCCAAATCGCCTACCGCGCCCCATGTGCGCCCATCCGGTAGAGTCGCCCAATTCACATTTCGATAGGGGTTGCTTTGTCCACTAACACCCATCGAAATCGATAATAAAAATATAGCACTCATTGCAAATAACAATGAAGAATCTTTCATACCGTGAGCCCTTTTTGGTCTTTGTTTTTATTTAAATAATCTATGAGTCTACATTGATTGATTTATATTTGATTAATTAATTTGTAGTTAGACTCTAATCTTCCGACCCATTCTCTTCACGATATTCCTTTTCCCTAACGCGGGCGCCCATGAGAGTCGCAGACATCGCATAATTACCTTCATGACAAGCGTATTCATAAGGTACCTGATTCGATCGAGGCCATACCATTTCGCCACTGTAAGCGTCAGAGTAATCTGCGTCCTCGACATTAAAACTATAGATTAACCCACCATTAACATCAGGACGGAATCGCTCAATTACTTTACGGTCGGCTAGCTGATGAGGTTGATCCATAAAATTAACTGTTTCCACTACCAGTGTATCTCCGTCCCACCAACCGATTGAGTCACCATCAAAAGTGGCGAGAGTTTCGGTATTATGTTCTGCATCATCAATACGAATTATGCGGGCCCAATGCATCCATTCGATGTATAACATCAAATACTCATCTGTCTGCACGATAGTCTTCAGGTTATTATAAACCCGAGGTGTAATTGGAATTGTTGCCGGCTGGTGGTAAATACAACGTACTGCTAATGTTTGATTCTCAGGACCATCATAAGGTGTATCACCAGTTTCTAACCACCAGGCTCCATCCCTTTCAGGCCAGGCAAATTTAGGCGCAGCATCAGCCTTCGCCTGACCTTCTGCTGTCCGAGCTGGCATCCGTCCATTTTCAGGATAGGTAAGAATGGAAGTACGGTACTGGCCATCAATCACAAAACCATCGTTGCCACGATCAAACCAGAAATCATTATAGGAGCCGATATTACCCCCTTCCTCTGGAGCCTCTCGGTCAGGGTCACTCAAAATAGCGTCTTGCGCTCGAATATTTAGCTCGCGATCCCGAAGCGCCTGAACTTCCTCTCCGTTGAGGGATAACCGATCTCCATATGAAGTAGGTCGCTCAAAAGGAGTCAAGGTCGAAATATCATAATGACCGTTAAAATCGGGTTTCCCAGAGGCGGTTCGAGGATAATCATCCTGTCCGAGAGTGAGCATTGGAATCAAAGAAATAGTTAGCACAGCAATAATAGAAACAAGTAATTTGTTCATTTTTTCTCCTAAATCGCATACTGCTGAATTGCTGGTTGTGTGAGTTCTTCGTACTAAAGAATGGAACTATAAGTGTCATCAGTTGAAGTGACGAGAGCTTATTACTCAGAGTTTTCCTCAAGAGGGTCAACAACATACACTTGTGTCATCTTAATATCCAAGGCAGTCGAAATGGCAGTGTTATGACCTAGATCTGCATCGGGATAAGCATCCGCAAGTCGTCGCAAAGCTTTATAAAGTGAAATTCCTGAAATCTGTCCGTTGCTAAGATGGTGCGTAGAATCATTGCGGATCAATTGATAGTACCATGTATCAACATCAGCATAACCGGCCAGCAGTCCCGTCGCTTGCTCAGAGCTGAGATTCAGTTGCAAACGCGCATCGCGAAAAATATGTACAGAAGGAACACTTAGGTTCATCCAAGGTATCACGAGCTCATCAATCGGATCAGTCGTTAGGATGCCATCCTCTATTTTCCCAGTGGATTGACGAATGAGACTTTCCCCCCAGCGTCTATCAATTCTTTGAGTCCCACCAGACATAGCTTTTTGGCCAGTCGCCTCAGTTAGCAGTCGATCCATACCTCGAAACCAATTTACGGTGACACTATCATCATTCTCCAAACTATCAACATCAGCAAGTTGAATCATCATCCTGTTGTAGACTCGATCAATAATCGCTTTATTTTGAAATATATATTCGACACCGTCGGGACCGCGGAAGCCGATGATACAGCCCACTGCGCGGTAGACCTCGTTATCAATACCTACAGAACCATCCGGATGAATAAAGTCATTCGGATCAACTTCGCCATCCAAATTTAGACCCCAGGACAACTCACCTTCAACTTCAAAAAATTCAAATTCTTCCGGGTCAGCATTTGGATGCCATGTAGCTATTTCTTGTTTGAGTTGGGTTTCTTCAACTGTCAGATACTCATGCGCTGGAAACAATTTCTCGAATTGTTCACGAGGGCCATCATTGTATCCCCGCGGGCATTCTTGACTACCTCCAGGAGTTTGATAAACGGACCAAAATAGATCAGTCATCACGTAACCAATTTTTCCGTCACGCAAAATACTCTCATCAGCAATCACACTGATACCAGTGCTCGAAAAGGTAAGAGCCACGCTAATAGTTAAATATGTTAATCGGCTCATCACAAAATCCCATTCATAAAATCATCTCTCAGCCAAAAAGCTTTCAGGCCATTTCGCTGACCTCGCCATTCTCCTGTCCCTCCTCCATTTACATCACCAGGACGACTATCACCACCGAATAAATACACTGGTCTATCGCGATAAGACCAAACTCGTAAGTTACCCTCCCCCTCATTACTTGCCAATCGACCAGTCTTTGGATCAATCGTGATAATGCGCCAACTTCGGTTTACACTAGTTTCATTCGCTCCTGCAATTAGGTAAGGCCAGTGTTGGAGGCATTTAGCTGGATTACCGGCACCGCACATCGCGAGTCGATAGATTTGCGTATCTTCAGGATGATCACAAGCAAGCTGATCGATGGAGTCTTCCCCACACCGATAAACATAAATTGTTCTTCCGTTGACATCTGCCAACACATCTCCTGCTATTGAGGATTGAACCGTAAAACTTTGAGGGAAACTAGGTGCCCGTTGAGTAAAGACATTTGTCCAACCTGGCACATCACTTCCTTGTTGACTCCATGATTTTGTATCTAAAATATGCGTATAAAGAGGCTTTCCACGATAAACCCATTGTCGAACTCCAGGAGAGCGCTCCAGTAAATCCCATTCACCTTGAGCGCGTGCCAAAGCAGGAGCAACGACAGGCCGCCAATTATTTAAGCAAGCATTGATACAATTTATTATCGCGGCAGTGTCACCCTCAAATTCATAAATTGATTCATTTTTATCACTAGTAAGCATACGGCCAACAGTTGTTGTTCGTACTGCAAAACCTGGAGGAAGTTGAGATGGGGGACCTATGGGGACTCGGTATGCCGGTGAGTCTCCACCATAGCGCCTAGTACTTCCGCCAATCACATCACCTGCGAAGTGATCACGAACAGAAGTGTATAAAGGTTGTTCTTCATAAGCCCATTGCTTGCTGCCATCGCGACGCTCAACAACAGTCCACTTCCCTATTTCCTCCGCATTATCTTTGGCTACAACTGGAGGCCAAAGCTCAGTGCAACTTAATCGCTCTTCTGGTTCAGGTAATTTAATACCCGGGGGATAAGGACTCATAAAACCAGCGGTCACTGTCACTACTTCGTCATAACACATCGGAGTACCTGGCGGTTCTCCACTATAACCATTGCGCAATTTATGAAGTGGCCACTTGTAGAGAGTTTTGCCATTGGAGTTGGCAAAAACAGGACCATCTCGCTCTGTTATTTCGACATGAAATTCTGCCGGTCGAGGTATATCTAGGAAGGCTTCAGTAAAAGAATCAATTTCAGCTGCATGAGAATTTAAAAAAACACCTGCGCTAACAAGTGCCACGTACATCTTTAAGATGCACAAATAGAATTTTTTAAACCAGAATTTCACCAATCTCACTCGAAGTGGTATTGCTCTTGTCTCCCCAAGACTCTATGTCGAGACCCATTAGACGCTGGGCAGTATAGCCTAATCGACACCCTGGAGTTCCATTGCCATCGATATGCAAACCAGTTTTTATGCGCCCACCCGCAGTACCTGCGCTGAACATGGGGATACCATCAATAGCATGCAATTTGGCAAAAGATTGGTCTGTGGTGGAATAGATAAAAGCATTATCCAGTAAAGATCCATCCCCTTCTTTGAAGTTTGCCAACGCACCAACATAGTATGCCCACTCCTCCATAGCACGTCGCGTATACCAAGAGGTATTCGGTTGATAGCCAAGCTCTCTGTCAACCGCTTCTTCGTGGGTCGATGTATGATGAGGTTTGTCATACCCTGGCTGAGTAGTCGCAGAGAATGCCGACGCATAAAACATATTAAATACCCGAGTCTGATCACACGCTACAGCCATCAGCATCAAATCTGTCATCATTCGATGTCTAAGCGAAACAAGATCTGCATCCAGGCCGGTAGGAAGGTCTTCTGGTGCCTCGCTGACAATGCATGCTTCGCGGGGGTCTGGTTTAGAAAGCTGCAAATCAAAACGGCGCTCAAGATCTCTTAAGCCGGTAAAGTACTGATCAAGACGTGCGCGATCATCAGATCCTAAAGAGCTTTCTAGCTTCTTTGCCTCATCCTGGACCGCGGATAGAGCGCTCTTTCTCACCATTACCTTCGGATCTGGTGTAAATGAATCCGCATTCGGGTTTTGAAAATCTTCACCAAACAAACGTTGATAAAATCTCAAAGGGGACCATTCTGGAGCATTTACAGAATTGCCTCCTTCATAGCTAAAGCTATCACGCACATCACCAGTGGCAGTAGCGCTTAGACTTCGAAACCGCGTGGCATTGCCTAACTGCCTAGCAATAGAGACGTCAATTGTTTCGCCAGGTCGGTTTTCCGAAGTCATCGGAGCGATGCCTGAACGCAAAACTACCCAGCCAGAGTGATGACAAAGGTTAGGCGCATCGTCTTTAAAAACATGAAAATTTGTAAACAGATTTATATGCTCTTGAATGGGTGCTAGTGCCGCTATCTCTTCTGGCAGATCGAAATTTGGACCGGTTTTTTTAGGTACAAATATCGACTCACTCATTCCAAGCCCCCAAGACCAAGTACCAAAGCGCAGAGGGATTTCGGAACCATCGGCAAAAGCAGTTCCGTTGTCGTTCAGAAAAACGTCCAATAGCGGAAGCCCAACAGTGATTGCGCCACCATTGAGTGCACCTTGCAAAAATCGACGTCTATTAAACTTTCCCATCAGTTAGTCTCTGCGTTATTTATCCAATCTGGCTCAGCCAGCCGAAACGGGCGTGAAGGTTCTACTATACCTAGTTTACCCTGAGCTTTCTCTGATCTCACGGAAGAAAATGCCCTACTCAGTGCTATATCCCGCAGTAAAGCGGGTAACTTGTACTCATTTGCGACAAACCGGCTTTCAAACCAGTTCAGTATATCTCGGTCATTAGCAGGAGATACGGGCCCTCCAGTGCCATAGGCATAAAGTCGATTGACCAGACAATTTGAGAGTTTTGGATGATTCCGCATTGCTGCAGCCAAACCACCAATATCATCATAAAACACCCCATCCAACTCTCCGCTTATGTCTAATTGTGCGCCAGATTCAGTCTCCCGGAAACGACCAGCGCCATCAA
Organism: Gammaproteobacteria bacterium; assembly: GCA_029244985.1. Lineage (GTDB taxonomy): Bacteria > Pseudomonadota > Gammaproteobacteria > Pseudomonadales > Pseudohongiellaceae > UBA9145. The sequence goes on along the minus strand of JAQWQD010000017.1, from coordinate 90,192 downwards.
AATTTTCCAAAGAAAGTCCCATGGGGTCAGTAATTAGATGGCAGCCTGCACAAGAAGGATTAGTGTTATGCACCTCTAGTCGCTCCCGAGCAGTGGATGCGTGTTCGGCCTCCTCCAACAGCGAGAAATCAACGTTTGGGGGAGGAGATGGCACAACCTGACACAGAAATCGTTCTCTTAAGGCTTGACCCCGCAACGTGGGTGAACTACGCACAGCATGCGAATTTGCCGCAAGAAAACTCACCTGAGTCAGCAATCCCTGGCGAGGGCTGTCCTCTGGAAAAGTATGAGCCACCCATCCTTGATGGCTTGCTGTACCATAAACCACAGCAAGGGATGGAGACATGAATGTTTTTCGCGTTACAAATAAATCACGATAGTCCTGATTATCATGAAGTACGTGATTTATGATTGTGCGTAAAGTCTGCTCTCTTGCGTCTCGCAGCGTGGACCCTGTAACCATTGGATATACCAAAGGATCTTTGGCAAGACTGTTAAACTCATCAAATCCAAACATGTCGTCAAAAAAGGCGCGCATACCTCCTTCGAGTCTTACACTGTCTAACATCCGCTCAACAGCTGCATTTAACCCAGACGGCGTATGAAGCTCTCCACTTTCCGCAGCTTCAAGTAAAGCAATATCCGGGGGGCCATTCCACAAGAAAAAACTGAGCCTCGAAGCTAAGGAGTGCCCAGTGAGACGCTCTTGACCAATTCGATGAGGATCTGCCTCACTGTGATCCACAATGAAAATAAACTCAGGACTGATAAGCATTGATTCAAGTGCTAAGGCCAGGCCTGCATAAAAATCCTCTGTTTGTTCTGCGGCATAAGCCGCAATATCGACTAGTTCAGATAACCGAATATCATCCACGGCCTGGCGTTGAAGAAGTCGACCCGTCTCTCTCAAAAACAACCCAGCACAGTTAGGATCTGGCTCTTCAATAGATTCCGGCCGACAAGGCACAAGAAAATCGCGATGTTCCTCATCAACAACTTTAGCCGCGATGAAAGCTGCTGTTTGCTGGATTTGAGAAATTTGATCTGACGTAACCCCAACAAAAGCGGAGCCTGACGCTAATAGACCATCGGTTCTTGCCATCGGAGGAATAGGAGGTAAAACACTATTACGTATATCCTCGCCAAATATTTGTGCGATCGTATTTCCATATTGTTCGCCAGTCATCAATCGAGTTCTCAATACTGAGGCGCTCTGATCTGGCTCTGCTGATGGAGGAACATTTTCGCTGCAACTTACGAGCAGCATCACTGTTAGCACACTAACGCTTGTCATTTTTGATAAATGAACTGCGAATGAATACAACACGTTAATTTGCCTCAATAGCTAATTGCAAAATATTTTTTGAAGCTGAGAATGTTATCGGACACTCGGCGTGAATTCTACAGAGCATTGAATAACAAACACTAGCAGGGCATTCAACAAGTAGCACTAGCGCTGAAGTGCTACTTGCTCGGAAGATACTAGACCTGCTCTGTTGCTCCAAGAATTACGAATATAACTCGTAACTGCCGCTACTTCTTCATCATTAAGTAAATATTGAAATTCTTCCATCGCTTCTCGCCATCTTGGAGTTAGCGGATGCCCTGGCGTTTCAGGACTATACAGTATTGCGTTAATCATAGACGCCGGATTTTCTGCCTGAACAACTAAACTCCCAGCATTCAGTCTTGGTGCCATCTCCGGATCGCCCTCACCCGTCGGCAAATGACATGTTCCGCAATGGAGGTTATAAATAGTACGCCCTCGACCCATAAGCTCAGAATCAGGCATAACACCTTCACGCTCATCAATTATTGGCAAAGATTTAAGATAGGTCGCCATCGCTGTTATATCGTTGCCACTTAAATAGCGCGTGCTATTCATAATAACTTCATTCATGGGCCCAAAAGATTCCAGAAAATCATTGCGCGCTGTTTTTAAATAGTCTTCAAGCGCGGATTGTGGCCACAAACCAAGCCCACGCTTTGAGGGAGTTAAGTTTGGCGCAGCCCAAGATCGAAAGCTTTCCGATCTAACCCGATCAAAATATTCACCTCCACTCATATGCTGTCTAGTCAATTCTGCACCTAAAAAATTACGCGGGGTATGGCAGGCACTGCAATGAGCTAGGCCTTCTACAAGATAAGCGCCACGGTTCCACTCAGCCGATTCTTCTTTAATGAACTCGAACTCACCTTGATCAAAGTAAAATACCTTCCAAGCACCTAAAAGCGCTCTCATATTAAAGGGAAAAGAAAGTTCGTTGGTGCGCGCATCTTTTTTTATTGGTGGAATACTACGCAGATAGGCAAACATCGCCGCGATATCTTCGTTAGGAACTTTGGTAAATGATGTATAGGGAAACGCCGGGTATAGGTGTTCACCATTTGGCCGCACACCATGCCGCATTGAATTTAGAAAGTCCCAGTCGCTCCAATTTCCTATTCCAGTTTCTGGGTCTGGAGTGATATTAGTTGAATAAAGCGTACCAAAAGGAGTAGCGAAAGAGAGACCACCGGCCATAAACTCTCCATCGGAAGTCGTATGACAACTTGCGCAATTTCCCGCGACTGTAAGATATTCACCTCTAGCAATTAATTCTTCTTCGCTTAAATTCGTTGTAGCAATCGGTCCACTACCTCGAATTACATTAGGGCTAAACAATAAAAATGTAGCGCCTATCGCTAGCACCCCCAAAGCCAGTATCACAATGATTCGCATAGAAAGAGTCAGTTCAGATTCTCAATTTATTAAAGTACTAAATCGTTATTTATGCTGCTAAATCCCGTTAAGAAATTACCAACCAGCATCACTGCTTGAAATAGGGCAGCAGGTTGGAGATTAAGCGTTATCAATTCCTCACTGTCAATGCTCTTCCATCGCATTTATTACGAAATATAAATGTTTTTCTATCAGGTAGAAAAACCTAATTTTAGGATACTTAAGAGTCGAATTTAAGGTAGCATCTAACTACTTTTAAAATATTTTTGATGATGAAACAGCTTAGGCAACACGAGACTTTAATGTTGGGGATTAAAAATTGAATTCCACCGATAATATAAGCAACTTTCAAAGATTGCTCTTTATCTTGTTCGCAGCTTGCCTCTTGCCGGCGTCAGCAAGCATTTATGGCCAGACACGCATAGAATCCGTCGAACTCCTAGCTATGGATCGGCCTATAGCTGCCGGTCAATCCTATTGGTTAGAAGAGCTAACTTTTCTGGAAATTCGTGATCTACTTTTAGCAGACACCACTACAGTGATTGTCCCTACCGGCGGGATTGAAGAAAATGGCCCCTATCTTACTACCGGCAAACATAACCTAATCCTAGAAGCCACATGCCCTGCAATCGCAGAAAAACTTGGAAATGCTCTCTGTGCGCCTACGGTCAAATTTGTGCCTGAAGGAAATATTGAGCCGCCAAGTGGTGCGATGCTTTTCCCTGGCAGCATTAGTTTAAGAGCTGCCACTTATGAAGCATTACTCACTGACATTGCTAGCAGTCTCAAACAAGCTGGTTTTACCGACATAGTTTTCATAGGCGATAGCGGCGGCAATCAGCAAGGAATGAACAATGTTGCAAGCAATCTAAATAAACAATGGCAAACAACCAAAACCCGAGCACACTTTGTCAGAGAATTTTATAGCCCTGGCTGGGAAGAAACAGAAAAATTTACGGAACGTGAATTAGGCATAGCGGAATCCAAACATGATGGTTATCACGATGATATTTGGGTGACGGCGATGATGATGGTGACCGATTCTAATCAAGTGCGATATCAACAACGAGTCGATGCCAGCCTTGCGTCTATTAATGGCGTTGCTATAACACCGCTTAATGATGCGGTCGAATTAGGAAAGCAAATGATAGAGTTTCGTTCTGAACTTACAGCGAATGCAATTCGCAAAGCTATATCGGATGCCAATTAGTTTATTTTATTACTTTGGCAATCTACCCCATGAAGCAGCATTTGCTTAAGAATTAAATAGGTACTTAACATGATACGAATGACAGCATTTTTATTTTTTACAGCTCTCTGTTTATCCGTATTGAGCGTTGCTGCAGAAAGTGAAACGGACACCACGTTCGAACAGTTAGGAATTCCCGACCCCACCCTGTTTGTCACTGATCATTCCGAACTCTTCAATAATAGTCGTATCGACTATCAAGCCATAGCCGGCGAAACCTATATCCAAGACCTTTCAGGAAAACCGAAAGCCTCAATATTCACGTTCGCCTACCTAAAGACCAATCTCGCCGAAGGTGAAACACGACCTGTTACCTTTGTTTGGAATGGCGGACCAGGGTCCTCTTCAACTTGGCTACATATGGGCGGCTATGGACCTAAGCGGATTGTTGTGCCGTCAGATGGGCAACCCGCTGGTCTGCCGCCTTATCCAATTCTTGATGCCCCGGAAACTATTTTGGATATCACTGACTTGGTATTCATTGACCCAGTTGGTACCGGATTTTCTCGGGCATTGGGTGAATATGAAGGTAAAGACTTTTGGGGATTAAATGAAGATGCAGATTCCATGGCATTATTTATTCGCACCTGGATTACTCAGCATGATCGGTGGAATTCACCAAAATTTCTCTTAGGTGAAAGTTTCGGCACCACCCGCGCCGCGGTTGTTGCCCGTCTAATGGAAGAAGAGATGTCCATCAGTCTGAATGGGATTATCTTTGTCTCTCAAGCGCTCGATTACCAAGGTTCTACACCCTATGTCAGGGACAACATCGTTTCCTATATCACTTATATACCAACAATGGCTGCAACCGCTTTATACCATGGCAAAGTGCAACCTCTGCCTGAAAGCCAGGAAGTCTTTCTGCAAGAAGCCAGAGATTTCGCTGTAAATGAGTATTTACCGGCGCTATTCAAAGGCAATAGAATTGACCGTGAGGAGTATCGTACAGTGCGCGACCGCCTCGCCTATTTTACCGGCTTAAGCATTGACTACATTGACAGGGCGAATCTAAGAATTCAAGGCAATCGATTTTCTAAGGAACTTTTACGAGATCAGGGACTAGCAATAGGCAGATCTGACTCTCGCTATACCCAAGACGAAATTGATGATCTTAGCGCAGAGGCAGCACGAGACCCTGCGAGCAATGGGATTTCAAGTGCTTATCGCGCTGCGCTAATGTCTTATATTCGCAGCGAACTTAATGTGGATTGGGGCCGTGCCTACCTCTCTCCAGCAGATCCTGATCTCAGCAAAAACTGGCGCTGGAGAACAGTGCCAGATGGCACTTCTTGGGAGCCAGCTTATGTCAATACGGCTCACGACCTTTCAGTTGCACTTCGGATCAACCCTTCCCTAAAAGTATTTGTAGCTTCTGGCTACTTCGATTTAACAACACCTTTTTTTGATGCAGAATTCACTCTAAATCGCCATGACATTCGTGCCGACAGAATCCAGTATGCTTTTTACCAGGGTGGCCACATGATGTACGTCAACGAACCTTCCAGGTTACAATTACTAGACGACACACGTGAATTTATTCAATCTCAAATACCGGGTCTCGAATAAATTATTGCGTAAATTCTACTTTATAACGGCTGGGTTGTTTTATGAATTAACTTAGGGAGCCTTAGCTCGATCCTGCATCCATAAATTCAACATGAATTTCTAGATCAATCTGGTCCCCAACACCAAAAGAAGTGAATCTATCTAGACCATAATCTGACCGATTGAATGTAGCACTACCTGAAAAACCCACTGTATAACTTCGAGTTAAAAAATTACGCCCGCCACCATGAAAATTAACTTCAAGCATAACTGGCGCTGTCTCTCCTAACAGTGTCAGGTCTCCCTCAAAAATAAATGAGTCTGCATCAAGCGCCTCAACAAACGAAGTTGTGCGAAATATTGCCTGCGGGTAGGTCGCGACATCAAACCAGTTATCGCCTCGAAGCTCTTCCTCAAATTCAGCAATATTCACGTCAATAGAAGCAGTATTAATTGTGACCTCAAGTGCCGCATTCTCAATATCTTCAGGATCAAAATCCAAAGAAGCGTCAAATTCATTGAATTTTCCAACAAATGTGGAGAACCCCAAATGGTTCAACTTCCATGTAAGTGAAGCATGATTGGGGTCCAATACATATTGCCCAGCCCTGACTTCAGTTACTTCGGCTGTTTGATCAGGAGTCAATATACGGTTGCATGAAAACAAAGTAAGCGAGAAGGCTAGAATGATTGATATACGGCCATGTTTCTTGAATATATTTAGTAACATTGGTTTAACCTATTTGGGGCTTTGAAGCGCTATCGCTGTGTTGCGTAGACGTCAACTTCAACTTCTACTTCGTTGGGTACTTCGGCTGTATTTGCCCAGTAACCCTGACCAACACCATATTCCAGGCGTAAAAGGGTAACTGAACTAGTGAGGTGGAAACAAATCTGCCCATCACAAGTTTCGATGCTTAAATCAAACGGAAAAGTCATGGGATTGGTTTGATCACGGATAGTCAAAGTGCCTTCAGACTCAAATGAAGTAACTCCAGTTAAATTGCATTTTTCCGCCTTGAAAGTTGCTGTTGGCCAAGTATCGACATCAAACAATTCGTAATCGAGCAGATAATCTAGAACTTCAGGGGAATCCACATCAATATTCTCAATATTTATTGTCACATCGAATTTACAACTGCCTGGCCGCATCGGATCGATATCGAAAGTTGCATCGATATTTTTAAAAGTGCCCTGATATTCATCACTGCCATAGTTGTATTTAAACACTACGGTAGACATGCCTGGGTCCAAGTCCCAGTTAGCAGAATAGGCAGGCAAACCGATTAAAAGTGTTACAGCCCCTAATAAGGCTCGATTTAAAAAAGTCCGCATGATACTGATTACTCCTTTATAAAATTAAGGCAGCGCGTAGGCCACAAGCTCGGCAGGTTGTCCACCACCACTTACAAACATAGAAACGTACTGCTTACCGCCATGTTCATAAGTAAACGGTAAGCCGGATTGATTATTAGGTAAGTCGATTTCGGCAACAATCTCACCCGTTTCTTTATCGACTGCTCGAAATATAGGGCTTGCTCCCGGACCACCTGTTCCCTCACCAACAAAAAGCAAAGTTTTGGTTACAAATATTCCTGGGCGAGTCGGCACACCAGTTCGAGGGAGATCAACGTCACCTAATAGACTGTGATTGGTTAGACGCTCTGGCGTATCTGCGTTGGCGATCATCCAAACATGATCACCCGAATTCATATCAATCGCAGTAATGCGACCATAAGGGGGTTTGACTATTTCTAACCCTTGAACTCGTGGCACTCGAACACCATACGATTGGCTGAAGTCGAGGTCAGAATTCTCATCTTTATCCAAAGTAAGAACCGCGAGTGCAGTTCGCGAAGGAACATAAATAATGCCTGTTTCTGGGTCGATAGCTGCTCCTTCCCAATTAGCTCCACCAGTTGCCGAAGGCAAACCCAAAGTACCTCGAGTCCCATCGCCAGCTTCCACTAGCGATGGTGGCGAATAAACACTTGGACTAAGACGGAAACCTTCAATAGCTTCTAACGCTAAAGCGCGAATTTCCGGAGTCCAATCAATCAGATCGCTTTCATCAAAGCCTTGGCGATCAAAAGGAGCTGGACGGGTGGGAATTGGTTGCGTCGGAGCATACCACTCTCCTGGAACGTCACCAGCAGGAACCGGTAGTTCCTCAATCGGCCAGATTGGCTCACCAGTTTCGCGATCAAATGTATAGATCCAAGATTGCTTAGTCACTGACATTATAATTTTATTGCCATTAGGCAAGTCAGCAAGCACTGGTGCTGATGGAATGTCCCAATCCCAAATATCATGGTGAGTAAGTTGATAGTGCCATTGGCGCTCGCCCGTTTTGATGTCTACAGCAATAATAGAGTCAGAAAACAAGTTATCACCGGGGCGGTCTCCACCATAACGATCACCTGTGGCAGATTCCACAGGTAAATAGACAAGGCCAAGCTCTGGATCACCAGATAAGGGAGCCCAGACTCCCGCATTACCTGTAAATTCGATCCCTCCATCAAGCCAGGATTCGAAGCCAACTTCTCCTCTTTCAGGAATTGTGTGAAACGTCCACAACAGTTCACCGGTCCGAGCATCGAATCCTCGGATATCACCTTTAACATTTGTTTTTGAACGTGGCCGCATGCCCACTCTATGGGCTGCCCCAACTACAATAACGTCGTTCATGATGAAGGGGGCCGCGGAAAGACCAATATCTGGGAAAGGGAATCTCGGATCATCCGCATTACGTAAACCATCGAATAGATCAACAATGCCATTTTCACCGAAACTTGGATCTGGAATACCGGTTTCTGCATTCAGAGAAACTAAGTGGTAACCCGGTGTGACATCTATTACTCGATTGGTATCTCCATCACTCCAGAAAGCAACGCCCCGACCCGCTCCTTTGCGCGGCGCCTCATCGAAACGTTCACCTTCTTGGGGCCGCCATAACCACAAAACTTGACCTGAAGTAGCATCAAGCGCCACTACGTTTCGAGTACTGCCAATATTTGCATATAAAACCCCATCTATCTCAATTGGGGTAGATGGGTTATTAAAGTCGGTTGTTGGACCAAAATTCCCAGTGGAAAAACTCCAAGCAAGTTCAAGGTCAGCCACATTTTCAGCATTAATCTGATCAAGGGGAGAATAACGTTGAGCAGCTTCATTGCCGTGATAACCAGGCCAATCACCTGCGTCTACACTGGTGCCGGTCTGACTCATAGCCAGCGGCGCGCAGACCAAGACTCCGACACTCAGGGTGAATGACGAAAGCAATCGTTGTGTTCTTATCATCAAGGACTCTCCAGAATTCATATTTTTTAGTGCTGTACCACGATTCTCTTTTTGAAGCGCTAACTTTGCGATTTGATTAAATCACGTACATTTTGCGATCTCCCAACTTCAAAGACGAGCTTGTATTCCTTGATTTTATTGGATCTTCACCAAGGTAAACCCACCATTGATCCCGAGTGGCAGAATAAGCATTCTATGGGCCACAAGCAAGATTTGACGCGGGTTATAGTGCTACAAATTGTATCAAACTATGTGAGGATTTGGACAGTTAATCAGCCGCAAAAAATCCACCAAAGGCACGGCTGCTATAAATACAGAAAGTAAAAAATTCAATATTTTAGTTCAAGCAATCATTAATCCTATAGGAGTGAGAATATTGCCCCTTATGAAGCATCGGCCAATGCCGGAATGGTTTTACGCAACTTCATGTACATACCTAAATAAATTGCCATACCAGTCATAGACGCACAGGCACACATAATAAAGACACCTGAATAACCAAAACCAAAACCTAAAATTGAAGCAGCAACATTAGGCCCAATAATCTGACCCAACCCTTGAGCACCGGGCATCAGCGCCGCAAACCTTCCCGAATAGTCTACGTTGGCTATCGTAGCCATCTGGTAAACATCGATAAAAATCCACAAACAATTAAACATAAAAATACTAATCGTAACGTTCGTGTTGCTAATTCCTCCAGCAAGCATAATTACTATGGCAGATTGTAATATTAGAGTTACGAGTAGCGGTCTAGCTAAACCAAATCGGTTACTCAACACTGTCGCAATCAAACAACCCAGCAAACTGGAAAGCGAAGCCCATACCAAAATACTACTAACCCAATCCGAATCCGCCACTGAAATTGTACTATCTGCCGCTGCTAATTCGATATATGTCCAATAAGCTCCGATATTTATATAGGTAAACAACATCGCTGTTAAGACCAGCCATGGTACATAAGAGGGAACAGGCAAATGATCAAACTGCTTAAAATCATTAGCTTCTTCTAATTCAATTTCAACATCCAACCCCCGTTCCACAGCGTGAGGGGGTACCCAACTTATAAAAGGTAGAGAAATCGCAATACTTGCGATCAGGAAAAAATAAATACCATTCATTGATAGCATCGGCAACAGGTAAAGTTCACCGGCTTGAGAAAATGCGAAAGCAAACAACATAATGTTAAAAGCGCGTGCTGGTCTAGAGGTAGCACCTAGGCCAGCAATCGATACCGCCGTAAAAATACCACTTCCAAAACCTGCTAGCACTCTCAACCATAATACTTGCTCATATTCTACAAAAGTGAGGCACAGCGAATTAGCGATTATCGCAATACTGGCAGAAACTAAGATTAAATGACGTCGATTAAATCGCGTGATTATTGCAGCAGTAACTAAGGCTCCCAAGGATAAGCCGCCAAGATCAGCCCCGGCAACGCGGCCAACTTCGACTTCGGTAAAACCAAGTAGATTTACCCAGGCTGTGCTAATTACAGGGATACTAACCATGACACTGTAGCCCACCAATGCCATATAGAGAGAGATGCCAAATGATCTCCAGCCATCGAAAACCGTTTCATGGCGATTAAGCAAAGGTGCATTATCAGCAATTACTGTCACTCGAGTATTTCCCTCTTCTGTGTGTCGGTTAGGTTGTTTTCGTTAAAATCTTCGCAGTAATTCAGCACAAGATATCATGAAGATGCACTGATCACCTTATTACTAGGCTAACCTGTATGTACTTAGAGATTACTCTAAAGTGCAGCTCGCGTAATTTTTAAAATTTCAAAAAAAGACTTATAAGAATTAGACCAAACAACTATATCAGGGTACTGTTTATTCTAATTGCTGAAGGAGAAATTCCAAGCCTATACGCTCACAACGTTTGCAGACTTGCTGTTAATGAAGTAGGTGAGTTAAGTTTAGTATTACTCGAAATGCAAACTATCAAATCGAACTATGAGAAAAAAAGATTGTAAGCTCGGCATGGGTCGAGACATAACACGGCGTGATTTTTTAAATGGGGCTAGTATAGCTGTTGGCGGCTCACTCCTACCCCATCAACTACTCGCACAAAATTCACCAGCTCAGAGCTTGCCGGATTACTATCCACCCGCCGTCACTGGCATGCGTGGCTCACACCCCGGTTCATTCGAAGTTGGGCATCGAGTGCGTGACGGTGATTCTTTTCAGGGAATCGATACCAGCGAAAACTACGATCTCGTTGTAGTAGGCGGAGGAATAAGCGGATTAACAGCTGCCTATGCCTACCGGCAAACCCATGGCAAGAGCAGTCGTATCCTTGTGCTGGATAATCACGATGACTTCGGCGGACATGCCAAACGTAACGAGTTTGAGATTGATGGCAAGACCTTAATCGGTTATGGCGGCACTATGCTGTTATCGTCACCAGGGGGTTTTCCTGCCATCGCCAAACAACTTATAAAGGAACTCGGTATCGAAACAGAGCGATTCTATGACTATTTCGATCTTGATTTTTATAACACCCATGGTCTCAGAGAAACCTGGTTCTTAGATAAAACCACCTTTGGTGCGGATCATCTGACTAGCGCAGACCCTACAGATCCCGAATCGCTCTCCCAGTCGCCATTATCCTCAGACACCCGTGATCAGCTGGCCAAGCTATTTAAAAACGAAAAAAATTACCTCCCCAGCATATCTGCGGAAAAAGTCATACCTTACCTCCAGGACATTAACTACTTAGAGTATCTGAGGGACCATGCCGGCCTTAATGACGAGGCCTTGAGAGTAATGCTTCCTTACGCCCGGTCTGTCTGGGCAGTAAACATTGATGTGATATCCGCCGCTAATGCCTGGAGTTTTGGCTACCCTGGTTTCGGAGGTCTAGACTTGCCGGTTGAAGTGCATGAAACAGACAATGCAACCGAAGAACCTAACATCTTTCACTTTCCCGATGGCAATGCCACTGTAGCCAGATTACTGGTCAAAAAATTGATCCCCAGTGTTTCTTTTGGAGACTCAGTGGAAGACATCGTCACAGCTCGCTTCGACTATGAGCGGCTAGATCAGTCTAGTTCAGCCGTGCGTATACGCTTAAACAGTTCCGTTGTTCGTGCCCGACATATCGCTGACAACCTCTCCAACCCAGTCAGCATCACTTATGTGCGTGGCGATAAGGCCTATAGTATAACCGCCAATCAAGTGGTCATGGCTGGATATAATGCACTGGTACCACGGTTGTGCCCAGAGATGCCTGAAGCTCAGAAGAACGCTCTCGCTAATTGTGTGCGAGCCCCACTGGTTTACACTAACGTGCTTATCCGCAACTGGCGCAGTCTCGCTGAACTTGGCGTTCGCCGAGCATACTGCCCCGGTTGTTATCACCATTCACTAGCGATAGATTATCCAGTAAGTATGGGTGTTTACCAGTTTTCACAATCACCCGATGATCCCGTTGTGTTACACCTGACTCGTGTTCCTGGAGATCCTGGTAAAGGTGCTAAGGAGCAGATTGATGCCGGCCGGCGCGACCTGCTCACCACATCATTCGAAACCTTTGAGCGAAATATTCGCGGTCAATTGCAGGATATGTTCGGGTCAGCTGGTTTCAATACTGCAAGAGACATAGCCGGCATTACTGTGAACCGCTGGCCCCATGGTTATGCCTATGGTTATGATCCAGAAAGTGACCGACTAGCTTATGAACCTGAAAAATGGCCAGTAGAAAAGCGTAACTGGGAATTGGGTCGCCGCCGCTTCGGAAACATATCCATCGCCTCGACTGATGCAGCTTCCAATGCCATGACCGAAGCTGCTATCGAACAAGCCTACCGTGCTGTAAAAGATTTGGACTAAGTCATGTTTATATTTCTAAATATTCGTTCCATATTATTTCGCTTTGCTGATCAGCACGATTTTTTCCGCACCCTAACCTAAAGATAAAACCTGGGAATAGCTGAAAATATTTTATTGTTCGACTATAGCTGCCCGCATGACAGCGGAGTACTGATTGCCTAGACTGAATTCTTTGTATGATACCTATTTACTGGACCCCTAAGGCTGACAGATATGTCCGAAAGAACACTTAATGAATGGCAAGCTGCTGCAACGGCATTAAAAATTGATGGCCGGGCTTTCATTAATGGTCGCCGCTGCTCTAGCTCATCTGGTGAAGCTCGCCCGACTCTGAACCCCGCTAACGGCGAAACCCTCACAAATGTCGCCTATTGTAATGCTGAAGATGCCAATACGGCTATAGCCACTTCCCGCGCCACATTCGAAAGCGGCGTATGGTCACGAATGGCGCCGACAGATCGCAAGATGATCCTGGTGCGCTGGGCAGAACTCGTCGAAAAGCATAGCGATGAAATCGCCTTACTCGAGACCCTAGATGTAGGAAAACCTATCTCAGATACGCTCAACGTCGATGTCGGCTCGGCAGTGCGAACAATCCGCTGGAGCGGTGAAGCTATCGACAAGATTTATGATGAGATAACCCCTACATCATCCGATTGTCTCGCATTGGTTACTAGGGAAGCATTAGGAGTAGTGGCAGCGATTGTGCCATGGAATTTTCCACTTTCAACTACGGCCTGGAAACTAGCTCCGTCACTAGCAACAGGCAACTCCGTTATTCTGAAACCCGCCAGTAACACTCCATTGTCAGCCCTTCGTATTGCTGACCTCGCCGCGGAGGCAGGACTTCCTGATGGCGTATTGCATGTTCTCCCTGGGTCCGGCGGCAGCCTCGGCCAGCATCTAGCCACACACATGGACATCGATGGTATGACATTTACAGGTTCTACGCCCGTCGGCAAAAAGCTAATGGAATACTCAGGGCAGTCCAACCTGAAGCGTACATTTCTGGAACTAGGTGGCAAGAGTCCCAATATCGTGTTCGCCGATGCTAACTTGGAGAAGGCAGCGTCCAGTGCGGCCCTAGCCGTCTACTGGAATGGCGGCCAGACCTGCACTGCTGGCACACGCCTGATCGTCGAAGAATCGATACTAGATGACTTCCTGGCAAGAGTGATCGAAGAATCCAAGGCATGGATGCCAGGTAACCCCATGGATCCTGCTACGGTCATGGGTCCCATGATTGACGCCGCTCAGTGCAATACCGTGTGCGAATACGTTGCAATCGGGCGAGCAGAGGGAGCGAAACTGGTGTTCGGCGGCACCAAAACGATGGAAGGAACTGGCGGCCATTATCACGAACCAACGATCTTCGCCGGCGTGAGTAATGACATGCGTATTGCCCGGGAAGAAATCTTCGGCCCAGTGCTATCAGTTTTAAGTTTCAAGACCGCTGAGGAAGCCGTAGAGATCGCCAATGATTCGATCTATGGTCTCGCTGGGGCTGTATGGAGCCGTGATATTAATACCGCCCACAAGGTCGCCGCCGCGGTCCGTGTCGGCACCATGGGCATCAACAATTACTTTGGAGGAGATAGCACCGTACCTTTCGGCGGATTCAAACAAAGCGGTAACGGGCGCGATAAGTCCATGCATGCGTTTAACGACTACACGGAATTGAAGACGACATGGATTGAGTTTGAGTAGAGATCGTGCTCGCAACTTAACAGCACGATAAATTGCCATCCTGTTTCAGCATTATTGCTCCAAATAATCGATTGACGGAACTTCTAATTTCTCAGCTGACTCTTCCCAATTTCTTCTTCTTTCTTCTAGGGTCCCGGCGCACCGGCATCCGCTTCAATCGATGCTTCGTGATCTTCTATGACTTGAAATAGGGGAAAATCAACCCAGGTGTCGTTAAGATAATTTAGCTCAGGTACTTCTTCTTTCGGATCTACAAGTAGATTATAAAAACTTGGATACGCCATATTATTAATTGTGTAACTGCTTTCATCGATTTCTTTAAGCAACATTTTCCAATTGCGCCATTTAGCGCCAAAGAGTTCATTCCCAATATAAATGACGACAGATTCTCGAGCCGACTTCTCCGACTCACCGAAAAAGAATCCTGATTGATCAACACCATCGATAATTCGATCTTTGGGAAGGTCGGCGTCTATAAAACTTGAAAACGTAGGAAACAGATCTATCTGATGGACAATTTCATTTGATGTTTTCCCCGCGGCTATGTGCCCAGGCCAGCGCATCAGAAAAGGAACACGTAAAGAGCCTTCATAAGGTGAGAACATGCTTCCTCGCCAGGGGCCGGTGAAACCAAACGACCTCTGTACACCCTCGCGCCCGTTATCTGAAGTAAAAATAACAATAGTGTTTTCTTTGATACTGAGCTCATCGATAATAGCCAGAATTTCTCCTACATAGGCATCGGTCTGAGCCAGAACGTCGGCGAAGGCGCCATTCCCTGTGCTACCCGCAAAATCTGGATGGGCATCCACCGGCTCATGGGTTTGAGTGTATGGAAGATAGGCAAAGAAGGGTTGGCCCTCGATAGATTTCCGTTTAATAAAATCAACAGCCTTCTCCGTAATTTCTTGATCAATCAAAGTACGTTTGCTGCGATCGTATAATGCTCCCTCAGTTGGCTCCTGTTCGCGCATACCGGTCATCACATAATCAAATTCAGCATCCGGGTGGCTATTAGGCGCAAAACTGTAACTATCCGGCCAAAAAGCACGGTCCGATGAATGCTTAATGCCATACCATTCATCAAAGCCTTGGTCGGTAGGATAACGACCGATGGTATCCCCCAGGTGCCATTTACCAAATATTCCAGTTGTATAGCCGTTTTCTGTTAGCATTTCAGCCAACGTAATTTCCCATTGGGTGATGCCATACCATATCCCCCTGGGAGCCCCCCCAGGGGTCTGTCGCGTTCGAATCCCATAGCGCCCAGTCATCAATGCCGCACGCGATGGCGTGCATTCGGCCTCAACATTATAGTTTGTCAGTTGAATTCCTTCGGCAGCGATACTATCGATATTAGGTGTTGCGGCTCCACGTAATACTCCCCCTCCGTAAACCCCAATTTCGCCATAGCCAAAGTTGTCCATCAGGATTAACACAATATTGGGTTTTTCCTCTTGCGCGGCTGCAGAATAGCTTTGTATAAACAGTGCACACATCACAGTCAGCGCTGCTTGAAATCTAGTTTTGTCCTTATCGAGCGGCATTTTTAACTCCATTAATTTGAAATGGTGATACGAATCAATTTCGACTCTATAACTATTGCAACACTTTTACGGTTTTAATTGTTTCGTATTTCAAAATTTAAAAGTTGTGGACCAGGCTACCAACTATGTACAAAAGTTATTTTAATGTAATAAGAACAAAATCGATCAAAGTGTCACCTGTATTACCGAATTCATAGGCAAGCCCAACCTCCGTAGCGTCTAACCAACTCGCAGCACCATCTTCTAAATTCTCCAAAATTATGGACTCTGTTCTGTTCTTCCGCTCTGACCTGCGGCCAGCTTTAACTTGTATTAGAATTTGATAACCCGGGGAATCATGAACTCCAGTCCATTGACCAGGGTCTAATTCACCTCGCTGCACAATCATGAATTCGTTTTCTAGTAGCACAGATAAGGCAATATTGGGGTAGCTTTGATTTGAGTGGCTAAGATCTGGTCGTATTGGATGATCGTCTTTCAGCGTTACGTAAATTAAATCAATGTCGGTATTACCAGTGTTTCCTGAATTGTGTCCTGCACTTATAGGTATCGCATCCATCCAACCTACTGAGCCCGCAGCACTGTAATCATTTTCATACTCCAGCTCACCACCTAACCGACCAGCCCACTCTCCTCCTTTGATATGCACATAGAGTTGGTGGCCAGGGTGGCTGTGAACTCCTTCCCATTTACCAGCTGGAACGACTAGTCTCTGCAAAACCGCATATGGATTTTCCATTACCACTGCACCACCAGAGTTTTCTAAATCCGGATATGTCAGAAGGAAATTTTGATCAGTCGCGGCCATGAGCTCGGGAAGACGGAGAATTGAAAAAAAAGAAATAGAAAGCAAAACTAGAGCTTTTATAAGATATCGATTTCTTTCGAAATTGCTCTTCATGATACTAACCCCTGGAGTCTACAGATCGCACAATGCTCGATTAATAAAATCAATTATCCAAAAGACGTTTCTCAGTAGTTATTTCATTTTGGTAAAGTTTTCAAACAACCATTGGCTTTGCAAACCCTCATTGCCTCAAAAATCATGACACGAAAACTAGTCTAGCAGCATGTTATATAATTCACAGAGCCATGACTAAAATAACCCATTGATTTCGCCTTGCGAATTAAGATGAATGTCCTGAGCACTTGGATTCATTGGCAAACCCGGCATAGTCATTATATCCCCGCAAACAACAACTAGAAATTCAGCTCCTGCAGCGAGCCGAACTTCCCTTATAGGGACTACATGTTGGTTTGGCGCACCAAGCAACTTCGGGTCAGTGGAAAAACTATACTGGGTTTTTGCCATGCAGATACGAAAATTCCCATAATTCTGTTGATACTCACGAATCTGATCTCTCACTTTTTGATCCGCGATAATTTCTCCTGCACCATATATAGATTTCGCGATAGTTTCTATTTTTTTCCAAAGACTGAGAGAATTTTCATATAAGCTTTGATATTCGACAAGGTTACTATTTGCAAGCTTGACAACAGCATTGGCAAGATTAACCGCTCCCGCACCTCCATTAGACCAATGGGTACATTCAATCGCTTCAATGCCCAACCCCCGACACAAAGTCTTTGTAATTGCAATTTCATCATCCGTATCTGAGGGAAAACGATTGATTGCCACCACGACAGGAACCCCAAAGGACTGCACATTTTTCACATGGCGCTCCAGGTTTGAGAAACCCCTGGTAACTGCATTGACATCAGGATCGACGAGGTTATCTTTTGCAATACCACCATGCATTTTTAATGCACGCACGGTTGCGACAACTACAGCTACGTCTGGTTCAAGTTCAGCATTATGGCACTTTATGTTAAAAAATTTCTCCGCTCCCAGATCGGCACCAAAACCCGCTTCCGTTACAACATAATCAGACATCTTTAAGGCAGCTCTCGTGGCAATTATTGAGTTGCAGCCATGGGCAATATTAGCAAATGGCCCTCCATGAATTAGTGCTGGGTTATGTTCCAGCGTCTGCACAAGATTGGGCATGAAAGCGTCTTTCAAGAGCACCGTCATGGGACCATCCGCCTTCAATTCTCTTGCTGTAATTGGCGCCTTATCGCGAGTATAGCCAACAATAATATTACCTAACCGTCGCTCTAAGTCTTGCAGATCGTTTGCCAAACAAAAAATTGCCATGACTTCCGAAGCAACTGTTATGTCAAACCCCCCTTCTCTCACTATGCCATTTCCAGGCCCGCCTAAGCCTATGGTGATCTGTCGTAATGCCCGATCATTCATATCTACTACTCGGCGCCATGTCACTCGCCGGGAATCGAAGCGCAGCTCATTGTGCCAGTGAATATGATTATCAATTAGCGCAGAAAGTAAATTATGTGCCGAAGTAATTGCATGCATATCACCAGTAAAATGCAGATTGATATCTTCCATAGGTACAACCTGGGCAAAGCCGCCGCCAGCAGCACCACCTTTCATGCCAAAACAAGGACCGAGGCTTGGCTCGCGCAAACAAATTAACGCTTGTTTATCAATTTTATTGAGCGCATCACCCAATCCTACTGTGGTAGTAGTCTTCCCTTCGCCAGCGGGGGTTGGCGACATTGCAGTCACAAGAATTAATTTGCCAGGTTTATTAGCATCCCGCGAACTCAAAAACTGAAAGTCTATCTTTCCTTTGTAATGCCCATAAGAGTGCAAAGCAGACTCCGGTATTCCAAGTTTTTCTCCAACAATTGAGATATTCTGCAGTTCTGTGGAGCGGGCGATTTCGATGTCTGTTTTGTGCATAGCGTTCACGTAATTCCTGTCAATAAGCGATGTTTTAGCAACCCCTTGTTATTGGCTGAGCATAACCGCAACTTTAATGATTGCATTCTCCGCCTATGGGGTAAAATTGAACTTTCGGCTCCGTAAAATACACTATTCTTGAGCAATTCAGTATAAGCATTACAATGACTCGACTAATCCAAGGGACCAAGAATTAACTACGAAATGAAGATTGGCGTTTTACAAGCTGATACGGTATCGAAAGAATTTCAGGCCGATCATGGCAACTACCCGACGATGTTTGAAAACATGCTGAAATCAGCTGGAAAACAAGTGTTAGGTTCTGCTATTGAAGTTTCCCACTACAATATTATGCAAAGTCAGTTCCCAAAGAAACTGAACGAATGTAACGCCTACATAATTACAGGTAGTAAAAAAAGCGTTTATGATGACGAGCCATGGATTCATAAGTTTAGGGAATTCTTGGTTGAGCTGAATGATGCAAAGAAAATAGTAATAGGGATATGCTTCGGCCATCAATTAATAGCAGACGCACTCGGTGGCAGAACCGAACTAGCAAAAGTTGGATGGGGGGTTGGAGTTCATCAAAGCACCATCACAAATAAGAAAAAATTCATGAATCCGCCTTTGGATTCTTTTTCTGTAATAGTGAGCCATCAAGACCAAGTAGCAGAGTTGCCTAGTGATGCTGAACGATTAGCTGCAAGTGAATTCTGCCCAAATGCCATGTTTCAAATCGGACAACACATACTTACTTTTCAGGGGCACCCAGAATTCACCAAAGGCTATTCAAGAGCGCTGCTAGAATCGCGCAAGGACATTATCGGAGACTTAATATACGAGCGGGGCTGCGCAAGTCTCAATATAGAACTTCATAGCGAAATACTAGCTCAATGGATTATTCGATTTATTAATAATGAATAAATTTCTTACTAAGACTAAAAACCTATTCTAATCCTGAACCATCAGCAGAATAAATCACCCAGATTTTTGTATAACCTTCCGTACTCCATTTTCCTGTCCACTCCTTTGGCAGTGTGACAGAGTCCCCTGCGCCCACTGTTACTTCAGAGCCATCACCAGAAGTCAACGTAACGCTGCCCGAAAGAAAGTACATAAACTCATCCACACCATATGAATCAGTAATATCAAATGTGGTTTTACCTGAGCTATAAACACCGGAAGCGAATTTACTATCACTAGAAAGCATTGAGGTTTTATCAATCGTGACGTTGCCGTCTTCATGTGTTTGAGTTACTGCCTCAGAATGTTTAAATACATCTCCCGCAAGGTTATCGCTACTCATTACAAATGGATGAATCACAGTTTGACCCAACACAATTTGAGTAAAACAAAAGAGTAAGAAAGCACCTATTTTCGTAATCCATTTACTAATCATTTCTAAACGTTCCTAACTTAGTTGTTCGCTAATAGCACGATCTGCCGCATCAATAGCACCATTCACATAGGCATAAGCCTCGGAGTCTGAATTAGCTATTGAAATCCTGCCCAGCTGTGCACGGCCCGCAACATGGGGGCCAGTATTTCGATCATAGCCTAAAGGCTGCCCGATACCTTCATACTCATAAGCATAACCATGAGGCCATCGATTTATGGTAATAGCGGCTATTTCACGCTCAGCATCAAACCCATAAGAGCCTAACATTCCATCTAGATGGCTAAATATATTATTTTCAAAATCATCATAGCTCATTTCCATCAGCTTCTGTCTACCCGCACGATATTGTTCCTTGGCTGGCAAACCTCGGGTTGTAGGCGCATGCCAGCCTGACAAAAGTACTGGCTCATCTGGCCCAGTAGAATAATTATAGCCACCCATACTTACTGGAAAATCGAGAGGAATATGTTTAAAACAAACATCACCAGGCGAATAAATTGAGTTGAAGCCAGCTTCATTCAAAGCACGCCAATTGCGCAATGCAATATTACCAATAACCAAAGGTATCTTAGTGGCATTAGCAATCGCTTTTGCCTGAGCTTCAGGAACTTCGCTACAGATATGCGGAACTATACCATTATAGCAAGCTAGCACGACATGCTTAGCCCTCACCCGATAACCTCTACCTCTATGATAATAAGTAACATCGACATGATCGCCTTGAGGAGTATGCAGCACATCGACAGCGGTGGAATTTAAACGTATTTGTACGTCAGCATCGGGATGATCTAAAGCTGAATAATCGACTCGGGCGTGAACCAAGTCTTCCATTGTTGTGCCAGTAACCGAACGCGGAATCAAATCCCTTACTAATGCTCGAGCAAGACCTGCGTTTCCATCTGGAAAATGGAAAATATAAGGCTCTTCTTCGTCCTCATCACTATCATCATAGAGACCAAGGTACCAAGTTCCAGGAAACCAAGCTTCGGCAGCCCATAGTGCGGATTGCGCTTCCCAACCAGTCGCAGTGATTACTAAATAGGTATCCCGCAAGATGTCTAGCACAGCCTCCGGAATATTCGCATGATCTCGTAAAAAATCGAGATAGCTCATATTGTTCAAAAGCTGAGTTTTTTCTCGAATAGAGCTGCCTTCCAAATAGTCTTCGCGACTGTTGAGGAGGTTAAGGAACGCTTCTTGATCGGTGGCCGCCAAAGGCATTTGACGAACAGCACTCTCTCGCTCCTCTCTACTTGCGCTACCTGCGAGAAACCCACCCATAGGATTGAGAATTAATTTATCTTCGCCGTAGGTCTTGCTGTCAAAATAAATTCCGGCACGTAGCTTGCGTTGATCAAAATAGTTTCTATCATAGTAGTCATAGAATCGCTCAGTTTGAATCGAAACATCTTGCAATAATTGCTTAGCAACTTGTGAATATTTCCCAGGCTCTTCAAAACTCTGACTTCCACCATAGCCAATCAGTTTTTTACCATCAACATCAAATTCGTTCCGTTTTGCATGACCACCGAAGTCATCATGATTATCTAACACTAATATCTTGCTGTTAATTCCACTTTCATTTCGATCACGAAAAAATTTTGCAGCGGACAGTCCAGAGAGCCCTCCGCCTACAACAACTAAATCATAGATTCCTCCAGTCTGTTCTGTAGGTCTCTGAAATCGCTGCCCTGAACGTACCACCGCATGTGCTACCTCGAAAGAGCCTGCGTGACTTCCACGCATTCCAGTGAATCCTGGTGGATAGTATTCCTCCCGACTTGCTGCTTGGGCGAACAAATCTAGAGGAGCTAAACTGCTTCCAGCAGCCATACTGATTGCAAAACCATTTAAGAAATCACGCCGTTTGAGTTTTATTTTCTTGCTCATGAAATGCTGGCTCCACTAAATCATAATATTGTGAGATTTAAATAAAAGATTATGCAAAACACTCTATCTAGATGACTTTCAAATACTTTTAGAATCCTACTACGCCGCTTGGGATTGCCGGATAGTTTCCTACAAGGCAATCGCCGTTAGTCACCGCTTTTTCAATACTATGAATTGCTTGCTCCATTATATCCAAGCCGCGCAAGAAAACTTCTTTATCCATTGTTAGTGCCGGATATAGCCGGACTGTTGGCTCCGAGTCACAAATAGCCCAAACTCCATTTGCAAGCATTTCATTGCGTACCGTACGGGCAACACTGACGTCAACATTATCATCGCCATTATTCTCAATTCCACAGAATGCGACTCCTATTAACAAACCCAAACTACGGACTTGGCTAACGATAGCGTACCTCGATGCCCAATTAGCCATGCGCGCTTCCGCCAGCTTTGCCAACGAATTCGCGTATTCAACAACATTGTCACGCTCATAGATCTCCAAAGTCTTTAGACCCGCCGCACAACCACCAGGAGTGCCTGCGAATGTGCTGCCGCTTGTCGCACGAGGATTATCACCGAGAATTTCGTCACGTGCAGCTATGCCAGCGCAAGGCTCAATACCCCCGGACAAATTTTTGCCAACCACAAGAATATCCGGCTCCAAGTCATAATGATTCACACCCCATAAACGGCCGGTTCTGCCTAGCCCTGTTAGCACCTCATCTGCGATCATCAACCAATCATGCTCGTTGCAAATCCTTCGAATTCCTTGCACGAACTCCTTAGTCGGAATCCAGTTACCCCCTTCAGCAAGGCCGGGCTCGATTAAGACGGCGGCGATATTTTCCGCAGGCACTAGAAATTCAGGAATATGGGTTTCTAAATACCAAAGACAATAGTCAACATACTGATCTTCAGTCATCCCTGCAGGAATACCATCGGAGTATGGATATGGTGCTTTTATCACGCCGCCTGCCCAGGCTTCCATGTAGAGATTGTTATCACTAGAATAGGCACTAATGACTTTGGTTCCCAAGCCTTCCCCGTGGTAAGAGGAGGTAAAACTAATAATGTGGCGGCGCTGCTTATAACACAATGCTAGGTGGACGGCCGCCTCTGCCGCCTCTGTACCGGAAACTTCAAATGAAAACCGAGGCAGTTGTTTGCCGGGCATAATATCGGCGAGTTTTTCGGCCAATTCAAAGCGTAATGGATGTTCCCAATGGTAGCCATAACGTTTATGCGCAGCATGAACAGCGTCAATTATCTCTGGATGACAATTTCCTAAAGGGTTTGTTGCCCATCCATTTTGGAAGTCGATATATTTATTCCCATCCAAATCCCAAACAAAATCTCCTTCCGCCTTATTTACAATAAGTTGTATTGGTACAAGATGATTGCTTGATTCAGCTTTTGCTTTCAATTTTTTATAGCGCAAACCGCCACGAAAATACTTCATACCAGTTTGCAACAGCGAGTTTGTTTTATTACCTGTTTTTTTAGTTTTCATTATTAATCAAATACTACAGTTTTGTGCCCATGAATTAGAACCCGGTCTTCAAGGTGATTGCGCAAAGCGCGAGCTAGAACGGCCTTCTCGACATCTCTACCGAGCCGCACTAAGTCTTCTTTATGATGACGATGACCTACTCTTATCACATCCTGCTCAATTATAGGCCCCTCGTCCAGATCACCAGTAACATAGTGGCTCGTTGCGCCAATTAACTTTACGCCACGCTCATAGGCTTTCTGATAAGGATTAGCTCCTATAAAAGATGGAAGAAAGCTGTGGTGAATATTAATCATTCTACCCATATATTTTTCACACATATCGCTAGGAAGAATTTGCATGAATCTCGCTAGCACTATCGTATCGGCTTCGTGCTGGTCAATAATATTCGCCATTTCATTAAACGCTGGACGCTTATTCGATTTATCAACCGGCACAAAATAAAATGGAATTTCGTGCCACTCCACCATTGAACGAAGATTTTCATGATTCGAAATCACACAACTAATCTCACAATCTAATTCTTCGCTATGCCAACGGTGCAGGATATCTGCAAGACAATGAGACGCATGACTGGCTAGTAATACAACTTTCTGACGCTGACTCGTATCCCGCAGATACCAATGCATAGAGTATTTTTCAGCAACCATGGCAAATGCCTTTCGAAACTCGTCAAGACTGACATCCAATGAATCTTTCTTTATTTCATTACGCATGAAAAATTGTTTGGTTTCAGAGTCGGCAAAATAATTTGATTCCAGCAACCACCCTTGCTGCTCCGAAATAAACTGGCTCACCGCAGCAACAATCCCAACTTGATCCGGGCAAGAAGTTACCAGCCTTAAGATTTTTTCTTGATTATCCATTATCCATTATCCCTGTTACCTCTAACCAAATTTCATCCTAAGATTTGTAAGTGATTCCTACCTCAGGTCCAATAGACGGTAATACATCATGCCGAGAGCAACTAAGTAATTGCCGAGCTTATTGCCTAACGGCATCGGCACGTGCTTCATCCGCTCAAAAAGGTCCATTCGCTCGAAGGTCCCTGCCACCGCTTCAGCCATTATCTCGCTAGCCATATGAGTCACGTTAACTCCGTGCCCACAATAGCCTACCGAATAAAATACATTCTTACTTGCACGACCAATTAAAGGAACACGGCTTACGACCATTCCAATTTTGCCGCCCCATTCATATTCGATACTTTTGCCCATAAGTTCTGGATAGAGTTTCAACATCCGCGGCAACAGCGTAGCTTTTATGCTTAGAGGCTCTCTGCCAGTGTAATTACAGAGCCCGCCAAACAACATACGCTTGTCCTCTGACAGTCTGTAATAGTCTACAATCTCATTCATGTCGCATACTGCGAGATCTAATGGATTAATTCGGCTCACTTCATCTTCGTCAAGAGGCTCGGTTGCTATGATAAAAGTAGTTGCAGGAAACAAAAGTTTATTGAGTTTCTTTTGTTCTAATTCGTTATAGGCATTCCCAGCCAAGATGACAAAATCCGCTATCACCTGACCTGTTTGGGTTTTTACCCGAGGCTTTTCGCCATGTTCAATCGAAATGACTGCAGAATTCTCGAATATGCTAACACCAATTTCGGAAGCAGCTTTCGCCTCTCCTAAACATAGGTTTAGTGGATGCAAATGGCCATTGCGATTATTAATGAGCCCGCCTACATATGCCTCTGTTCCCATTACCTCATTGATTTCTTGCCCCTCAACCATCCGATATTTTTCTACGAGATCACTATTCGCTAGTTTTTCAAACGATTCCTTCAGTTCCCTAAGCTGGCGTTTCTTAAACGCAACATCTATGTAGCCATACTTAAGGTCACAATCGATACTATATTTTTTAATACGCTCTTCTATAATTTCATGCCCACGATAGGCCATGTCATTGAGAATTTGCCCTGCTGCTCCGCCATGAAGCCTTTCCAGTTTCGCTCTACCGGTATAACCGGCAATCAGCTGCCCACCATTGCGGCCAGATGCACCCCATCCGATTCGATGTTGTTCCAACAAAGCAACAGAGTACCCGCGCTCAGCTAACGTAAGCGCCGTTGATATTCCAGTAAAGCCTCCGCCAATGACACAAACATCAGCTCGCTGCTCACCCTGCAATTGAGGAAAACGTATCTCCTGATTTACAGTTGCTGTGTAATAGGACTCGCAATGAGCTAAAGCTTCATTAGCGCCATTGTCATTGGCTTTCATAAAACTTGTCATGTGTTAATCGCTGTTTTCTAATGAGACTACTAAGCATTTATTGACAATCTAGCAATTTCAGAAACATCTGTTTGTTATTCTGAGCGGCTTGCTATGGTTCGAATTCAGGGTCATTATACGTCTATATAGCGTATTAAACAGATATATAAATACTTCACTTATAGAGCAATAACCCAACATGGCAAGCGCTAAACAAGACATACAACAGCAAAGTCGCAACCTATTGATCGATGCCACCATAACGGCTATCGCCGAGTTTGGACTTTCTCAACTAACTCTAGCGAAAATCAGCAGCATTGCGGGATTGACCGCAGGAACGGTAAATTTTCATTTCGATAGCAAAGAAGCACTGCTATTGGAAACACTAAATTTTGTTTCTGAAGAATTCGACCAAACTCTAGCCTCCGCTCTCAAGAAGAGCGGAGCGGATCCTGCCAAAAGGTTAGAAGGTATTATCAATGCTTCGTTCGATCCGGAAATTACCGAACATCGCAAAGTTGCTGTGTGGCACGCTTATGATTCTGAAAGTCATACTAGAAAAGATTACCAATCAATATGTGGCAATCGAGATAGAAAGAACTTTAACCTCTTGCTCAATCTTTGCGAACAGATCATCGCAGAGGGCAACAAGGGAGAAGAGATAAACGCGCGAGCTATAGCCAATGCCGTAACTGGCTTAACAGATGAATTATGGAAAGAGATATTATTCGAAGGTGAAGATTATGACCGCGAAGATGCCAAACAAATTTGCATGAGCTTTCTTGCCAGCGTTTTCCCTTGGGGTTTTGATATGCCAATCGAGGCAGCTGAAAATACGGCTGTCAGTGTAGGAGCTATTAGTATAATCAAGGCGAATGACAAGAACCTTAATGCAGCAGCTAAATTATTCGATCTTTATCGTCAGTTTTATGAAGAGAGGACTGATTTAAAACTTGCAAGAAACTTTCTTCAAAAACGAATGCAGGAAAAAAGCTCCGTCATTTATCTTGCTGTAGATTCTGACAAGAGGGCGATAGGTTTCATGCAGCTGTATCCTCTATTCTGCAGTGTGGCAGCGACGCCAATCTGGGTTCTGTATGATCTGTATGTCGAACCTTTTTCCAGGCGACAGGGCGTCGGCAAATTATTAATGAATCAAGCAAGGAAATTAGCAAAAAGTAATGGTGCTTCCCGCATTGATCTGGAAACGGCAATCGACAATACCAATGCACAGGCACTTTATGAATCTCTTGGCTACGAAAAAGAGGTAGAATTTTTTAAATACTCACTTCTACTAGACGACCATTAGAATAATCGATATCGAAAAATTTAATTACATGCAAAACACGAAACAATCCAGCATTACTGTAAGCATTGAAGATCTTATAAAGAATGTCGTTAAGCTTATTTACGATTATTTGCTCGGCCGAGAGCCTAAAATAAATCTGCAGCGTTTCGATAGATTAAAAACCGGAAAAATACAATCAGTTGCATCTACGCCTCGAGATGATAACAAACACATTGAAGTTTTATTGTCATTAAACCAGAGCGAATTTGTTGGAGTATTAAATTTTAAAGTATTCCAACAATTCATTGCCCATTTAGTAAATTTGCTCACAAATACACAAACAAGCAATCAAACGCTTCCCATTCGAGAAGAAGCTGCAGGCCAACGCTTTTTGATAAGCATACCGGCAGCACTAGAAATTCAGCAGCAACTCAATGTGCTTATGCTGGGGTTTGATCTAAAAGAAGAAAACCAAATCCACATTGAATTATTATTTTTCGAGCCCTCTCAATTCAATGAGGCCATTAAAAATTTAAATCGTGCTATTGACCAATAGGCGGCCCAATCACTCCTTAGGAAGAGTGTTTGAGCCAATCAAATACATAAGCTCCAGCAAAAGTGTCGCACCAGCTAGCGCAGTTATTTCAGCATGATCGTAGCTGGGAGCCACTTCCACTACATCAGCAGCAACAATATTAATCCCACTCAATCCGCGAATAATTTTTAAGGCTTTGTCTGTGCTAATTCCCCCAACGACCGGCGTTCCAGTACCTGGAGCATAGGCTGGATCCAGGCAATCAATATCAAAAGTAAGATACACAGGCAGGCTTCCAACTCGCTGCTTGATTACGCCGATGATATCAATGGCCGGTTGATCATTTAGTTCTGCGCCGCTTAATACCATGAATTCATGGTCGTCTGGATCGTACTCCGTGCGTATACCAAGTTGAATGGAATGTGCTGGGTCCACGAGTCCTTCCCTTGGCGCATGATAAAACATAGACCCATGGTCATACTTCGCACCCACCGTATAAGTATCTGTATGTGCATCGAAATGGACTAAGGCAACTGTGCCATAATGCTGATGAACTGAACGCAGCAATGGCAAAGTAATGAAATGATCTCCGCCGATGGCAAGAGTTTTTGCACCCTCTTGGTAAAATTGGCCTGTATGCCGAATAACACCTTCAATCATTTCTTCCGATTCACCAGGCCCAAATTCCAAATCACCATAATCAATAGCATTAATGCGCTTTCTCACATCAAAATTCCATGGCCAACGCTTCTCTTCCCAACGCAAATTCGCAGAAGCAATTCTTACTGCCTGCGGACCGTGACGAGTTCCCGCGCGACCAGTCGTAGCCAGATCGTAGGGAATCCCTAAAATTGCTAGATCCGTTTTCTCCACTCGCCGCGAAAAAGGAATACCAAGAAAACTATAGGCATTCGCAAACATCGATTCAGTGTCGAACGGATCGCTATCTTGGGTGAAATATTTAGACGACTCATCATCTGACATATTTGTTCTCCTCTTGTGCTTATGCAACTTTAGCGAACTTTTAAAAGAAGGGTATAATCAGCCTATGTGTTACTTAACTGCTTACCTATGAGTTTAATGCTCTATTCGCGCTTGGCGGATTTTGCGAACATGAAGTATCTTGCCAAATACCTTGCTCCCTCAAATCAGCAAGAGTTAGCTCTAGCCCTTTCTTCAGAATTGAAACCAGCTCGTCTACCTGCGCTTCAACTATTACTAGCGGCGGAGAAATGATACATAAATTAATAAATGGGCGAACCAACAAACCAAGCTGCTGGCAGTGCCTATCAACCAGCTCACCCACAGCATAATCTTTTTCTAGTCGGTCATTTTCATTTGATGTTTGCACTGATGTTTCTATAGCGGCCATTAATCCAACGCCTCTAACTTCCCCTACGAGCGGAATCTGCTCCAAAGTCTTCAGCTGCTGCTGAAAATATGTAGAGATTTCTTTAACATGACCAAACACATTCTCTTTTTCAAAAATATCCCAACTTGCCAACGCTGCTGCACAAGCCACTGGATTGCCAGACCAAGTAAAGCCATTGGCATACAAAAATTCATTCTTGTCATCGCTTAATTCTTGAAGATATCTCTCTGAAACCGCATACCCTCCTAAAGGGATATGACCAGCCGTAATTCCTTTGGCAAAAATTATGATGTCCGGGACTATACCCATAACTTCTTCAGAGACAAACCAATGACCTAAACGCCCAAAACCCGTAACAACTTCATCGGCGATATAAGTAATTCCATATTTTTTTACTGTTTCCCAGCAACGATAGTTATAGTTTTTGGGCGGCACTATCACTCCACCACTTGCAAGTATCGGCTCAGCAATAAAACACATAATGTTTTCAGCACCCAACTCTTTGATTTTATCTTCCAATTCATCAATTAAGAAGTCACAGAATTCCTCTTCACTCGCAAAATTTGGATGATGATAAAAACACGGCTCACTAATAAAGTGTATTTTATCAGTCAATACATCCATTGCTGATTTGTCTCTCTCTTTTCCTGTTATCGATGCTGATAAAAAGCTACTTCCGTGATATCCACTCTCGCGACTAAGAATGTGCTTACAATTCGGTTGATCTTTAATATTACTGGCAAGCTGACATAACCGTAACGCCGCATCAACGGCAGTTGAACCGCAAGTCGTAAAGAATATGCGGTTTAAATCCCCGGGAGTTTTACTAGCGATGCGACCTGCTAACTCGATTTCCTTATCATTGACAACATTGAATGGCGAAGAATACGCAAGCTGGGTCATCTGCTGAGAAACAGCTTCTGCAATTTCACTACGACCATAGCCTAGCTGCATGCACCACATACCTGCTGGGCCATCCAATAAGCGGTTTCCATCAGCGTCGTAAATGTAAATACCCTCGCCACGAGTAATTACAGTTTTATTCTCATCAGCCCCTAATTCATTAAAATTGGCCCATGGATGCAGCAAATGTTTATTGTATCCACGGCGAAAGTACTCACTTGTCATACGAAGTGTCCTGTTAATTTTATGCTATCATTAAGCAACAATTTCGCATGACCGGCTAACAATTTTACTCACCCAGCGTTCGTACAAATTCTCTGCGACCCGATTAAGTCTGTTCACGCGTTGCTCTAAGTTTCTACTAATTTGAGAGAAACTTTGCTCACTCGGCGATACATTCTGTAAATCGTCTTGCCATTCAGTAATCCAATGCTTAATGAGGGGTAATGTCATTTCGACATGACACTGCATGGCTAAAACATTATTGTTAAAAATATACGCTTGATTGTCACAGAACTCTGAAGAAAATAAGTGATGGGCACCAGCAGGTAGCGAGAAGGTTTCGCTGTGCCAATGAAACATGATAAACGGATCTCTAGTATCTCCTAACCACTGAGCTGCTAAGCTACTGATCTTCGCGTCTACTGCTAGACGGCAGTTATGCCAACCGACTTCATTCACCGGGTTTTGATTAACATCCTGACCGAGGGCTTTACTGATAAGTTGCCCACCCAAACAATGACCAAGTACTGGAACTCCTTTATCTAGCGCCTCTTTAATAAGACTAATTTCTTCTTTGATCCAAGGCAGCTCATCATTAACGCTCATAATTCCACCCATGAACACCAAACCATCTATGCTTTCATCACAACTAGGGACCATATCACCGGCATAAGCCCGAACTATTTTGAAAGGGATTGATTTCCTAACTAAGTAATCTGCAATATAGCCAGGAGAATTATCGTCCATATGCATAAAAATCAAGACCATTGACTACACCATATCAGCGAGCTTATAGAACATCATTCCCAAAGCCATTCCAGGACGGCGCAATAATTTTCCACCAGGCCATTTCCAATGATTAATGCTAGCCAAGTGATCGAATCTCTTCGTATTTCCAGTAACTGCTTCAGCTAAAGTCCTGCCCAGAACATGCGTTGGTGCTACCCCATGCCCAGAGTACCCTCCAACATAGAGTACATTTCCCTTAAGTCGCCCCATTTGAGGCATACGTCTAAAACTAATCCCCATCTGCCCACTCCAAATATAATCAAGTTTAACTTGTTCCAGTGCGGGAAATACGTGATTCATTTTCTGACGCATAATGTCTTCGACATTATGGGGTTCCAGACCAGAATAATTGGAGAGACCTCCAAAAAGCAGCCGCTTATCAGCGGACAACCGGTAATAGTCTAGAGCGGTGCGTGTGTCACAGACTGCCACGTCACCTGGCAAACTTGCTGCGATTTGCTCGTCCGTTAATTGCTCAGTGGCGATAATGCAACTAGTGGCTGGAAGTATTCGATCATCGAGGTGCTTTACTAAACTTCCGAGATAAGCATTTCCACAAATAATCGCGTGCCCTGCAGTTATTGACCCGTTTGATGTATGAATAACGGGTGAATTTCCATAGGTGATCCTCTCGACAGGAGATTGCTCAAATATCTTGGCACCCATTTCTTCCGCGACCTTGGCCTCACCAATACAAAGGTTTAGCGGATGGAGGTGCCCCCAGTCCGGCTTGTAATATCCCCCTAGATAAATATCCGAATTAACATAAGCTTGTACCGCACTCTTATCGAGCAACACTAGTTTTTCATCATCTTTCGCCCATTTCTCATAGTCGCGAAGATGACGTGGCCTTAGCGCCACTTCTACATAGCCCCATTTTAGGTCGCACTCGATATTGTATTTTCTAATTCGCTCACAAACGATGTCGACACACTCTGCGCCCATCGCGTAAATTTCATTCACGCCTGCATCTCCAATGGTGCGACGAAAAGCGGCAGGGTCATGACCAAGTCCGCCGATTAGCTGCCCACCGTTACGACCACTAGCTCCCCAGCTAATTCGATTCGCTTCCACTAGTGCCACTGAACAACCCTTTTCACATAGCTCAACCGCCGTGGAAACCCCACTAAAGCCTCCACCAACTATGACCACATCCACCGAGTGATCGCCTTTCAACATAGGATAGCTTGTTTCAAAATTTGATGAAGCAGCGTAATAGGACTTCGTATGCTCGCTGCTGTCTTGGGTTTTTTTCAATAACACAGATTTAATCCTTGTCAGAAACCGGTCCCAAGGCTTTTAGGTACCAATCCACAAACATCATTGAAAGTTCTTCAAACTCAGGATGAAAGGGACCTGGCTCAAAAAAGTGTGAATTGACTCCCTCACTATTTCGAGTAATGATAAATTCATCTTCCTGAGTCGTGTGATCCCACAGCCAACTAACCCGCTCTTTGATATAATCAACACCCTCCTCTGCATCACCCCTCACGAACCACACTAATTGCATATCGGTTTGGGTGATACTGCGAGGAATAAAGCGATAAAGCACACAATGGTCCGGATAATTGAGCATAAACGTTAATGGACCTAAGTGAAAATCTGAAGCTCCGCCGTCATAACCTTTAAATCCACCCATTAATGGAGCGACAGCTTTTCCGTCTTCACTTCCTGTTACATAGCCTTCATAGAGCGCATAACGACTATGGCACACGCAGCCACCGAATTGCTTAGCCAAGCTATAGTATTCAACTATTTCATCGGTGATTCCTTCAACTGCTGTTGCTTCTTCGGCCCTTGCCATCATCGCATCGTTTAATGGCTGTGCTTGGTAAGCTAATGCTTTCAAACTATGCGACTTGGCATAGGCTCTGTGCGAGGTGGCGCAGTGATAACATTCAAGATAATTTTCGAGACACAATTTCCAATTAGCATCGACTTTATACATCGTACTCTCAGCTATTTTGGCATTGGCTAAATCGTATCCCTGAATTGGCTTACTTAACTTTTCAAGTTCTGAACTCCAGTCCGGCGCTTCTGTGTCACAATTGATAAAAATTAAGCCCTCAAAAACTTTATAGTTGACTGGCTTTAACCCAAAATCTGCATCATTAAACCCCTCTAGCAAATTCATATCACGAGCAACTTTAAGACTGCCATCATCGTTATATACCCAGCCATGATAGGGACAAACGAAACTAGTACGATTACCTTTCAGGTCTTCACACACCCGCGCACCGCGATGCCGACAAATATTGTGCATAGCATGCACTTCACCAGACGCATCTCGGTTAATAATTATGGAATCCTCACCTAAATTAAATAAGAAATAGTCTCCAGGGTTTGGGATTTGACTGATGTGACCAGCATAAAGCCAACTCTTATAAATGATTCTCTCCAGCTCCCTTTGATAGGTGAGATGAGAACGATAAAAATAGGAATCTAATGCAAAACCTGAACGCTCTTGCTGGGCCGAAATCCTCTCTCCGAGTACCCGGTATGAGTCATCAACATTGGTGGCGATAAATTTCATGGTGTTCGGCTCCCAAAATCAATGGTTTAGGGGTGAAAATATCTATTAAATGATCATATAATCTATTAAATAGATATTCAATATATGTGTGCTATTAGAAAATCCGCGATAATTTCAAAAAAATAGAAATGCTAAAAAGCTTGGGAATAAGCAAATGCCCCCGTTAGATTAGAGAGCCCAACTAAATACACTTTTAAAAGATAGGGTAATTTTCCATCCCGGAAACGGTGCCACTAAAAGCTTCGAAGCTGAAAACTCTCTATGTGTTGTGGCAAATATAAAAAAAGGGGGAGTTAAAGAGTAATTAAAACTTGACACAAGACCTATGTAAATTGCCCAAATGACGAAGTTCCGTAATAGAAAAACCTTATAATCAGAAAGTATTAAACCGAGCGGAGATACCACTCGTAATCGATATTCGAAACTCGCTTCGAGAACTCCTCCCATTCGCTGCGTCTTATTTCGACGAATAAGTCACAAAATTCCTTGCCCAAGTAATCTTTTAAAATGGTATCCGTTTGGAACTTGTCCAATGCAGTAGACCATTGTCGCGGCAGTGTGATGATCTCTTCTTCAATCTCTTGATATTCAGCCACCATCGTATCTGGCATGCATTTGTTAGTAATACCATAGTGAATACCAGCAGCTATAGAAGCCATAACTAAGTAGGGGTTGGCATCCGCACCAGCGACTCGATGCTCGATACGACGATCATTGTCTTCTGATACAGGCACTCGTAATGCAACATCACGATGGTTATAGCCCCAGTTTGGTGTCAGTGGTGCATAGTTACCAGGCACTAGCCTCCGGTATGAGTTCGCATTAGGCGCAAATATAGCCATAGCACTATCCATTGTTTCAGCCAATCCTCCAACAGCGTATTTAGCTTTATCACTGAGTGCCGGCACAGTTTCACTATCAGTTGAGAAAACGTTTTTACCGTCAGCGTCATACAGGCTGAAGTGGATATGCAGACCACAACCCGCTATATCATCAAAAGGTTTGGCCATAAAACTAGCTGATGAGCCGTGGTTCCGTGCAACTCCCTTAATAATGCGCTTAAAAAGTACTGCGTGATCACATGCTATTACAGGGTCAGCAACATGATGCAGATTCAACTCGAACTGTCCCGGTGAAAATTCCGAATGAACAGTAGTCATTGGAATATTTTGCTCAACACAGGTGACCCTCACATCCTCCAAAAAATTTTCGTTATCCCAAAGCTCTTCCGGCATTGCATATTGAATTCCAGATTGTGGTTGGTTAGTGCCCGGCACGTTACTTAGTTTTAATTTTGGAAGAGCATCATCACCCTCTTCAATTAAATAGAACTCCATCTCAGTCGCGACAACAGCGGAGTAGCCCAAATCATAGAGTGGTTGGAGTGCGTTTTTTAATACTGTACGAGGATCGAAAAACGCAGGAGTACGATCTAATTCCGTAAAACTAGCCAGTACTTGTATGGTATCGGATTTCAACCAACCAATTGATGAAAGCGTATCAGTGACCGGGAAGAGCAATTGATCAGCATCTCCACGAAATATTTCCAAGTCCAATTCATCTGCGAAATCACCTCGGCAGTTACAAAAGCTGAGTGAAGCAGGACTTTTCACTCCTTTTGTAAAAAAGGTTTCGAATTCTAGAGGCGGTATCCGCTTGCCACGTAATATACCATTAACATCAGGAACCAGTATTTCCATCATCGTGGCTTCGGGATTTTTATCCAGAAATGCATTGAGCTCTTCTAGCTTGGCAAATGTCATGACATGTTACCTTTTTGTTTTACCTGTCCTAGTGAATAGTCATTAACCATATACCTAACGTTTACTTCCTTTGCTGTCAGTTGTAGCTCGGCAGATTCGAATCAATTAATCTTAGCGAATCGCAACTAAACTTTAGAAGTCTGGCGCTGGCGTTTGCCTACGTTTAGGTGACGAAAATACTGGCGAATCAATCACGTGACACTTTGCTAAGAGACGGGTCCATTTAAGCTCCGTCTGATAGTAAATCTCAGCAGTCAAGTTTTCTCCACTATTTGCGTATTTAGATTCAATTTGGGCGAAAGCTATGTTCGATTTCGCGGTTGGACACCATGCAGCAGAAGTCACTGTCCCAATTTCCTTATTTCCCTTTAGAATAAATGAATGTTCTGCTGGTTTATTTCCCTCAACATCTAAGAAAACAAAGGCATAACGCGAACCTTCACGTTTTTCTTTTAGTAAGGCTTGTCTCCCATTGAAAACCCCCTTGTCAAAATCAACCAACCAACCCAATCCCAGTTCAAAAGGAGAACGAGACCTGCCAATCCGGACCGTCTCTTCAGCTGGCACGAAATCCACTCCTGCCTGCAAAAAACCAGCTTCTATCCTCACCATTTCTAAAGCATTACCGCCTATTGCGCGAATGCCTAGATTACTACCGGCATCAAAGAGTCGATCCCAGAGGGTTATGGCTTTTGGGGGCTCAACCCATAACTCATATCCTAAATCGCCGGTAAACCCTGTACGGCTAATCATCACCT
Organism: Gammaproteobacteria bacterium; assembly: GCA_029244985.1. GTDB lineage: Bacteria > Pseudomonadota > Gammaproteobacteria > Pseudomonadales > Pseudohongiellaceae > UBA9145. The sequence goes on along the minus strand of JAQWQD010000017.1, from coordinate 54,338 downwards.
CAGCGTCTTCGAATGGGAAATGGCTTATACCAAAGGGTTTAAGTTTTTCTATTCCTTTAAATCCCATTGCTTTTAAAACAGCGCAAGAAGTAGGACCTTGAACAGCTAAAGCACCAAAATCTGCCGTTTCATCTATTATTTCAACATCGAAGCCCATTGCAGACCACTGCAACCAATCCATCACTCGCGTATAACTGCAAAGCCGATAATTATTCTCACCAAAATTAAATAAAGTGCCGTCATCCATTACTTGACCAGCATCATTACACCATATTGTATAACCCACTCTATCGGGGTTTAGTTTACGCACATCTCGTGTCATTACTTTGTTTAGATAAAGTTCTGCGTCTGCTCCGGTAATACGGTACTTTGTCATCGGAGATAGATCAAAGACACCGGTGCTGTTTCGAACCGCAAAGTACTCCTGTTCAACTTCCGTATAAGCTGCCGGCGTGGTATAGCCTTTCCATTCATCCCATTGATTTAATTCACAAGCCTTTGCCACTCTTGAGTGAAAAGGCGTTTGCAGCATCATGGTTTCGTCATGAGATCTCATGCAACATTCTCCTTTTTCCCAGCGAGATTCGTTTTGCTTCTATTGCTTCTTAGTATTTCTTGAGCTGAATTTTTCCCTGCCAATCCCATCACCCCGCCACCAGGATGAGCGCCAGCTCCGCAAAGATACAACCCCGTTAAAGGCATCGCGTATTGAGTTGCCCCCGGGAAAGGTCGCGTCATCATAATTTGGTCTAAACTGATTTCTCCATGATGCCAATGGCCACCCGTTAAATGGAACTCTCGCTCCAAATCTACCGGCGTAAGTAACTCCCAGCTAAGAATTTGTTCTTCTATACCAGGCGCAAATTCATCGATCCTCTCAACTAATAGTTGCGCGTAATCCTCTTTAACTGATCCCCAATCCTGAGCCAGTTTATAGGGCGCGTATTGCACAAGAGCCGAAAGCACATGTTTCCCTTCTGGAGCCAAAGTTTTATCATGCAAAGTAGGGATAGAAATATCCATTACCGGCTGCGCTGAATATTCACCATATTTAGCTGAATTGAATGCACGCTCCATTGCATCCATGGTGGAAACGATAATTAATCTTTGGCCACTTTGGTTTTCATCAAGTCCGTCAAACTGTGGCAAAGAGTCCAATGCAAGATGAAGTTTTGCGACATTGCCTTGCATGCGAATATTGCTGACACGCCGGATAATACCTGTTTCCAATTTCTGAAAACCAAGCAGGCTTTTAAAAGTTGTTTTTGGATCAGCATTTGAAACCACCGTTGAAGCTTCAACAACCTCGCCGTTAGCTAGAGTTACACCTGTAACTTCATCCGCTGTTGAATTGATTCGGCTAACCGGCATAGCAGTTCTTATTTCAACACCATTGGCCGTTGCTGCGTTGGCGAGCGCTTGAGAGAGAGTGCTCATACCTCCTTTAACTACTGACACCCCATTAAACCCAAACACTTCTCCAAGCCTGCGATGCAAAAAACTGAACACCGTGTTCGGAGAGCGAGGACCCATATGAGTTCCGAGCGTAGCATCTAAACTTAAAGCCGCTTTTAGCAAATCATTATCGAAGTTTTCCTGCAGAACATCATAAATATTAATAAGAGCGATTCTTAAAAGATCTTGCATATCCTCTTTGCCAAGGAGCTTCATCTCCAAGCCAAGTTTAAAGAGTGCAAACCGATCCCCCCAATTCGCTTCCAACAGTTTTGGTATGCGACGCTCGCTAGCCTTAGCTAATATGCCACTGAATTTGAGCATCTGTTTTATAAAAAGTTGATAAGCTTTTTTATCAGACTCAGTAACACTCGCTCCATTAAGCTCTGCACTCGACAATGTCAGATGATTGCTATCTGCAGATAGCGCAATGGTACTTAAATTTTCTGCGGCTAATTCGTACCCATACTGATCAAGCTTAAGTTCAGCTCGAATGTTGGGGTTAAATTGATATAGCCATTGCGCACAACTCGATACTCTAAATCCATCGGAGAATTCGTGCGTTACTGCTGCGCCTCCCACTTGCTCATTTCGTTCTAACACCAAGACTTTTCGCCCCGCCTTGGCAAGGTAGGCCGCACATATCAAGCCATTGTGCCCAGCCCCAACTATAACTACGTCATAACGAGCATTAGTCATCGGCATAAGCCTCCGGCACCAAGTTTGGTCTTTTCAAATCCGCCAATATTTCCCGTGCGGCATTCGCACCTGGGGCAGCCATTACACCTCCTCCTGGGTGTGTACCCGAGCTGCACATATACATTCCGCTTATTGGGCCTCGATATTGTGCATAACCGGGAAATGGCCGGTTAAACAGAAGCTGATCAAAGGTCAGTTCTCCCATGAAGATATTGCCCTCGGTTAAGCCCACTTCGTTTTCAATTTCTCTCGGAGTGCGCACTTCGCAATGCAAAATCAAATCTTTAAAATCAGGACTATAATTAGCGATTTGATCGATCACAGTTTTTCCAAATGCGTCACGGTCCTCATCTGTCCAATCTCTACCATTAATTTGTGGCGGAGCATATTGCACAAAGACTGTCATCATATGCTTGCCTGGCGGGGCCATGGTTGGATCAACCTGACTTGGAATTAACATATCGACATAGGGGTCTGCTGACCATGTTCCATCTTTCCAATCATCATACGCACGCTCCATACGCTCGAGAGAATCAAGCATATGCATATCAGTCTGCATTAAAGGACTATTTTTGGGAATGCCGTTGAAAGTTGGCAATCCATCTAAAGCAATATTCAATTTTCCTGAAGAACCACGAATCTTAAAATTTCTCGCCTTAGATACAACATCAGATGGCAAATCTTTTTCATCCATAATATTGAGAAATGTACGTTTTGGATCGAGATTCGAAACCACTATGTTTGCTGCAATTTCTTCTCCGCTGCTCAAAGCCACTCCTACCGCTTTATTTCCCTTAACGATAATCTGCTCTACTTCCGAGTCAACACGAATCTCCCCTCCAAAGGATCTGAACGATGAAGCCAGTGCATCAGAAACAGCACCCATGCCACCTCGAGCGAAACCCCATGCGCCAACTGTCCCGTCTACATCACCCATATAATGATGCAACAAAACGTAGGCAGTCCCCGGAGAATACACACCCAAGGCTGTACCAATAATTCCACTTCCAGCCAAATGAGCTTTGATAACATCAGTCTCGAAATACTCGTTCAAGTAATCAGCTATACTCATGGTCCAAAAGCGCAATGTATCCGCTAAACCTTCCTCGCCAAGATCAGCAAAGGCATCCATGAGATATTTCATTTCCTTGAGATCGCGGGGCTTTAACGATGCAGGATCTGGGGGCGTTCTCAACAAGAAGGGCCGGATCAGGCGCGTTTGTTTCATTACGTCAGCTTCGTAGCGTTCGTAAGCGTTAGCATCTCTGATCGAATGTCGAGCTATTTCTCGGTACTGCCGCTCATGGTCTGGGTAGTCCCCGAAATAATCGCCATTACTACAAAAGCTAACACTGCCACCGTAAGGTACGACCTGCAAGCCATGGCGGGGAAGCTCTAAATCTCGAGTAATCTCTGGGCGAAGTAGACTGCATACATAAGAGCAGTTGGAGTAGAGCCAATCTTGGTGTAATTCACGGCTTACTGTGGCCCCACCTATGTAGGAATTTTTTTCCAAAACCAGAACGTCGAGTCCGGATTTAGCCAGATAAGCGGCATTCGTCAAGCCGTTATGCCCAGCACCGATAACTATTGCATCGTACCGTTTATTCATACCAAATATCGTTCATTGCTTATTAAAGCATTGTTTCTGATTAGCGTTAAGGCACCATCAAACTATTACTATGACCTGTCGCTGAACTCATAATTAAATGCATACTCTTGAAAAGAATATCGTGCCAGAATTTATCTATTATGTCCATAATGAATGATCATTCATTCATTTGTTAAAATTTAATCAATGGGTTAAAGTGTAATTGCAATCATCGAGATCTCTGTCAAACAGAATAGCCACTCTTGTGGAATAAAGGCACCAATATAATGCCGAAGCACTCTCAAAACACTACTCGGAAGCGTCGCGCTCTGCCGAAAGCGGAAAGACGTAATCAGCTTATCAAGGCAACAATAAAATGTATTGCAAAAAAAGGTCTGGCAGCCACGACCATGGCCGACATTACCAATGAAGCGGAATTAAGCGTTGGCATTGTTAATCTACATTTTAAAACTAAAGAGCTACTGCTAATTGAAACATTACGCTTCATTGCAGATGAATATAAAGAAGGTTTTGATCAAATTTTTGCCAGTAATAACATGCAAGACTTGGAAAAACTCAAAGCTATTATTGATTACGATTTCAGTCCAAGAATTATTAATAGAAACAAATTGGCTGTATGGTTCGCGTTTCTTGGGGAAGTCAAGGCGCGACCCATCTATCAAAAAATTTGTGCTCAACATGACGATGAGATAAATCATGAAATTTGCAAACTATTCTCTTCTTTATTGTCAGAAAAGACTAAACGGAAAAATGATGTTGAATTAATTACTAGCGCCTATTCTGCATTGACGGATGGACTATGGCTAGACATTCTGCTTTCACCCCAGCGCTCTACTGTAAATGCTGCCCGAAATGCTGCCTGGCAATATGTTAGTGGTTTGCTAGATTAATTCTCTTATTTCCAATAAAGCTGATTGATGTGCAAAATTTCTCAGTTGCCAGTATAAACAAATAGTGGAGTAGAATTTGGCAACACAACAAGCCCAAAACAATAACGAAATAACGGACGAAAACAAGCCATTAGGATTCTGGACGGCAACTGCCATGGTAACTGGGAACATGATTGGTTCTGGAATCTTTCTTTTGCCAGCCTCCTTGGCAGCTTTCGGTGGTATAAGCGTGTTGGGCTGGGTAGTTTCGGCGTGCGGTTCAATCTGCATCGCGCTTGTTTTTGCGGGACTAGCGCGACAAGTACGCGGTTCTGGAGGACCTTATCTCTATACTAGGACAGGTTTTGGTGATCTCCCTGGGTTTTTAGTCGCTTGGGGCTACTGGGTTTCGATAATTGCAACTAACGCTGCTATAGCTATCGCCCTCGTTAGTTATCTTTCAGTGTTCTGGTCAGAGCTTGCCAACCAGCCAATACTGAGCTCAACCACCACAGTACTTATCGTATGGCTTCTTTTAGTCGTGAATGTTCGTGGAATCCGGCAAGCAGGAAGACTGCAACTTGCAACAACAATCCTCAAAATTTTCCCGCTTTTAGCAATCGCTATGTTTGGATTATTTGCCCTTAACCCAGGTCATTTCACGCCACTTAATTTAAGCGAACAATCTAATTTCGGCGCCCTTACTGCTACAGCTGCGCTGACTATGTGGGCATTTTTAGGAATGGAAAGTGCAAACATTCCGGCTGGCGAAGTCAGAAATGCTGAACGCAACGTATCTCGCGCAGCCATTGCCGGCACATTATTGGCCGCTGCTGTCTATATACCCAGCACAATCGCCGTTATCGGTTTAATTGCTCCAGAACAACTCGCGCTCTCCAATGCCCCATTTGCCGATGCCGCTGAAATTCTATGGGGTCAAACCGGTTACCAATTGATCGGCATAGGAGCAATTGTCTCATGTTTTGGCGCACTGAATGGCTGGACTCTGTGTTCTGGACAAATACCCATGGCTGCAGCCAATGACGGAATATTTCCTAAGATATTTGCCGAACGGTCGAGGTTTGGGACTCCGGCAAAAGGACTTATTATTTCCTCTTTGTTTGTAACTGTCTTAGTGTTAATGAATGCAACTGAAAGTCTCGTAGATCAATTTACATTTGTCATTCTACTGGCAACTTTGGCAGCTCTCCTCCCTTATTTGATTTGTGCAATGGCGCGCATTGTTATTTCCCTGCGCTCACAACAACCTCTCTCTTTTATAGAAAAGACCATTGCCGTGATTGCTATGTTATTTGCTTTCTGGGCAATAATTGGCACCGGTTCAGAGACTATCATTTGGGGAGTATTACTTTTATTAGCAGGGGTTCCAGTGTACGTATTAATCATTAAGTCAAAAAATTAAAAATATAGAGAAAAGTCTATGAAAACAGGTATGCAATCCGAGGTCGGTAAGATTCGATCTTTAATATTAAAAGGGGTACATGATGCTTTTGAAAATCAAGATTCTATAGACCAACAATGGCAATCTCTTAACTACATTGATAAGCCCAATTTTGCCAAAGCAGCAGCTGAATACGAAATATTTGTCGAGTTACTTACTCAATTCGATATCGAAATTTTCTACTCTTCTCCTAATCAAGCCACAGGCTTAGACTCAATTTATGTACGTGATACTTCTCTAATTTGCGACAAAGGAGCAATCTTGTGCAATATGGGTAAAAAAGAAAGGCAAGCGGAACCACAAGCCAACTCAGCCGTCTTCGCAACGATGGATGTACCCATTCTTGGTGCGATTGAAGGAGATGGTCAAGTAGAAGGCGGTGATGTTACATGGCTCAATGAACGGACTTTGGCAATTGCGGAAGGATATCGAACTAATGCATCAGGGATCGCGCAGCTACGAGACTATCTAGGTAACTGCGTAGATGAGCTAGTTGTTGCGCCTCTTCCTCACTGGCAAGGAGCTGGAGATGTTTTTCATTTAATGTCCTGCTTGAGCCCAATAGATGAAGATCTTTGCCTAGTTTACTCACCCCTGTTAACGGTTCCTTTTCGGAATCGCCTTTTAGATTTAGGCTTTAGCCTGGTCGAGGTACCGATAGAAGAGTTTAATTCCATGGCTTGTAATGTATTGGCGGTTGCACCTAGACAGTGCATCATGCTTGAAGGGAACCCTATAACAAGAAAACGATTAGAAGATGCGGGCGCCGAAGTGTCTGTGTATAAAGGGGAAGAAATAAGCTTGAAAGGTTGTGGAGGCCCTACCTGTTTGACCCGTCCAGTATTGCGAAATTTATAGCATTCGCTATAAATTTAATTCCTGCATTTTTCGAGCTTATTGCATCAATGGTAATTTCTTTTCGGGAATGTAATCAAAAATAAAAGTAATACGGTCTTCTTTGCCTTTATTCATTACGCTGTGTGTTTTTTGATTATTAATTTCATAAGCTTTACCTACCTCAAACTTAAAGGGTTGGCCATCAATCATAAACCGAACCCTGGAATTAGTGGTAATAGGTACATGAATACGGTGGCCAGCGTGGAAGGAAGGGTGTCCATCTAAATGGGGTTTAATTATACCTCCTGCTAATAACTTAGCCGCCATTGCACGAACTATCGTGCCACCTGCCGAATAATGCTGCTTTAATAGTGACTCCATCAGAGGTACCGCTGCATCCGCTAAAAGATCCCAGGCTGATTCCTTGCGCACTTCTATATCTGGCCACCCCTCTCCTGTTGTAAATAACATAACCAAAGAGTGAGTTTGAGTGTGCACATCGTAAACCTGCTGCCGATAGCTATTATCCAGCCAGTCTTTTTCTTCTGCGCGCAAGATCACGTCTTTTAGCGCTGAAGTGTCAATTTCTCCTAATTCTTTTAGTGGAATACCTATATCCATCTCACTACCTGCCCTAAAAATAACTAATCTGGAATATACGCCTTCATGCAGTTAGTTCAACGCCAAGCACTTCGATTATTCATCAAATTTTATTGAAGGTATGTGCTCTAGAGTTTGATCCAATGTGAGCTTAGCCTTGTCTACTAATTCATCAATATGCTCTCGATTTGCAACAAGCGGCGGAGATATAATCATCGTATCTCCAACTGCCCGCATCACGAGTCCATTTTTAATGCTAATGTCGCGGCATAAACCACCTACTTTACCACTATTGGGATAGCGGGCCCTTGCTAGCTTGTCGCTAACTAATTCAAGCGCACCGAGAAATCCGACGCCGCGGGACTCACCAACCAGTGAATGTTCTCCAAGCTCTTGCCAGCGCCTTTGTAAATAAGGCCCTGTGTCCGTGTCTACAGTTTCAACAATTCCTTCATCTCGCAATATCTTTACATTAGCTAGCGCTACCGCGGCTGCGACTGGATGACCAGAATAAGTATAACCATGAGCTAATTCACCCCCTTTACTAATCAGCTCTTCGGCAACACGATCGCTCACCATTACACCGCCCATGGGCAAGTATCCCGATGTTAAACCTTTCGCTATGGACATGAGGTCTGGCGTTATATTGTAATAATCTGAACCGAACCATTTTCCTGTCCGACCAAAACCGCAAATTACTTCATCCACGATTAACAAAATATCGTACTTATCACAAATTCTTTGAATCTCCGGCCAATAGCTATCAGGGGGTATGATCACTCCTCCTGCTCCTTGGATTGGTTCAGCAATGAAGGCAGCCACCCGATCAAGCCCTAGTTGAAGAATTTTTTCTTCAAGCTGTCGGGCAACTTTCAACCCGAACTCTTGTTTATCAAGTTCACCAGCTTCACCGAACCAGTACGGTTGATCGATATGCACAATGCCCGGTAACGGCAGTCCACCTTGCTCATGCATAAACCTCATTCCACCCAAGCTGGCGCCGGCCATAGTTGATCCATGGTAGGCATTCTTGCGGCTTATGATTACCGACTTTTGCGGTTCACCCTTTAAGTCCCAGAAACGACGTACCATCCGAACCACCGTGTCATTGCTTTCTGACCCTGATCCTGTGAAAAAAACATGGTTTATGTGGGCTGGTGCGAGCTCAGCTAGCAAAGTGGCAAGCTCAATTGCTGGTGGAGTAGTGCATTGGAAAAAACTATTGTAGTAAGGTAGTCGTTGAAGCTGCTCATAGGCCGCTTCTGCTATTTCTTTGCGCCCATAACCCGCGTTAACACACCAAAGCCCTGCCATGCCATCTAGCAGTTTATTGTCTTGTGCATCCCATATATAAACACCATCAGCTTTGACAATGATTCGAGTCCCTTGCTCCTTGAGCTCTTTTGCGTCAGTAAATGGATGCAAATGGTGCTGAGAGTCGAGTTTTTGTAATTCAGTAATATCCATTTGCTGCTTGCTATTCATATTTATATCTCTATTCAGCAATATATACACCTTACGTGTAGTACTTTAAATAAGGAGTAATATTTTAATACTATAAAATTAAATTGATAGAATTTTTGGTATTCTATCAATAGTAATTAAGACAACAAATTAAGTAGCGGAGTTGGACTAAAAACTAATCCTGCTTTCTAAAGGATAATGATGATTAAGAAAATAGAACACTTTGTTGACGGAGCACTCATGCCTGGGGCCAGCGGCAGGGAAGCGATTGTATTTAATCCAGCAACAGGGATCGAATCTGCACGTGTCTCTCTTGCAGACGCTAATGAGGTTAACACCGCTGTAGCTGCCGCCAAAACTGCCTTTTCTGCATGGTCAGAAACAACACCATTAAATCGCGCACGGATACTTTTTAAATTTAAGCAACTGGTTGAAGCTAATCAGGGAAAGCTCGCTGAAATGATAACGGCCGAACATGGGAAGGTATTAAATGACGCCGCTGGTGAAATAACTCGAGGACTTGAGGTTGTTGAGTTTGCTTGTGGAATTCCACACTTACTCAAAGGAGAACATTCTGTCAATGTAGGGCGAGGAGTGGATTCCTGGTCAGAAATGCAACCATTAGGGGTAGTTGCAGGAATTACGCCATTTAACTTTCCAGTGATGGTTCCGATGTGGATGTTTCCTATCGCCATTGCCTGCGGAAATACATTTATATTAAAACCTTCAGAGAAAGATCCTTCTCCGGCAATTTTTATTGCCGAATTACTTAAACAAGCTGGCTTACCTGACGGTGTATTTAATGTGGTGCATGGTGATAAAGAAGCCGTCGACGCATTATTGTCACATAATTCTGTTGAAGCAGTCAGTTTTGTAGGCTCCACACCAATAGCTCAATACATATATGCTAGAGCGAGTGAGAATGGAAAAAGAGTTCAAGCATTGGGTGGCGCTAAGAACCACATGCTCATCATGCCAGACGCGGACATGAATCAAGCTGTTGATGCGCTAATAGGCGCCGCTTATGGGTCTGCCGGCGAAAGATGCATGGCGATCTCAGTAGTAGTTTGTGTGGGGGATGAAGCCGCGGACACGCTATTGAAAAAATTGAAACCAAGAGTTGAAAATTTAAAAGTTAAACCTGGCACAGATATTGAAGCCGAAATGGGACCTCTGGTAAGTAAGCAACATTTAGACAAAGTGAAAGGTTATATCGATCTGGGTATTGAAGAAGGAGCAACGCTAATTGTAGATGGTAGAAATTTTATACATGAAGGCCCCGAAGCCGGCTACTTCTTAGGAGGATGTTTATTTGATCAGGTTACAGAATCAATGCGGATCTACAAAGAAGAAATTTTTGGGCCAGTACTGTGCATAGTAAGAGTTGAAAATTTTAATGATGGTTGTCGACTCATTAATAATCATGAATATGGTAATGGAACTACAATTTTTACTCGAGATGGGGACAGCGCGCGACAGTTTGCACACAGTATTCAAGTTGGAATGGTAGGGGTAAATGTTCCAATTCCCGTTCCTATGGCATTTCATAGCTTTGGAGGCTGGAAAAGATCGCTATTTGGACCACTTCATGTTCACGGCCCTGATGGTGTACGTTTCAACACACGGATGAAAACAATGACAGCCAGATGGCCCGCGGGAATACGCCAAGGAAGCGATTTCGCGATGCCTACAATGAAATAGCCTTAGCAGCAAAGCTAATTTAAAGCCCATAATGGGCATCCGCAAAATTGTAACAAGACCAACTATAGAGTAGTCAATGTCCAAGTACGACCCAATTCATGGCAACGTGCTCCGGGTATTCTTCCATTATGCTGTTCCAGCCGTGTTTGGATTACTTGCGATGTCATCCGCATTCATGATTGATGGCATTTTTCTTGGTAACTATGTCGGCTCGCAGGCACTGGCAGCAGTCAATATCGCTATGCCAGTTTGGTCTGGCTTATTTTCCGTTGTCACCATGCTCTCTGTTGGAAGTTCTGTGATTGCTGGCAAATATCTGGGGCAAAATAACCTTGCAGCTGCAAAATCTATCTTTACAAAAGCTCTCACATGCACGCTAATCTTTTCTTTAGCCAGCGCCACTCTTGGGATACTCTTTCTTGATCCAATCGTTCGCGCCCTTGGTGCCAATGAACAATTAGCTCCTCTAGCTTCTAGCTACCTTACTGTTATTTTTCCTTGTGCACCCACATTTCTACTTGGTTTCTGTTTGTACTATTTCGTTCGGGTTGATAACAACCCATTATTGGCTTCTTCGGCACTATTAATTAGTGCATTACTAAACGTAGTTCTCGATTGGTGTTTTATTGTTATGCTGGACTTGGGAATTCAGGGGGCCGCTTACGCAACCGGGATCGCTCATTCAATTGTATTCTTTGTTTTGGTACCTTATTTTTTAAGAGCTGACACCAAGCTCAAACCAACTAGCCTTACAGGAAACTGGCGTGAAATTTTCAAGGCAGTTATTAATGGTTTTTCAGAATTCGTTAACGAAATTTCTGCAGGGCTTACAACTCTATTACTTAATTGGATAATGATTTCTAGGCTAGGGGTTGAAGGCGTAGCTGCATATACAATTGTTAATTACCTGTTTTTTATTGGAATTATGATTTATTACGGTATAGGTGAATCCATTGAACCGCTAGTGAGTAAAAATTTCGGCGCGAGACAAGCCCACAAGATCTCTGCTTATATTAGCACCGCCCTGCTTTCCATGTTGATCATTGCTTTGTGTGTATGTGGTATCTTGCTGGTATCGACTGAGCTACTAATCAATATTTTTCTAAAACCGGGAGAAACAGCAACAACAGAGATTGCCATTAAATTTGTTAGCTTTTTTTGGCCAGCTTTTGTGTTCAGCGGAGTCAATATTTGCCTAACTGCCTATTTTACTGCTTGCCATAGACCACTGCAGTCAGCGTCAATCGCCCTATCCCGAAGCCTATTACTCCCCCTTCTGTTTCTCTTTACGTTGCCACAACTTTTTGGAGATATAGGTATATTCATATCAGTACCCATAGCAGAATTTTTAACTTTTTTACTCGCTGTTACTTTCTTTGCAAACAATACACCAGAAAGAATTGTGACTAGTGATGTATTAAGCTCTCGAGCTCTGACAGATTAACTCAGCGGAAAGAAGCTGGATCTTCTCAACAATAATTCCAGAGACCAATTAGATGCGCCATTACAAACATTTTTATATCAATGGACAGTGGGTGGAACCCAACAAGCCAGATGAATTGGAAGTCATAAATCCGTCCACTGAGTCAATCGCCGGAATTATTTCCTTGGGTTCCACCGTAGACGTAGACAACGCTGTTGCGGCAGCGAAGAATGCTTTCCCAAAGTTCTCAGTTTCGCAGCCCCAAGAAAGATTAGAACTACTAGAGAATATCCTCGCTGAATTTTTGTGTCGTTATGATGAAATCGCCAACGCTATCACTGAAGAAATGGGGTCACCTAATCTATTTTCCTCTCAAGAACAAGCGGCCTGTGGAAATGGGCACTTAGAAGCCACTATTACAGCATTGGCGAACTTTAAATTCCTCGAGAAAAAAGAAAACGCTCAGATTTACAAGGAACCTATTGGAGTATGCGCACTTATTACTCCATGGAACTGGCCCATAAATCAAATAGTCTGCAAAGTAGCGCCGGCCTTAGCTATGGGTTGTACTATGGTTCTGAAACCAAGTGAAATAGCTCCTTTTTCTGCATACTTATTTGCAGAAGTTCTACACAAAGCAGGCGTGCCGGCAGGAGTCTTCAATCTTGTAAACGGCGATGGGGCAACAGTTGGAACCGCGTTAGCAGCGCACCCTGATGTTGATATGGTTTCTTTTACTGGCTCCACAAGAGCAGGTATTGAGGTTGCCCAAACAGCAGCAATATCAGTAAAACGCGTCACACAGGAACTAGGAGGAAAATCACCCAACATTATTCTTGATGATGCTGATTTAGAAACGGCAATAAGCACAGGTGTCCGATCTTGTTTTTCAAATAGCGGTCAATCATGCGATGCGCCTACTCGTCTTCTAATTCCAGAATCCTTACATGACAAAGCGAGAGAGATAGCTATAGCTGCGGCCAAAAAATTAGTAGTTGGGGATCCTAGTCAGCCAACTACGGATCTAGGGCCGGTAGTGAGCCAACAACATTTTGAAAAAATTCAAAGACTCATTCAAATTGGGATAGCAGAAGGCTGCGAACTCGCGTGCGGTGGCCTTGGACTTCCAGAGGGATTGGAACAAGGTTATTTCGTCCGGCCTACAATATTTTGCAACGTAAAAAATGAAGCCAGAATTGCCAGAGAAGAAATATTCGGCCCTGTTCTGGTGATAATCCCTTATCGAGATGAGCAAGACGCCATCCGCATTGCTAACGACACACCTTATGGTTTGTGCGCATATGTTTCTGGCAGCCCAAACCGGGCCAGATTGATTGCTTCTCACGTACGTGCAGGATCGGTTTATCTAAATGGTGAGGAAGGCAGTTTTGATGTCCCCTTCGGCGGCTTCAAACAATCAGGCAACGGTAGGGAATTTGCAGAATATGGATTTGAAGACTATCTAGAATTAAAAACCATTATCGGAGCAGCGGCACAAATCAAATAAGGAATAACGATTAGAATAAAAGCGGCTATTTGTTATCCGTAATAATAAATAAAGCACCTACCAAGACTAGTCCCAACGGCCAAAAAGGCACGAAAGGAAAATAAGGTACTATAGATTCAATAGATTCAATTATCGTCACGCCATCATAGGCAGCATAGACCCATTCACTCCAGTCACGGCCAAAAATTGATGCATAAATTCCTACCAAAACAGCTATTACTCCAACAAAATTTAGCGTAATTTTCATCAATTTACTCACGACAATATTCCATTGCTAGATGGTTTTTAGTTTTTCATTTTGTTTTAACTGGTTTTCTGCCTGCTGTTTGCTCCAGGCTGCCGCCCTTAATCCCCATGCCAGAAGTCCGGTCCAATAATACAAAAAATCAACACTATTGGGCGAGCTGTAATAGTACACAGCAAACCAATATGAGCTCCATGCATAAGCCCAGATGTAATAGATCCCAAACTTATGAAGATAACGCCATTGCTTTCCTGTTAAATGCTTACGACCAAATTTAAAAGACGTAATAGTCATCAGTAAAAGAACTGTATAGCCAGCCACTCCTTCTATTGCATCGCTTAATACATAAACCTGACCAACATAATAGTCGGTATGGATTCCCACCAGCCAAAGTATAAAAATTCCCTGCCAAACCATGGCCGACGCAAAACACAAGCCGAAATATTTTCTATTTCGAAGTAACCAGCGACTAAAATCATTAGGTGTCAAAATATATAAAGATGAAGCGGCAAAAGTAAGATATAGCAAAGGTACCGCAAAGCGCACAGACAATTGAATAAGAGAAGATACGCCTGCAGCAGTAGCGTAGTTAGTTCCAAACATTTGCACAATTACTACCAGCGAAACAGGCATTGTAACCAATAGAAATAGTTTCCAGCCGTTTAGAATTGGCGCTTGTAATAACCTCAATTTACTCGTTGCCATCAAATTTAGGTCCGCTCTTCAGAGCTTTGCTCTTTAGTTTAGTTATAACAATTACAGACTATCTTTTATCTTGTAGTACATCATTCCTAGCGCCACCATCTGTCGAGCAAAGGTATGCTGACCTGGCAGTTTTAGTGTTTTCATCTTGGCAAACATATCGAAACGCTCAAAAGTTCCTGCTACTGCATCAGCCATTATCTGCCCTGCCAAATGAGTCACATTTACACCGTGGCCAGAATATCCTTGTGAATAAAATATATTTTCTGAAAGTCTGCCCATTTGTGGAACTCTATTAATAGGGACACCGATCGTTCCACCCCATGCAAATTCTAAGTTAGTAATTTTAAGTTGAGGATAAGTTTTCAGAAGTCGTGGCCTGAGCCGCCTCTTTATCTCATCAGGGTCATTTCCAAAATAATTACACCTGCCCCCGAAAAGCAATCTCTTGTCTGCGCTCAATCGATAATATTCTAGTATATAATTTGGGTCACACACAGCCCAATCATTGGGGTTAACTGAAAGTTCTAGCTCTTCGGAAAGAGGCTCTGTCGCCGTTATAAAACTATTAACCGGAAACATGATACCGCGAAGTTTGGCATCTAAAAAATGGTAGGCGTTTCCAGCTAGCACTACAAAGTCAGCCGTTATCGAACCTTTTGAAGTAAGAACTCTGGGCTTGAGGCCCTTCTCAATATCAATAACAGGTGACTGCTCGAATATATGTGCCCCTAGTGAAGCAGCCGCTTCAGCCTCTCCGAGGCAAAGATTGAGCGGATGCAGATGCCCGTTGCCCTGATTCTGGAGTGCTCCGATATAAGCTTTTGTTCCTAATGACTCTTCCGTCTCTTGTTGCGACAGCAACTTGAACTCATGAGGAAAATCGAGTCTCTCCAACTGATCTCTCCACGCTTGCAAGTCAGCGACATGTCGAGGTTTTATAGCGACATCCACATAACCAGATTTCAAATCGCAGTCTATGTTATAAGTTTTTACTCTCTCGCGGATGATATCGTGGCCTGCCCAACTCATATCCCAGAGAATTTTTTCACCCTCTCTGCCGATTGACTTCGCCAATTTCGCTTCGCCGGATATACCGCCAATCATTTGTCCGCCATTACGCCCTGATGCCCCCCAGCCGATCTTGTTGGCTTCTACGACTGTAACTTTATATCCACGCTCAGCCAGAAAAAGCGCTGTAGAGATACCAGTAAATCCAGCGCCTATGATACAAACGTCAGCAGTTTGCTCACCTTTAAGTGAAGAGTATTCGGTTAACCGATTCGCAGTTGCAGCGTAGTAGGAACCAGTGTGTGGTTGCGGAGTTTGTATCATTGAGAGATTTTGCTCTTCTTTAAATTTTCTTAATGAACATTGCTTACTGCAACGCGATTTCTTTCAATCCTACCAATTACTGATGGCAGCGAAATCAACTATTTACCATACGACAGAATTGATTCTCAACACATCTTATCCTATCGGCAACGAGAATCCTGCTGATGATTAGTTACTAAGCCAGGGAACCCACCAAAAACCTGCAAATGGGAGCTCGGTGGTCTTTTATGATCGAGCCAGGGCATCTTGACGAAACCGAGCGGGGGTGGATCCTGTCATCTTCTTGAAGGCTGAATAAAAGGCCGAATTTGAATTAAAACCAACTGCAAATGACACATCTAGAATTGCATTTGATTGCAGCTCTGGCTGGCTAAGTAAGACTTTCGCTTCACTGATACGGTAGCTATTTAAGAAATCAAAAAAACTCATACCAAACCCGGCGTTAACAGCCTGAGACAAGTGATTGACTGAACAATTCACCATTCTTGCTAATTTAGGCAGGGTCAATCCAGCCTGTAAAAACACTTTCTCTTGCTCCATTAATCTTGTGAGTTTTTCTGAGTACTTTATTAGTTGCTTTGGATGCAATCCCGATTTGGCGTACTTCGGCAGAGCAGCGCTATGCGCTTCGTTCAAATTAGAATGAACTGTATGGATTGGATCGTAATAGTCGGAGATTTTTACCGCACCATCACCCTCCAGGGTCATAAATTCTGCACCGAACCAATCCACGCCCCCAGAATCCGAAGGAGACATTCGGTATTGAAAGGCTATGGAGTTTTCGCTAGCTAAAATTTCTCCAATAACATTGTATTGTGCTTGTTGATGATCGAAAAATTGTACCAGATAGGCGACGAGTTTCTCTTTTGAAAGTTGTTGTTGCTCAGGAATATCAACATAGGTGCCATTAGTAACCAAGTGTGCTGCGACTCCTTGAGCGTCTTGATGATTCCAAGCATCGAAGTAGCTCTGAACAAATTCATTTGCACGCATATTCGCAGTTCCAGAATGTTCACCACATAATTTTATTGTCGACTTGTTCAGAATTAGATTATCAGTCTAATCAATACTTGCAAGACCTAATTGCACCCCTAAAGCGGTAGATGTCGACCTTTTCCCTCGTTAGGTGGATATGCGGTGCCTGGTTGATTCAGTAGCTCCATTAGCTCTGCGTCGCTGCGTTCGAGCTTTTTCCCCCGCATGCGGACTATACCGGCGCCATATCAAAACTATCCCTAAGACACCCAAAAATACATAAATAAATGGATAAGACAAGGCCAGTACAACTTCACCGGTTGCCCAATTCAGACTTCCATCATCAAGCAATTCACTAGCGCCGGTTTGGTAAGGAATAACATAGTAGTAAATCAGCAAGAACGGCATAGTGCAGCCGTAGATAATCAAACAGCATGGTGCAAGCAGGGTAATTTTTACCTGCTTGAGATCGAAATCGATCTCAGGAGTGCGGTGCAGCCTCATACGGTACAACGCCTCAGCTCGGCTCACCTTCCCCATTCGAGACACAACCAAAATTGTTATTATACTAGCTGCTGCACCCAGTACCGCCGGGTTTGCATAACTCGGCCAAGTTACATAACCGAAATACTCCAACGCTGCGGGAACGACATTAAATATAAACCCTGTAACTATTCCCCAAAAAGCCGCATCAGCCGTAATGCGCTTACTCCAAATACTCATAAACCCGACTGGTCCCCACGAAGACGCAAATACGGTTCCTACGAATAACATAAGCCAAAACACATTAGGTGGGAAAAAGAAACTCGCAATGAGCACAACCACACCGGTAAAAAACATAACGATCCGGGTTTTTCTCAAAGTAAGTTCTTTATTGCTCGGAATCATATCATTGCTAACACTGAAACCTACCAATGAAAGAAAAGTAGAGGCAGACGAGAGAGCTGCGGCCATAATTCCCGCTAGCAAGAGAGCTCCAAGCGCCTCTGGAACAAGATTTTTTGCAGCCCAAATCATAACCGTCTCTGAAGGGCTGATATTTGGATTAGCCAAATTAATAAAACCACCTAATCCATAGATCAGAAACTGCATAAAGATCACTACCAGACAGGCATAGATAGCAGCACGTAAAACCACATGTTCATTTCTCGCCATTAAATGACGACTTGATTGCCATGGGCTTACCGCATAAACCACCCCCCAACTGGTATCGATAATGATAGTCCATATTAGGTAATCCATAGGGGTCGGCCACTCTGTGCCGGGTCCAACGGTACCATGCCAAGAGGCGATATCGGGCTTACTCTCCATCTGAGCCAAATTTTCAACCGTCGTCGTTACTCCTCCAAGACCATCAATAACATAAAATGCAAAAAAGACAGTGGCTACTGTGAATAATAGAAACATCAGGGTATCGGTAATAATCACACCCTGAGATCCTGAGTACATTGTGAAGGTCGTATAGCTTAGCCAAGCTAAAATAATGCCTTGAGTGTAGGTTAGATCAGTGAGTTCAGTTAATAGAATCGCCGCTCCCTGAGTTACAACGAGTAGATAGCCACCCAAACCCATAATAATGGTGAATCCAGCTGCCTGTTGTACGCGGTGATTATTGAAACGCTGACCAAAAAAATCGGCCACTGTTGGAGCGCAGCTTCGACGAAGATAGGCCCCGAAAAAAAGTGCTCCATAGATATAACCAATCACTGCTATTCCAGGAAATAGCATATAAGGCCCGAGTTGGCCATCGTAAGTAAATCCAGCCTCCCCTAGAAATATAGAAGTACTAAACACGCTGGCTACCAGCGTACCAACTATCAATAGAGTCGGAGCCCGTCGACCCGCAACAAAATAATCATCAAGCTTTTTAACACTACGACCTGCGTAATTACCTACAGCAACAAAGACGATAATACTGATCGCTATGGTTATCGTAAAAATATCCGTAAAGGAATCCTCATTTGAAATTTATATGTAATCAATTTGCAGAGCCAACTAGTCATTAGCCAGTCGTCATTTTTACCAACCACGGAGCTGGTTTATAGAGAATTACCGTAACTTCATCCCCAACGTTTACGATACCAGGTACCTCTACCACCCCCACCAAACCTCGTGAAAATTTTGCAGCTTCAGAAAAAGCAGAATTGCTGAGCGAGACCCCAGAACTGGTCTTTAAATTCTGCGCTAGATGCTCACTCATACCAGGACAGGGGGGATTATACTCTTCCACAATTAATTCAGCGCCTGAAGGAAATTTGAACACTGATCCTTTAGGCAATTGCGAGAGTTTATCCTGACCTTTAAAACACAAATTTGTGCCTAACAGATCTGCCGTTAGAGGCTCAGCAAGATTCATCGTTTTACTAATAGTTGCCAATTCTTCCATAGAGACTGCAGACCAGTGACGCTCATTACGTCGGATTGTTCCACCCAATTGCTTATCTCCAGTTTCCCAGGCCTCACGAGAAATCCCGCGATGCTTATCGCCAACAATCCCATCCAGTTCGCATTCCAAACAATTTACTAATGATTGTCCAAATTCACTGTTAGCAATTCCTATGCATACTGATTCAACCTGGACTTTTAGTGATTGCATTCTTATTCCCCAATTCTAAAAATTCTATCTATTCGCCCTAATAAGGCAATGGTGGAGTTGCCCTACTTCTTGAGTGAGTCCAAAATGGTTTTTCTTTAACGGTACACCTGGATACTTTTGTATACGACCGAAGCTCTTTATTGTAATAAATTTCGGCCCAAATCTCTCCCTTTAGATATTTAGTTTTCACCATAGCCAGGGCAATGTTCGCCTTAACCACTGGAGACCACATAGCTGATGTGACGTAACCAATTTCATTTTCGCAACCTTTGTCGCTATAGACATTACATTCTTCAGCAGGTTTATTTCCTTCGATATCCAGTTTTACCAGAGTATACTCCGGTCCATCATGCTTCTCTCTTAGCAGAGCAGCCCTGCCATTAAAATGTGGCTTTTTAAAATCCACCAGCCAATCCAGGTTTAGTTGAAATGGCGTATGGTCATGCCGAAAATGTATGGTCTTCAGCGCTTCATTAAACTCCATCAATGGCATGATAAATCCTGCTTCCATGCGCGCCATATTTAAAGCTGCTTCGCCAAAAGGTTGTATATGGTAATCTTCCCCAGCATCGTACAGTGAATCCCACATCTTCAGAGCTAGCTCTGGCTTAATCCATAATTCATAGCCCAAATCACCAGTAAATCCAGTACGAGATACCATAAGCGGTTTATCCTGGCTAGCACCAAAGGGAAAATGCTTAATACCAAACGGTTTAAGGGTATCGATATCTTTGAGCCCCATTTTTTTTAAAACTTCACAGCTCGTGGGCCCTTGCAACGCAAGAGCAGCAATTCCCTCTGACATGTCAACAATGGAAACATCTTTAAATCCATAACAACTTTTTTCTAGCCAAGCTAAACTGGGACTTCCACAGGTGAGCATGAAGTGTTCATGCCCTAATTTGAAAACCGTGCCATCATCAATAAGTCTCCCCTCATCGGTGCACCAGACAAGATAAGTCACTCTGTCTATATTCATCTCGCTAATATCACGAGTCACCATGCGATTCAGCATCGCTTCAGCGTCCTTGCCAGTTACAAAGTACTTTTGCATTCCACAGATGTCGTAAGTTCCACATCCATTACGGACACAAAAATACTCATACTCTGCATCATAAAAGTAGTTCGCCAGTTTATAACCATTCCAGGCTGCCCAATTCTCACGAATATTCAATACAGCCATACGCGCATGAAAATGCGTTTCTTTAGGTCGCTCTTCTTCAAAAGGATCGACAGTTACAGTGTTTGAATCACTCATTTTTATTAAACTAGTCTCAGTCTCAAATCTCGCTTAACTTACTCGTCGTAAAAATCGTCATCGGGTACAGTATTACCTAGCCTCAAATCCATGAGTATTTCTCTCGCGGCATTTGCGCCACAGGCCGAAGACACACCCCCGCCGGGATGAGTGGAAGATCCACACATATACATATTTTTTACAGGCATTCGATACTGCGCATAACCTGGAAATGGCCGATTAAATAGCAATTGATCTATTGTCAATTCACCCTGGAATATATTTCCTTCAGTTAAACCCACCTCTGCCTCAATTTCATGAGGAGTACGCACCTCCATGTGTACGATAAGTTCTCTAAATCCGGGACTGTAGCGTTCGATTTTATCAACTATTATTTGTCCAAATGTATTTCTTTTCTCTGGCGTCCAAGGTCCATCAGCTAATTCAGCTGGACAATATTGAACAAAATTAGACATCCAGTGCTTTCCTGGAGGGGCCACCGTTGGGTCCCAGGCCGAAGGAATTACCGATTCAATAAACGGATCTTTCGACCAGCATCCATGTTTCCAATCGTCATAGGCTCGCTCCATGGTTTCCAGTGAGCCTACAAATGCCTGCCCTCCTCTATTCACATATCGGTTATTAGGGACTCCGTTAAATTTCGGCAACCCAGACAAAGCAATATTAACTTTCCCCGATGAACCTCGAATTTTAAAATTTTTCGCTTTCTTAAAAATCCCAGGCGGCAAATCATCTTCATCCATACACTGGGTAAACGTGCGCTTAGCATCGAGATTAGATACGACAATATTGGCATAAAGTTCGTCACCATTCTCTAGCACAACCCCAACTGCTTTTTGTTTCTTAACCAAGATCTTTCGCACGCCTGCATTCAAGCGAATTTCACCACCGCTTTCCTGCAATGCACCAGCAAGGGATTGGGAGATAGCACCCATGCCACCTCGAGCCAAACCCCATGCACCAATATTTCCGTCAACGTCTCCCATTACATGGTGCAATAGAATGTAAGCAGAGCCCGGCGAATAAACTCCTAGTGCTGTTCCGATAATTCCAGCACTAGCCATAGTTGCTTTAATGAGATCATTCTCCAAATAATCTTCAAGATAATCTGCTGCACTCATCGTAAAAAATCGAATGTACTCATAAAGTTCTTTTTCTCCTAAACCCCAAAATTGTTTTGCAAACCATAATAATTCATTAACATCGCGAGGACGAAAAGAAGTCGGATCTGGAGGTGTTCTCAAAAGAGTTTTGCGAATTAACTGAGCATAGCGGGCCAAGTCGGCGTGCAATCGAAACATTGCATCCGCATCGTGAGGCGAAATCTTACGTAGCGCATTGTAATTCGCTTCCTCGTCAGTATAGCCAACAAGAGTTTCGCCATTATCCCCAAATGCTACATTTCCTAAATAAGGAACCAAGATCAAACCATGTTTGGTAAGATTAAGATCGCGGTGGATTGCCTGTCGCATCATGCTGCAAACGTATGAACAGCTGGAATATATCCAACCTTCATGAAGTTCACGAGAAACCGCTGCCCCGCCGATATAATCATTTTTTTCAACCACTAACACTTCTAATCCAGCTTTGGCTAGATAAGCGGCATTAGTCAATCCATTGTGGCCCGCGCCAATTACTATCGCGTCATACTGATTCATGACTTAAGTATCTCGTGCGCTGCATTATGTCCGGCTGCCCCCATCAAATCTCCACCTGGATGACAACCTGCGCCACAAAGAAAGAGCCCAGGCACTGGTGTCGAGTATTGAGCAGCTTCATAGGTTGGTCGCATCATAAACATCTGATCGATAACATGATCGGCGTGATGCCAATTTCCCCCAGTGACTCGAAAATTACTCTCTATATCTTCAGGAGTTAAAAATTCTGCATGCGCGATAAGGTTTTTTAGTCCCGGCGAATACTGAGCGAGCAAATCAATTGTTTTATTTTTAATTTCTTCCCGTGCGTCGACAGACCATTTCGATTTGAGCATTTTCGGTACGTACATAACATGAGCAGAAATTACATGCTTGCCAGGAGGGGCTAATTCAGATTGATAGCGCGTAGGGACTATTACCTCCATAACTGGTTGCCGTGAAAACTCCCCATACTTAGCATCGTCGTAGGCAAATTCGATGGTGTCCATAGTCGGCGCAATAATCATGCGGCCCTCTGGACCCGCCAACCCATTAAATTTAGGCTCACCATGCAAAGCTAGATGTAATTTCGCAACATAACCCTCACTCCGTAGCCTGCGAATACGATTAGCAAATTGAATCTCCAAATTCTCAACTCCCACCAGATCGATAAACGTTCGATGGGGATCCGCAGAAGAAACCACTCGAGTCGCAGTAATAATTTCTCCATCAGGCATTGTGACGCCTTCCACTTTCAACCCTGATTCATTGCGCTGAATCAAAATTTTCTCTACCGGAAAATTCGTACGAGTCTCTACTCCTGAAGCTTCTGCAACACTGCGAAGTGAATAAATCAAACTTTCAATGCCATTTTCAGGCAAATAGTGTGCTCCTTCGAAATCACCTCCCATTCGATAGAGCAAACTTACTACTGGGCCATTTGGCGAGCGCGGCGCCATCTTTGACCCAATCAACGCATCCCAGCTCAGTAACGCCTTAAGCAAATCATTATCAAAATACTCATCCATAAGGTCGCGGGCTGGCAACATGGCTATGCGCATAAATTCGCGCATATCACTTTTACCTAACAAGCGCAGTTTTAAGCCTAGCTTGGCATAAGTCATTGCTTTTGAAATTCCGCTGACACCTATTCTGGGTAGAACTGTTCCCCAAAAAGGTTTCAACATCGCAGCATATCGATACATCAGAGTCTGATAATTTTTAAAGCTGGCTAAATCTTTTTCACTGACACCGCTTAAGCTTGCAGCACCACCTTCGTCATGCGCCAATACAACGTGCTCACCATTTCGATTTAACCCAACAGTAGGCAAGGAACAAGAAGGGTTAATGAAACCATGACTTTCTAGATTAAGTTCTTTTGCAACTTTGGCAGAGAAATGACTGATTGAATGGGCTACTGATACTTGAAATTCTGGAAAAAATTCTCGCTTAGCGGCTAGACCACCAATTTCATTCGCTGCCTCAAGCAACAATACCTTTTGTCCTCTGCGAGCCAAATAACAAGCACACACCATTCCGTTATGACCGGCGCCGATTATTATGGTGTCGTAACTAGACATAAACGATACATGCTTCCATTTTGAGTTAGGTTACTGATTAATTCTTAGAAGAAGACAGCCCCATACAGTAAGCTTAGGTTACTCGTTAGCTTATTAATCGCTATATGCACAGACTACCTCGCCTATACGCATAGAATCCTGCAAAGGTACCTGAATGGCTTAAGATTCAATAGGTTAGAAGCCCAGCAGCGACTAAAGCCTTGGAATAATTGCCGTTAGAGCGCGTTGTTTTCCTTGATCGCCTGACTCAAGGAATCCAATTCAGTTGTTTCTTCTCGCCACCCAGAAATATTATTCTCAATTAGTACGAAGCCAGCAATCCAAACAAACTCATCCCAAGCCCACACATAGTGACCGCGAAATAGCCAGTAAGCGATTGCTACCCATAGCAAACAATAGAGAATTACCTTGGCTCGATTAAGTAGTTTAAGAGATGCCACTGAGCCTAATGACGACAAAAACCCAGAACTAGGAGAAATGCCAATCGACCTTTCTTGCAACATAACTGCTGCTTCGATGCTGAACAAAATAAGTAACCAAGTTATCGCTTCAGCCAAATCAACAATTCTTAACTCTGTCTCTATCACAAAGCCTTCCGCATCAGTAACAATAAGATAGTCAGGAGGGTCTAGATAGATGAACTCACTGGCAAAAGATAATTCTTCACAATTTTCTATGGTTATTTCTGAATAATTTAAATTGGAGGTAAATGAAGATTCTCCTCCTTCCATTTGGCACAGACTGGAAATATTTTCTACAGCTTCTACGTTTCGTAGTTTGACGATGTCGGCACTATATGCATAAACCGTGTGGGCTAAAAATACATAGCAAGCATAGCGGGCACCATGCATTAAAATCAGACGCCTTCGAGTTAATGTCGCATCATCTAGAACATAAGTCTCGAGTTCAAACAAAAACAACAAAATGAACCAGGCAAGCTCATCAATGGGTGTGGCAAAAGCGCTCGTCCATTGCAGAAAAGTTCCACCGTTTGCGCGAGTAAACTGTGCAATTTGCCAATCTTCAATAATGTAGAAAGCAAAATTAATTAGCAGTAACACATAGACAACGAACTTGACGGCCTGAGTCAAATTGATACCGGAATTTCTGAAGCGCTGCAACCTTGACGTCATTAGTAACTATCCGGAGGAGATGCAGAGCGCCTAGGGTGTGACCAGAATGGTTTATTCCACACTTTGCCTTTTGCCCATGATACACGCCATTCTAGTTCTTTCTGATAGTAAATTTCAGCCCAAATTTCGCTGGGCTGACTACCGCCAGCAAACTCTACGTCTGCCATTGCTAGATTAGCCTTAAGAATAGGAGACCATATTTGTGTCATGATAGTTCCAATTCGCTTACCCCCCTTCCCCGCGTAAAGGAAAGAATCTTGAGGCGCTTTATTTCCCGATACTTCTAATCTAAGTAATCGCCTTTTTATAGGTTTCTTTTTCTCATCCAACAATGCGCGCTTTCCCGTAAAATTTGGCTTATCCAAATTAACTACCCATCCCAGTCCAACTTCATACGGCGACCGCACTCGGTCGGCTCGAATGGCAGTTTCAGCAGTGTTGAAATCATCGCCCGGCAAAATAAACCCCGCCTCGATACGCACCATCTCCAACGCCGACAATCCTATGGTCCGAATATCATAAAACCCTTTCTGCTTTACTTCAAAAATTGCATCCCACATGCTTAATGCATTATCCGGAGAAGTCCACAGCTCATAGCCTAGATCACCAGTGTAACCTGTCCTTGATACCATAACTTCAAAACCATGAAGCTGAGTATGTAAAATATCATAAGGTTTCAATTGTCCAATTTCATCAATTCCTGCTAATTTTAATGCTGAAGCGGAGGTCGGGCCTTGAACCGCGAGCGCGGCAATATCGTGAGTTTCTTCCTTTATGGACACATCCATGCCCAACGACGAGATCATAAGCCAATCCAATTGATGGTGCTGACAGCAAAGTCGATAATCCCCTTCGTTGAGATGAAAGATTGTGGCATCATCTAAAACCTTGCCCTCATCATTGCACATCACAACATAGCTAACGCGTTGGGGGCGCAGCATACTTACGTCGCGGGTAACTAATCGATTTAGAAATTTATTCGCATCAGGCCCATTAATGCGATATTTCCCCATGGGGGTTAAGTCCATAACACTGCACGAACTACGAATTGCAAAATATTCGGCGGCTAATGTGTCATAAGTTCGTGCAGTTAAATAACCATTCCAATCCATCCAGTTTTTAGTCAGACAATCATGATCTACACGAGGATGAAAAGGAGTTGGTTTCAATACCTCATGAAAATTGTGCTGATTTATATCTTGAATTATTGTAGATGGCATTTATGTTTATCCTGCCCGATCCAGAGAAGAAATACGCTTTGCTGCGTTACGCCCAGGAATGCCTGTAATGCCTCCACCTGGGTGTGCTGCGGCGCCACACAAAAACAGACCCTCTATAGGAGTGTTGTATTGTGCTGCCCCATGTATTGGCCTCATCATAAATGACTGATCGATAGTCATTTCTCCATGATGCCAGTGACCTCCTGATATTTTAAACTTATTTTCAATATCTATTGGCGTTACCAATTCACTAGCAATTATTTTAGAAGTGATACCTGGCGCATATTCATCAATACTTTTAAGCACTACATTAGTAAATTGTCGCCTCTCTTGTTCATCCCATCCATTTTTTAGATTATAGGGGGCGAATGTCGCCAAAACAGACATCACATGGCGCCCAGGTGGCGCTAAAGAATCATCATGTACACTAGGGAAAATGATCTCAATCACAGGCTCAGTAGAAAATTCTTTATATTTCGAATGATTGAAGGCGTGTTCGACGTAACGCATATCTGGCGCGATTAACATACGATTACCTAAATCACTTGCCTCTAATCCAACAAATTCTGGCAGGCCATCTAAAGCAAAGTGAAACTTTGCAACGCTGCCGTGAGTTCGGGTCGTGTTAATTCGCTTGGCGAACATAGCATCGAGCTCGCAGACATCAATCATTTTAAGAAATGTTGATTTTGCATCAGCATTTGAAACTATTAGAGGTGCCTTATACTGCTCACCACTGACAAGCTCCACTCCTGTCGCCTTTCCTTCATCAATAAGGATTTTCTTTACAGTAGCTCCGCATTGAATTTCTACCCCTTTAGACTCTGCGTAATTAACTAGTAATTCTGTTACGCGCCCCATACCATTTTTGGGCGCCGAAAGATTTCCTTGAGCTTCCCCATTCAGTCTTGTCAGGTAAGTAAGAACAGTTGTTGGTGTACGTGGTCCCATATGATGACCCATTACCGCATCAACTGAAATCGCACCTTTTAAGTGAGAGTTTTCTATTTTCTCGTTCAACACATCGTAAATATTGATTCCTCCAACACGGAGAAATTCGCGCATTGCATCCACACCTAAGCCGAAGCGTAATCCCCAACCCATTTTCGCGAATGTGAACTTGTCCGCCTTGTCCATATTCTTTAATCGAGGCGGCTTATTCAATAGAAGAGGCTTTAGAGCTTTAGCGAAGTCGTAATACTCTTGTTTGAATTCTTTATAGGCTTGTTTATCTTCTTCAGACAAGCCTGCACCAGTTACGGAGTCTTTTCCGATCAGAAGGTGATTGCCATTTGCAGCCAACGCAATTGTTTTTATTTCGGGCCCTAATTCAAAATCAGCAGACTGCATTCCGATATCTTTAAGGATCTCAGGATCTAACCCATGGAATAAATGTGCTAACCCTGAAATTTTGAACCCTGCGGCAAACTCCGAAGTAACGGCTCCACCGCCAGCTATATCCTGAGCCTCCAGGACTCTTACCTTGTAACCTGCGATGGAAAGGTAAATCGCACAGACAAGTCCGTTGTGACCCGCCCCTATAATAATGACTGAATTTTCCGAGGGTTTAGTCATCGCCAAAATCCTCAGGAGTTGTATCCCTTCTTTTTAAATCTGTCAGTATTTCCCGCGCCGAATTGGTTCCTGGGGCTCCCATGACTCCACCGCCCGGATGCGTCGAAGAGCTGCACATGTACATACCTTTGACTGGGCCTCGATAACGGGCATATCCAGGAAACGGGCGATTGAACATCAATTGGTCTAGGGTGAGCTCACCCTGAAAAATATTCCCTTCCGTAAGGCCTACCTCATCCTCTATTTCTTTAGGCGTTCGCACTTCAGCATGAAGCAGGAGATCCTTAAAGTTAGGACTGTAATCACTAATTTGATTGATCACAGTGGCACCAAATGCATCTTTTTTTTGATCCGTCCATCCGCCTTCTGGCTTTACTGGACAATACTGAACGAATACAGACATCATGTGCTTGCCTGGTGGTGCGAGCGTTGGGTCATACTGTGAAGGAATCACCAAGTCCACATAGGGGTCTTTAGACCAACAATCATCTTTCCAGTCATCATAGGCCCGCTCCAAACGCTCTAAAGTATCCGTAAAATGAATATGGCCGAGAGTTAAAGGAGATCGCGGAGGAAGAGCAGGAAAATTCGGTAATCCGTCCAATGCAATATTTACTTTGCCAGAAGAACCGCGAATTTTAAAATTTTCTGCACGCTGAACAACATGCTCTGGCAGATCATTACGATCCATAATCTTGAGGAAAGTTCGCTTGGCATCCAAATTTGAGACAATGGTATTTGCATATATTTCTTCGCCCCCACTCAGGGCTACTCCGACTGCCCGACCTCCCTTGACCAGTATCTGACCCACTTCTGCGTCTGTCCGTATTTCCCCATCCTCGGCTTGAAAAGAAGAAGCGATAGCAGCCGACACGGCACCCATCCCTCCACGTGCAAACCCCCAAGATCCAACATTACCATCTACGTCACCCATTGCGTGATGCAAGAGTACATAAGCAGTTCCAGGAGAATAAACACCTAACCCGGTGCCTATAATGCTACCACCAGAAAAATGAGCGAGGATTACATCGCTCTCGAAATACTCCTCGAGGTACTCGGCTATGGACATCGTAAAGAAACGAATGAACTCGTAAATTTGACTTTCACTTAGGGAATGAAATTTTTTGAGTAGATAAGAAAATTCCATTACGTTCCGAATCTTTAATGATCCCGGATCTGGCGGAGCAGTTAGCAAGAAACTTCGAATTAGTCGACACCATTTCATTAAATCGGCATCAAATCGAATTGACGCATCGGCATCTCGCTTTGAGTGTCGCTCAATTTCTCTTCTTCTTACTGGAGATTGATGATAACTACCAAAATAATCTCCATCTTGCTTGAAAGTAACGCTGCCCTGAAGTGGAACCACCTCAAGGCCATGACGCCCTAAATCCAAAGCTTGATATATTTCGGGCCGAAATAAGCTGCAGACATAAGAACAGTTAGAGTATTTCCAATCCTGGTGCAGCTCTCGGCTTACAGTCGCTCCGCCAATGTGGTCGTTCTTCTCAACTACTAAAACTTTGAGCCCTGCTTTTGCTAAAAATGTCGCAGTCACAAGACCATTGTGACCAGCACCAATAACAATTGCGTCATATGATTGCATCAAGCTCTGAACCCATTGCCAAAAAATGTACTATTACACAATTGTAAACTGCCTAAGGAACAAATAAATTCTCGAATACAGAAATATTTCTGGTAATTAACAACCAAGCTTTTATGCTGAGTAAGAAACTTGAAAAATATTGTCAGAATAAACAATTTAGGAGTAGCAAACGCAAGGTGCCTTCTTATAGAAGGCACCTTGGCACTTTAAATATTCTTACAAACGAACGCGTTAAAATCTACTTCCACTACCAAACTAATTCCTAAAATTGTAACGGAAATTGACCCCAATTGTTCTGGGTTGATTCACCGAAAGTCGCTGTTGCGACCAACGATTATTAAAAAATAATTCAGCTTCTTCATCAAGCACATTGTCAATGAATACACTCACGCTCCAATCGTCTGTCTCCAAGCCTGCCTGCAAATTAAAGCGATCCCAGGAATCATGGGTGCTTGTTGGCACCTTAAAACTCGAGGATTCAATACCAGCTAGGGAGTTAACTGACTCATCAATATAGTTGTAGCGGCCAATGATATAAGGATTTCCCCCGAACAAGGTTTCTGAAAAAGTATATGTAGCATGGATACTGTATTTGAGATCAGGAACAATTGGCAACCTAGTTCCGCCTGCTACCGGTATCTCTCCTGCCATACCACTAAATAACATTTGATCACTAGGTATCTCTCCATCATTTATACCCAGCGTAAAATCGAACTGCCAATTATCGTCCGGCGCATAAGTCGCCCAAATCTCTGCCCCTTCAATCTCTGCTTCGGGAAAATTGACAATACCCAAGGTATAAAGCGTTGGTTGCGGATCTTCCGCTTGTATCTGAATATTGTCCCAAGTCATTTGATAGACCGAAAAATTAAGACGCAACCGATTATCTAGCCATTCGGTTTTCGCGCCAATTTCCCAGTTTTCAATAGTATCGGAATCGTACTTGTTCAATGTCCCCGCTGGAGCTGCAAATTGTCCGGTAGGTGGCCCATAGACTGATTGCGGCCTGGCGGAGTTTGCACCTCCTCTCCTAAACCCCTCAGAATAGGTGGCATACAATAGCTGATCGCCGGCCCTATAAGCCAAATTCACTTTCGGTACAAATCCGGACTCATCCGACTTTCCTAAATCCCCGGGCGCATAACAATAATTTACCGCACAGTCAGGCTCTCCACCGTTCAGTCCAATTAGCGCACCATTTTTAACGATGTAGTCATTTTCAATATTGTAAAAACGACCGCCAGCAGTAATTGTAAAATTCTCTGTTAAATCTACGCTGACCTCACCAAATATTGCACTTTGATCAAGATCGCTGTCATAAGTACCTGAAAACCAATTATTTGAATTTGGAGTACCAACGTAGCCGCCTGCATAATCAATATATGCAAACGCTCCAGAACTGGAAAACCCATTTAGTACATTAGCGGTAAACAATTCATCAACTTCTCGATGATTGTAAAAACCACCAATGATACCTGACCAACGACCGTCGGTCGGCGTTGCATAACGGCCTTCTACAGTCCAGGAAGTAGTTTCTCGTGCGTCATAGTCATTGGCCCGCGGATCACCGCCGAAGTCATAGATAGAACCAGTATCGTAATAAGGGTCTCCGGTATTAAACGAACGAAAATAGTCGCCAGTTTGCTGAAACGATTGCAGGTAGGCGGTGCTATCTGCAGAATAAGCGCTATCTCTATCAAAATAAGCACCGGATAAAACGAAATTACCAATATCCAGGTCGCCTTCGATCGTTAATGCCGTTTGATACCACTCATCTTCCCACACGTCTTCGCTGAATCTGGCTTGTTCTCTAGACCCAAAAACTGGAAATACACTGGTGTCAGCGTAGTTTTGCGTGTTGAGAGATGCGTCTGCAAATCCATCCAATTCATACTTTTGATAAATATGTTGCAAGTCCACAGTCCATTGGTCGCTTGCCGCCCAACGTAATCCAAGGCGGCCGCCTTCCCATGTAGAGCTGTTTACATCGTCATCAACGTATGCAGCGTTATCGAAAGTTTTGCCTGGAGATGGACTTAATATGTTGTCTACCCATCCGGCTTCGTCCGAACTAAATCCGACGAAACGCAGGGCCAGCCTGTTGTCCAACAAAGGGATATTAAACATAGCGCTGACATCACGACTATCGCCGCCATCTTTAATAGATGAGCCTGTGACATCCAGCCAACCACTGAATTCGGTTGTGTCGGGTTTATTTGTTATTATTCGAAGTGTTCCGCATTGTGCGGCATCACCGAACAGCGTTCCCTGGGGGCCGGCCAAGGCTTCCAATCGTTCAATATCAATGAGCCGTGGATCTGGGTTATAACCAGCCGCAGTAATCGGCTGCTCATCAAGATAAACTGAAGTAGTCGCTGAGTCACTGAAAGAAAGGCCCTGTGCAGCGCAGCCACGCATAATGACAGAACTGGCGCCAGGCTCTCTCTCAGTCACTGCAAGACTTGGAATCTGACCAACGTAATCTTCAAAATTCATTAAACGCAAGAGCGTTAATTCTTCATTACCCAATGCTGTCACCGCCAATGGGGTGTCTTGAAGGTTCAACTCACGCTTCGTTGAGGTAACAATGATTTCTTCGAGACCGGCATCTTGGGCGTCTGCAGCCATCGACGCTGTAAGCGCAGATGAAATCGCAATGCATAAAGAGCGTTTACGGAAGGGAGTATTTTTCTTACCACAGCTATTAGGCATTCTCGGCTCCTGATCCTAGGTTTACCCAGTTTGATTTAAAACATAATATTAGTCAATCCGCTCTAACGTTTCCCAGCCTATAGGGGCGTAACGGATTAGAGTTTCATTTCTAAAATATCAAAAAATAAGGCTTTTTCTAGTTGCCTAGTTGCCAAATTTTGGATAATAACCGCAAAATTCAGTAACTTTAACTCAGCATTTATCATGAAATTTATTGCAACTTCAGTAGTAAGAGGTAGTCAGCAGGGCGAAAGCCATGGCGGAGTCTATTTGATTGACTGCGAAACCGAAAAATACGAACAAGTGATTGACTGGAACACCATGGATATCGACTGGCAAGGTCGAGGCTGGGATCGGGGATTAAGGGGCATCGCTTTCGATAACAACCGAGTATTTATTGCCGCCAGTGATGAATTGTTCGAATACGACACACAATTCAAGCATGTCGCTTCCTACAAAAACCCGTTTCTAAAACACTGTCATGAAATAAGTATCTATCGCCGCAGGTTATTCATTTCCTCAACAGGTTTCGATTCCATAGTGGGTTTCGACCTGGATAAAAATCGTTTTAGTTACGGACTCAATATCATTAAGGATTTTAACGGTTATCGCGCATTGCCTTTCCATCCAGAACAGGAAAAAGGGCCACAGCCCAGTAATCAGCTTCATCTGAATAGTATTTTCTGCAACAGCCAATCGCTATTCTTTAGTGGATTAAATACAGGCGGTCTATTTGGGTATACGGGCAAGCATATACAGCTGTTTGCAAAGCTTCCAATGGGCACCCACAATGCTCAACCCTTTGGAAATGGCGTTATATTCAACGACACGCAGAGCAATGTTGTTAAGTATTTCGGAAGAGATGGGGTATCAAAGGAATTCCCAGTTCCTTATTTCGACGCGGAGCTACTTACCCATACTGAATTGGATGATACTCGAGTTGCAAGGCAAGGATTTGGACGAGGACTATGCGTAGTGTCTGACCATTTAATTGCCGGCGGGTCTTCGCCATCTACAATTTCACTTCATAGTTTTCGCGAATCCTTGAATGCAGGTAGCCACAATCTGTCAATGGACATTAGAAACTCAATCCATGGGCTAGAAGTCTGGCCCTTCTAATTCAAAGCTCACACTCGATTAATATGCTCGTAGTGCTTAAATCTTGGCAAGACAGGGTCCAGAATTTCAATGAGTTCTGTCAATTCGTCTTCATAGTTTCGCCAGTAGTGAACAGACTTTGTGTATACCGGCTGACGTACTTGTTCTGAGCTAGCTGTACGAACCGGTCTGTCTGTTTCATAAAATTTTAAACAGGAATCCTCCCAGGGTAACTCGCAATACTCCAATAATTTTCTTACGTAATCTTCAAGATTAAAGACCAGATCTTCGTATTGCACAGTAAGTACACGCCCTGGTAATACGTCATGCCAGTGATCCATCATTCTCAGATACTGAATATAGTACTCACCAATATCCGTCAGGTCATAAACGAAAGTTTGTCCTTTAGCGAATAATTGTCGATAACAGCTAAACGTGGAATCTAAAGGATAACGACGTGCATCAATAATTTTGGCGTTGGGCAATATCTTGTGAATAAAACCAACCGACGCAAAATTGTTTGGATTTTTGTCAATGAATCTAGGTTTATCAGATTGCCGATTAAACTTTGCCTTGCCCAGATACTGCTGTCCTAAAGCCTCCAGATGATTGGAACTTAACTCCGAAACTGCCTGAGGGTAATTTATACCGTCCGCTCTGTTGCGATTTAGAGAGGTGGCCACCCTTCCTAAATAAGGTAGTTCGGATGTACCTTCAACCAAGCTATGACTGGCTAGGATTTGTTCTATTAATGTAGATCCAGATCGAGGCAACCCTACAATAAAGATAGGTGCTGCATCCTTGCATCCTGATTCAATATTTTTTGTCAAAAAGTTTTTGTCAAACACCTTAATTAAGTCATTGTTGGTAGATTCCGTATCCACAGGATCGTAATACTCCAGAGATCGTTGCAAATCATTGCCCTTACAATAGTATTTCCACGCATCTTTAAAGCTTCCAGCGTCTTCTTTCGCCTTCGCTATAGCGAACAAGAAATTAACTTTTGATACATCGTTAATTTCTTCGCCTGAATCGATGGCGGATTCCATTCTATTTATGTCTTCAGAAGTTAATTTATAGGTCTTTAGGTTTGCAAGACTCCAATAGACCTCACCATTGTCTGGGCGCAAGTTTATACAGTTTCGATAAGCGTCAATTGCCTCTTCTTGTTTACCAATAGTTTTCAAGGTATGTCCAATTCCAAGTAAGGCGCCGGCATGTTTTGGGCTAAGTTCTAATACATGTTGATAGGCTTTTAACGCACTGGAAGTTTTGCCAACCTGTGCAAGAATAGACGCCAAATAATAATGGGGTTTAGGTGTTTTAGGCTCCAGAGCGGCTGTACGTGCAAAGCATTCAATAGCTTCTGCATATCGATGCTGATCCTGTAGCAGCATGCCAAAATCCAAAAAAGCGAGCCCATAATCTGGGGCTAAAGATAGTGCTCTTCGAAATAGAGATTCTGCTTCTTCAACAAAAGACTGCGAAGCAACAATACCTGCAAGCATGCGCATTGCATCTACATTATTGGGATAATCTCTTAGAGTTTCCCGATAGAGTATTTCTGCTTCTTTAAAACGTCCTGCTTTGTGGTGTTCTGCTGCACGAGCTAATTTTTTCCTTTCAGGATTTAACCCAAATGATTTTTCATAGGCTGCGTCCGATTTCTGTCCATCTCCAATCTTCGAATAAGCTTTCCCAAGCATATAAAATGCTTTTTCAGACTTAGGGTCTAGACGAGTCGCATTCTCTAAACATGTCACCGCCTCGGCAGAACGATCGGTCTCTAGCAATAAATAGCCCAAATCTTCATGAGGCTTTGCAAATGTAGGTGCCAGGTCTATTGCTTTTCGTAAGTAATTTTCAGCTTCAATTGGCTCTTTAGTTTTAATCAAAACTGCACCTAATAAGGCAGTCGAGGATACATCTGACGAATCAGCCGCAACCGCTCGACGGCAATTTGCTACAGCGCCAGCCAAATCACCTTTATTAATAAGATTTATTGTTTCTTTAAAAAGAGCTTCTGAGCTTAACTCGTTTGTAGTTTGCATTTGAAAATCTTTACCTGTCTTAAAAAATAACTTTCGCTCTAATTACGGATTGTTGTGCGTTGCGCACTACATATTCCATGGAAATGATGAAATTAGCAGATATGGCAGCTTTGTTCATGGATTTATTCGACCTAATGCTCGCCGACTAATTAGGTTGTCCGTGACTCGAAAATTGGCTGAATTATGTTTAACAATTATAGAGATCTTCGCTATTTCGGTAAGTAGAAATTAAACCAAATATTCTCAACAGGCCAATGGCAGGCTAACAGATTCTAATCTACTAATGAGAAGTGCAGAACAAAGACCAGATTAGATTTAACTCGACTCTCTAAATTGAGGCAAGTCATCGGTAATTTCAAACCATGGAGCTTTGGAATCTACAAATTCATGAAACCCGGGAGGGCAATCAAGTTCACTATCGACGGTGCCGAGAG
Organism: Gammaproteobacteria bacterium; assembly: GCA_029244985.1. Lineage (GTDB taxonomy): Bacteria > Pseudomonadota > Gammaproteobacteria > Pseudomonadales > Pseudohongiellaceae > UBA9145. The sequence continues at coordinate 18,553 of JAQWQD010000017.1, read as the reverse complement.
TCAGATATATTTTTTTTGATCGGGCTTGTAGTCTGCAAAAACAGGAGACCCACATCTCGAACAGAAAATACTGTCAGTATTTTTTGAAAATGAATAAGCCTTGAGCAATTCCCTGCTTTTATCGATAGACAAGTTAGCTCGACCCACACCGCCCCAAGTTGCAAAAGCTGCTCCATGAAACTTACGACATATTGAACAGTGGCAATGGCTGAAATTTTTTAGTTCACCATCAACTTTGTATTGAACTGATTCACAAGCACAGCTTCCCAAAATCATTAGAGACTTTCCTAATATCGCACTGCTTAACTCTCTCGAGCATTGCCCAGCAGACTTCTCTGGAAAGTGAATACATTTCCTAAATAGGCTTGGCATTTAGTAACTAAAAAGGTTTATTTTTAATCGGCAGAAACAACGTGTTTCCTATCTGCTCGGCCCTATCTTATTTAGTGTGTACTAACGTTGAGTTGACCCGGCCCAATAGTATTAAATTCGTAGCCATGTTGTTGCGCTATATGCTCGTTAATTACCTGTCCCTTCCAAACATTTAGACCTTCAAATAAGTGAGAGTTGCTCTGCAATGCTTTTACTGTGCCTTGATTAGCTAACTGCAACACGAAAGGAAGCGTGGCATTATTTAGCGCAATTGCAGACGTTTTCGCGACTGCTCCAGGCATATTCGCCACACAATAGTGAACAACATCATGGACAAGATAAGTTGAATTGTCATGGGTGGTTGCTTTAGAAGTTTCGAAACAACCTCCTTGGTCGATCGCAACATCAACCACAACAGAGCCCGGCTTCATCCTTTTAATTAAATCAGTACTTACCAGTTTTGGTGAAGCTGCACCTGGAATAAGCACAGCACCGATAATAAGATCAGCATTAAGCACACAAGTCTCGATCGCTTCTTGTGTTGAGTATATTGTTTGAATTCGATTAGCGTAAATCTCGTCTAAGTCCCGCAAAGTATCGAGCGATTTATCTACCACCGTTACATTAGCTTCCATACCGACAGCCATTTTCAAAGCATTACGACCAACCACGCCGCCACCTAGAATTAAAACGTTAGCTGATTCAACTCCTGGCACACCACCAAGCAACAAACCAGCACCTCCATAAGATTTTTCTAGACACACAGCCCCGGCCTGCACCGACATGCGCCCAGCTACTTCAGACATTGGTGCAAGCAACGGTAACTGCCCTCTGGCATCAGTAACAGTCTCATAAGCAATGCAAGTTGCATTGCTTTGAACTAGATCTTCTGTTTGTTCAAGGTCTGGCGCAAGATGAAGGTAAGCGAACAAAGTCAGGTCACTTCGAAGGAGTTTCCGCTCACTAGCCAGTGGTTCTTTGACTTTCACAATCATTTCCGCCTCGCCAAAGATTTCTTCGGCAGTTTCAAGGATTGTCGCACCCGCTTTTACATAACTGGCATTATCAAAACCGCTGCCAATACCTGCGTTGGATTCTAGAAATACCTTGTGTCCTGCTTGGGTAATCTCTCTAACTGCAGCAGGAATAAGTCCTACTCTGTATTCGTGAATTTTAATTTCTTTGGGAACCCCGATACGCATCGCAATAACTCCTAATTTATTAGCGCCACAACTACAAAGTAGTCTTGTTAATCTATTTGATTCTGGGCTAAATCGGGGGCTATTATAAACAAATAAGAATTGCGGTTTCTGACTTTTATTAGAGTATAAAACACGTTATTATCTTATTTATTAATATATTCAAGAGATATTTACCTATTTTATTGTTAATATAAAGATGATTTCACTAGACAAAAAAGACCTACTAATACTGCATGAACTGCAGGAAAATGCCCGCATCACAAATGTTGAGCTCGCAAGGAAAGTCAATCTAAGCGCAACTCCTTGTGCCGAAAGGGTAAAAAGTCTGGAAAAAAATGGGTTTATTCAAGGCTATTACGCGCGATTAAATCCTTCGTTGCTAAATGTGGAACTATTGGTGTTTGTGGAAATAGATTTGGCCCGAACCTCACCTGAAGCCTTTGATGATTTTGCTAAGGCGGTGCGCAAATTACCTCAGGTACTTGAATGCCATTTGGTGTCGGGGAATTTTGATTATTTAATCAAAGCCAGGGTGGCCGACATGGCAGCCTATCGAAAATTATTAGGAGAGACACTGCTAACATTGCCAGGAGTATCAGCGTCTAGAACCTATGTAGTTATGGAAGATGTTAAAGAGTCAAATGTACTGAATTTCTAATTAATCTCGGTCGAATCTTCAGGAATGGGTGCCGGAACCTGTCTATTTCTTTTTAAATTGATCAGAGGCCCCTTCTTTAACTGCACCCCAACTGCCATTTCCTGTAGCTTTAATTCGCCAGTCTCAAGATTCATGTATTGGCGAAAAATTGACGCATTCCCAATAGTTTTTTCCAACCCCCAAGACCAACTAGCGCAATTGACTGTCCCAATAACAATGGTTTTGCCTTGGACCTCCCCCCATACTTCAGAACCTTCATCCGGTATCGATGGCCCATTAGCGATAAAACATCTTTTTACGTAACGACCACCTATAGCTTTTTCCCGAAGTAACGCATCTCTGCCGACAAATTCACACCCCTCTAAATCAACCAACCAACCGAGGCCGAGCTCAAAAGGTGTTCGTTCAAACCCTGGTGAAGGATCTATTTCTGTTGCGCAATCCCAACCGGCAACAATAAAACCACCTTCAATCCGACATGCCTCTAAAGCAGTTAGACCATAACCATGGGCAGAAATCTCTAAATTATCGATCGCATTTTGTAAAGAGACTTCAAAAAGGGAACTAAATTCAATTGGCATCCAACACTCATAACCTAAATCAGCAGTAAAGCCCATGCGAGCAACCCGTACCAATGTTCCCTGAAGCTTGAAGTCCACTACTTGATAGGGTTCGAGTAGCTCTAAGTCAGATACACCTAATTGTTTAACAAGCATTGCTGACAATGGCCCCTGAATCGCCATGCCAGCAAACTCCATAGTGCATTCGTTAACGGAAAGCTCAGATATCTCAAATTGCTCACACAAAGCGGCGAAATGAGGGCGGTGGTCAATATCCGATGGCATTAACCAATAATGGTCCTCTGCAAACTTGTAGAGAATTGCATCATCTTTGAGGCTGCCATCCTCATTACAAAAGACTACATAAATCCCCTGCATTGGGGCTGCAGAAGATACAGGGCGAGTTACTAAATGATCTAAAAATCGACCCGCTTCTGACCCCAGAATTTCAAACTTACGCATCGGTGTCACATCAAAAAGCGCGACTCGATTTCTAATAGCTTCATACTCCTGCTTGGGATCGCCATAATCATTTGGAAGCAAAAACTCATTCCAGTTGATGTAATCAACATCTAGATCACGACTTGACTCAAATTGACTAAAACTCAAATCAATTCGACGATTCAAAAAATTATAAAAAGGACTTTGTCTAAGCATTAGCGAATATCAACATTAAGGTAGTAAATTAAATCTTATTGGCTTCTGAAGGAGCAATTTGAAGTTGGCTTTCGAGGTGAATTTATTTTCTTTATCCCTTTCCCTAATTTAGGCGTAGTTAGCCGGGAAGAAACATGCCATTATTTCAAAACAAAATCAAAAAGTGCAATGAAGTATCCCAGCTGACTTAACTGGTTTAACTCATACAAATCAATATTGATCAGTACGTATCCTCTCCTATGGCAAAGTCTAAAAACTACAATAACCTTTCTCAAGTTGAACCATCACTAGAATCGCAAGACTATTACAGTCATGACGCTTTCGAAGCGGAACTTAAACACGTTTGGTACAGGAACTGGATTTACGCCGGAAGAGACAGCGAATTAGCGCACCAAGGGGATTTTAAGTCCCTTCGTATAGGGTCACAAAATCTATTGTTGGTGAAGAATGAACAAGGTGAAATCAAAGGCTTTCACAACACTTGTCGTCATAGAGGCTCTGAATTGTGCAGCGAAGAACAGGGCAACCTTAAATCTAAAAATATCTCCTGCCCTTATCATCGTTGGACATACTCCCTCGACGGCGAACTCATTCGAACCCCACACTTGATTAGAACAGACGATTTTCAGCCAGAAGATTACTCACTCTACCCTGTTTTAGTGAAAAAATGGAAAGGCAATTTGTTCGTAAATCTCGATAAAAGTAAATTACATTCATTTGATACCTCCCTTGACCCTTCACCAAATCATCTCGACAACTGGCCATTGGAAGAGCTAGTTCTAGCACATAGTTATAAAACAAAAATTTTGTGTAATTGGAAAATTTTCTGGGAAAATTTTGTAGAGTGCTATCACTGTCCTGGTATTCACAAATCACTCTGTGACATGGTGCCTATCTATCAACGTACCTTTGTGAGCAAAAAAGATGAACAAGGATGGGAGAAGCTCCAGGGCGAAGGCGATCCCAAGTTTTGTGGTGGTCTAAAACACGGGGCAAAAAGCTGGACTACCGATGGTCAGTTACAAGGAACCCAATTTTCTGATTTAAACGCTAATGAGATTCAAGCAGGGTACACTTATCTCCAATCTTTACCTTCTGTTTTTATAGTTGCGCATTCTGACTATGTTAGAACAGTTTCGTTATTACCTGATGGCCCCGAAGCAATATCGCTTACAGCAGATTGGCTTTTAGCAAAAGAATCTCTAGATCTCGAACAATTCGATTTATCAAAAATCGTAGACTTTGGCGTGAAAATCCTAAAAGAGGATGCTGAAGTGTGCGAACTAAATCAGCGTGGAGTGAAATCTCTCGCGCATAAACAGGGAGTACTTATGCCACAAGAATATGATGTCGTGAATTTTCATAAATGGCTTAAGTCTCAATTCCAAACACAGTAAAACCAATTACTCTGATTGAGAAGCTAGCGAGAACAATCTACCTTAAATTTTTAACGTGAAACTATCTTCTATAAAAATTGGGCCTCATTTTCTTCTTGATTTCTCTGAATTTGTAAAAATAGACTGAAGGCACATTCAGCAACTTTCCGTTGATCTCGCACCCCTTTCCTAGAAATATTGACTGTCCTGTTGTTACAATGAGGTCAGAAGGCAAACAAATACTATAATTAGAATAAACTTGGAGGTCCCTGTGAAAAAACTGATTAGCCGTGGTCTGGCGATTATAGGCATGCTGAGCACGTCTCTCTTTGCTCAGACGTACGTTTCAGATTTCGTAAACGGCCCGATTACCGATCGTCCAGTTCGTATTCTCCAGACAAATTCCGCCGGTGATGATGTCTATGTATTCAATCCAGAGACTATGGAGCAGGTAGGTTACATCGAAAATCTGCCCCATAACCACGGCGCAACAGTCCATGCCGACGGAACTCATTACTATTTCACCAACGAATATGATCATACGGTCGATGTCGTCGACTCACGAACCTTTGAAGTCACTGACCGAATCCAGCTGGCTGCTGGCCCTCATAATCTTTCAGCTAGTATGACTGCGAGGAAAGTTTATGTGGCAATTATCGCTGAGCCACTGATCCAGGTAATCTCCATGGATAATAATGAAATTATTGCTAACATCGAAACTGGCGGTGGTGTCCACAATACTTTTGTTACGCCAGATGGTCGTTATGCAGTTGGCGGCATGATTGGTGCCAGCGAAATTATTGCAATAGATACAGAAACCGATGAAGTATTGTTCGAAACGACTATCCCCTATTCGCAAAACCCTTTCACCGGCGGTGTTAGGCCCTTGACCTTTACCGTAAATGAAGATGGTTCAACCCGCTCTATGCTTGTTAACGTAGGTGGCTGGCATGGATTCTGGGAAATTGATTGGGAAACTCAAGAGGTGTTGAACAAAATCAGCCCGCCAACAGATTCCTGGGACCGCATGGACCAGACAGCCGACGGTATTCAGAGTGCACCAAGCCACGGCGTCGTGGTGTTGCCTGACCAGAGTCAGGTTTGGCATTCTAGTCGTGCCACTTCTCATATTTATGGCTATTCCTTTCCAGATTTTGAATACTTGGGGAGAGTGTATATTGGTAATCCTGCCTGGATTACTACGACCCCCGATAGCAAACACCTCTGGGTAGGCGTATCAGGCCACAATCAAACGGCTGTTGTAGACGTGGACACGCAGGAAGTGATCAAACGCTTTCCAGTAGGACAAGCGCCTAAACGAATTTTTACAGCCATCATGCCAGCAGATTGGGAAGGAGAGGCACCATGATAAGCCGCTCAAAATCATGGCTGCTTTTAACCACACTTACTTTGTTGGTTGCAGCCTGCAATGAACAAGAATCTTCACCTGCTATTCCCTCCGCAGCTCAGAGTGGAAGCGGAACAATAAGCAGTGATACTCCTAAGGGATTGGATTACGCATTTTATAAGGAATCAGTTGAACCAATTTTTATTCGTTATCGCGGCGGTTTCGTTGGCTCCGATACAGCTTGTGTGGCTTGTCATACAGTCCAGGCGAATGCTCCTTTGGGCCTCGTACCACTGACCGAAGAAAATGGGGAAGTGTTTTGGACTGAAGCGCAGTCACAAGAAAATTTCCAGAATGTAGCGATGCTGGTCAATCCCAGTGCACCAGAAACCAGCCGCCTGCTCATGGCTCCGCTCGCGCCCACTGCTGGCGGAGAAAGTCACTCCGGCGGTATATTCTGGGACTCAACGAATCATAGCGAATACCGTTTAATTTCTGAATGGATCGCTAGTGGAGACCCAAATGCAGGTGCAGAGCCTACAGTTGACGTTGACTTTGCATTCTTCCGTTCTTGTGTACAGCCCATTTTTGTCAATCCAATTGACAATGCAATGCCTTGCACGGAATGTCACAGTGGACAATTTGCTGTGCCTCCACCAGAAAATAGCTACTGGACTGTGCAGCAGTCTGAGCAAGCATTTGAAGAACTACTAAGTTTCGTCGATCCCGGGCGACCAGATTATAGCCGCTTCTTGCACAAACCACTTCACCCTGACGCGGGAGGAGATTTGATGCACAACGGCGGTAGACGCTGGTATTCGAAAGACGACCCGGAACGTCAGGCACTTGAAGCCTGGGTAAGGGGAGACTCTACAGGCGATCAGTGCCCTTCAGCTTTGCAATTCGATAATCCACCTAGGTCATAATTCAATGCCATCAGGGATGACGCGAGCAGTATTTGCTTTTACTTTAATGCTGCTCGCAAGCTGCACAGAACAAGTACCAGAGACCTCAATGGACGGTATTTATACTGCACAACAAGCACAACGCGGTGCAGCACTATTCGAAACTCTTTGCCAACGTTGCCACAGTGTGCAGGAATTTACCGGGCGTTCATTCGATGCCATCTGGGCCGGCGTACCTGCTGCAGCGCTCTATGCGCGCATTGCCAACACCATGCCTCTTGATCAACCTGGCAGCTTGAGCCTGCCACAAGTTAATGCATTAATGGCACATATCTTCGATGAAAACGAAATGCCTGCGGGTGACACAATATTGGATGGTGATATGGATTTTATGATGAGTATTACCCTGGCAAGACCTAGTCAATAAAATGACCTGACACTACTTAAATAATACCTGTTTGCTATTTTTACGAAGACCAGTTGCAACAGCATTAATAAAATCTATTTCTAATATTTATTAATGATTAATCTAGTCAACCACTATTAACTGATTAAACCAATCGTTTATCTTAATCAACTACCCCCAAACTTCGCAAACAACACACCATAGACTGCCATCGCATCCCAAATATTCTGTAAGCGAATATTTTCATCGCGCCCATGTTGATTGTTATCATGATTAGCCAAAGGCAATATGATAATAGGTGTATCAAGGCGATCATCAAATGCATTAAGTGGCAATGTCCCCCCCATACTTGGAGTAAGAATTAGATCTGGCGCTAGTTCCTTCATGATACCAATCAAATGTTGCGCGACTTCATCACTCATTGGCGTGCGCAGTCCAGCATTGCCAACACCACGCCAATTGAGCTTTACTACATTGGAATTATTGCGCAAAACGGCAGCAGACGGGTCTTCATGCACAACGAAGAACCCTTCTTTCTGGAGATGATTTTCAATCAGCTCCCTTAGCCGGAGTGGCTGCTGATTAGGGACCATCCTAAGATTTAGTGACACCGTTGCAGACGGTAGAATGATATTTCGACCTCGAGTCCCCACACCTCCGGCAGCGATACCTCGGGCATTAATTGCCGGTAATGTAACCAATTCTTCCAAGCGAACGCCTTCACCTTCAGGCGTATGAATCGACAGTTCATTTTGCAAATCAGCAGCGGTATCTGGCATCGTATTGATTGCCGCACGCTCAGCTTCGCTCAAAGTTGCTACATTGTCATAATAACCATCTACCAGTATACGACCATTTTCGCTGCGCATACTCGTTAACAAATAAGAAAGCTGCATGATGGGGTTAGGCGCCCAGTTCCCGTAATGACCTGAATGTAACGGACGAGTAGCACCATAAGTCGTAATATCGACAGTACCACTGCCTCTTACACCAAATACCAGTTGCGCACGCCGCGACTGATGCATAGGTCCGTCACAAAACAGAAACAGATCTGCATCAAAGAGACTTGGGTTTTCATCAATAATCTGACCGACAGTGGGCGAACCGCGCTCTTCTTCACCATCCAATAACAATTTCAAATTAACTGACAACGGAATGCCCTTCGCCCGCATAGCATCCAGTGTATGTATGATTGCAACAATCGGCATCTTGTCATCCCCTGCCGAACGGGCGTACAAACGCCATTCAGGGTCAAAACTGCCAGATACTGTTTCTAAATCTATAGGTTCACCGCCTGGCAAAGGCGCGTCCATCAAGGTGGGAGTGAATGGAGGGTAGGTCCAATTTTCCTCTTGGACAGGCTGACCGTCGAAATGGGCATATAGAATAAGAGTTTTAGTCGCACCAGGCGTTGTTAATTCAGCAAAAACATAGGGTGCGCGCCCTGCTCGAAGCGTTCTCGTTGCGAATCCTCTACTCTGTAACATCTGCGAAATTAGTTCGGCGTTGGCATCAATATCTTCGGAATTTGCCGAATCGTTGGGCATTGACAATAAATTAACAAAATCAACGAGGATTTCTTGCTCATGCTCAATTCGGTATTCATTGACCAATGTTGATATTTCCAATGTCGGCATTTGAGCAAAGCAACTAGGTGCAACAGCCATGATCAAGGATGCCATTAGAGAGGCGAATAACGAATCAGATTGTATTTTCTTCATTAAGAAATTCTCATGGGCGATGTATCACAATTAAAAAACCAGAAAGGTCAGAAACTAGAACAGCAGAATACTTTCATTGTAGGAAATTAAGTAGGTCTCAACCAAATTTCTCTCACCCCTGTAATCGTTCTTACAAGAAGAGGATAACTAATAGATACCTTTTAGATAAATGTATTTATTTCAATAGTTTGACAATCTGTAACAATAAGAACAATTTTTCCAAGTTTCATTGAATCAATGGCATCTCCTGTTTTATTCTTGCTGGCCACGCATTCGTTCAATAGAACAAACCTGAGAGGGCCCACGATGTCCATACGCACAAGATTAAAAACCACTTTTTTAACACTAATTACTGCCCCAGCCTTAGTGTTTGCGCAATCAGACATGCCGCCAGTAAACGACTTGCCAAACCCTTACACCACTCAATCTGGTTACTTTCAACTACCGGCGGGGCGTGACTGGGGTTCGTCAAGTACAGTGGATATCCATCCTGACGGGGAGAGCGTTTGGGTCGCTGAACGCTGCGGCGGCAACATTAACGCCTGCGTTGGCAGCCCGGATACAAACTTAATTATGCTATTCGATAAGAATGGCAATCTTGTTCGCAGCTTTGGTGCAGGTTATATCACCTGGCCTCACGGCATTCATGTAGACCACGATGGAAATGTCTGGGTTGCTGATGCCCGCGGGACAGATCAAGTTCAGGATTATTCTGGTGAAGACTATGGCCACCAGGTTCATAAATTCAGTCCAACCGGGGTACATCTTATGTCCCTAGGTACGAAGGGTGGTGGCCGTGATGAGGAATATTTCTATACCCCCAATGACGTGCATGTTGCACCAGATGGCTCAATATTTGTCGGCGAAGGACACTCTAGTGCTGAAAACACTCCTAACCGCGTCCATAAGTTTGATGCGGAGGGCAACCATCTATTCTCTTTCGGTGAGTGGGGCTTGGGTCCTGGGCAGTTTCGTCAACCTCACGGAATGGCAATGGATTCAAAAGGTCGTCTATTTATTGCAGACCGTGGCAATGACCGCATTCAAATCTTCGATCAAGAAGGTAATCTGTTAGATATCTGGTACCAATTCAGTCGTAATAGCGGGATCTATATTGATGAACATGATGTGCTTTATGCAGCAGATTCTGAATCAGGTTCAGTAAATCCTGATCACGGTGCATGGACACGCGGTATCCGAGTAGGAAGTGCGATCACAGGCGAAGTTGAGTTCCTAATTCCTGACCCGCAGCCAGATTGTCGAGGGACATGCACGGCCGAGGGTGTAGTAGCAGACAGCCATGGCAATATTTTTGGCGCTGAAGTTGGACCGGTAGGTGGAATCAAGCGTTACGTCCGCCCAGTAAAATAAGATAATGATATATAGGTTATGAGTCATTTAGTGCTATGAAAAATAAACTTGTTATTGCAGCAATAACTCTACTTTACGTCAGTAGCATTTTTGGACAGGATTCGAGCATTCCAGACTCTGTGCGAGCAATGATTGAGCGCAGTCAGGCAGGCACGCAGTTTGAAGAAACCGCACGCATGCAGATAAATGTGCAATTTGGAATATTTCTTGAATCCCTGTCTGGAAATGCAATGCGAAAAAATCAGATCGAGTCTAAATTGGTAGAAGTTTTGAGCGAGCGCGCAAAACTCAGTGCCGAAGTAAGTTCTGGCAAGTCTAGCCCAGAAGAATTAAAAACTGTTAGCAACCACGCTTATTTGCGGGAAAAATTGGCGCCATTGCTAAATTCTGTTGAGTTAAGTGTTTTAGATCGCCAGACAGATGGCCCTTCTGACGCTCAACTAAAACAAGATTATGCCGCAGAGCTCGCTCGTTCTGCTGGAAGCCTGAGCAACGAACGACAATCGCTCGTGCTAGACATACTTGTTAAGCATGCAAGAATGTCTGCTAATGATTCTCCAAATCCAAGCGAGCTAAGCATTGATGATTTAGTCGCACAGCAAAACCGAATGCTGATGCATGCTCACCAAGAGCTTCAAACATTATTTACTAGTAATGAGATGCAGTTAATAAATATTTTTATGAATCAGTTACAAATAAATCTCTACAGGCTCGGTTCCATGGACCCCGACCATACTGATCTTTGAATTCAGATTTGGAGGTACTATTTATTAGCGTCTATACCTGGAACAACAACTCGCTGAACCAATTGGGCTAGGAATAAAATTAATCTATCCTGACTATTCAAATTCAAAAAGAAGAGATAGTTTAAAGCAACTACAAACAACTGTCTTAGTCTTAGTCTTAGTCTTAGTCTGACTCCTTACCTACTCAATTGTTTTCGCAAATTTTGAATTTCGCCATTACGTAGCCGTTCTTGATATCTATTAAGTTCTTTCTTGATGATTGGTGCAAGAATGTACAAACCAATGATATTCGGTAAGGCGATTACAAAAACTAGGGCGTCTGAGAATTCAAGAACCGCATCCAATTGAACCATGCAGCCGAGAGCCGCAAACAAACAAAAAATAATCTTAAAAATATTTTCTGCTTTTCTGGATTCTCCTACTATATAGGTCCAACCTTTCAAACCATAATACGACCAAGATAAGAGCGTCGAGAACGCAAACAGAATCGCTATAAATGCTAGCGGAATGGCTGACCAGGTAAGAGTGGTACCGAAAGCGCGTGTAGTAAGCTCAATGCCTTGCATACCTGCACCAGCCAATTCTGGCTCATAAACAGTAGTTAAAATAACCAGAGCGGTCAAAGTGCAAATTACAACGGTATCGATAAAGGGTTCCATTAATCCAACAAAACCCTCAGTAACTGGTTCCTGAGTTTTTACAGCAGAGTGGGCGATAGCTGCCGATCCTATGCCTGCCTCATTTGAAAAAACCGCACGCTGAAAACCCATAATCATTACACCAAGTATACCGCCGCCTACGGCACTTGAGTTGAATGCCTCTGTAACTATCGCGCCAATTGCCCAGGGTACCCTTTCGGCGTTGAGAAAAATTACCGTTAGTGAGCCGATGATGTAAATCCCCGCCATAAATGGAACTAGTTTGCTGGTTACTTTGGCAATACTGGTGATTCCGCCAAGAATAACGACCCCAACTATGCTGGCCAAGACTGCCCCAAAGAGCCAACCTTTGTCGGCAAAAAATCCTGTTTCGCCGCCAGTTACTACCACGAACTGCTCGAATGCTTGATTTGACTGAAACATATTTCCAATCCCCATGCACCCAATCACGATTGATAAGGCATAGAAATACCCCATAGGCTTACCTAACCAAGCTAAATTTCTTTCCTTTAAGCCTTCTTCCAGATAGTACATAGGACCGCCGGAGACGCTCCCGTCGGAATTAAGCTTGCGATACTTGACTCCGACAACACACTCTGCAAATTTGGTAGACATTCCTAAAAGTCCGGCAACCATTAACCAGAAAGTTGCTCCCGGGCCACCTACAGAAATAACAATTGCTACACTGCTTATGTTACCAATTCCCACTGTGCCTGAAACTGCTGTGGCTAAAGCCTGAAAATGAGTAAGCTCTCCGCGCTGGCCCGGTTTAGTGAAATCGCCCCTTAAAAGTTCGAAGGCGTGTTTGAAGCCACGCAAATTCAGGAATCTAAAATAGCAGGTGAAAAATATCGACGCACCAATGAGCCATAGGATAATAAGAGGGAGTCGAGTACCAAAAACACTAACTTCAAAAAAAATGAAACTGGCCACAGCATCCGCAATGGGTTGCATTGCACTGTTTATTGTAGCGTCAATACCAGCTGCCGAACTTGGAACGCTTAGCAGTGAGAACAAAACCCCTACGACCCATACTCGGATTAGTATTGGAATAACAAACATTCGCACTGGATTCCTTGTGGTGCTACAAAGAGTGGTTTTTATATAATAATCCATTCGTAATGTTTTTTGTCTCGTTGGCCGAGCAGATAATATGCGGGACGACACTACATTCCAACAATAAAATTAAATTATGAAAAAAAATCAAAATAACAAGTATCTACAATGCATCTCACCCATTGATGGATCCATCTATGTTGAACGAGAGCTAATGAGCATGCGCGACCTTGAAAAATCTGTTGAATTGTCACGGGTAGCACAAAAAAAATGGCAAGAAGTATCCATTTCAGACCGCGCTGAAATCTGTGAGAAGGCTGTGATGTATTTCGAATCGAAGCAAGATCAGATTGCCGAAGAGATTTCGTGGCAAATGGGTCGGCCAATTGCCTTCAGCGGGGGCGAAGTGAAGGGCTTAGCGCAACGTGCACGACATATGATCGGTATCGCTGAACAATCTTTGGCGGACCTTGTTCCAACGCCTGAAGACGGTTTCAAGAGATTTATTCGCCGAGAACCTCTGGGTATTGTTTTTACAATCGCTCCCTGGAACTACCCACTGCTTACGGCGGTAAACTCTATTGTCCCTGCGCTCATGGCTGGAAACAGTGTATTATTAAAACCCTCAGCACAAACGCCCTTGTGTGGAGAGGCTTTTGCCAAAGCCTTTCAAGTGGCCGGTCTCCCAGATAACGTATTGCAATGTCTATTCCTGAGCCATAAAACTACAGAGAAGCTAGTTTCTTCGAGAGATATCGATTTCGTTTGCTTTACCGGTTCGGTAGCGGCCGGCCAACAAATCGAAGTCGCTGCAGCTGGCACTTTTACAGGGCTGGGACTGGAGCTCGGCGGAAAAGATCCAGCCTATGTACGTGCAGATGCAAATTTTGATTACAGCGTGACCGAACTAGTTGATGGTGCATTTTTCAATTCCGGGCAATCGTGTTGTGGCATCGAAAGAATTTATGTACATGATTCTCTCTATACTCAATTTGTCGAAGCCTATATTGAAAAGGTAAATGCATTGATCCTCTCCAACCCGATTGACCCTTCAACTACACTTGGGCCAGTGGTAAAAACCAGCGCCGCCGATTGGGTTCGCCAACAAATTAAAGGCGCTGTCACACAAGGGGCGAAACCTTGTGTTGATGCCACTAAATTCCACCATGCTGCGGAAAGCACTCCTTATATCGCTCCTGAAGTGCTAATCGATGTTGACCATTCTATGTCTGTTATGACAGAAGAGAGCTTTGGGCCAGTAGTTGGTATAATGTCTGTAAGCAATGACGAACAAGCGATACACCTAATGAATGATAGCGATTTAGGTCTGACTGCTTCATTGTGGACGCAAGATCAATCGGCGGGAGAGCATTTAGGAAATCGATTACAAACAGGAACAGTATTCATGAACCGCTGTGACTACCTAGACCCGGCTTTAACTTGGACTGGGGTAAAAAATACTGGACGAGGGGCTACATTATCTGAGCTAGGATATCAACAACTCACTCAACCAAAATCATTCCATTTGAAAAATGTATAATTTTCTCTCAGAACATAGCCAAAAATATGAAGTTAGGAATATTAAACACAGATACGGTTAAACCGGAATTTACAGCGAAGCATGGTGAGTATCCAGACATGTTTGCTGAACTCTTCCACCTAGTAGACCCAGATATTAGTTTTATGACTTACGAAGTTGTTCAAGGGGAGTACCCTTCTGATATCGATGAGGTTGACGGTTATGTCATTACTGGAAGTAAACTTAGTGTTTATGATGATATTCCATGGATAAATGATTTAAAGAATTTCGTCAGGCAATTGCACTCAGAGGAAAAGAAAATTATTGGCATCTGCTTTGGTCATCAATTAGTGGCAGAGGCCTTGGGTGGCAAAACCGGTCAAGCTGAAACTGGGTGGTGTGTCGGCGTACATAAGAATAAATTCACGGATGCGGCAAAGGATTATGGACTGACACGCAGTGAATTTAAGATACCTTCCAACCACAAAGATCAAGTCCTGGAACTACCACCAGGTGGCAAACTTCTTGCGCGCACTGAGACTTGCCCTATTTCCGCCATGGGGTTGGGTGATCACATACTTACCTTTCAGGGTCATCCAGAATTCAGCGAAGGCTATGCCCGCGCCCTGTTAGATATGCGTCGGAAAATATTCGGTGAAACGCATTACAGAGAAGCTATTAACTCATTCAAGAATGAAACAAATAATTCACAAGTGGCAAGCTGGATTCTTGATTTCATTTCGCGCTAGGAAGCTCCATCTTAATCCGCGTTAGTAAGGAATATCACCATCTATAGTTATTCGCTGCAGCATTCTGTGGGCGGGAAAATAATCATTGATGGGCTTGTGCTGTGTACTGCGATTGTCCCAGATAGCTATTGAATTGGGTGCCCAGCGGAACCGGCAACTGTATTCTGCTGTAACAACATGCTCGAAGAGAAATTTGAGTACATCTTCACTTTCTTTGTTATTCAATTCTAATATTCGAGTAGTAAATAGCGAATTTACGAAAATTACTTTCTTGCCACTTTCTGGGTGAGTTCGAATGACGGGATGTATTACAGGAGGGTTGTCAGCAACCGCCTGGGCAAGTCGTTCTCTACCTCCTGGCTCCGCTAAGCTTTCTTTAAAACCATAGCTAAAATCATGTTCAGCAGTTAAATTTGCAAGAAAATTCTGCATAGGAGTCGAAAGTCCGTCGTAGGCTGCAGTCATACTCGCCCATAACGTATCTCCACCTTGTGCTGGAATAATTTTCGACCTAAGCACAGTGCCGAGAGGTGGATGTTCCCGAAACGTCATATCCGAGTGCCAAGCTTCAATCTTACTAGGATTTTCCGCTGTGCTTTCAAGAATTGTGATTTCTGGAAACCCTTCCACAGTATTATAAGCTGGGTGCGTTTGCAGGGGACCAAAAGACGCTGCGAGCGACCGATGTTGAGCAGGACTAATATCTTGGTCTCGAAAGAAAATAACTTCGTATTCAACGAGCAGTCGCCTCAACTCCTCAAAAATTTTAGGCGACAACTCTAAAGTCAGGTCAACACCAGAAAGTTCGGCGCCAAGCGCACAAGCAAGTGGTTGAACTGTAAACATGATTCACCTCGATAGAGATCTTTTCCAAGTCGCATTATAGCACTCATGACACATCAAAGAATGAGGCCTACGCGCCCGAACTAATTTTTTATATTTTTCATTGGCTTGTTTTAAGCACTTGGTTTATCTAGTAGCGAAGAGATATTGCACATGGTTGTTATCTCGTTCTGTAAGGTATTGGTATCTGTCAGTTTTTCAAATAGATAGTTGGCTTCAGAACCGCCCAATAAGCCAAATATGGTTCCTAAAATCGAGCCTCTATGAACATTATCTCCGCCGAGGTTGGCATTAACAAAAAGTCCTTTCAAAGGGTCAGTTTGGTATTTTAGAGCCAAGTACAAAACACTCGGCCACGAGTCAGTAATGTAACATGCAGAAGAATATTTTCGGCCTATAACTACTTGATCTGGCAGGCCCTGTCCAATAATTGCTTTCATGCTTTCGCCTACACTATTGACCGAAATGTTATCTATCAAGTCATCGATCTGCTCATCCGTTTTTTTTAGAAGTAACGATCTGAGAAGCTCGACAAAATAATCACATACTCGATAAAGACCTGAGTCTGGATGAGTTAATCGTAAATGTGAGCGGGCTATTTTTTTAACTTCATTTAATTTCAATCCACTCAGCACTAAACAGATTACTAGCGGAACTATTGTAACTAGGCCCCCTATAGACGCTGTATCATGAGTGATGCCTCCGCACTTGTTTACTGGCAGTCCAGCCGCTAAATTTGAGAAAAATTCCCGGTGATACGATTCAGCATAGGTATCAGGATGCAAAGGCGTATCAGAAGTCATGAAGTTGACGTAAGCACTTAGAAATTCAGGTTCATCATATTTGCCCTCACAGGCGATAATCGTTCGCATGAGAACTCTTGCACAATGAGCATTTAATGTGTTTTCCCCGGCAAACATTCCCTGGTGGTAGTGAATATTAGGTTTACCCCAAAACTCTGCTTTATCTTTAAGAATTACAGCGCCGACCACTTCCTTCACCTTACCAAATCGTGGCGCTGTATTTCGCCCTCCTCCTAGAGTTGAATGCAAAGACATAATTGAGCCTGGATGGAAAGAGGGTGCATTTTCAAGCTTGGAAATACCACCCGGAAACTCAGCAAATATATCAGCTATCCTGTAATACCAATGGACTGGCATTGCAATAGCATCAGCTACAAACAAGTATTTCAGTCCCGAAATGGCTCTTTGTGTTATGTCTAGCTTCGATTTCATGGAAGCACGGTTTGACCCGCATCAAAGACTTGCAAGACCCGCGGGCACCCTGCATCTCCCTCTGCGAATCCAGTGGTTTTTAAATCCAAAAAAGTCGTGGTAGCAAAGGTTGCAAAGGCCGGCACTCCATAATTGGTCGAAGTATCAAGAATGGCATGCTCAACGGATACTTGATAAGCATTTTCGGGAATTAAAATTTCAGCATCGATAAAGAATGAATGATCAGCATAGGTGAGGTAAGGCCTATTCTCAAATGGTCGACCACTATGTGCGATGCGCTCTCCATGGCAATTGGCCATTATAACAAACAACAAATCATCCATAATGCCAAGCGGATCTTGGCCGCCCTCAGCAAACTCGCTCCATGTAACCTTTAAGTTCAGATTTGGGTCGATCTGGTCTGGCGCCACCGGCACCCCCCCTTGAGACAATTCAATCTTCGGCGCCTCCGGTAGGCTGGAACCACTGGCTCTTGTTTTAGTCATCACTATTGAATGACTTACCGAGCCGATACTCGGTGCCGCGTATTGAAATCTATAATTACCATCAGGGTAATTGCTCTCCAATTCCTGTTCTGTCTTGTAGCGACCCCCATGCATTTCCAATGCGTATCCGCTATCAGAAAAATCTATCGGGGTATTGGACAATGGCGTACTAATACTGGCCAGAGTGGCTTCGCCATCAGGTTGTAAGAAAATTTCAGCGAAGAAATGGAAATTCAGGGTCTTTATTGTTCCATCGACTTGTTGACGATGATTTGATGTCTTCCCAGCAACTATAAAGGTGATATCCGATTGCTGAGCCAGGGCTGTCGTTGGCAATATGAAAGAAAAAATCAATGCGCAGATTTTAATCACAAGGGAGCCTCAGTTGGACTTTATCGTTATTGGTTAATTAGGTATATCAAATAACAACACACTAGACCATGACTATTAAAATGGAAAACGATATCACCTTGAGCCATAGACTGCGGCACAGCACACTATAATCATCAGACTTCGGCTAGCTCCCTGTTATTATGAGTTTCCATTCCCACTTTCCTGCACGCCATAAAAAAATCCCCGCACTCAAACGAATGCAGGGACTCTTCTAAATAAATGCCTGACAATGACCTACTCTCACATGAGGAAACCTCACACTACCATCGGCGCTAAGTGGTTTCACTTCTGA